>CAYJFZ010000006.1:0-104287 GCA_964369975.1 uncultured Oscillospiraceae bacterium
GCCTACCATAACACCGTTGCAAGGTTATACGGTTCAAATTTTGGCAGGTACCACTACGTCAAAAAGCGTAGTAGGCGAAGCCACAGAGTATCACTTAAATAACTATGTGAAAATTTCATATACACTTATACCACCTCCACCTCCACCAACATCTCCACCAACACCTACACCTACACTTATACCAACACCTACACCTACACAAGCAGTAGATGAAGAGGAAAACACGAGTGATTCAACATCCGATTCGCAAAGCGATACAGAGCAAGAACAAACTGATGAAGGCTTGAGCGATATTGAAAAAAAAGACACACCACAGGTGCAAGTAGGTGAGGACAACCAAATTACAATTATACCGCCAATTGGTGACAATGCACTAATAAGTGTAATTGTAAGCGGTGTAGTACTACAGCCCAACGAATTTATTGTTGACAATAACGGTAATGTAACAATTACAGCAGATTATTTAAGCACTTTAGGCGATGGAACACACACACTGGCGATTACTTATTCCGACACAAGCTACACAACGCAGATAATAACATCAAGCGGTGTGCCATTAAGTGCTGGGGAATTTACAGCAGCACAGGCGGCGCAAGAAAGTAATAATTTCTTAATTTGGGCATTGTTGCTTTTATTTCTTGTACTAACAGTAGTAATTATTTTAAAAATTATAAAAAAAAGAAAAGCTGATAGACAAAATTAAAAATTCTAATGAACTGTAGCAATAATGAAAAAAGCTTTGCGTTTATCAAAGTTTTTAGGAAAAATGCTCAGACTTTTAAATTTTAATTAAGACATATAATGAGCACTCATAAGGGGCATAGCCTTTTGTGAGTGCTCATTTCTATGCCTACTCACTCTTTTCTTTACCAAAACATCTTAAATACCGATCCCTTTATTCACCGTGTAGCTTTTTTGTAAGCACATGGCTGTTAGTTTTGCGTTAAAATATTTTTTTGCAAAAGTATAGCAGTAAAAACTTATGTTATTTCAGCATCAGTGCAAGAGCATAAAAATTACATTGTAAAAGTAAATACAGGAATATTTACTATTAATAGTGCCCCTGTTACACCTTCGGCTACACAAGCACCAACACCGACAACCTCGCCGACACCAACTGTGTCCCCAACGCCAACAGTGTCTCCAACACCGACAACCTCACCAACTACTTCGCCCGAAGTTATACCTGCACCAGTAGACCCAGGCTCTGATTCAGACAGCTCAGAAGGTGGTTTTGGAGGAGTTGATATCGAAAATCCGTTGATTGACCCAGAACAAGCTGAAATTGGCGATGAAAACACTCCTTTTGCTATGATGAAAAGCAACTGGGCTTTAGTAAATCTTATACTTAGCATAGTGACAACAGTATTATCTATGATTATGGTAATAGGATACTTTACTAAAAAACACAAAGAAGATGAATACGATGAATATGAAGAAGTAAAGCGTAAAGGCTTTGTACGCTTTGGTAGTATAATTTTATCAGCGCTATCAATTTTATTATTTATACTAACACAGGATACAACTCTTGATATGATTTTCATTGACCGCTGGAGTATTATAATGCTAATAATGGCAGCAATGCAAATCGTTTTATTAAGATTGTCAAGAAAAGAAAGCTATGATGAAGAGTATCTTGAAAAAGCATAAAGCGAAAATATACTAAAAGTTATACGGTAGTTGTTATCTATACTATTTGTTATACAAATAAAAATAGAGTATCAAATGATACTCTATTTTTATTTTAAGACATATTAATAAATTCTTCTAAAACTCCTTTTATGTTAAAAGGTGTTTCAGTTTTTTCTTTTTTTAAATAAAGACCTGTTTTATATTTTTCTACTAAAAGCCCTTCTTTAAAATATAGCTGTTTTAAATTTTCTATATAACTCCAGCAAAGCTCAATTTGCTCCCACGGAGAAAACCAAGTATTATCAGAATTAATAGCAGCTAATAGCAGCCTTTCATAGGCTTCTGGTGTGTTCATTCTATAAACAATGTTACAGCTTTGGCAAAAGTCCATATTAGCTTTTATAATATCGCTACTATCGCCAGGCTCTTTTATATTAAATTCAAGGTAAACTCCCTCAGTTGGCTGTACTTTAAAAGTTAAGGTATCAGGGGCAACACCTTCGCTAACTGCCTTAAAAACAATGACAACATTCATTTCTCTTTTTGCCATTTTTTTGCCTGTCAAAATATAAAAAGGCACTCCTTTAAACCTATTTGTATCTACAAATAATTTCATGCAAGCTAAAGTTTCTGTATTTGAAGTTTTACTAACTCCGTCTTCATCTAAATACCCCTCGTATTGCCCTAAGTAAAGAGAATTTTTTGCTGTTTTTGGTATTTGTAAATTCTGCATTACTTCTACTTGCTTTTGCTTTATAGTTTCATTTGGCTTTGCCTCATCCATAGCCACTAAACTTAAAATTTGCATAAGATGATTTTGCACCATATCTTTTAATGCACCAGCTTTATCGTAGTAGCCGGCACGGGTTTCAACTCCTAATTCTTCACAGGCATATATTTTAATATGGTCTATGTAGTCTTTATTCCAGCAGGCTTTGAAAATACTATTTTTAAACCTAATTGCAACAATGCTTTGTACCATTTCTTTGCCTAAATAATGGTCTATGTGTAAAATGTTATCTTTGCCGAATTTATTTATTAGCTTATCATGTATTTTTTTTGCCTCGGTTATAGTTTCGCCAAAGGGTTTTTCGATTATTATTTTCGGGCTGCCTATACAAGGCAGTGAAATAATACCATCGCTTATTATATCAAAAAATCGTGGTGCCACTGCATAATAAAATATATTTTCACTATCATAGTTGCAAAAAATATCACTTAACTTATCGTATTCACTAATAAGAGTAAAATCCATTTTTAGATAAGTTATTTTTTGGCTAAATTTATGAAACATGTCATCATTAAACTCAGTTCGTATAGATTTTTTAATCCAAGATTTAATATGCTCTACAAAAGAAGTATTTGTAAAATCTCTTCTACCTATGGCTATAATTCTATCGTTTTCATTTAGTTTTTCATTTTGCGTTAGCATATATAAAGCGGGCATTAATTTTCTATAAGATAAATCGCCAGTCGCACCAAAAATAGTGATTGTTTTAAATGTTGTCCCAGTCATGGTGAACAGCCCCTTCCTTATCAATAACTTCAAAAGTATGTGCGCCGAAATAGTCTCGCTGTGCGGCTATGAAATTTGCTCCTAATTTTTTGTTTGATAGTTGGTCTAAATAAATAAGGGCTGATGAAAAGCAGGGGATAGGAATGCCATAACTTATGCAAGAAGAGGTTACTCTGCGAAGTTTTGGTAAGTTTTCTTTTATGATTTTTAACATTTTAGGATTAGTTAAAAAGTTTTTATCATAATCACCCTCATCAAAAATATTCATTAAATCATCTAAAAGCTGGGCTTGAATAATACAGCCAGCTCTAAATATTTTTGCTATTTCAGAAAGATTGAAATTTTCGCAAAATTCATCACTTGCTGTTTTCATCATAGAAAAGCCTTGAGCATAGGCCACTATTTTACATAGCATATAAGCAGAAAATAAATCATCTTTATTAAAATCTGTTCCTATAAGCCCTCTATCATTTTGCAACTCTTTATTAAAAAACTTTCTCTCAAAAGCAAAATTAGAAGTATTTCTTGCATCAACTGAGGCTTGAATAGTAGAGATGTTTACACCTAAATCTAAGGCGGTTTGACAAGTCCATTTACCAGTTCCTTTTGCGCCTACCTTATCTTTTATTTTATCAATTAAACTAATGCCACTAACTTCTTTTTCAAATAAAACAGCACTTGAAATTTTGACAAGGTAGCTTTGAGCAGGTGTTTTATTCCAGCTTGTAAACATTGTGGCTATTTCATCATTACTCATCCCGTATAGCATAGAAGTAATTAAATAAACTTCGCTAAGCAATTGCAAATCCGCATATTCTATGCCGTTATGCACCATTTTTACAAAATGGCCACTGCCATCTTTTCCAATATAAGCAACGCAAGGCTCACCTGATTTTTTAGCTGAAATAGCCTCTAAATAAGAGGATATTTTATAATATTCCTCCTTTTTGCCCCCCACCATAATAGAAGGCCCTAATAGAGCGCCCTTTTCTCCACCTGAAACACCTACGCCAAAGAAAACCTTACCCGTTTTATTAATTTCTTCGCTTCTTCTTATAGTGTTTTTAAAATAAGAATTTCCACAGTCGGCTATAACATCTCCTTTATCTAATAAAGGAAGTAATACATTAATTTGATTATCAGTTACAGCCCCATCAGGGAGCATTAAAATAATAATTCGTGGGCTCTCTAAGCTATTTACAAAATCTTCTATCGTTTTACAAGGAGTAAAATTCTCTTTTACTTCATCTTTTAAATTTTGAGCTACTGAATATGTTCTATTAAAGCCTGAGACTGTAAACCCCTTATTTAAAAAATTCTTAGCTAAGGCTTTTCCCATAGTGCCAAGGCCTATTATTCCTATTTTGTTTTTCATACTATTCTCCTTTTAAAATAACACTCACAGCTTCTGGTACATTAATTTCGCATACCTTATCACCGATTTTCTTATCTTCTAACTTAAATACGCATAAATTATCGCTATCACGATTGACAACTAAAATGAATTTATCTTTGTAAAGTATAAAATCTCGTGGGTGTTCGCCACCACTTTTTATAGTTTGTAGTGGCTTTAGTGCTTTAGTAGAAACATCAAAAAGACTTATACTATTATCACCACGAGTAGCTGTGAAAAGTAAATTCTTATCTTTATTTAAACGGATAGCACTCGCTGAATTTTCTTTACTATATTTTACAATATTAGCTGAATTAATAATTTTAAAATCTTCTATTCTTATGGTGAATACTTCTTGAGAAAGTTCGGCGGTAGCATATAATGTTTTCTTATCTTTTGAGAATACACCGTGGCGAATCCCAGTGTTTATTGGAAAACTTATTTCGTTTTTTATATTCAAATCAAAATCTAAAACAAAGATTTTATCTAAATTCAAACAAAACACATACAAGTTTTTATTATCTTGAATCACTTGGTGACAGCCTGCATTTTTTTTAAAATCCTTTGTTTTTATAAGTTTTAGCTTATTGTTTTTAAATTCTAACTTACTCACTTGTCCTGTATGAAAATTTGAAGTATATAAATAGTTATTTATTTTTGTAATATGGCAAGACTCATTTTCTTCATACACTAAACTATCAATTAAAGCCCCACTAAAATCATAAACATTTACTGCACCACCATTATTAATTTTGCAAACAGTGTATAAGTAATCCTCATCTAAAAAAATATATTTTGGAGATGATATATTAATAAATAGCTCTGAGTTTATGATTTTGCCATTATTTTCATCTAAAATAAATTTATATATCCCCTTGCTTTTTTTAGTAGTGTATGTGCCGATGAACCCTTCTATCATAAAGCCTCCAATTTAAAAAAATTTCTAAATTATTTAAGATAAAAACATCTATACATAAACATATCTTAACATATATATGTTGTCAATAAATGTAGTAGTAGTTTATAGATTTTTAATAATTTGTAAATTAATTCATATAGTTTTTATTTTATAAAGACTTTTTATAATAAAAGCAGGTAGTAAGCGATAATTAAAGCACAGATACATATTTGTTGTGTATAATAAATATAAGATATAAAATTATCAAAACTGTTGTAATCATTCAAAAAAAATGGTAAAATAAAAGTTAAAGAAAGGTGGTTTTATGATTTTTAATCCATTGATGTCTGCATCCCTTTTGATGCACTCATATTTATCAACTTTACTTTTAAAAAGATATTCTGCACAAGAAAACTTTAATAAGATATTGCGCTATGCCTTTTGCTTACTTAATGCAATTATTGCACCTAATTTAATTTTTTATTTAGGTGTGAATAGTGTAGGAGCGTATATTGGCATTACTGTTATCTTAATTATGGAATCATTTTTATTATTTAAAGATAAAGTAATTGCAATTATAGCCTTAGATTTTGGTATATTATTGCATTTGTTTGCAATCCGCTCAATTATTTTATCAGTACATGCTTTAATTATAGATAAATCCATAGTAGAAATACTAAAAACCCCTGAATTACTTTTTAATAATACTTTAATGGTATTAATAACTCATATTATAGTATTAATTATATTTTTATCAGTGTTTACGCCTGAGGCAGTAAAAGAAATTATAGCAAATAAAACTTTACTATATTTTATTGCTTTTCAATTAATAACTCTTGGCTTGTTCTTTATATATAATTCAGATATGTTATCAGTAGATGATCATAAAATAACTATTCAGCAAATAGTACTTCCAATAGTGCTTTTAGGAACATTTTATGCAGTTTTAGTATTTATGATAAGTTTAGTTACAAACGATAGTTATAAAAAGATAATAGAAGAACTTGAAAATAAAATAGATGAAAATGAATTGATAACTCAAGCACTTTTCGGCTTAACAAATATGATTATAGAATTTAATGTAACTCAAGATAAAATTATAAGAGTATTAGCTGATAATAGGCTTATTGATACAGAAGAAAACCTATCATACACAAACTTTTTTAATGATGATATATTCCCAAGGTTATACTATAAAGACAACGACAATATAATTCAAATGAGCGCAAAAAACATTAAATCTGAGTTTTTAAAAGGTGTAAATGAATTAAGTTTTGAATATAGGGCGAATAAAATTGACTTAACAAAGTCAACAGATGTTAAAGATACAGTAGGCAATGATGATTTCATCTGGTATAGAATGATGTTTATTAGTAAAGAAGATGAAACTACAAAAGACATTATAAGTATTTGCACAATAGATGAAATAGAGGAAGAAAAACAAGCTGAAATTACACTTAAAAATAAAAGTCAAAGAGATAGCTTAACAGGCGCTTACAATAAAGGTGCTATAAAAGCAAAGGTTGAAAAATATCTTTTATACAACAAGCAGGGTGCATTATTTGTTTTTGATATAGATAATTTCAAAGGAGTCAATGATACTTTTGGCCATGCCTTTGGCGATGAAGTTCTTTGCGATGTATATGAAATTATAAGTGGTATTTTTAGAGAAGGTGATTATGTAGCAAGGTTTGGTGGCGATGAATTCGTAGTGTTTGTTAAAGGAGAAATACCAAAACACACATTAAATACCATCTCAAAAAGGCTATGTGATGCCTTAGAAAAAACTTATGAAGGCGAAGACGGCAAAACAGTAGATATCTCAACTTCCATAGGTATAGCCTTAGTAAATAATACAGATATATCTTATGAAGATTTATTCAAATTTGCAGATAAGGCTTTATACCAATCAAAAAATTTAGGCAAAAATACTTTTACAATACACAACGAAGAAAGTAAAACAATATAATAGGGTATAAGCTAAAAATCGATTTTCTTATGAAAATCGATTTTTTAATTGTAAAAGTTGTTTTTTTATAGTTATTTACAGGAAATATAACTAAAATTATATACTCAAATATCAATATGAAATATGAATAAAATATACAAAACATATACAAAATATTTATTGCATTTGACTAAAAGCTGTGATATAATCATCTAAAGTATGTCTTTTTTGAATTAAATGTATATATAAAGGCATTTTTCACAAAGAAAAAATAATAATATACTATAAAAGTAAGCATAATTACTAAAGAAAAGGAGCTTTATCGCTATGAACATTTTTATTACAATTATTGCGGTAGCAGTTGGGCTGTTTGTTATACTTTACGCTTTAAGATCAAGCAAAAGAAAACAATTAAATGAAGTGCAGGCTTTAATGTGGCTTATAGGTGGTGCTGGCACAATATTTTTAGGCTTGTTTCCTGAAATCTTGATGTGGTTTGCCTATGCTTTAGAAATTTATTGGCCTCCATCAATTTTAGTGTTCTTTTTATTAGTGATTATATTCTTTATGTTATTTAATCACTCTAAAACAGTTTCAACACTAACAAATCAAATGGCAGAGCTTACAATGCAAGTATCCCTACTAAAACACGAAAATGAAAAAAATAAACACAGTAATACCGACACAAATACTAAGGATGATGATTAATGAAAATTTTAATATGTAGCAGAGATAATGAATTCGCTTCAATATTATCAAAAAGACTAAGAAATGACTCCCACGAAATATATCTATTAACAGGGGAAGATGTAGCAAAAGAAGTGCATTCTACAAAAGTATTCCAAAAGTATGATTTTAGCTATAGCAATGAAAATGTAGTTAAAATTATGAGCAATATAGAAGTAGATGTTTTGATAATAGCAGGTCGCATTGACTTTGACTATAATGAGGGTAACTCACAAAAACAAACTGTTGAATATATTACAGGGGTAACAAATTTAATACTAAGTGCGAAAACTGCAAAAGTAAAAAGGGTTATATATTGCTCTTCTTTAGAAATTTTTGAGGATAATCAAGAAACTTTCTTAACAAAAGAGATAAGACCAGTTGCGAGCAGTTTTGATAAAAGCGCTCTTTTGCAAATGGATACATTTGTAAATGCTTGCAGAGATGAAGATATCTTAGTTGATGTAATAAGATTTCCAACTATTTACGCAAACTATGCAAAAACTGTCTTTAGTAAAGACTTTTTAAGTAGGATGGTAATCGACTTTTTAGATAAAAAGAGCGTTGAATATATAAAAGGTGAAAACCATATGGCTTTAAGCGTTAAAGATGCTGTGCAAGTTGTAATTAGTGTTATGAACAGCAAAAATGCAAATGAGTTATATCACATCGAAGCAGAAATTTGCAGTGAAGAAGAAATTGCAAATGAAGTTATAAACTTAAATTCAAAAGCGGATATTGTAACTCGTGAAGCGATGCACCAAAATGATAAAACAGAATTTCCTTTTGTTTTACTTGATGCAGATAACGACAGACTAAATTTTAAACCAAGATATAATATTAAATCCGAAGTAAAGGATTTTTATAAAAATATTAAAAACGATACTGTAAAAGTAAATAAAACTAACGATAATGCAAAAATAAGAAAAATAATTAGAACCTTAGTTGAAACTACAATTTTTTCACTCGCTATTTTTGCCTTAGAATTTTTTGTTGCAACTTCAAACTTTGGCGTTGAAATAGATTTTTCTTTAATATTTGTTATTGTTATAGCTGTTATTTATGGTATGAGTTATGCGATGTATGCCACTGTTTTAGCTACAATTGCGCAGCTATTCTTTATAACGAATAATGTTATAGCTTCCTCTGCTACAATCGATTATCAGTTATTTATTCAGGTATTGCAACTGACTGTTTGTGGTGTTATTGTAGGGCTGATGAGAGATAACTATAATAGGAAAAACCTTGATTTAGTAGAAAATAATGAATATAGTCAGCAACAATTAGCTGATATAACACGAATAAACGAGAGCAATATGTATGTTAAAAATATTTATGGCAAAAGGATAACAGCATACAGAAACTCTTTAGCAAGACTTTATAATATAACAAGCCAATTAAGCTTTTTAGATGCAAGTAAAGTTATTTTCCAAACAGCGAAAGTTGTTAGTGAATTTATAGAAACAGACCATGTAGCTATCTATGTTTCAAGTAAGCAGTCAAGCTTTTTCAGGCTTTCAGCAGCGACTTCTGAAAAAGGGCGTACTATGGGTAAGTCTTTTGAATTAAATGAAGATGTTTACTTTTATGATCAATTACAAAATAGAGAAATTTATATGAATAGGGAGTTCAACACTGAAAAACCTACTTATGTAAGTGCTGTTTACAATGAAGATGGCTCAGTGGATGCTATCATAATGATATGGGCAATGGGCCTTGACCAAATCAGCTTATATCAAAGTTCACTTATCGCAGTTTTAAGCCGATTAGTTGAAAAAACTATGGTTAGTGCACTTGAATACGAAAATGTTTACTTTGAAAATTCATTTATTGGCGATACAAGAGTTATGGAAATTCAAGCATTTAAAGAAAAATTAGAAGTTTATGATAATGGTGCGGAAAACGGGCTTATGTCTTACACTATTCTTAAACTTGATACTGGTATGGAAAAAGTAACACCGTTAGTTCTTTCTATTGTTGAAAAATTAGTTCGTGATACTGACTTTATAGGCTCTGATATGTACGATGTTTACATTTTATTAGCAAGTTCTGATGAAAAAGATACACAGTATGTTTTAGACAGATTTATGAAAAACGGTATAAATTCAATGATAGTAGACAAAGAAGAAGTAATGAGAGAAAAGTTAAGAATAGATACAAGTAATGTTTTAAGGAGTAATTTTGGATAATCTTTACAATTTACTAATAATAAACGCAGTATTTGCATTGGCTTGTTTATTATTTTATATATTCACACGGAATACAAAAAAAGGCGTAGTAAGTGCATTTTTTATCTTAGTTACGCCTATTGTAGGCCCTCTTTGTTTATTTTTTGCTCAACTGTATAATTTGATTTTTTACAGAAAAGAGCAGATGGAATTAAGTTTAGAAGAATTAAGTTTGAGTGATAGCAGAATAGATAAAGTAGTAGATATAGATATTGAAAAAGAAACAGATAAAATACCTTTAAGCGAAGCAATGCTTTCAACAGATAGAAAAAATAGAAGAAAAGTGTTACTTGATGTATTAAAAAGCCCTAAAGATGAAGTAACTTTAAGTGTTATAAAAGAAGCTGCAAAAGATGAAGATACAGAGGTTTCTCACTACGCTATTAGTTATATAACAGCGGCAACGACTTCTTTTAGAACAAGGGAAGAAGAAGCTTTTAAGTTTTTAAAAGAATATCCAAGTGTTGAAGCAAGGGTAAAATACATTGAATGTTTATGCGAGATTTTAAGCCCAAAATTCTTTACAGAGTTTGAGCAAGAAGTTTATATAGTTAGCTTAGATGAGCAAATTAGATTATTAAGGCAAGAGGATACACAGGCAGTAACTGGGATAATGCTAACTCAAATAGTTGGCTTATTTGATGAATTAGACCAGCAGACAAAAGTGCTTGAATACTTATCTTATGCAAGAGAAATTGCAACAAAAGATTTAAACGCAACAAAACTATGCTTAAAGTACTACTTTAAGCACGAAGATAAGCAAAATTTCTCACAGCTTTTACAAGAAGTAAAGGTGTCAGTATTAGAACTTGATAGCGAGGTGTTAGATTGGATAAGATTTTACAATACTTTATAGGATATGATCCTTTAATTTTTTCTAATATTTTTTATTCAATACTTATGATTTTAGCATATATAGTTATATGCTTAATTGTGCCGTCTTGGTTTTTATATCCTTATTTAAAGGAGAAAAGCTTTGCTTATAGGATAATGGCTTATCAAATAGCTTCTAATATATATATTAATTTATTTTCTTTTGTTTTAGCCTACCTTGGGATATTTAACTCCTTTACAGTGTGGCTTTTTGTTATAATAGTGCCTGTATTAGTAGTGATGTATATTAATAAAAGGCGTTTGCCAAGCTTACTTAAAAATGTAAAAGAAGTGTTTTCAGATATATTGCTACGATTATACGGAACAAAAATGCTTATCCGTATGAGTGTAAAAGGCGTTAAAGGCTATATTAAAAAAATATATGCAAAATATATAAAAAATAAAGAAGCAGAAGTGTTTATTTTATTTTCGATTTTAGTTTGCGTATTTATGTTTTTTGGTAGTTTAAAATTCTCTCTTGAGGGATATAGATATGCAGCTGCTGATGAAGAAGTTCATCTTTTTTGGATAAACTCACTTTTAGAAGGCGATGCATTCCCAAGGGGTTTATATCCTCATGCCTTGCATTTTTTAGTGGCCACTTTAGTTTCATTTTTTTCTATTCCTGTAATAGAGGGTTATTTAGCGTTTGCCCCTGTTATTATAATTATGATACTGTTTAACTTTTACTTTATTTTAAGAGAGTTATTCAATTCAAGATTTGCACCTTTAGCTGGTATTGCAATTTATGCAATAGCAGATTTTACAAGTGTACATTCATACGAAAGATATTTTAAATCACTTCCGATGGACTTTGGTGTATTAACAGTTATAGCAACAATTTATTTTGTTATAAAATATGTTAAAAATCCAGACAAGCCTACCTGGTATTTAGTAATTGCTTCACTTGTACTATCAGTATATACCCACTTTTTCGATGCTATATTTATAATTTTCTTGTGTGTGCCACTTGCTGTATTTTTAATATGGACGATAATGAAGAAAAAATTAGTGAAAAATATGGTTATCGGCGGATTAATTGCAGTGGTTTTAGCCTTAGCTCCTTTTGGAGTAGGCCTTGCTTTGGGCTATCCTTTTGAGCAGTCGATGGACTGGGCTATGAGTGTTATTTCATCAAGTGTTGAAGAGGAAGAAGAAACAGTAATTCAAGAAGATACAAGCGAAGAAGTAATAGAAGAAGAAAAAACTTTAGAAGAACTTTTTACAGGTGCAACAGGAAAATTATCATTATTTTTATATAAAAATTCAATGATAGCAACAGTTATGATTATATTAAATGCTTTAATGTTTTTATATGGTCTTATAATAATGATTTTCTTTAAAAGATTAAGAGAAAAAGGCATGATGTATATGCTGTTTTCATCATTTTTATTCGTATTAATATTTTTATATCTCTGCGCATATTTTGGCTTGCCAGTCATTGTTATGGATACAAGATGTGCAAGTATAGGAGCAATTTTCTCAATTCCTGTGTGGATGTTTTTATTTAATGTAGTAGATGATTTTTTAAGTTTAATATTTAGAAATAAATTTATTATAGTAAAAAATTCTTTAAATGCTCTTATGGTAGTAGCTTTAATAGCAGGGCTTTTCATAACAGGTAATTTACATTATAGTAGATATTACAGCAGTACACTAACTCGAACAGAAGCTATAATTGCAAAATATTTAATTACGCAAGAAGAAAAAAACACATGGACAGCGATAACTACAACAAACTCTTTAACCTTAATTGGCTCAAATGGGTATCACTATGAGCTTATAGATATAATAGAGCATATACACGAGGGCGAAGAAGAAATATATATTCCTACACAAAATATATATATCATAGCTGAAATAGATGCAAAAGGATATAATTACCCAATTTATTTAGAGCACGATTTAACTATTCCGCAGCCAATTTATATTTCAGCAGATCTTGCCTTAGATGATAGTTTGTATGAAGCTTTTGATGGTTATGCTGAAAAAAGAAGTGTGCTTTATCAAGATTATAGACAACACATAATGTCTCATATTTATTTTTGGGTTCAAAAATTATCACAGGTTTACCCTGATGAAGTTACAATAGCTTATCAAGACAGTGAGGCTGTTGTATATAAAATAGAGCAAGATCCATATTTTTTACTAAACTTATCTGTTGATTATTTAAGTGATTTGGAGGGATAAAATGAAAAAGAAAAAAATATTATTAATTATCCCAGCGTATAATGAGCAAAATAATATTATAAAGACCTTAAGGGACATAAAAAATTCTGATGCTTTAGAAAAAATGGATGTCCTTGTAATTAACGATGGCTCAAAAGATAATACAGAGCAATCAGTAAAAAATGAAGGCTTTGATGTATTAACTCAAATATTTAACTCAGGCTATGGCACTGCTTTGCAAACAGGCTATAAATACGCAACAGATAATGGCTATGAATACCTTTTACAAATGGACGCAGATGGCCAGCATGATGTAAGAAACTTAGATAGGCTTTTAGAAAAAATAATACCTAATGAAAACAGTGATAAAAAACAAGCTGATATAGTAATAGGTACAAGATTTTTAAAAGGTAGTGAGAGTTTTTATATATCTAAATTAAAAATTATAGCTATAAAATTATTTAGATTTGTAATTAAATTAGTTACAAAATACGAATTAACAGACCCTACGAGTGGCCTAATGGGACTTAACAGAGCGGCATTTTCATACTATGCAAAATATATGAATTTTGATATAAAATATCCTGATTTAAATATGATAGTACAGATGCTTTTATTAGGATATCATATAGAAGAAATACCAGCTATTATGCACGAAAGAACAGAAGGCGAGTCAATGCATGATGGGCTTATGAATGTAGCAAAATATATGCTAATAATGACTTTAAGCACATTTAATGCGTTTATGAGATTTAGAAAAGGAAAGGGAAGATAGCTTGAAAAAAGAAAAAGGCAAAATTCGTTTTGGAATTTATGTTTACATTTTGATATTTATAATATTGCTATTTGTAACTTTTCTTACCTTTATGCAAATTGAAAATTTTTTGTTTTTATCGCAGTATTCAAATGATTTAACTACTAAAGAGCAAGTTGAAAAGCTTTATTCACAACAAGCACAAGACCTCTTTATACAAAATCAAGAAGAAGAAAATGTATTAGTTTTAAATGATGAAAGAGCTACTGTAATTATAGGCAGTGAAAATGATGATATGTTAAATATCGTATCTTCACAGCTAAGTAATTTAAAGGAAAATTACTATACTGTAAATTCAGTTAATGAGTTATCACAAATTCATATTAATAATACTGATATCTTCATAGTAGCTGATCAAGATATTGCAATAAAAGATGTAGAATACTTATCACAGGTAGCAGAAAATAAGATTTTAGTGTTTATGAATGCTTTAAATTTTGAAGCACTCAATAATGCAAATATACAAGAAATAGTTGGAATTAGAAATTATATAGCAACTGATAACTTTACAGGTTATAGAATATCACAAGACTTAGGCTTTAACTCAATGCAAGAACAGTTAGAAATCCGCTTTACAGCAGATGAAGTGGAGCTTGTTCCCAGTGTAAAAAAATATGCCTATGCCTTATCAGAAGATGAAACAATAAAAAATGAAGACTTACCACCCCTTGCTTGGATGTATGTAAATGGGGATGAATTAGTCTATGTTTACAATGCCGATATTTTCACTTCTCCCTTAGCGTATTCGTTTATTACAGAAATTTATTCACAGCTTAGTGAAGTGTTTATTTATCCTATTATTAATGCTAATTTATTTATAGTAGATGGAATGCCTTATGCTGAAAATTTTTCATCTGACTATTTAAGCAGAAGATATAGTAGAGATGCACTAAATATGCAAAACTCTGTACTATTTCCACAGTTTAACTCATCGCAAGAAAGATATAATTTAAGAATTACATGGTATACAAAAGAGTTTGAGGAACTGTTTTTATCAGAAGATATAAACATAAATTATTACTTAGACCAAATCACACTAAAACAAGGTGAAATAGCTAAAAACGAAGATGGTATCTTATTTACTCAAAGAGTAGTTAATAGTGTTTTAGTAGACTGGAATGAAGACTTTTTCTTTATAAATGCAGGCGATGAGGCTGTAAATATACCAATTATGCTAAAAGAAGGCGAACATGAAGAAGAAATGATAGAAATTAGTGCTATGGCAAAAAGTACAGGCATAATTTCAATGTATTCGAATGTAGATGATTATTTATATGATACGGATAAAAGCTGGGTAGATTATGGCTTAGAATATGAAAGCACATTAAACTATCAAGAAAATGAATTTTATTGGATAGATAAGGTAACTGCCAGTGAAGCTGCTAATAGAATTAGCACTTACCTATCAATAAATCCTATATATTCTCATACTGTGGATACATCGCAAATTTATATAGAAAATTTTATAGACCAAGCCTTTTTCTTAATGCAAACGCAAAAAGAAATTAAAGAAGTAGAGGGTGCAAGCTATGAAGAAGTAGGGCATAACTTATATCTAATAAGAGCAGAGGAACAAACAGTAAAAATATTTTATGAGGATTTAATATGAGAGTTTGCATAATAGTTGAGGGTGCTTACCCTTATGTAACAGGTGGTGTTTCTACCTGGCTTCATCAATTAATACAGAATATGCCGCATATTGAATTTGTCTTGCAAGTTATATCGGCAAAAAGAGAAAAAGGTAGAAAATTTAAGTATAAAATGCCTGACAATGTAGTTGAAGTACAAGAAATATTTTTATTAGATGATGAGCATATAGATTTTTTAACAAAACAAAAAGTTAAAATGAAGAAAAAAGAATATCAAGCCTTTAAGTCACTCATGTTTGGCAAAGATGTTGACTGGAATGAAATATTCGCTTTTTTCATTAAAAAGAATATAACAATAGATTCCATTTTATCAGGACACGATTTTTTTCAAATTGTAGCAGAATACCACGAAGAAAACTTTTCGGGTATTCCATTTACTGACTTTTTATGGGCGATGCGTTCAATGTATATGCCTTTATTTACAATACTAAACTCAAATCCTATAAAAGCTGATTTATATCATGCTCTATCTTCTGGTTATGCAGCTATTTTAGGCTGTATGCAAAAAAAGATTTATAACAAACCTTATTTTTTAACAGAGCACGGGATATATTCAAGGGAGAGAGAAGAAGAAATAATTCGTGCTGATTGGGTTGAGGGTATTTATAAGGATTTATGGATAGACCAATTTAACAAAATGGGCTATTGCGGATATGAATTTGCAAATCAAGTATCATCTTTGTTTCAAGGAGCTAAAGAGTTTCAAATCGAACTTGGCTGTGATAAAAACAAAGCGATTGTTATACCAAATGGTGTAGATGTTCAGCGCTATGGCAATGTAGTGCCAAAAGATGTTGATGATACAGGATTTAATATAGGCGTTATCGCTCGTATAGCAAGGATAAAAGACTTAAAAACTTTGATTATTGCCTTTAGCTATGCAAAGCAAAAAGATGATAGGCTAAAGTTATGGATGATGGGCTCAAGAGAAGATGATCCAGAATACACCTTAGAGTGTGATAAATTAATTGATAGATTAGATGTAAAAGATGTAAACTTTTTAGGTAATGTAAATGTTTTAGACTATATAGGTAAGATGGACTTATTCTTATTAAGTAGCATAAGTGAGGGCCAGCCTTTAGTTATATTAGAAGCATTTGCAGCTAAAAAGCCTTTTATAGCTACGAATGTTGGCAACTGTAAGGGATTAATCGAAGGAGAATTCGATGATTATGGAAAAGCAGGCTATGTTGTTTCTGTAACAGACTCACTTCAGATGGCATATGGCATTTTAAACATAGCAAGCAACGATGAATTAAGAGAAAAAATGGGTATAATAGGCTATAATAGGGCTGTTGAGTTTTACGATAAAGATGATATTTATAATAGATATTTAGCAGTATATAATAAACTAACAGCACCTAAGATAAAGTTTAAACGAGATTAAAATTAAAAGGAGAAAATATGGCCGGTATAGGTTTAGAGTTAAAAAAGATTTATAGCGAAGATAATATATCAAACATAGCCCTTGGCGCAGCGTATAGCTCAATGGTAACAGTTGGCCCTACGCTTTTGATAGTGGCAATACTACTTTTGATGTACTCAGCGCTCGGATTTAACTATATTGAGATTTCACAAAGAGAATTACTATCCACTACAATTTTGTATATTTTTATATTTTGTGGGATATTAATTTCACCTTTTAATACATTATTTTCAAGATACATTGCCGATAAAATATATCAAAGAAAGTTTGATGAAATTTTACCTTCTTACTACACAGGCTTAATTATAGTTTGTGCTATTGGCACATTAGTAGCAATCCCTTTGATGTATCGCTTATTATTTATAGCTATGATAGAGCTATATTATGTAGCTATGGCGTATGTTTTTTGGATGTCGATGATAATTGTGTTTTTTTCTACAATTTATCTACACGCTACAAAAGACTATAAGATAATTTTCGTTTTTTATGTAATGGGTATGAGTCTTGCATTTTTATTAGCTTTTATTTTAACTGGGTTTATGAGTGTTATTAATGCAGTAATCACAGGACTTGCCTTAGGTTTTTTCATAATAGGATTTTTACAATTTGCTCAAGTAAAACGATGGTTTAAAAGCAAAAAGACAAACTACTTAGAATGTCTAAAATATTTTTGGATTTGTAGGGAGTTATTTGTCTCAAACGGATTATACACCCTTGGTATTTATGCTCACATATTCGTTTTTTGGTTTAGTGAGGGAAGTATAATAGTAGCTGATACATTCAGAACTCACCCTATGTATGATATGGCAGCGTGTATAGCGATGTTTTCAAATATTTCTACAACTATAATTTTCATAGTAATGGCAGAAACAGAATTTCATGAAAATTATCAAGTTTATATGGAGTCAGTAATAGGTGGCACATACAGGCAAATTCAAAAAAATAAAAGAATTTTATTTAGAACTTTAGCACAGCAATTATTAAGATTATTTGCAATTCAAAGTATGATAACAGCGATAATGTTCTTAATAGTAGTGATATTCTTGCCTCAATTATTCTTTGCATCAATGATAATTGAAATATATCCTATTTTATCCTTAGGATATTTTGTACTATACTTGATGTACAGCTTAATTATCTATTTATACTATTTTAACGACCAATTTGGTTGTATGATACTTTCAATAATATTTGTAGGTGTATCCTTTATAGCTACACTATTTACAAGGAATTTAGATATAGCGTTCTATGGCTTTGGCTTTGGAATAGGAGCATTAGCAGGCTTTACATTCGGCTTTTTTAGATTAAAATTTATAGAAAAAAATATAAATAAACATATTTTCTGCGATGATGCAGTTGTAAAACCAGTAAAACGAGCACCAAAACGAAATGTAGTATATAAAAAGATATAATGAGGATAAATACAATGCAGTCAAGCAATGAGAGCAAATATATAAGACTAAATTTAATAACCTCTATACTATTTCAAGTGATAACAGTTGTAATTAGTATGGCATCAAGACTTGTAGTTAATAGATACTTAGGTATTAACTATTTGGGTTTGTTGTCTGTGTTTGTAAATTTTTGCGATATTTTCACCTTTGCCCTTGCAGGTATAGCAGTTTCTTTTTATCATAAATTATATAAACCGATATCTGAAAATGATGAAAGCGAAATAAGTAGCATATATAATTTTTACAAAAAAATATATACACGAGTAGCTATTGGTATTTTAATAGTTGGCCTACTTGCGAATATTGTAATTGGTCTTGTAATTGATGATACAATAGCTATAAATGTGACTATGCTATCGTATAGCATATATCTTTTATCTGTAGTAATCGTTAGTGCTAATATAATAAAACAATATTTTATAATAGCAAATAAAAGGCATTACATAGTACTCACAGTTAATATAGTTGTAGAATTATCATTTTTCATTATACAAACAGTTGGAGTATTAATAACTAAAAGTTTTTACTTTTTTATAATTCTTTATGTAGTTAAGAGTATTGTTTTTAACATAGTTTTTAAATATATAATAAATAAAGAGTATACATTTTTAAATAAGAATAAAGATTTTAAATGGATAACTGACACTCACAGCCTATATAAGGATTTAAAAAGTATAGTACTTACTAAAATAGGCGATTTAATGGTACACAACACAGATAATATTATTATATCTGCAGCAGTAGGCACAGCTGCAAGTGGGATATATTCTAATTATTTATTAGTTTATACTGGCGCTATTGCAGTAGCAAGCACTTATTTTACAGCAGTAACTGCTAAAATAGGCACCTTTATAGCAAAAAACAATAGCGAGATAGTTTTTAAAGATTTTTTAAAAAATTCAGGCTTTGCAATAGTCATTAATGGCTTTTGTACTACTTGTTTTTATATATTAATTCAAGATTTTATCTTTGTGTGGATGGGCAATGCTTCGGTTTTATCACATAATGTTGCGTTACTTGTAACGATAAATCTTTATTTGTATACATCAAGGACAGTGAGTGCAGTTTATAGAAATGGCGCTGGCCTATTCTTAAAAATAGGTAATGTGAATATTTTAAGAGGTATTATAAATTTAGCTTTATCTATCTATTTAAGCATTAATTTTGGCATAGAAGGTGTGCTTTTAGCAACAATTATTTCAAATTTGTCAACAGCTTATGTATATGAAATTATAGTGCTTTATCGCTATTTTAAAAAATCTTTAGCGTATGAAATTGCCTATCAAATTCTGAGTATAGGCAGTATTTTAATAAGCATAAATTTAATTGGTAATATTACACAGGGCTTAGTAAATGATACTATATTTGTATTTTTATTAAAAAGTATAATTTGTGCTGTTATAGCGGGTATAATATATGGTATATTTTATCTTGTGTACACTATTGTTGGGAGGAAGTTTTTATGGGAAGAAAATTAATAAGTTTTGTAATTCCAGTATTTAACGGACAAGAGTACATTGATAGATGTCTTAGATCAATAATAGTTAGTGAAGAAATGAATTTTGAAATCATTTTAATTAATGATGGCTCAACTGATAATACAAAAGAAATTTGTGATGCTTGGGCTAAAAAATATGATAATATTCATGTTGAACATATAAGCCCCTCAGGTCAAGGAAAAGCAAGAAATATAGGTATGCAACTCGTTAAAACAGACTTTGTTATGTTTGTTGACGTTGATGATGAAATCATTTTTGATGGCGTGATGAATATGCTTAAAATTTCTGTAGAAAATGATTATGATATAGTTTGTGCGCCTTACTACCGTTTAGAGACAACTGGTAAAATTTTAGTAGATAATGGATTGAGTGAAGGCTTAGTAAATAAGTATACAACAAAAGAAGATAAGATAAGATACGATGTTATAAGAGAAAAAAATGTATTTGGTTATCTGTGGACAAAGGTTTATAAAACGCAGTTTATTATAGAAAATAAATTAGTGCTAAGTGAAGAAAAATTTGCCTTTATGGAAGATTCTTTATTTAATCACGAGGCCTTAGTACATGATCCAAAATTTTATTATACAAAAACACCTTCGTATGTTGTAGATGTAACGAATACTTCTACAACAAGAAAATCCAACATAAGAATAGGCCCACAGGCAGAAAGATTTATAGGTTATTTTTACACCTATTTAGAAGAAAGAGGAAAATTAGAAGAACATTTAGATTTAATAATGCCACTTACAATGAGGGTAGCCGCCTTTTCATTAGTTAAAAATATTCCATATGAAGGCTTATCTTATAAAAAAATAAAAGAAAAAGTTGATATATATGCAGATTCTAAGTTTTTTTATAGCTTAACTCATATTAAAAAATCTTATAAGCATTTGTTTAATATAACATCTAAAGCAGAGGTCTTACTTTATACTATTTGTTATTTTTTACTAAAATATAAACTAAAAACAATAATGTCTTTGATGTTTTGCGTTAGCTATCCAATATTTAAAATATACTTAAATAAAAATGTAAAGTAAAAGGGAGTATCCTATGGATTTAATAAGCATAGTTGTACCTGTATATAATTTAGAAATGTACTTAGATAAGTGCATAAATAGCCTTGTTATGCAAAGTTATAAAAATATTGAAATTATTTTAGTTAATGATGGCTCTACAGACTCATCAAAAAAAATCTGCGAAGAATGGGCTAAAAAAGATGATAGAATAATTGTTATAAATCAAGAAAATCAAGGGCAGAGTGCTGCAAGAAATGCAGCCTTAGCTATTATAAAAGGTGAGTTTCTCAGCTTTGTAGATGGCGATGACTATATACAAGAAGATATGATTTTAAATTTATATGAAGAAATTAAAAAAACAGATTCTGATGTAGCGATTTGTAATTATAAAAATGTAATGCAAGATGAAACAGCAGCCGTTAGAGATACTTTGCAACCCAAAGCAATAGCTAATACTACGACTTTGTCAGGCAATGAGTATACTTTACAACTGCTCTCAGGGGCGCAGTTTGCTACTGTATGGGCAAAGCTATATAAAAAAAGCAGTATAGAAAAAATTAAGTTTGAAGTAGGCTTATATGCAGAAGATACATTATACTTATATGAAATATTAGAGCCCAGTTTTAAAATAGTGATAATTCCTTATGTAGGCTATAATTATCTATTAAGAAATGATAGTATAACTCAAGGGGATAAAAAGAATAAATTTTATTATGATGCAGTTAGAATAAGTTTTTTAATTACCGAAAAGTTAAAAGAAAAATTTCCTTTACTAAAAGATAATTTTGTAATTTATCAAATGAGGACTATAATTAGCTTTTTAATAAAAGTGCCGTATAGTCATATTTTTAATAAACATGAAGAGTATTTATTTGTTATTGATTTATTAAATAAAAACAAGAAGAATTTTTATAATAGTGGTGCTTCATTAATGTTTAAAGGATTTATTTTTTCATTTAGCATTTCTAAAGTTATTTCAAAATTCATAGCGAGTTTTTTACTTAAAATAGCAATTAAAAATTTAAGTTAGAAAAATTAAGGAGTTAAAATGGTTAGTATAATAGTTCCCGTTTATAATGTTGAAAAATATGTGGACAGATGTATTAAAAGCATTGCAGAGCAATCATATAAAGATATAGAAATAATTTTAATAAATGATGGGTCCAAAGACTCATCAGGCAAAATTTGCGATGAGTGGGCAAGAAAAGATGATAGAATAATAGTTATCCACCAAGAAAACAAGGGCTTGCCAAATGCAAGAAATCAGGGGTTAAAAATAAAAAAAGGCGAATATTTTGCCTTTGTTGATAGCGACGATTTTATTTGTAGTGATATGGTGCAAACTCTTTTAGATACTGCAAAAAAAACAAATGTAGATGTAGTTATATATGGTTTTTGTGATGTAAATGTAGAGGGTAAAAGGATTTTAAAAAATTCAGATTTTTATCATCAAGATAAAGAAAGATACTATAATAATAAAGAATTTTTAATTAATAGTATAAATAATGTAATTTCGCCTATGGTGTGGGATAAGTTTTATAAGTCTGAAACTTTTAAAGATATAAGATTTATAGAAAATGCAATATCAGAAGATTTTAATTTTTTAATGGATGCTATGCAATACATGAATACTGCTATTTATATACCTTCAAGGCATTATATGTATACCTTTAGAAAAGATAGTATTGCGAATACTATAAATATGGATCTTGCTGTTGATGTAATAAAGCGCTGTTTAAAAGATGAAGATGAATTAGTAAAAAAATACGGTGATGAAGTTAAATTTTGTATTAATGATATGATATTCACAAAGCTTGCTAAAATTTTTACTAAAATGCCATATAAAGAAATTAAAGAAAAATCAGATAGATTTAAACTATTGCATAAAAAGTTAAGAGAAAATAAAGGCTACATACTAAAGGCTAATGTAAATTTAGTAAATAAGATTTGCCTTGTTGGATATACGATTTTTCCAAGGATTACTTGGATAGGGATTAATCGTTTGAATGATTTTCTTGAGCATATAAATAGGTGAAATAGTTTAATGGCGGATAAAATTTATAAAAAAGGGGGAGCTTTATGAACTTAAAAGAAATAAAACAGAAATATATAGATTTGCCTTTAAGATTAAAAGCGAGTGTATGGTTTTTAGTATGTTTTTGTTTGCAAAAAGGGATTTCTATTATAGCAACTCCTATTTTTACAAGGGTATTTACAACTCAAGAGTATGGTGAATTAAGCGTTTTTTATTCATGGGTTAATATAGTTGGCGTTTTTGTAACTTTAAATATCTACTTTGGCGTTTTTGTTCAAGGGCTTGTAAAATTTGAAGAAGATAGAAAAAAATATGCCGCATCAATGCACGGACTTTTAACTACTCTAAGTCTTATCTTTACTGTAGTATATTTTTTATTCAGTGATTTTTGGTGTAGTTTATTTTCACTATCGCATACGCAAATGTTATATATGCTTATATTAATTTGGGCAAATGGTATATTTACTTTATGGATGAATGAGGAAAGAGTACTGCTAAATTATAAAAGATATGCAGTAGTAATGATAACATTTGCCATAGTAGAGCCGGTAATGGGTTTATTGTTTATTATTAATTCAAACAATAAAGTAGCGGACAGGCTTTTAGCGGCTGTAATTGTAAATCTTGCAATTTTTTCAGTTGTATTTTTTCAAAAAATATATAAAGATAAAACCTTCTTTAGCAAAAAGTATTGGAAGTATGCCTTAGCTTTTAATATTCCGCTTCTTCCTCATTATTTATCAACGGTTATACTAACTTCAGCCGATAGGATAATGATTGATTTTTATATAGGTGAGAGTGCTGCTGGTATTTACAGCTTAGCGTATTCAGTAGCATTTTTAACGAGTATAATTAACTCCTCTGTAATGCAAACTGTTGAGCCCTGGATTTATGAAAAAATCAAAATGGGCGAGCAAGAAAAAATACCAAGGGTTGCATATAATTTAATAATAGTAGTAGCAATTGTAAATATTTTATTAATTGCCTTTGCCCCTGAAGCTATCTTTATTTTTGCACCGAGCGATTATTATTCAGCGGTGTGGATAGTGCCCTTAATTTCGATGAGCGTATACTTTATGTTTTTATATATGTTTTTTATACCTTTTGAATTTTACTATGAGAAAAAGATATATATAACAGTTTCAACAGGCATAGCAGCTGTAATAAAAATTGTCTTAAACTTAATAGTTCTGCCTATCTTTGGATTTTTAGCAGCCGGATACACAACATTAATTTGTTATATAATCTATGCTTTAATGCATTATATATTTATGAACAAAGTAATAAAAGAGAAAACTGGCAAAAAATCTATTTATGATGTTAAAATGCTTATAAAAATATCAATAATATTTATGTTAGTAAGTTTTAGCTTTATGCTAACTTACAATATGACGATAATAAGATACTCATTAGTGGCTATATTATTAATAAGTGCGTTTATTTTAAGAAAGAAAATAATCGAATTTGCAAAGCTTCTTTTAGAAATTAAAAAAGCTTAAAAAAAACAGTAAATAGAAATATTTACTGTTTTTTTTATTGCTATTTTTTATAGAATATAGCACTCGCCATGCCACCGTCTTTTGCTACAATACTTATTAAGTTTTCACCTTGTGGTAAAGATTTAATTAAAGAAGATTTTAAAGTTATACTCCTACCACCATCTTTAACTACAGCTATAGTATTAACATCCATAGAAACACCGTTTATCCAAATACCAGCTAAGTTATAAGGTATATCACAAGTAAATGTGGCAGTAGTACTTACTGTCTGATTTATACCTGTGAGCATTCTATAAGTTGGAGTAGGAGAATCAGGTTGTACATAACTTCTTTGAGGGACATAGTCTTGACCACCTACTGGCAGCACTTCATCATACAAAGCATACGAAACAGGACTAATTTGCAAAGCAGAAATTAAAGCTAAAGAGAAAAATAGCTTTTTTGAAATTTTCATAATACTACCTCCTATAATAAATCAAAAGATTTATAGTAATATCGTATGCAAAAAATATAAAAATAAACATTTTAAAACAAATAATTACAGCATTTTAAAACATAAATCTTACATAGATGTGAAAAAAATGAAAAAAATAATAGTAAGCTATTGAAAATAAAATTATTTTTGATATACTACCTACTATAGGAGGAGAGTTATGGACAATAAAATTAATATATTTCCCATTATGAGAATTTTAAAAGACACGATGGAAAAAAATGCAAATAATCATTTGAAAAAATCAGGATTGACTGTAAGGCAAGGGCATATTTTGATTTATTTATTTCATAAATACAAGGAACAAGCAAGCCTAAAAGATATAGAAAAACACTTACAAGTTGCACAGCCTACTTGCCTTGGCATAGTAGCAAGATTAGAAGAAAAGCAGTTTGTAACTACATTTTTTAATGATGAAGACAAGAGAGCAAAGTTAGTAAAGCTAACAGATAAAGGAAAAGAGATAGTAACGATTACTAATGAGAGCATAGACAAGGCTCATGAAAAAATATTAAAGCCTTTATCAGATATAGAAAAAACAGTTTTTGCACAGCTTTTACAAAAAATAAACGATGGAATAGAATAAATAGTATTATAAAAAGATTATCTTAAGCTTTTTAAGAAAATAAATAGCATACTATTAAAATGGAGGGAAAATGAAACATATAGCAAAGTCTTTAAGCAAAAGGGAGTATTTATTTATTCCGATATCATTAGTATTAATAATCATTCAAGTATGGGCAGATTTAAGAACGCCTGAATTTATGAGTGAAATTACAATGCTTATTCAAACACCAGGTAGCAGTCTAACTGAGGTATTAATTACAGGTGCTTTAATGCTCGCTTGTTCTTTACTAAGTTTTGTTTTAACAATATCAGTAAGTTATTTTACAGCCCAGCTTTCTGCTACTGTTGCAATGAAATTAAGAGAAAAAGTATATAAAAAGACTATGTCATTCTCAATGAATGAGATCAGTGAATTTTCAACACCGAGTTTAATTACTCGCTCAACAAACGATATAACACAAATCCAAAGCTTTATAGCTATGGGATATTCTGCCCTTTTTAGAGCTCCTTTAATGGCTATTTTAGCAATTAGTAAAATAACAGGTATTAGCCAAGAGTTTAGCATAGTTACAGCAATAGCGGTATGTAGTTTAGTGGTAGTTATGAGTGGGATACTATTTTTAGCTATTCCAAAATCAAAAACTCTACAAAAACTAACAGATAAATTAAATTTAGTTACTCGTGAGCAATTACAAGGTGTAAGAGTTGTAAGAGCTTATAACGCTCAAGATTATCAAAAAGAAAAATTTGAAAAAGTAAATGAAGAAGTGGCATATACAAATACTTTTGTAGGTAGGGTTACGGCTGTTATGGGCCCTTATATGGGCTTTTTAATGTCAGGTTTATCCTTAGCGATATACTTTATCGGTAGCTTTTTGATCAACGAAGCAATGGGAATGGAAAAACTCACTATTTTTTCAAATATGGTAGTATTTTCTTCTTATGCAATGCAAATCATAATGGCGTTTATGATGCTTACATTTAATGTAATTATGGCACCTCGTACTATTGTTGCCTTAAATAGAATTAGTGAAGTATTAGATAGCGAAAACGAAATAAAAGATGGAAACGAATTAACAGGCAAAGAAAATAGTGAAAACACTATTGAGTTTAAAAATGTTAGCTTTTCATATGAAGAAAGTGATGAAGAAGTTTTAGATAATATTAGCTTTAAAGCTAAAAAAGGTGAGACTATCGCTATTATAGGCTCAACAGGTAGTGGTAAAAGTACCCTAATAAATTTAATACCAAGATTTTATGATGTAACAAAGGGTGAAGTATTAATAGATGGGGTAAATGTAAAAGACTATGATACTAACGCATTAAGAGAAAAAATTGGCTTAGTTACTCAAAAAGCAACCTTGTTTAGTGGCGACATTACAAGTAATATCGCTTTTGGCAAAAATAAAGAGTCAGTAAACAGCGAAATGGTAAAAACTGCTGTAGCTATTTCACAAGCACAAGACTTTGTAGAAAAAGCAGGCTATGACTCAAGCGTTTCTCAAGGTGGTCTAAATTTATCTGGTGGACAAAAACAAAGGGTGTCAATAGCAAGAGCAGTTTATAAAAAAGCACCGATTTATATATTTGATGACTGTTTTTCAGCACTTGATTATAAAACAGATAAAGAGTTAAGAAAAGCCTTAGATGAAAAAACAAGCGATTCTACAAAAATTATGGTAGCACAAAGAATAAGCACAATAAAAGATGCTGATAAAATTATAGTATTAGATGAGGGCAAGATGGTAGGCTATGATAATCATGAAAACCTATTAAAATCTTGCACAGTCTACAGAGAAATAGCATATTCACAGCTTACAAAGGAGGAATTAGGAGATGAGTAGTACTCAAAGAAACAGTCAAGGACGCCCTCCAATGGGAGGCGGGCCAAGAGGTGGAATGGGCGCTTCTATGGGCGAGAGGCCAAAAGACTTTGTTGGTTCATTAAAAAAATTAATTACTTTTTCAAAAAAATATATGGGCTTTATAATTTTAGCTATTGTATTATCAATAATAGCAGCGGCTTGCTCATTATTAGGCCCTAGCCAGTTAAGTAAAATAACTCAAATAATAACAGAAGGCTTACAAACTGGAATTGATACACAGGCAGTACAAGATATAGCAGTATTCTTATTATCTATATATGTAGTGAGTTTTGTTTGCGGGCTTATTCAAGGCAATATTATGTCTGTAATGTCACAAAAAATAAACAAAGACTTACGCTCAGCTATTAGTGATAAAATAAATAAGTTACCATTATCATATTTTGATGTGCGCTCTTATGGTGATACATTAAGTAGAGTAACAAATGATGTTGATACAATAGGGCAAACAATTAATAGAAGTTTATCTTCTTTAATTAGTGGGATATTTACATTTGTTGGAGCTATAATTTTAATGTATGCAACAAATGCTATTATGGCAACAGCGGGTATAGTTGCAAGTTTGTTAGGTTTCTCATTAATGAGTGTCATTATAAAATCATCACAAAAGTATTTTAGAGCACAGCAAGAGGGCTTAGGCGTTTTAAATGGCCATATCGAGGAAACTTATTCAGGCCATACAGTTATTACAGCTTACAACGCTCAAAAATACAATGAAGGTATATTTGATAGTAATAATAATAATTTATTTAATTCAGCATGGAAATCTCAATTTATTTCAGGGCTGATGATGCCGATTATGATGTTTGTAGGTAATTTATCCTATGTTACAGTTTGTGTAGTGGGCGCTGTATTAGCTATCAATGGTAGTATTGGCTTTGAAGTTATAGTAGCTTTTATGATTTATATTAGGTTATTCACACAGCCGTTATCTACATTAGCGCAGTCAATGACAACATTCCAAACAACTGCTGCTGCAAGTGAGAGAGTATTTAATTTACTTGAAGAAGATGAATTATCAAATGAAAGCAATAAAACAAAAGAGCTTAATAATGTAAAAGGCGAAGTTGAATTTGAAAATGTAAAATTCGGCTATGCGCCAGAAAAGCTAATAATAAAAGACTTCTCAGCTAAAATTAAAGCAGGTGATAAAGTAGCTATTGTTGGCCCTACCGGAGCTGGTAAAACTACTTTAGTAAATCTTCTAATGAGATTTTATGAAGTAAACAGCGGCAGTATAAAAATAGACGGTGTATCAATTCAAGATATTTCAAGGGAAGAATTACACGAAAAATTTGCAATGGTACTTCAAGATACTTGGACATTCCAAGGTAGCGTTAAAGAAAACATAGCTTATAATTTAGAAGATGTAATGGATGAAGAGATAATTAAAGCTTGTAAGGCTACTGGAATACACAGAACAATAAAAACTCTCTCTAAAGGCTATGATACCATAATGAGCGAGGGAACATTCTCACAAGGTGAAAAACAATTATTAACTATTGCAAGGGCTATGGTTAAAAAATCTGATTTATTAATTTTAGATGAGGCGACAAGCTCAGTTGACACAAGAACAGAGATTTTAATTCAAACAGCTATGGATGAACTTTCAAAAGAGAAAACTTCTTTCATAATAGCTCATAGACTATCAACAATTAAAAATGCTGATGTTATATTAGTTATGAATGAAGGTAATGTATTAGAAAGTGGAAATCACGAGGAGTTAATGGCAAAAGGTGGCTTTTATGCAAACTTATACAACAGCCAGTTTGATGAGGCAGTATAATAAAATATTAATAAATCTTACATGTTTTACTAAAAAAAGAAACATAAGTTAATTATTTTTATAAAAAATATGCTAAAATTCCATTGATTTAATATCTTAATTGTTATATAATTAACAGTAGCACGATAGTGAATATATAATTATAAAAATTATTGCAGGAGGTAGAAAATGAAAAATTTGGAAATCGTATGCGTAAAGGGCAGGGAAATCCTTGACTCAAGAGGCAATCCTACAGTTGAAGTAGAAGTTACTTTAAAAGACGGTAGTGTAGGTGTAGGTAAATCCCCGAGTGGTGCTTCAACAGGTATTTATGAAGCTCTTGAACTTCGTGACGGCGATAAAAGTCGTTATTTAGGAAAAGGTACACTAAAAGCAGTTGAAAATGTAAACACATTAATTAAAGATGCTTTAGTAGGTAAATGTGCTTATGATATCTATGCAGTTGATAAGTTGTTAATCGACTTAGACGGTACTGAATCAAAATCAAAACTTGGAGCAAATGCTATGCTTGCAGTTTCTATTGCAACTACAAAAGCTGTTTCAAATTCATTAAATATTCCTTTATATAGATTCTTAGGCGGTAGCAATGCTACAACAATTCCAGTGCCTATGATGAACATCTTAAATGGTGGTGCACACGCATCAAACAATGTAGATGTGCAAGAATTTATGGTAATGCCAGTAGGCGCTCCTTCATTTAGAGAAGGTCTTCGCTGGTGTGCTGAAGTTTTCCATACTTTAGCTAAAATTCTAAAATCAAAATCTTTAGCTACAGCAGTAGGTGATGAAGGTGGCTTTGCTCCTAACTTAGCTGATGAAGAAGATGCTATCTTATTTATCTTACAAGCTATTGAAGAAGCTGGATATAAAGCAGGTACAGACTTTAAACTTGCTATAGATGCAGCGGCAAGTGAATGGAAAGTTAAAGGCGAAATCGGCAAGTACCGTATGCCTAAATCAGGTAAAGAATTTACTAACGATGAATTAGTAGCATACTGGAAAGACCTTTGCGAAAAATACCCTATTTTCTCACTTGAAGATGGCTTAGATGAAGAAGATTGGGATGGCTGGCAAAAATTAACTCAAGCTATCGGTGATAAGGTGCAATTAGTAGGTGATGATTTATTCGTTACAAATACTACTCGCCTTAAAAAAGGTATCGACGAAGCTTCAGCAAATGCTATCTTAATTAAATTAAATCAAATCGGTACAGTATCTGAAACTTTAGATGCTATTAAAATGGCTCATAGTGCTGGCTTTAAAACAGTTATCTCACACCGTAGTGGCGAAACAGAAGATACAACAATTGCAGACCTTGCAGTTGCTATAAACGCTGGACAAATTAAAACAGGTGCACCGAGCAGAAGTGATAGGGTTGCAAAATACAACAGACTATTAAAAATAGAAGAAGAAGTATGCGGCTCACAATATAAAATATAATAAACTAATTATAAAAAGGCATTATCTACAAGATAATGCCTTTTTTATTTGTATAAGAGATAAAGATTTTAACAATAAAAAATAAGCTATCATAAAGATAGCTTATTTTAATAGTAATTTTATTTTACAAATTTTTCAATCGCTGTAACGAATACACCACCTAAAACAGCGGCAAAAGCACTGCTAAAAATAATTGGCATAGTGTAAACGGCGTCTAAAGGTACTATCATAATACAGCTCGCTATTACAAGGCCCATTATAAAGTTCATTGTATTTGCGTGTGAAGCTTTTAAAGCCCAGCCTATTAACTTAGAGCTTATTAAAATTCCAAGGGCAATACCAAAAGCCATAAAAGCTAAAGGTATGAGTATAACTAATTCAAAACTTGTAACATTAGCTACTAAAGAATTAAATAAGTAGTATTCACCTAAAATTAATAATAACATACTGCCACTTACACCCGGCATAAACATAGCCCCACCAGCTATTATTCCTAAGAATATCATCTTAATTAAATAAGAAAGTTCAATAGCAGGGAATTGAGTGATAACAAGATCAGTTTCTTGGGGTGCTAAGAACACCATTAAGAATATTAATGCACAACCTATTAAAAAAGGCAGTATTTTAAAAGAGTCGTTTGCCATTTCTTTTCTTTTTAGAATTGGCACTGAAAACACTATCATTCCAAAAAAGAAGTATAAGGTTTGCACTGGTACATTTAAAAATGCAATTTCAATTATGTTTGAAAAGATTAATAAGCCGATACCAACGCCTACTAAAAGTGTTACTAAAAACTTTATATGATCTAATTTATTTTTACTTTTTAGAGAAGTTAATTCGCTAATTGCCTGCATTACAGGGTTGAATAAGCCAAAGATTACAAGCATTGTGCCTCCACTTACTCCGGGGATAATATTTGCCATGCCGACAACGATGCCGCCAAAAATAGTTTTTAACATATTATTATTTCCTTTATTTATATTTTAAGTACTAAAGTATTTTATCATAGTTTATAATTTTATTCAACTCATTTTATATTTGTATGCACACTATTATAAAAAATATTTATAAAATTTGTCTTTTGTGAGTAAGTTACATTAAGGTTGACAATGATAAAAATTTATCATATAATGAACACATCAAAAAAAATTGATTTGAAAATATTGCAAAACAATCAACTTATATGACTTTAGTAAAAGAAAAGAGGAAATATGCAAAAGTTATCATCAGTATTAACATTTATCCAAGATCAAGTTTTAGGCATGAAGTGGTTAAATGAATTAACAGGAAATATTTTAGAAAATTTTGGAATAGATATTACGACTGCCTTAGGTGCAAGTTTACAGTTTTTTATCTATGATGTTATAAAAATCGTAGTCTTACTATGTACTTTAATTTTTGTTATATCTTATATCCAAAGTTACTTCCCACCAGAAAGAAGTAAAAAAATCCTAAGCAACTTCAAAGGTATATCATCAAACATTGTAGCAGCACTTTTAGGTACGATAACTCCGTTTTGCTCATGTTCGTCCATTCCTTTATTCATAGGCTTTACAAGTGCAAAACTACCAGTAGGTGTAACATTCTCGTTCTTAATTTCATCACCTATGGTTGATATAGGAAGTTTAGTGTTATTGATGAGTATATTTGGCACTAATGTAGCTGTAATATATGTAGTATTTGGTCTTATTATCGCTGTAGTTGGCGGTGTAATTATTCAAAAGCTAAATATGGATAGATATGTAGAAGACTTCATCTTATCTGCAAATGGAATAGATATAGAATCACCTACTTTAACTAAAAAAGACAGATTAATTTATGCAAAAGATCAAGTAGAAGAAACATTTAAAAAAGTTTTTCCTTACATCTTAGTGGGCGTAGGTATAGGTGCTTTAATCCACAACTGGATACCACAAAGTGTAATAGAAGGTATCTTAGGAACAGACAATCCTTTTGGCGTTGTACTTGCAACATTAATAGGTATCCCTGTATACGCTGATATCTTTGGAACAATCCCAATTGCAGAAGCCTTACTTGCAAAAGGCGCACAGTTAGGAACAGTACTATCATTTATGATGGCTGTAACAACGCTAAGCCTTCCTTCATTAATTATGTTAAGAAAAGCTGTAAAGCCTAAATTATTAGCATTATTTATAGGTATTTGTGCATCAGGCATTATAATAGTAGGTTATATATTCAATTTCTTACAAGGATATATAATATAAAAAAGTTTAAAATTAAATTTAAAATATAAAAGGAGAAAATAATATGAAATTATTTGGATTTGGAAAAAAAGCAAAAGAGGAAGAAACTTGTGGTTGCGGCACAGCTTGCGATACACAAGAAGAAACAGAAGCTTGTGATTGTGGCGGTGCTTGCGACACACAAGAAGAAACAGAAGCTTGTGATTGTGGCGGCGCTTGTGATACACAAGAAGAAGCAGAAGCTTGTGGTTGCGGCACAGCTTGCGATACACAAGAAGATAGTGCAAAATCGGATGTTAAAGTTTTAGGTAGTGGTTGTGCAAAATGTAACCAACTTGAAAAAGCAACAAAAGAAGCATTGAGTGAATTAAACATGGATACAACAGTAGAACATGTAACTGATTTTCAAGAAATTGCAAAATACGGAGTTATGGCAACACCAGCTTTAGTAATTGATGGTAAAGTAGTAAGCTATGGTAAAGTATTAAAAACAAAAGAAGTCGTTAGCCTTTTAAAACAAGTAAGAGGATAATAATACAAAATAAGAGCCTAACTTAGCAGTTAGGCTCTTATTTTTTTAAAAACTATAAAACTATTTAAAGAAATATTAAATTGAGAAATCTTCTCTGATTTTTTGAATATTTTTTACTACGCAGAAATAATAAAAAACATTCAATGAAATTAAAATAATATTTATAACCATACTCCATATCCTATCATTATCACTAAAAGCGAGGAATGGTAGTGCATTTAAAATGAATAGTATCCAAATGGATAATAATACAAAGCAGGATAAAAAGCATACAAACACTGAAAACTTTTTCCAATATTCAGCGGCTGTTTTTGAATTGCTTAAAATCGTTTGCTTTTGAGCTTCATCAAAGCTATTATCAGGGCTTTTAAAAGTATTTAAGTTAGTAATAAGCACCTTCCTAAAGCTAAACTGAACTAAAAATTGGATACTAAAAAGAATTATTCCAATAAAGCCGAAAAAAGGTGAAATAATGTAAATTGCTATGAGAATTAAAGTCAAAACAATATTAATAAACATAAAAGTTCCTTTGTGTAAAATTCTAAATCTATTATTGATTTAAAAAACTTAAAAAGCAAACATAGCTTTCCTGCATTTAATTATATCAAATAAAAAAAGATAATTTAAAAATAGTAAATAAACAATCAATTAAAAAATAATGTAGTTTTTGTAAATTATATATTAATGCTCTAAGCATTTAGTATATAGCCCATCTATTAAAAATGCACCTAAAGGGGCTGTTAAGATTATTGATAACACAGCTAAGGTTAAAACTACATCACCAATTTCTAAGCCCAATGATAATGGAATAGCCCCGATAGCTGCTTGGACTGTTGCTTTTGGTATATAGGAAACGGCTACAAATAGTTTTTCTTTTTTATTTAACTTAGAAAAAATTAAGCTAATAAAAACACCGAAAATTCTAAAAATAAGCACTAATAAAATTAAACCTACTGCTATAAAGCCTAAATTAAATGAATAAGAAATATCAACGCTTGCGCCTACTAATACAAATAATAGCATTTCACTACAGACCCATAATTTTGAAAATTTTTCTTGAAGGCGAGAGGTTAAAACTTTCTTTTTATATTTTAAAGTGGCAGTCATAACCATTATAAACAATAGCCCAGAAAAAGCTATAGAGGCAGTTAAATTATCCTCAACAGTGACAGCTATAAAAGAAATAGATAGTAATAATATAACTTTTGAAGTATCACGAAGATGGAATTTTTCAAAGAAAATAGCCAATAAAAATCCTATCAAAACTCCAAAAATAGCACCTAAAATTATAGAAGTAGGTAGCCTTAATAAACTCAAAGATGAAAAATCATTAGCTGTCTTTATATTTAAAGTTATAGTAAAAAGAATGATTACAAATATATCATCAATACTCGAAGCACTCATTATCATTTCAGGGATTGCTTTTTGTTTTCCATAGCCTTTATTGATTAAGTCTATCATCCTTGGCACTATAACAGCAGGGGATACAGCAGCTATTACACAGCCTATAAGTAAGGCGTCAATAAAACTTACTCCTAAAATAATTGGGGCAAAGAAAACAGTAGCGGCTATCTCAAATAAGGCAGGCAAAAACGATAAAAATAAAGTAGAATTACCCGCTTTTTTTAGTTGCTCAAAGTCTAAATTCATCCCAGCTCTTGCAAGGATAATTATAAGGGCGATTCTGCGAAGTTCATTAGATATTAAAAGGATGCTCTCATCTAATAAGTTAAAGCAAAAAGGTCCTAAAAGCATACCGCTTATAAGTAAGCCTATGATAGAAGGCAATTTTAATATATTAAATAATTTTGCAAAAATCATACCAGTTAAGAATATTAAGGCTAATGATAAAAGCATAAAATGTCCTCCTTTTTTAATAAACTCAAATATTAGTATACTAAAAATAAAAAAATTAAGCAAGATTTGATTATAAAAAAGCTATAAAGATGCTAATAAAATAAAGTTTTTCAAAAAAATAGTTGACAAAAGCAAAACGAAGGAGTATTATAGGGTAAGACAAATTAGTCAAACTTTAACAACAGATACAATTTAATATTTAGTTTTTTAATTAAAACTATGGTAGAGGTCGCGAAAAAAAATAGTACTATATGATTTAAATGGCAAATGTGCATATAGGAAAGGGTTTTTCGCCGAAGTTTATAAACCGGCCAAAGTTTATATTCTGGGGTAATGTATAATATACATTGCACTGTCACTTTAAGTGGAGCGCTATCGAGGTAGAAAATTTTTACAGGGTGTATTTATTTTTGATTTATTACGATGCGTTTCATATGTATGAAATGTATCGTATTTTTATTTTAGGAGAAAGAAAATGAAAAGATTATTATCACTTACCCTTGCGATTATTTTAGTATTCGCACTAACAGCTTGTTCAACACAAGAAGAAGAAACAACAAACGAAGACAATGTACTAAGAGTAGCTATGGAATGTGGCTATGCACCATACAACTGGACACAACCAGATGACTCAAACGGTGCAGTACCTATAGCAAACTCAAGCGATTTTGCTTATGGCTATGATGTAATGTGGGCGCAAGAATTAGCAGAAACTCTAGGAAAAGAATTAGAAATTGTAAAATTAGACTGGGAAAGCTTAATTCCTGCTTTAACCTCAGGCGATGTAGATGCAGTTATTGCTGGTCAGTCAATCACTGCTGAAAGATTAGAAGTAGTTGATTTTTCAAACCCTTACTACTTTGCATCAATAGTTTCTTTAGTAAACCAAGACTCAGAATATGCACAAGCAATGTCTATCAAAGATTTTGCAGGCGCAACAGCAACTTCACAAATAGGTACAGTATGGTATGATGTGTGTCTTCCTCAAATTGATGATATAGACTTACTTCCAGCACAAGAAAGTGCACCGAGTATGTTAGTAGCCCTTGATTCAGGCGCTATCGATTTAGTAGTAACAGATATGCCAACGGCTATGGCGGCAGTTATCACATACCCTGATATGATGATACTTGATTTCTCAAATACAGATGGAGATTTTGAAGTTTCTCAAGAAGAAATAAATATCGGTATCTCTGTAAAAAAAGGTAACACAGAAGTTTTAGAAGCTGCAAACGCAATGCTAAGCGGAAAAACAGCAGAAGATTTTGCACAAATGATGCAAGAAGCTATTAGCGTACAGCCGGTAGCTTAATATTAATATCCCTTGTATTAAAATAATATAAGGGATACTAAGTTTTGAAAGGACTCATTTTATGGAATTTATAAATTCAATGTTTGACTTATTAAATGATTATGGTATGTCTTACATAGAAGGTGCCGGCGCTACAATAGTAATCTCAATTGTTTCAACTTTTATTGGCTGTATTATAGGCTTTATAGTTGGAATAATCCAAACAATACCAGTACAAAAAAGCGATAATGCAACTAAAAGAGGTTTTTTAAAATTAATAAACGCTTTACTTTATGGCTATGTTGAATTATTCCGTGGTACACCGATGATAGTACAATCTGTATTTATTTATTATGGTAGCTTACAAGTATTCTCACTACAAATGAATATGTGGACAGCGGGCTTTTTTATAGTTTCCATAAATACAGGCGCATACATGGCAGAAACTGTAAGGGGTGGTATTATATCAATAGATAAAGGCCAAACCGAAGCTGCAAAAGCCATAGGCATGACACATTTTCAAACAATGTATCATATCATTTTCCCTCAAACTTTAAGAAATATTATTCCTCAAATAGGTAATAACCTAATTATTAATATTAAAGATACAGCAGTTTTATCCGTTATAAGTATAAGCGATTTATTCTTTGTTCATAAAAGTGTTGTAGGTAGTACTTACAGATACTTTGAATCGGCTACTATAGTAATGATAATGTATTTGTTTATGACTGTTATAACTTCTCGCTTATTAAGATGGTGGGAGAGCAAAATAGATGGCCAAGAAGGCTATGATATGGCAACAACAGACACCTTAGCTTATACAAGTGGTATGTTAAGATTTCCTGAAAGGAAAGATGAAAATAATGGATAATACAATAATTAAAATTGAAAACTTAAAAAAGACCTTTGGGAAAAATGAAGTGTTAAAAGATATAAACTTAAATATTCAAAAAGGTATGGTTATGAGCATAATAGGCTCCTCGGGCAGCGGTAAAAGTACTCTTTTAAGATGTATAAACTTACTTGAAATGCCAACAGGAGGCAAGATTTTATTTAATGGTGAAGATATATTATCCTCAATTAAAAATGCTCCAAATTATAGGGCAAAAGTAGGGATGGTGTTTCAAAACTTTAATTTGTTTAACAACTTAAATGTTTTAGATAATTGCTTAGTGGGGCAAAATGTCGTACTGAAAAGCGATAAGGAAATAGCAAAACAAAAAGCGATTTACTACCTTGAAAAAGTAGGTATGGCACCTTTTATTAATGCAAAGCCATCTCAATTATCAGGTGGACAAAAACAAAGAGTCGCTATAGCAAGAGCACTTGCAATGGAGCCAGAAGTTTTGCTATTTGATGAGCCTACAAGTGCTTTAGACCCTGAAATGGTAAACGAAGTTTTAAATGTTATGAGTGATATTGCAAAAGATGGAATGACTATGATTATAGTGACTCATGAAATGGCCTTTGCAAGAGATGTATCGGACAAAGTATTGTTTATGTCAGAAGGTGTAATTTTAGAAGAAGGAACACCGGATGAAATATTTAAAAGTCCAAAAGAAGATAAAACAAAAGAATTTTTATCAAGGTTTATGAACAGTTAAAAAAAGCCAATTATTACTATTTGTAATAGTTGGCTTTTGAATTTGCGATTATATACTCAAAGTAAATCTTAACCTTTTATTAATTTTACTTAAACCCATTGAAAGATTAATATATAATGTTATAATAATACTATATTTTTAATTTATAAAAACATTTTAAAAGTACATAATAACTTTAACATATTAGTAACACGATTTTTTCATTTAATTAATATATAATATTAAAAGAAAATAAATAAAGGTGGTGTAATTTTGAGCGAAAATGAAAAGGAAGTAAAAAGTAAAAAAGATGAGCTAATACAAAAGAAAAGAAGACTAAGGGCGCAAAAAAAGAAAAGAGCGCAAAGAAAATTAAGAAGAGTTTTAATTTTATCTTTTGGCATTTTGATTGTTATTATCGCCCTACAACTCTTTTTAAATCCTAGTGAAGTAGGGGATGCACAGCAAGATGATGAAAATTCACAAAGCCTTTCCCAAAACTTACAAGATGAAACACTACCTTTAAGCGGAAAAGTAGTAGTATTAGATGCTGGACACGATCAGTATACAAATGAGTATGAGGGCTATATTGAGGGCGTTGCTATGCTTTCTTTAGCACAGCAAATAAAACCACTTTTAGAAAATTTAGGAGCACAGGTACATTTAACTCGCTCTGATGGGGATTTTGTAGAACTTGCGGCAAGGGCTTCTATTACAAACACATTGTCCTTAGAAAAATTAAAAGAAATAAAACTTATGCAAGGTGTTAGCGAAAGCGATGAGGAGATAAAAGAAATTGATTACTTAATTAGCATAATGCAACTAATCACTTATGATTCTGATGAGTACGCTTCTTTATATATGAACACTCCTTTTGATGAAGAAGAAAAAATTACTGATGAAATGCAGAGAATTTTTGAATTACAAAGTGATGAAACCTTACAAGATAATTTTTTATTTATATCTTTACATTCAGACGGCTTAGACCAAGAATACTATGATTATGTAGGTGGTGCTGATGTTTATTATATATCAAATGATATGTATGAATTTGGAGATTACTATACAAATTATGCTAATATAGATAATGTTTTAGATTTTGCAGACATACTATTAGATGATATAGATGCAATAGGAATGCAAAGAAGCGATATTATGCAAGGTAATTTATTAGTAGTAAGACAAACCAATATACCGGCTGTTTTAGTAGAAAATGGCTATCATACTAATGATGCAGATAGAAAAAAATTAGAAGATCCTAATTTTATCACAGACCTTGCCTTTGCTTATGAAACTGCAATTTTAGAATATTTTACAACGAGATAAAATGGGCTATGCCCATTTTTTGTTTGAAGTTAAGGTATTATTATGATATAATAAACTTAAAATTTTTTAAAAGGACATAAAATGAACAAGATAACTAAAAGTAATAAATGCAACAATGAAATACTTATATTTATAACAGGGTGTATAATAGGTTTTTTAGTTTTTGGCTTTGTTTTTACTTTTTCATCATTGGATGTAACAAACGATAGTTTTTTTATAACAGGCTTTGTTGAAAACGATACAGCTCAGCATTATGCTGGCTGGATGCTGTACAGGCAATCACCGTGGCAATTTCCCTTAGGGGTAAGTTTGAATGGTGCTTTTCCTTATGGTACAAGTGTGACTTATACTGACTCAATACCTATTTTAAGTATATTTTTTAAAATATTATCGCCTATACTGCCCGCTACTTTCCAATTTTTTGGAATAGCAGTAGCGCTATTTTATTCTTTAATGGGTGGCTTTAGTGCCTTATTAATAAATCATTTTACTAATAATTACATAATAAGTAGTATAAGTGCTGCTATTTTTTCTTTTTCTACAGTTATGATGGAGAGAGCTTTTAGGCATACAGCTCTAACTGCGCATTTTTTAATAATTGCCTGTATTTATTTTTATTTTAAAGGTAAAAAAGAGTACTGTCTAAAAAATTCTATTGCCCTTATCATACTTTGCACTATAAGTGTAGGAATTCACCCTTACTTTTTACCCTTTACATTCGGGATAGCCTTTGCTTATTTTATTGAATGGTCTATTAGTAAAAAACAACTTATAAAGCCGATAATTTTTTTAGCGAGTAGCTTAGTGAGTACCTTAGTTTTTGGATATATAATAGGCGCATTTTATTCTTTTGATAGTGCACAAGAGTTTGGGTATGGGGTTCATTACACTTTAAATATTAATTCTTATTTTAATCCGATTAGTAAAAATATAGCTAATTGGTCGGCAATTCGAAACCCTTTAGGTATGTATCGAGATACACAAGTTGAGGCGTTTAATTATTTAGGTGTTGGCATATTTATAGCGCTAATAATAGCATTTATTATTTTTATAGTGTCTAAAAAAGTAAGAAAAGAAATTTTTACAATTATAAAAGAATCCTACGGATTAGTTTTTACACTTTTTGCATTAACACTTTTTGCTTTATCTAATACTATTACACTTCATAATTTTGTGTTAGTTAGTATTCCATTGCCAAGTTTTGTGTATGAATTTGCTTCAATATTTAGAGCGAGTGGGAGATTTGGCTGGCTTTTGCATTATGTTTTTTATATAGTTAGTATAGTTATTATTTCAAAAGTTAAATTAAAACCTCTTGCGTACTTAATATTAAGCCTTACTTTAATTATCCAAGTTTATGATATATCACCAATTATTACATTAAAAAATAACTATTTTAAAGGTGAGGGTTATGAGGGTGATAGACATACAATGACGCAGCTTGCAACTGATGAGTTCTGGGATGTGCTGTTTAATGATTTTGATAGTGTTATATCTATACAAGATGGCACATCTATCAATAATGGCGCAATAGAGTTTGCAATACGGGCAGGGAAAAAGAATAACGGTATGACAGTTAATTTAACTTTTGAGGCAAGGGCGTTAAATGATGAAAGAAGTGCTTTTATAAATTCAGTTAATGAAGATTTATTAAATGGCATTATAGACGAGGATACTTTTTATTTAGTTGCCGATGCTGATATTTATGAAAAATACATTATAAGTGGGGAATACCAAGCCTTCTTAATAAATGGACAAGCGGTTATCTTAAAACTAAGATACTCACAAGAAGCTATAAAACCATATTTAAACTCACAAACCTTTAGTGAAATTATATATTAAAATAAAAAACTCTTGCTTTATAAGCAAGAGTTTTTTTATGTATTATTTTTTATTATCAATTATATCTTGGACAATGTCTACACAATCTACAATATAGCCATCGCAGTTTCTTCCGCCCTTAGCTGCATTGATATCTAATAATTCCTGACAGTTTAAAGTGCTATGTTTTTTTAAAAATGTATCAATAGCATTATTTGTTAATTCATATAATTCGCTTGAATTATTGCGAGGAGTATTTATATCTGAGCCATATACTCCACCTAATGCAATAACCATACCACTCACTGCACCGCACAAGTCTCTTCGCCCGCAAATTCCGCCACCAAAGCCCTCTGCCATTTTAAAAATGGTACTTTTATCAACTCCCATTTCTTGTGAAAATAATGTTGCTACAATTTGCGAGCAACTAAAGCCTGATTTATGCATAGTTTCAACTAAGTCAGATTTTCTCATAACTACCTCCTAAAATTAAAAATTAATCCTCTTCTTTTTTTGTATTTGGTCTTACGCAAGGATAAGAACAAGTATTACAAGCCCCAACACAGAGTATTTTACGGCTACAAGGAGTAGGGCAAGCAGCGCAATTTGAATCGCAAAGTTTATACATCATTTCATCCATTCATATTACCTCATAAAAGTTATTATAACTAATAGTATCATAAAAAAAGAAATTTATCAATATAAAACAGGCTATATGAAATAAATCATATAGCCTGTTATAATTAATCATTAAATAAGTTTATTTTAGGGATATCCCAGTCATCAACAAAGGACTCAGTATTATATAAAAATAAGATATTATCATAATTAAATTCTTCTATTAAAGCATCTAAACTTTGATTAAAGTATCTTAAATCTATAATATGAATACTTTCAAAATCATTAACCATAAAAGGGATAAAGCAATTAGCATAGCTGTCTTTTAATACTAATATACTGCTCTGACCAGTGCCAGATATTTGAGTATATCCAAAGTTTCCTCTTAAAAACATAGCATACTTATCACGGCTATCTAATTTTTCTAAATCATAAATATTTAATAAATCTTCGCCTATTTGTATCTCGGCTGTTATATCAATATAGCTTAATGTATCTTCAATTACATTAAAACTTTTTGCTTTTGAGTAATGAGTGCCTAAAAAGCTATCAACATCTATAATATCATAACTTTCTAAAGGGGTATAAGGTTTATTTATGCTATTCATGAATTCTTCATACGCATAGTAGGCGCCCAAAGTAGTCCAGTGATGGTCGGTGCGATAGTAAATATACTCATCACTATGCTCCTTTAATACAGAAGAAATATCAAGGGTGTTTTCTATTTCCAAATTAGAGTAAGTAGTATTGATTATTTCATCACTATCTAAAACAGGGGCAGAACTATCTACCTTATCACTTAAAACAGTAGCTGAAGTAGGCGCTAAAGCAAAGGTGATATTTATATCTTCGTGTCTATTTGCAAAAGTATTTAAGGCAGTGATATTATTGTTTAATCGCTCATTACTAACAGTTAAAAATTTTGTAAACATATAGCCGTCATCGCCATAAACTATAGAGTTATTCTCACCTTTTAATAAAAATGTTTCGCTTATACTTTTTAGTGAAATCCAAGAATCTCTCATTAAAAAATGATCATTGGTAAATTCTTCAATATCCGGTGTGTATTCATTATCAAAAAGTGCATTCACTGAAAAGGCTGGAAAAGAAGCAAGAGGGCGGTTTTCAAGCTCTGAGTACTCATAAGTTGAAGAAAATAAGTCTAAGATTGTAATAGAGTATAATAGTACTGCAAAAAATATTATAAGAGGATACTTTTTTAAATTATTCATAAAATTCCTCCTTAAAATCTAAAGTAGATAAATGGGTTGTAAGTTGAGTCAACTAAGTAAGCGATAGATAAAAATGCTATTACTACTAAAGTAATACCCATAACTATATTATTGTTTTTATATTTTTCATAGAATTTTATAGTTAAAGGTGTTGAGCAAAGAATACCTATAATAATACTTACAATATAGCTATTAAAGTAATAGCCTGCCATAACGCCAGAAGTTGGGATGAATAGCCTTGCAATAAAGGAGAACATCAATGATAAGTCGGTGATGTAGAATAATGCCCAGCCAACTAAAACGCAAATTATAGTATAAAACCTTGCTATGATACTATGCTTTTCTAAAAACTTTAATAAGAATATTTTTTCAATAGCTAAGAATAAAAAGTAATAAAGCCCCCAGAATATGAAGTTCCAGTCTGCTCCATGCCAAAAGCCAGTTAAAAACCATACAATTAGCATATTTATAATTTGTCTTTTCAGCCCTTTTCTATTGCCACCTAAAGGTATATAAACATATTCGCGAAACCAGCCGCCTAAGGTCATATGCCATCTGCGCCAAAATTCGGTAATGCTTTTTGATATATATGGTAAGTTAAAGTTTTGTGGAAAATCAAAGCCCAACATTTTACCAAGACCTATTGCCATTAATGAGTAACCTGAAAAATCAAAGTAAATTTGCAAAGCGTAAGCTATAATTCCAAGCCAAGCTAAAGGTGTAGAAACATTATTAAAGCCTAAGATTTCAATATCAGTCCATAAAGCGCCCACATTGTTTGCTATAAGCACTTTTTTGCCAAGACCGAAAATAAATAATTTTATACCCTCATTAATATCTTCTAATTTAATTCTATCTGTAAAATTGTTTAATTTTTCGTTAATGTCAGTGTATTTAACAATAGGCCCTGCAATTAATTGAGGGAACATTGTAACAAAGGCTGAGAAATTGATTATATTTTTTTCTGCTGTTACTTTATTTCTATAAACATCTATTGTGTAAGACATAGTCTGGAAAGTATAAAAACTAATACCTAAAGGTAGGGTTAGTTTTAATAAGTCTATATCAAATCCAAAAAAGTTATTAAGATTGACTATGAAAAAGTCAGTATACTTAAAGAATAAAAGCATTCCTAAGTTGAAAACCATAGAAGAAGCTAAAGCAACATTTTTTATCTTTTGATTATCTCTATTTTTTTCAATAACTTGTCCGCAAGTAAAATCAACAACAGTACTTGCTATCATTATAGGAAAGTATCGAACTTCGCCCCAAGTGTAAAAAATAAGGCTAAAAATTGTTATGATTAAGTTTTTATATTTGTAGGGAAGTATATAGTACAAAATTAGTACTAAAGGCAAAAACCTAAATATAAAAAATATATTACTAAAAACCAAAATAAACCTCCAATAAGGGCTAATATTTAAAAAGACAGAGAAAAATACTCTGTCTTTTATTGTTTGTTATACTATTCAAAAGCTTCGTCGATTTTTGCATCGATTGCTTGGTATATTGCATCAATATCAACTTCTTCTTCGCTCATATCATCATAAGCTACTACATAAATTAAATAGTTTGATTTTTCAACTATTTTTGAAGCTACTATTTTATCTAAACCGGGACCTGGATAATTTTCATTTGAATCATATAGATATTCTTTCCAGTTTTCTAAAGCTTGATTTACTTCATCCATCATATCTTCTTTAGTTTCAATTACTACGATTAAGCCAGTGCCAGGAGTAGTAGGATAGATTATAGATGAAAAAGAGTAATACATATCGCTTGTTATGCCTCTTGTTTCTAAATAAGCGGCATCAATTTCAGTAACAAGGTCATTTAGACCTACTGCTTCATTTATCTTATCAAGCACTACTTTAGTGTCATAAGGCGATGTGTGCTCAGTTGTATTCGTATCATTAGAAGCTGTGTCCTCAGATGTTGTTTCATCATTTGAACAAGCTGTTAAGCTCATTGTTAAAACTGCTGATAAAAGCATAATTGCTAAAAGTTTTTTCATAATAATTAGTGGCTCCTTTATATAAATATTCATTAATATTATAATACCATATAATTTTTTTTAGTCAATAAATTATATGGTATTAGTAAATACTTGTTATTAAATTGTAATTTGGGAAAAATTAAGGAACAGCTATAACGCTAACTTCCACTTCGCCCATATAAGCATTTGATAAAGTTTCAAGCATTAAAGCTTTAAAACTATTAGTTGCCATTGTAGCTCCTGCTACTGTGTCAACGCTTTCAACTGAGTGCGTTTCTAAAAATTGATTTATTAAATCTTGATTGTATTTTGCTGGGTAAGTGCCGATATCATTAGCTTCCATTTGAGCTTTATAACCCTCATCTTCGCTTTTTAAAGTACCTTCTTCGTCTACTGAGTCAAAAATAACTTCTACTAATTCGCCATCTTCTACTGTTACTATAACATAGTCTTTCCAGCCTAAAGCATCAAATTCTTCGAATTCTGTACGGTATTCGCCATCCTCGAAACTTACCTTCGTATCTCCACAAGCTGTGAAAGAGAAAATTGCTACAAAGCAAAGTAGCATAGATATAAGTTTTTTCATAATTATCATCCTTTTATGTAGTGTTGTATAAATGCTATAAAATGCATATTAAAATATTTTTATTTGTTAGTTTTCGGCGATAAAATGCCTATTACCTTTTAGTATTATAGTATTTTTTGTCGAAAAAGTCAATTTTTGAGTAGGGTATTGTAACTAAACCGTAACTTAATAAGAAAATTATGTAAATTAATTTTAAATTGATTTTACTTTATTAAAGTAAAAATAGCTTATAAAATCTTGACATATCCTATATAAAAAATTATAATAGATTAGATGTTTACTTTACATATTTGAATATGATTTACACTATTAAAAAGGAGAAATTATGCAAAAGACTAACAGGATGACAACAATAGCTTTACTATTTGCCCTTGCTATGGTTTTGTCTTTTTTTGAGGGTATGATAATGCCTTTGTTTGCACTTCCACCAGGGGTGAAATTAGGCCTTAGTAATATAGTTGTTATGTATTGTATGGTATATATAGGTTTATATAGTGCTGTACAACTCAATGTCTTAAAGGCTCTTTTTGTTTTTTTAACAAGAGGTGTTACAGCAGGATTTCTAAGTTTTTTAGGTGGTTTATTCTCTGTTATTATAATGGCAGTGTTAATAAAATTATTTAAAGATAAGGTAAACTATTATACATTATCAATTTTCGGTGCGATATTTCATAATGTAGGCCAATTAACAGGTGCAAGCTTTATTTTTACAAGCGGTGCAGTATTGTATTATTTGCCTGTTTTATCAGTTTCAGCCATCATTATGGGGACAATTACAGGTGCTATATTAACAGTTGTAATTCCAGCACTAAAAAAGTTTAAATAGGAGGAATATATTATGATTAAGCCATTATTTGATAAAGTGGTATTAAAAGCTTATGAAAAAGAAGCAGTTAGTAAAAGTGGAATTATACTTACAGCCTCAGCTCAAGAAGCCCCTGATTTTTTAGAGGTAGTAGCAGTTGGCGAAGGGATTTTTAAAGATGGCGCTTTACAGCCAATGAGTGTAAAAAAAGGCGATAAAGTGCTTTTAGCAAAATATTCAGGCACACAAGTCAAAGTAGACGAAGTTGAATATACTATCGTTTCACAACAAGATATTTTAGCAATTATAGAATAGGAGTAAATTAAATGGCAAAGAAGATGTTATATGGCCAACAAGCCAGAGAAAGTTTACAAAGAGGGATTAATTCTCTTGCAGATACAGTAAAAATTACTTTAGGCCCAAAGGGAAGGAATGTTGTTTTAGATAGAAAATTTGCTTCCCCTTTAGTTACTAATGACGGTGTTACAATAGCAAAAGAAATCGAAGTAAGAGATGCTTTTGAAAACTTAGGCGCTCAAATGCTAAGAGAAGTTGCTACTAAAACTAACGATGCAGCAGGCGATGGAACTACAACAGCTACAGTCTTAGCTCAAAGTTTAGTTAAAGAAGGTATGAAAAATGTAGCAGCAGGCGCAAATCCTATGGACTTAAAAAGAGGTATTGCAAAGGCATGTAAGGTAGCAGTGGATTCTATTGTAAAAAACTCTCAACAAGTTTTAGGCAATGAAGATATACAAAGAGTAGCTACTGTTTCAGCTCAAGATGATTTTGTGGGTGAATTAATATCCAAAACTATGCAAAAAGTTGGAACAGAAGGCGTTATCACAATAGAAGAATCAAAAACAGCTGACACATTCTCAGAAGTAGTTGAGGGTATGCAGTACGATAGGGGTTACATCACTCCTTACATGGTTACAGATAGTGAAAAAATGGAAGCTGTAATTGAGGATGCCTACATCTTAATCACTGATAAAAAAATCACGTCAATCCAAGAAATCCTACCTTTACTTGAAGAAATTGTTCAAGCGGGAAAAAAATTAGTTATCATAGCTGATGATATTGATGGCGAAGCCTTATCAACAATTATTTTAAATAAAATTAGAGGCACATTCACCTGTGTTGCTACAAAAGCTCCGGGCTTTGGTGATAGAAGAAAAGAAATGCTTTTAGATATAGCTATCTTAACTGACGGTACATTAATTAGTGAAGAATTGGGTTATGAATTAAAAGAAACAACAATAGCAATGCTTGGTAGAGCAAGGCAAGTGAAAATAAATAAAGAAACAACTACAATAGTAGATGGTGCTGGCGAAAAAGGCGAGATAGCTGATAGAGTAAATCAACTAAAAGCTCAAATCGAGGCTACAACTTCTGATTTTGATAAAGAGAAACTTCAAGAAAGATTAGCAAAACTTGCAGGTGGTGTAGCTGTACTAAAAGTAGGCGCTGCAACAGAAGTTGAGATGAAGGATAAAAAACTAAGAATTGAAGATGCCTTATCAGCGACAAAGGCTGCTGTTGAAGAAGGAATAGTAGCAGGTGGCGGTACTGCCTTGATTGACACTATTCCAGCAGTTAGAGAATTAGTAAAAACACTAAAAGGCGATGAAAAAACAGGTGGAGAAATCCTACTTCGTGCATTAGAAGAGCCTGTTCGCCAAATAGCAAAAAATGCAGGGCTTGAGGGCAGTGTGATTATTAATGATATATTAAATAAAAATACAACTAACTATGGCTTTGATGCTCAAAATGAAGAGTATACAGATATGATGAAAGCAGGTATAGTAGACCCTACAAAGGTTACTCGCTCAGCTTTAGAAAATGCTTCAAGTGTAGCTTCAATGGTATTAACAACAGAAGCTTTAGTAGCAGATGATGAAACAGAATCAGAAAAAATGGCAGAAATGAATGCCTTAAATCAAATGGGACCTTACTAAAACAAATAAAAGAGTTGCGAAAAATTCGTAACTCTTTTTGTTTTATTTTATAAAAATTTTTATTCACTTTTATTGTATACAGTGAAAGTGTTAAATGCAAAGTCAGCTTTATTTTCATACACTATATCCATAATGCTATATTGCACTTCTTCTTTAAGCGCTAAGTGTTTACTAAGCTCAATAGGATAAGAGTGATACTGCACTAAGATATCAAGGCTTGATGAAGAAAATTCTTCAAATCTTACTACCACTGTTTCAGTTTTTATGTTTTCGTTTGCAAGTAAAGAAGTCTCAATTTCACTTATTATTTTTTGCATAACCTCTTTTTGAGTTTGATAAACAAGGCCTATTTTCATCTTAGTTCTTCTTAAATTCATCTTTGTCCAGTTTGTTATGCTGTCATTACTTAATTTATTATTAGGTACAGTGATAAGCGCATTATCAAAGGTTCTAACTCTACAAGAGCGGAAGTTTATTTCTTCAATCACCCCTTCTAATTCTCCAACACTTATCCAATCGCCAACTCCAAAAGGCTTATCAATTAAAATCATAACTCCTGAAAAAAAGTTAGAAGCTGTATCTTGGGCGGCTAAAGCGAAGGTTAAACCTGTAAGACCAAGACCTGTAATTAAGCCTGTAATATCATAGCCTAAGTCATTTAATATTATAATAACAGTTAAAGAAATGATAATTATTTTTAGTATATTAACTATAAATGATATAACGGTTTTGTTTTTCTTTTCAAAGCTATCAGGCAAAACTTTTGTGAAAACAATATAATTACTTACAAAGTTTTGTAAAGTGATACTTAAAAACAAGATAAAGGCTATATTCAAAAAACTGATATTAATTGCAGACACACTCAATTTTAACTTATCACTCAAAGGCAAAAAACTCACAGCTAAAAATATACCCACGCATCTTAAAAAATAAAAAAATGGATTTTGAACACTTTTTAAAATGGCATTTTTAACTTCTTCACTTCGCTTTTTGAATATAAAAAATATTAATTTTTCGCTATATTTTTTTATTATTATAGAGCTTATATGAAAAATAACATATACTATTAAAGAGAAAGCTAAGCGAGCGGCTATGGAAAAGATATCCATATCTGCAAAAATTGCCCTGTATATATTATCTAAAAAATTTAATAATAATTGCATAAAAACACCTCGTCGTTTCATTATTATACTCAATTATATAAATATAGTAACAGTAAAAAAAATAATTGTCAATTTCTATTGATTTTTTTATTAAGTTAGTGTATACTATGAATATAGTCTGTTTCAGGGCGAGGTGCGATTCCTCACCGGTGGTAAAAGTCCACGAGCGTATCAATAGATTTGCTGATTTGGTGTAATTCCAAAACCGACGGTATAGTCCGGATGAAAGAAACGAACAATTTTTTTGTATTATAATTTCGCCCTTTAAGATTTTTGTCTTAAAGGGTTTTTATTTTCTAAAAAATATTTGTTTAGTGCGAAATAGATGAATTATAAGTATTTTTTTAAAAAGAAAGGGAACAATTATGGCACAAAAAATCAAAACACAAACAAGAGCGAGAACAGATGTAAGAAAATTAACAGGAACTGCAATGCTTGCAGCAGTAGCATCAGTATTGATGTATATTCAATTTATACCTCCTTTTATGCCGGCATTTATAAAGTTTGACTTTTCTGAAATGCCTGCTTTATTTGCAGCATTTGCCTATGGCCCATTGAGTGGCTTAGCAGTATCATTTATTAAAAATGTAGCAAGTCTTACAGCTACTTCAACAGGAGGAGTAGGCGAATTATCAAACTTTTTACTTAGTGCAGGCTTAGTAATTCCGGCAGGCTTAGTATATCAAAAGTATAAAAGTAGAAAAGGCGCAATAGTAGGTGCATTAATAGGTGCTGTTGTTACAGCTCTTATGAGCGTTGTAACAAACTACTTTGTAGTCTATCCTATATACACAAACTTTATGCCAATAGAAGCTATTATGGGAATGTATCAAACCATACTGCCATCTGTTGAGAATTTATTTCAAGCATTAGTAGTTTTTAATATGCCTTATACCTTTATAAAAGCTATAATAAATCTATTAATTGTTATATTAATATACAAGCCTTTATCGCCATTATTAAATAAAAAATAAATGTTGACAAAATTAGTATAGTATGATAACATTGTAAATGAAAAATTAATATTAACTTATAAAGAATGACTGAGGGACTGGCCCTTTGAAGTCTAGCAACCTGCTAAGGCAAGGTGCTAAATCCAGCGGTAAAACCGAAAGATAAGTAGCTTTTTTAAGCCCACAGGTTTTGCTTGTGGGCTTTTTTATAAGTAAGCAGAGAAGATAAAGGAGAAAAAATGGAAAACAGACAATTTTTTACATCAGAATCAGTAACTGAAGGGCATCCAGATAAAGTAGCAGACCAAATTTCAGATGCAGTATTAGATGAGATATTAAAACACGACCCAGACGGTAGGGTAGCTTGCGAAACAGCTGTTACTACAGGCTTAGTTGTGTGTATAGGTGAAATCACTACAACCCATAATGCGAATATTCAAGAAATAGCAAGAGGGGTAATTAAAGACATCGGCTATGATAGAGCAAAATATGGCTTTGACTGCGACACTTGCGGAGTTATAGTATCTTTAGATAAGCAATCAGTTGATATAGCCTTAGGGACAAATGATGAAGTAGGCGGTGCAGGCGATCAAGGAATGATGTTTGGCTATGCTTGTGATGAAACAAAAGAATTAATGCCACTGCCAATTTCTTTAGCTCATAAATTAGCAAAAAAATTAGCAGAAGTTAGAAAATCTGGCCTTTTAGACTACTTAAGACCAGATGGGAAAACTCAAGTAACAGTTGAATATCAAAACCAAGAACCTAAAAGAGTTGATACTATAGTTATTTCAAGTCAACATGCACCTGAAGTAAGCCAAGAGCAACTAAAAGAAGATATTAAAAAATATGTAATAAATGAAATAGTTGACCAAAAGTTAATGGACAGCGAAACAAAAATATTTATAAACCCAACTGGCCGCTTTGTAGTAGGTGGCCCTCAAGGTGATTCAGGGCTGACAGGAAGAAAAATCATAGTTGATACATACGGTGGATATGCTCGTCACGGCGGCGGTGCTTTCTCAGGAAAAGATCCTACAAAAGTAGATAGAAGTGCAGCTTATGCAGCAAGATATGTAGCAAAAAATATAGTAGCAGCAAAACTTAGCAAAAAATGCGAAGTGCAATTAGCTTATGCTATAGGTATAGCAGAGCCTGTATCAGTTTTAGTTGAAACTTTTGGCACTAACACAGTACAAGTTGAAAAAATCGAAGCTGCTGTAAGAAAAGTCTTTGACTTAACTCCTAAAGGCATTATAAGTACCCTTGATTTAAGAAAACCAATTTATAAGCAATTAGCAGCTTATGGCCATATTGGTAGAGAAGACTTAGATGTAAACTGGGAAAAAACAGATAAAGTAGAAGCTTTATTAAATGAAATTAACAAATAAGGTATAATAAAAAAGCATCGGTGTTACCGATGCTTTTTTATTATAGTTTTAATATAGGTATAGTGCGTTAAATAAAACATACTATAAAATAAAGATTATGACTATCGCAAAGTAGATGATAAAAAGAAAATTTAGTTTTTTGACTTTTATTAAATATTAAATTATGTTTAATAGTGTTTCTAAAAATTTTTCTGCAGAAATATCCTTATTATTTTTTTTATACCAGCCATAGCTATATAAAAGCCCTGCCATATAAAATTGAGAAGCAATTTTTATGTATTGAATTTGCTCTTTATTTGCGTTTGGATCTTCTTTAAGTTTGTCTATAAGGGATTCTGTTATAGTGTTTATTATATGAGAAAATTCACCGTTAAGCTCACTTTGCCTTGTTTGCCTATTCATATCATAGTCTATTTCTTTATATGATAGGATGTACGCTTCTACTAATTTTTTAAAAGTGTCTTTATTTGCCTGTCCTTCTTGTATACTAATAAAGGAAGGCATGTCTTGTACTACATCTAAAAGCCTACTTACACGAACATCGTACTTGTCTTTAAAATGATTATAAAAAGAGCCTCTACTTATTTCAGCCTCATCGCAAATTTTTTTCACAGTGATACTTTCAAAGTCAGTATGCTGCATAAGATGTATAAAAGCTCGTATTATTCTGCGTTTGGTTTTAGCATATTTATCGCTCAAAATCACATTATCCATAGTAATTACCTCGTTTTTATATGAACAATTGAGCTTAATTGTTCAAATTTTGACACTTTTTGTTAAATGTCAATTGAAAAATTGATTTATATATAATATACTATAAATATCAATATATGTCAATAATTATGTACACTATGTATATTTTAAGTGATGAAACTGTGAATTTAACATTAATTGCCAATTAATGTCGAATAAAAAAACAAAAAAGGAGAATATTTATGGCGAACACAGTAAAAACTCAAGAAAAAGAAAAACAAAAAAAAGGCTTTAAAATGCCGCATCTATTTTGGATAATGATAATTTTGTTATTGCTTTCAAGTTTAATGACATACATCATTCCAGCAGGACAGTTTGCGGTAGATGAATCAGGTGCTATTTTAGGCGATCAGTTTGAATATTTACCTGAACAAACCCCTGTTAGCCCAATAGGTGCATTGTATCTTTTACATGGTGGATTAGTATCATCAGGTGCAATAGGTTACTTAGTTTTAATGGGTGGTGCTATGACAGCGATGTTGCTTGGTACAGGAGCTGTAGATGAGCTTATGAACTGGGCTATTTACAAACTTCGTAACAAAAGTCCTAATATCTTAATAGGTAGTATATTCTGCGTTATGGTTTATTTAGGAGCTTTTGGTGGTAATGACTCTATGATAGCCATAGTACCTATTGGTATTCTATTTGCTAAAAAAGTAAAAATGGACCCTGTTGTAGCTATGGGTGTTTCTACATTTGCAACATTAATAGGCTTTGGTACAGGCCCTACAAAAGGCTTAACTACACAGCTTATGATGGGCGTAGAACCATATAGTTACTTCTTCACAGCTTTTATTTCATTAAACTTATTTATGCTTATAGGTTTATTCTTTGTTATTCAGTATTGTAACAAAATCCGTAAAGATCCATCTAAATCTCTAATGTGGGATGAGGGCTGGAGACCTGAACAAAGTTTAACTGCTGAAGAAGAAGAAGCAATGCAAAAAGAAACAGTACTTAGAAAATCTACAATCGCAATAGTTTTTGTGTATCTTGCACAGTTCCCATTTGTTATAACAGCGCCAAACTGGGTTCCAAACTTCCCAGGTTCTTATGCATTTATAACAGGTGTACAATTAATTATATTTATGATTTTAGGTTTCTTAGGCGGATTCTCATTTGATAAAATTGGTCAAACATTTGCAAAAGGTACTTCAAACATGGCGTTTGTTATTATGGTTATCGGTCTTGCAACAGTTATGTCAAGAATTTTAACAGAAGGTAATATCATACATACAATAGTATACACATTAACACAGCCTTTATTAGACTTATCACAAGGCGTTGCAAGTGTTGGTATAACAGCTGTTATAGGCTTTATAAATGTATTTATACCTTCAGCTTCTGCAAAAGTTGCTATCTTAGTTCCAATTTTAAGACCTGTTTATGATGCCTTAGGCATGATGAGAGAACTTGGGGCTCTTTCATTCCAATTTGGTGATGGCTTTACAAACATAATCTCTCCAATGCTTGGTTGGACTGTTGGTTCATTAGCACTTGTAGGTCTTCCTTACAATAAATGGTTAAAATGGGCAGTTCCTAAAGTATTAACATTCGTAGTAGTATCATGGATATTCATGTATTGTATCACTACAATGGGCTGGCAACCGTTCTAATTATTAAAAATTAAGCGATAATTTTAAAAAGCAAAAATGCTATTTAAGCATTTTTGCTTTTTGTTTTAAACAAAAATAAGGCTAAAACATATAATATAAAAAAGAAAGAGAGGTATTTCTATGTTATATCACCTTTTTAATATTATATATGCAAGTTTTGCTGTTTTTGGGCTTTATTGTATGTTTGAGATGCTTTTAGATTATTTTGTTTTATTAAATAGTCCAAAGTCTATTACTATTTTTTCTTTAAACAAAAAAGAACAGAGCAAAAAGACTGTAAGATACTTAAAAAATAATTTATCAAACAATGATATAATTTTTATAGCAAAGCATAAGGAAAATAAAGAATTTAAACTTGAAAACGAAGAAAATCTTAATGAAATTCTAATAAAAGCATTGTTTACAAATAAGTGATTTTAGATTATAATAATAAAGAATAAATATAAAGCAGGTATATTTTGCAAGATTATAAAAGTATTGAAGGGGATATAGTGCATATCACCTTCCACAGCCTTGAAACTGGATTTACAGTTTTAGACTTACAAACTCAAACAGAGAATATTACAGTTGTAGGCGAGATGGCAGGCGTAGGTGTAGGGCAACGACTTACAGTTTACGGAGATTTTACCAGTCATCCGTCTTTTGGTGTACAATTTAAAGTTAATAGTTTTTCTGTCACCTTACCGAGTGATGTAAATGCTATGTATACTTATCTTGCTTCTGGTGCGATAAAGGGCATAGGCCCCACAACAGCAAAAAGAATAACTGATGCTTTTTTAGAAGATACTTTCATAGTATTAAATTCACAACCAGAAAAACTTGCTAAAATAAAAGGCTTATCATTTAAAAAAGCCGTTGAGATTCAAAATGAATTTAAAAAGATAAATGCTGTGCAAGATGCGATAGCAGTCTTATCTTCTTATGATATTTCAGCGAGCGATGCCATTAGTTTATATACATTTTATGGTGAAACTGTAGTTGAGCTTGTAAAAGCAAATCCATATATACTTTGTACAGCCCCTTTATTTTTCTCTTTTGAGAGAGTTGATGAGATAGCTTTTAGCTTTTCAATGGAATATGATTCTAAAGAGAGAATAGAAGGCGGTATACTATATGTGTTAAGGCACAACACTTTAAATGGACATACCTGTGTACCAAAATCAAAACTTGTAAAAACAACACAACAATTTATAGCTGTTGAAGATGAAAAAATACAAAGCAAAATTATAGAGCTTTGCGATGATAATATAATTATTTCAGAATTAATAAACGATGAAGAATTTATTTTTTTAATAGAGCTTTACACAGCTGAAATGATTAGTGCTCAAAAAATAATACAGCTATTATACACACAAGTTAATGAATTTTCAAAGTTTGAAGAAAAGATACAAAATATACAAAATCAAAATGATATTAATTATGCACCTATGCAAATTACAGCCTTAAAAACTGTTTTAGAAAATAATGTGTGCGTTATTACAGGAGGCCCCGGTACTGGTAAAACTACCTTAGTAAAAGGAGTAATCGAGCTTTTTGAGTCACAAGGTGATAGGGTTTTATTATGTGCGCCCACTGGTAGAGCGGCAAAAAGGCTTAGCGAGATGTCAAACAGGCCAGCGAAAACTATACACAGACTTTTAGGAGTTGAAAGAACAGGTAAAAATGAAATTAAGTTTTCAAAAAATAAGGACAACCCCTTAAAATGTGAAGTGCTTATTGTTGATGAATTTAGTATGGTGGATACAATCCTTTTTAGTAATTTAATCACAGCAGTAAAAGACAATTGTAGGGTAATATTAGTAGGAGACTATAATCAGCTACCGGCTGTGGGTGCAGGTAACATATTAAAAGACTTGATTTTAAGTGATATAGTACCAAAGGTACAGCTAACAGAGATTTTCAGGCAAGCAGCCCAAAGTGATATTATAGTCAATGCACACGCAATAAATAATGGCTTAGTGCCAAAGGCAAAAACTAATAATACAGATTATTATTTTATAAGCTGTGATGAAATGAAAATTGAAAATACTATCTCACAACTCATAACAACACGGCTTCCTAAAGCCTATGGGTTTAACTCACAAGAGGATATACAAATTTTATCTCCCTCAAGGAAGAAAAAAGGGGGAACGCAAAACCTTAACTTAGTCTTACAAGAGGCGATAAATCCAAAACAGGATAATAAAAATCAAATAACTGTAAACGGTGTAGTTTACCGTGTAGGCGATAAGGTTATGCAAATTAAAAATAACTATGATATACAATATATTTCAAAAGACTTATCTGAGGATACAGGAGTATTTAACGGAGATATAGGCTATATTATAGGTATTGATAAATTTAACAGAACAATCAAAGTAAACATTGAAGAAAGGATATACGAGTATTCACAAGAAGAAATACCACAGCTTGAACATGCGTGGGCAGTGACAGTTCATAAAAGCCAAGGCTGTGAATTTAAAGCAGTGATACTGAGTATTCCAGATACAGCAAAAGAATTACAATATCGTAACTTACTTTATACAGCATTCACAAGAGCGAAAGAATTTTTAGTTATCGTAGGCAGTCCTGAGATATTACAAAGGATGGTACAAAACGATAAAAAGCAATTAAGGTATTCGGCTATAAGGCATTTTATGAAGGAGTATTATAATGAGTAATAATTTTGTTAGTTTTTTAATAGCGCCAAACAGATGCGCATTTTGTTCAAAGTTAATAGAAGATAAAACAGGAGTATGTGATGAATGCACTCTGATTATCAAAAATTTAAAGCAAAAAGAAGAAATAAAAATAAAAAATGCGGATAAAATATATGCTTCTTATGTTTATGATGATGTAGTAAGACAAGCAGTATTAATGGCAAAATATAAAACACCGATGCATTTTATGGATTATTTTAAAAGTAATTTAACACAAGATTTAGAAAAAATAATAAAAGATGAAAAAATTGATATGATAATATCATCACCTTACCATAAATCAAAAATGTATAACTTAGAATATGACCTGCCACAATTAATGGCAAAGCATTTAAGCAAAAAATTTAATATTGAAAACTCAAAGGCTATAAAAAAGATTAAGAAAACAAAAAAGCAACAAGATTTATCTATTAATGAGCGAGAAACAAACTTAATCGGCGCTTTTGAAATGACACAAAATGTAGAAAACAAAACAATACTTTTAATAGACGATATAATAACAACAGGAAATACAATTTCTTATTTATCACAGCTTTTAAAAGAAAATAAAGCTAAAAAAATTATAGTTTACTCTTTTGCAAAAGCTATGATATAAAACGGAGGAAATATGGCAAACAATGATATAGGAATAGATTTAGGGACAACAAAAACAATAATATACATCAATGGTGAAATAGTTTTAAATGAGCCAAGTGTAGTTGCATATGATGCAAAAACAGGTGATGCTATCGCCTTTGGTGATGAAGCGTTTTTAATGGTGGGCAAAACAAATAGCAAAATAGCTGTTGAATACCCATTAATAGATGGCGTAATTTCAAACTACACATTAACAAAAGAAATGGTAAAGCATTTTATTTTAAAAACATATAAATCTAAAATAGCAAAACCAAGGATTTGCATTTGCGTTCCAAGTCAGGTAACAGGTATAGAAGAAAACGCAGTAATAGACGCAGCTGTTTCAGTTGGTGCAAGACAGGTGTTTTTAATTGAAGAGCCTATTGCAGGCGCTATTGGCATGGATATAGACATCTTAAAAGCTGAAGGGAATATGATAGTTGATATCGGTGGTGGGACTACTGATATAGCTGTTGTTTCTTTAGGCGGCATAGTTTGCTCAAAGTCAATAAAAGTAGCGGGAAATAGCTTTGATAAAGAACTAATTAAAAAAATCAGAAGTAACTTAGGCTTTTTAATAGGCCAAAAAACAGCTGCAAAATTAAAGCATGAAATAGCAAGTGCTGTTCTAACGCCTGAAAACGAGAATAAATCTTTTACTCTAAAAGGCTTAAATTTACTTAAAGGCATCCCTGGCACCTTAGAAATAACAACCAAAGAGCTATATCCAATAATTTTACCGATAATTCAAGATATTACTATGGCTATAAAGCAAGTTTTAGAAGTTACTCCTCCTGAATTATCAGGCGATATTTATGAATCAGGGATAATCTTAACAGGGGCAGGGGCAAGATTTAACAACCTTGATAAATTTATACAAGAGGAATTAAAAGTTAATGTAGTAGTATCTCAAAATAGCGAGGTATGCGTAGCAGTAGGTACAGGCAGAGCCTTTGAATACGAGGATAAATTAGAATCAGGCTTTAGAAATGTAACACCGGGAGTATATAATAAATAATTTATAAATAATTTTGTAATTTATATATATAATGTGATATAATATTAAGATAACTTTAAAGGAAATAGATATATGGATAGCAAATTTTTAAACTTAAGAAAAGAATATATAAATTTACAATTCGAGCATTTAAACGAGATGCAAAAAAAAGCAGTTTTTACCATTAACGGCCCACTTTTGATTTTAGCAGGAGCTGGCAGTGGTAAAACAAGTGTTTTAATTAATAGAATTTCAAATATGGTGCGTTTTGGCGATAGCTATAATTCATCTTTTATACCTAAGAATATAAATGATGAAACTATAGCATTATTAGAAAATGCAATTAAAACAAAAGAAAGGCTACCTTTCGAAACAGAAAAAGCAATAGCCGGCAATGTGATTATGCCTTATAACATCTTAGCTATAACTTTTACAAATAAAGCAGCGGGAGAGTTAAAAGAAAGACTAACAGCATCTTTAGATACAAATTCTTATGATGTTACAGCGAGTACTTTTCACTCACTATGTGTTAGGATATTAAGAAGAAACGCACATTTATTAAATTTTGGCGATGCCTTTACTATCTACGATTCAGATGATCAAAAAAGAATAGTAAAAGAAATCTTAAAAGAAAATAATATAGATGATAAGTTTTTAAATCCTAAAGTTGTAATAAGTAGGATGTCAAGCTATAAAGATAAGTTAATATCTCCTAAAGAAGCTGAAAACTTTGCTAATAACACTCACGAAAAATTAGTAGTGAAATGCTATGAAGAGTATCAAAGGCGACTATTTAACTCAAGTGCCTTTGACTTTGATGATTTAATTTACTATACAGTAAAACTTTTACAAGAAAATGAAGAAGTAAGAAAATACTATCAATTAAGATATAAGTACATAATGGTAGATGAGTATCAAGATACATCTATAGCCCAGTTTGAATTAATTAAAAATTTAAGTAGTGGATTTGGCAACATCTGTGTTGTTGGGGATGATGATCAAAGTATTTACCGCTTTAGAGGCGCTACAATAGAAAATATTTTAAGTTTTGAAGAGCAGTTTGATAATGCGCTTGTAATTAAATTAGAAGAAAATTATCGCTCAACAAAAAATATCTTAGACGCTGCAAATTCTGTAATAAAAAATAATAAGTCAAGAAAAGGAAAAACTCTCTGGACAAAGAAAACTGATGGCAAAAAAGTATCTATTTACAGCCTTGAAGAAGAAAGAGAAGAAGGGCAAAACATAGTAAGTGTTATAGCTGAGAATATAAAAAAAGGCATACCTTTAAAAGATCATGCAGTATTATATAGGATGAATATGCAGTCAAGTAATATTGAAAGAGCTTTAGCGAGCAGTGGTATTGCTTATAGAATTATTGGCGGATATAGGTTTTATGATAGAAAAGAAATTAAAGATTTAACAGCCTACTTAAATATTTTTTCAAACCCTAATGATGATTTAAGGCTTAAAAGAATAATAAATGTTCCAGCAAGGAAAATCGGTGCTACCACTGTAAACACAATTCAAGATATAGCAGTAGCTAATAATATATCTATGTTAGAAGTTATAAAAAATATAGATAATTACCCAGCCATTGCAAGAGCAAAAGCTCCTTTAATGGCTTTTATGAAAATCTATGATAAGTTATATGATATTTACATAAATCAGTCGCTTGAAGATTTTCTCCCCAATTTAATTAATATAACAGGCTATGAAGATATGTTGGTTAAATTAGGCGAAGAAGGCAAAACAGCCCTTGAGAATGTCGGGCAGTTAGTATCAAACATCAACTTATTTGTGCAAGAAAACGAAGAAGCAAGCCTAATGCAATTTTTAGAAGAAGTTAGCTTAATTAGCGATATGGATAACTATGACAAAGACAGTGATGCAGTCACTTTAATGACAATGCACTCTTCAAAAGGCTTAGAGTTTCCTTATGTATTCTTAGTAGGTGTAGAAGAGGGGATATTCCCAGGAGAGCAGTCAAAGTATAATGAGCAAGACTTAGAAGAAGAAAGAAGGCTGTGCTATGTTGCTTTTACAAGGGCAAAGAGCGAATTATATATTTTTCATTGTGCTCAAAGGATGGTTTTTGGTCAAACAAAAAGACCAGTGCGCTCAAGATTTTTAGAAGAAATAGATGAAGAAGTTATTGACTTAATTGATAAAAGACAAACAAAAAAAGCAATAAATCCGCTACAAATGTCAAGTTTTGCAACAAAGCCGTTAAGTCTTAATAACATGAGTGCAAATTCTTCACTTAACACGCAAAATACAAATAAAAATAAAAACATCGACTTAAATGTAAACGATAAAGTAAGGCATAAAGTTTTTGGTGAAGGCATTATTTTAAAAATCACGCCACTTGCAGGCGATGCGATGCTTGAAGTGAATTTTGGCCCAAAAGGTGTAAAAAAGATAATGGCAAATTATACACCACTTGAAAAATTATAAGAGGATGAAATTATGAAAGTAAAATTAATATCACATACCCCAAATCCTGAGCAAGTAGTAGCAGCAGCGGCAAAGCTATGTTATTCAAACTCTAATATTGAGAACTTATTAGATAATTTAACACAGGAAAAAAGCAGAGAATTTATAACGATGCTTGCAAACTTAGGCCACGGTAGCCCTACTGAGCATGCAAACTTTACTTTTGCTATTGAGGGTGTTTCAAGAACCTTACTTGCTCAAATTACAAGACATAGGATAGCTTCATATAGCGTTCAAAGTCAAAGATATGTAAATTTAAAAGATTTTGAGTTTGTAACACCTCCTGAAGTATTAGAGGATAAGGTGGCATTAGAAGAATTTAATAAATCAATGGCACTTGCAGGTGAAAATTACCTTAAAGTGACAGCCTTATTAAAAGAAACACATTTAAAAGAATTATTAGATAAAGGTATGGAAGAAAAAGCAGCTAAAAGGGCGGCAGAGAAAAAAGCCTTAGAAGATGCAAGATTTATACTGCCAAATGCCTGTACTACAAAAATGATAGTTACAATGAATGCAAGAAGTTTAAATAACTTTTTTGCGCATCGTTGTTGCAATAGAGCGCAATGGGAAATTCAACAATTATCAGATTTAATGTTAGAACTCGTTTTTGCGGTAGCTCCGAGTTTATTTTTAAACGCTGGTGCGCCTTGTAGCTATGGTCCTTGCCCTGAGGGGAAAATGTCTTGCGGTAAAATGAAGGAAGTTAAAGAAAAATATAAAAAACTTAAAAAGCAGGTGTAGTATGGGCAAATTAGTAGTAATTGAAGGTCTTGATGGCTCAGGTAAGGCAACGCAGTCAAAACTTTTATTAGAAAACTTAAAGGCTATGGGCAAAAAAGTAATAAATATCACATTTCCAGATTATGACAGCGACTCATCAGCACTTGTTAAAATGTACTTAAACGGCGATTTTGGCAACAAGCCAAATGATGTAAACGCTTTTGCAGCCTCAAGTTTTTTTGCAGTAGATAGATTTGCAAGCTTTAAAACGAAATGGGAAAATCAGTATAATGATGACTATATTATTGTTGCAGATAGATACACCACTTCAAATGCAGTTCACCAATGCTCAAAATTAGACCCAGAGCTTTGGCAAGATTATTTAAACTGGCTTTACGACTTAGAATACAACAAAATACAAATTCCAAAACCCGACTGCGTTATTTACTTAGATATGTCAATAAATGTCTCTCAAAAACTTTTAAGTAAAAGATACAAAGGAAAAGAAGACAAAAAAGATATACATGAAAAAGACAAAGAATATTTAGAAAAATCACAAAAAGCAGCATATTTTTGTATACAGAATGATGAATGGCATAAAATACAATGTGATGATGAAGAAAATGCCTTTAGTATACAAGAAATATCACAAAAAGTTTTAAGCAAAGTTTTGGAGGAATTATGTTAGAATTTTCACCCATTGAAGTTAGTGACTTTAAAAAAGTGAATAGTATATTTAGAAAACATACTATATCAAATGCAGAGCATTGTTTTGCTACAATGTATGAATGGTCATTTTTACATCCTGTCTGTGTTTGTGTTGTAGAAGATACTGTGTTTATGAGAACACACGAAAAAGACTCTTTAATAGATTGGTACTTAGCCCCAACAGGCAGTATGGACTTTATTAAAGCTGTTGAATTATGTATACAGGATAGTAAAAAAAGAGGCTTTGAAGTAAAGTTTTATAGCCTATCAAAAGAACAAGAAGAAAAATTAAAATCTCACTATAAAGATAAATTCAATATTTATTACGATAGAGATACAGCTGACTACATATATTTAGCCGATGATTTAAGAAAATTAGAAGGCAAAAAATACCAAAAAAAGAGAAATCATATTTCTCGCTTTAAAAGAGATAACCCTGTTTATGAATATGTGCCAATGACTAAAGATAACGCTCAAGAGGCTATAGACTTTGAAGATGAGTGGTTTTTATCTTATGGCGAAGCGGATAATTATAACTTATTAAAAGAAAAAGAAGCAATACACTCAATGCTAAATAATTTTGAAGAGTTAGAATTATTTGGCGCAATGATTAAAATAGACAATAAAGTTATAGCTATGACAATAGCGAGCGCTATAAATGATGAAATGGTGGATATAATAGTAGAAAAAGCTATACATGAAATCAATGGGGCATATGCTATAATCAATCAAGAATTTGCACTTAACTGCTTAAAAAACTTTAAGTATATAAATCGTGAAGATGATTTAGGCGAAGAAAATTTAAGAAAAGCAAAGCTGTCTTATTTTCCTATTGAAATTAATGAAAAAATTAATGCTGAATACTTAGGGGATTAAAATGTTATTAACTAAAGCAAAAAATGAAGACTTACAGCAATTAAAACAGTTATATAATAAAATTTTTGATGATGGGACACATGGATACTGCGACTTTGCATTTTCTTTATGCAGTATCGATAATGTGTATATAGTAAAAGATAATGAAACAGTAGCCTCGATGCTAATGGCAATAGATGTTACAATTAATTCTAAAAAAGGCTTTTATTTATATAGTGCTTGTACAGATGAAAGGTATCGCAAAAAAGGCTATATGAAAGCCCTTATAAATTTTGCCTATATAAATAGAATAGAAAATGGCGATGAGTTTTGTATTTTGCAACCAGCTGATGAGAGTTTGTTTTCATTTTATGAGAAATTAGGCTTTACTACAAAAACATATTTAAGAAATTTTGATATAGATATTGCTGATAATATGTGGGCGACAGCTGAATTTGATACTCTTACAGCTTCAAAACTACAACAAGTTAGAGAGAAATATATAGAGCAAAGCTATGTTAGCTTTCCTAAAAAAGGCTATGAAAACTTTGCTTATTATATATATAGTTTTTCAGGCTCTACTGCAGAGGATGAAAATGGATACTGCATTTATTATCACAGTGATGAAACTATTACTATAAGAGAGTTATGCTCAAAAGATAATACAACAGCGATAAAGCTTATCCAAGCTATAAAAGGCAGAACAAAGGCTACAAAAGTTAAAATTTCATTAAACGATGAGTCTTTACTTTTCTTAGGTTATGGAAAGAAAAAAGCACATTGTTTAATTAAAGGATTAAATGAAAATGTATATGCAAACTTAATGTTTGATTAGGAAGAAGGAATTATGAAAAAAGTTGTTTTAGCAGTTATGGCTATTTTAGCTATAACTTTAGGGGTAGTAGGTTTTATTACCTTAGGCGAAGTGAATGGTAAAAGTGAGGGAGGGGAAGTTGTTTTAGAAGTGCCTATGGGCTCATCTGTATCTTCAATAGCGACATTATTAGAAGAAAATAGCGTTATAAACTCTTCATTTATTTTTAGAGTGTATACAAGAGTTTTCCCAGCTGAAAACTTACAATACGGTACATTTACTTTAAGAGAAAATATGTCTTATGATGAAGTTATTACATCACTACAAACAGTTGTTGATAAAAAAGAAACAATAACAGTTACTTTCCCAGAAGGCTTTACTTTAATACAAATAGCTCAAAGATTAGAAAACGAAGGTCTTTGTACAAAAGAAGAATTTATTACAACTGCAAATGAAGGCGATTTCTCACAATTTAATTTTTGGAATGAAATAAATGATAACCCAAATAAATTTATGAAGGCAGAGGGGTATTTATTCCCAAGTACTTATGAATTTTATACAGATGAAACTGTCTATAATATAGTAGCAAAATTATTTGCAGAATTTGAAAATAGAATTACAGATGAAATGTATGAGCAAATGGATGCCATTGGAATGAGCCTTGATGAGGTTATCACTTTAGCTTCATTCGTTCAAGAAGAAGCAGGCCATCCAGAAGAACAACCTTATGTTGCAGCAGTATTAAGAAATAGACTAATACCAAATAATACAGTTACAAGATTAGAATGTAATGTTTGTAGCCATTATCCTGAAGATGGAAACTATGTATATGCTTACATCATCCCATACTACGGCTCAGAAGCGAATGTGCCAGCTGGGATGTTAGATGCTTATAATACTTATAAAATCGAGGGTCTTCCTCCATCTCCTATTTCAAACCCTGGCATAGATGCGATTACAAATACTCTATGGCCAGCAGAAAACTTTGAAGATTACTACTTCTTTGTTACTGACTCAACAGGCAAATACTACTACTCAAAAACAGTAGCAGAGCATAATGCAAATGTTAGCATAGCTTTTGCAATAACAGCTCAAGAGGCAAAGAAATAATATGATGATAAGACCAGAAATTTTATCACCGGCAGGGGATATGGAAAGATTAGAATTTGCTTTTAAATATGGGGCAGATGCTGTTTATTTAGGTGCACAAGAATATGGAATGAGAGCATCACCTAAAAACTTCTCTTTAGAACAGATAAAAAAAGCAGTAGAAATTGCAAATTCTAAAAATAAAAAAATATATCTTACTTTAAACACAGTGCCTACAAACGAAGATATAAAAAATATGCCAAAATTCATAAAAGATATTAGTGATACAGGTGTTCACGCAGTTATAGTAGCTGATTTAGGTGTACTAAGCCTTGTTAGAGAAATTGCCCCTAACATGGAAATTCATTTTTCAACACAGGTAGGAATAGTGAACTATCAAGCGGCTAACATGGCTTATAAATTAGGCGCAAAAAGGGTAGTTTTAGCAAGAGAATTATCCTTTGATGAAATCATTACTATTAGAGAAAACACCCCTAAAGATTTAGATATCGAATGCTTTGTTCACGGAGCAATGTGCGTATCTTTCTCAGGTAGATGCTTATTATCTCATTACTTAACAGGAAGAGATGCAAACAAAGGCGAATGTGCACAGCCTTGCAGATGGCAGTGGCAGTTAAGCGAAAAACAAAGGCCTGGAAAATTCTATGATATAAATGAAATGGAAGACGGTCAAAACTATATAATGAATGCAGATGATTTATGTATGCTGCCTTATGTTGACTTATTAGTTAAAGCTGGTATAAGTAGTTTAAAAATTGAGGGAAGGGCGAAAAGTTTTTATTATGTTGCATCAGTTACAGCAGCTTACAAAAAAGCCTTAGATGCCTATATGGAAAATAGCAAAAATTATATCTGTCCTGATTTTGCTTTGCAAGAAATAACAAAAACAAGCCATAGAACATACTCAACAGGCTTTTACTTTTCAAAAGAAAACGCAATACAAACAACAGATTCATCAAGCTATATAAGGCATTGGGAACTTTTAGGCGTAGTAGAAGAATATAAAGATAATAAAGTGTATTGCTCGCAAAGAGGCAAGTTTAACTTAGGGGATGAAATTGAAATTTTAACTCCTAATTTAACAACAATTACTATAACACCAAAAGCGATTTTTGATGAAGATGAGAATGAAATAAATTCAACACCTCATCCAATGATGAAGTATAGCTTTGAGTGTTTAGAAAGTATCCCACAAATGTCAATTTTAAGAAAAAAAGCATAAAGGAGTAAAATTATGAATGCAACAGATTTAATCAAAACAAGAAGAAGCATAAGAAAGTACAAAAACGAAAAAGTTAAAGAAGAAACTTTAAAAGAAATTATCGAGCTTTCTCAATTTGCGCCGTCATGGGCAAATGGTCAAATCGCAAGATACACCTTAGTTCAAGATGATGAAATCATAAAACAAATCGCACAAAAGGGTGTAAATGGCTTTGCTTACAATATGAAGACTTTAGAAAATGCGCAAGGCGTAGCTGTACTAAGCTATGTATTAGGTAAAAGCGGTATTCTCAAACAAGATAATGGTAATTACTCAACTAATAAAGGTAACCAGTGGGAGATGTTTGACGCTGGTATAGCTTGCCAAACATTCTGTTTAGCAGCCCATGAAAAAGGCGTTGGTACTTGTATTTTTGGAGTAATTGATGATGCCCAAATTGCAAAAATTATAAACTTACCTGAAGGGCAAACTGTTGCGGCTATAATAACTTACGGCTATCCTGATGAAGAAAAAAGAGCGCCTGTTCAATTAGATATAAAAGAAGTTATGACAATACTATAATTTTATAAAATACTCATAAGAACAAAACGAGCTGATTTATTTTAAATCAGCTCGTTTTTTTATTTGAATAAATAGGATAGTTTATTCAAATAAAAAATTTAAAACAGGACAAAAAATCTTTGTTTAGTGTGTGATTATTATTACCTCACTCAATTGACTAAAAAAAGCATATATGTTAATATAATATAAAATTAGATACAAGATTTGAGGAAATAATGAAAACAAAAATAAGTACAAACTATATAATTAATATTACCTGTGTTATTTTAATATTAGTCCCTACAATTTTTACACTCTTAACATATAATGGATTTAGCTTTTTAATATATTTGATATTTTACACATTTATTCCAGGATACGTTATAGTTAGTATATTAAAGCCAATTAAAATTCCAAGTTCTATTAAATTTGTTTTAGCATTTTTAGTTGGTATTTCTATTTTATTTATAGAGTATTTTGTTTTATATTTTTTAAATCAAATGAACCTAATAATATATATAAATCCTATAATAAGTGTTACTGCGCTAATTTTAAATTATAAAAAAATAAAAATAGATTTTACATTGATTAAAAGTGTAATAAATAAAAATTCAAGTTTTATTATCTTTTTAACTTTTTGTGTATACATAACATTGTTTACTTTAAATTTTAATATGCCAAGCGCCCTTGATATAACTTATGCTGATTACACATGGCAGATAGGGAATATTAATCAATTATCATCAAAAATTCCTTTTGATGATATAAGAGTTACAGGAGTACAATTTACATATCATTTTTTTAATACATTGTATTTTGGGATAGCTAAAATAATAACAGGCATGCAAGGCTGGGTGTATTTAATACAATACCAAGTATTTTTTATGCCTGCTTTATTAGCTATAAGCATTTATTCATTAATTAAAAAAGCTATAAAAAATGAAATATTTGTTTTTATTTTATCTATCGCAACTTACATAGGATTTTCCTTTTCATATCATTATACTAATTTATCTTTTGAAATTTCAAGCAATGCAAATGCAGTAGGGCTTGCAACGGTTGTAGTTATCGTGTTGTTTTTTATAGTGAGCTCTTTGTTTGAAAATATAGCTGTGAGTAATAAAGGTGTTTTTATAAATATTCTATATGGTTTAGTTTTAATTGTTTTACTAACCGGAACTAAAGGGCCGTATACAATAGTTTTCCTTGTTGCATTATTATGCGCATTTATAATTAAATCTATAAACAATAAAAGAATAAATAAAAGTGTTACAGTTTTTTTATCAATAGCATTACCAGTGTTCTTAGTTTTATATATGATTTTATTTGTGAGTGGCACAAGTGGTTATTTTACAGAAGATTTTTTTAACACATTTTTAAGATCAGCAGTTAGAACAAGCGCTTTCACTGAAGCTTATAAAATTTTAGGCGAAAATCTAATAGCAAGAGTAATATTATTAATTCCATCATTAATATTTACTTTTACTTTTGCGATAGTACCATTACTGTTTTCCTCTATCAAATTATTAAAATGTGTATTCTTAAAATATGATATGGCGTATGATAAAGTTTTTGCGGTTTTTATATTTTTAGTAGGGACAACAGCCTATTATACATTTTTTATAGTAGGAACAAGTCAAGTATATTTTATATTAACAGCCCTACCATTTGTAGGATATATAGTGGCATATGAAATAAATTCTTTTATAATAAAAAAACAAAACTACAAAAAAATATTAATAATTGCACTATCATTAATGACGATTATTAGTTTTAATAAAAGCATAATCACTTCACTAACAGATTACTCTTTTAATGCAGTAAGCGTTTTTTTTACTCAAGATGATACTCATTATTCAAATGTAAAATTAGAAGAACACGAAGCATATGCATTTTTAAATGAGTACATAAAAGACGATAGATTAATTTTAACTAATAGATTAACCCCTAACGGATTTAAAGACGCAGTTTTTCATGAAATTTCAGCCTTTTCAGAGAAAAAATGTTATTTTGAAGGCTACCTTTATGCGCAAAGAAACTTGAACTTTCAAGATGAGGCAGTGAGAGTTCAAGAGGTAATTGATATGTTTTCTAATGAGTGGACTCAAAAAGAAAAATACGATTTTCAAAACTTGAAAAATATAGGATATATAGTTGTGTTTTTAAATCAAAAAGATATAGATGATATAACTTTACCATCGGCAAGTGAATATTATATTGAAATATTTAAAAATGATAGTGTTGTTATATTCGAGTTAAATTAATAATAAAGTTAAAATTTTGCAAAAACAAAACGAGCTGATTTATTTTAAATCAGCTCGTTTTTTTGTTTGAATAAATAGTTTTTTTAATTTAGTCACTATAGTAATTAATAAAGCATCTAAAAAGTCAGTATTTATATTGAAACATCGATAATGCTTACAAATCTTATAAAGGATTAAAGTAACTTGAAACTTTTATTAAATAAAAATGTAAGCAGCGGGACTGTCCTTGACTTGATAATTGAAGTTTTGTTATAATTATATTTATATTAAAGTGAATTCAAATGAATTCAAATCAAAAAAGAGGTCAAAATGCACTATAAAAACTCAAAATTAAAAATATTTTCCCCGATTTCGTGCACTACATCATTTACTAATACAAAAAAGAAGATGGCATTTTTTTTCGTATTAGCCCTTATAATAGGTACCACCCTTACATTAATAACATATCCAGGTATTTTTTATTCAGATAGTTATGGACGATGGTTTATGGCAAGAGAAATGTCAAGGCTCAATTTTCAAGCATTAGATGATTGGTTAAGTGTACCGCCTCAAATATTAATGGCAATATTATATAAAATCACTCAAAATTATGCTTCTTTTACACTTTTACAAAGTGTAGCATATTTTTTCACTTGCTTTTGTGCTATAAACATATATGTACCAAAGGGTAAATTTATAGCAGGGTTATTGTTTGTAATATGTCCAGTGTATTATGGGTTTTCAGTGTACATTGAAATGTCTGTTATCTGTCTTGTTGCACTGTTATGGTTATTAATACTTCTTACCGAAGTAGAATATACTAATTTTAATAATTGGTCTTTAATACTTAAAGCAATATATTTTTTTATATGCTTTAGCTTATATTTTATAATGGTAGGGTTTAGGCAAAATGCATTTACGGTTTTGCCAGTATTTATATTAGTATTAATTAAAATTGGTTACCAAACTAAAATATGGACAATGCTATATATCCATATACTAAGTATAGTTTTAAGTTTTTCACTTATTATTAGCTTACCTACTTTATTAAATTATGGTCATCAAAATGGTTCTGGAAGTTTATCCACAGGCTTTTTATGGGAAACTGTTACTATGCTTGAAAGCTTGTATGAAGAGCCCGAATATGAAGATTACATAGACTATTTAGGACAAGAAGGAACTACTGAATTAGCTGTAAGTGCAAATCATAATAATTCAATTTATGGTTATCATGACTATATTCCAAATATTGTTGTGGGTACTGGTAATAATGCATCTTTAATTCGAAAAGGATATTTTTATCTAATGTTTAATGAAAGTGCCACTTACTGGAATACTAAAACAAGTTTTTGGGCTATGACTTTAGGCATAACGCAACCTTTAGCTGAAATTGAGTATGACTATAACAGAGATAATAGGATGGATGAATTTAATTTTTCAGATACTACTCGCAGGCAGCAGTTTCATCAAAGTTATAGTAGTTTTATGCAAGCGTTTCCTTTATTTAGAACTCCATGGATTTTATTTTCATTAGCATTAGGTCTAATGATAATTACAAAGCTTGCAAAAGCGATGACTATACAAGATTTTGAAAAAATTGGTATAATATATCTATTATCTGTGTTTTACTATGGATCGTTTTTAGTAACAACTCAAAGTCATGAATTTAGATATTTTTTCCTTCCATTATTACTACTGTATATTATTATTATTTCTTGTTTTAACTCATTAACCTATAGAGGAATAAAGAAATTAAGAGTTAAATAATTATTTAATGATTTACAATAAAAAACTCGTAGATATTTTCTACGAGTCTTTTATTTTGTTCTAAGTATTATTTTTTTTAATATGTAATATGCTATGAGGCGAGAAAAAAATATAAACACAAACGAAGCAGAGTTTGTAATCTATAGAGTTTGATTTCAAATTTCATCAAAAAAATCAACACTTGAAACAATAGATAATGCTGTAACTATTGTAGGTATAAATGTTCTAACTATTGGATATGCAACATGAAAGGTTGAGCTAATAAATTTATTAAAAAATGAACTACATATAGCTATTATTACCTCACTCAATTGACTAAAATATATATGTATGTTAATATAATATTAAGTGAATTTATATTTTAAAGTATTAGGAGATTAGTTATGAAAAAGGTTTTGGCGATGTTAATTTTAATGTCAATTTGTATGATTTTTCCCGCTTGTAGCAGTAGTGAATCTGAAGAGTCCGTAGCAGAAAGCCCAGCGCCTACAAGCCAAGAAATGAATGAAGAAAACCAAGAAGATATAAAAGAAGAAACGAGTGAAGAAGTAAAAGAAGAAACCGATGAGAAAATTGATAGTACCGAAGAAATAGACTATATTACTGAGGTTGAAAATAGACTAAATTCATCACAGACAATATCATTTTTAGAGAATATACCTGTTGATTTGACTGATGAAAATAAAAAAGATATACTAAGTATTTTTAATTTAGAAAATAAAGAAGTAGTAAAAGAGGATAATTCCTTTGGAATAAGTGGGATATATTTTAAAATAGGAGATCAATTTTCATTAGTTGCAACAATAAATGAAAATTCAGAGTATTTTATAATAGTTGATGAAACACATAGAATTTATTTAACCCAAGAAGAAACTGAACAATTCGTAGAACTTGCCCTAAATTTAACTAACGAAAGCATAAAAAATACAAATAAATATTTAGAAGAAGCCGTTTATAGATTAGTAGGTGATATGCACTTAAATGAATTAGGCACACTTTATATGCCAACAGATGAGGAAATATTACCTTTAACGGATGAAGAAATAAGTGAAGTTAAAGATTTACTACAGCTTAATTCTTGGCAAGCTTATACAGGAGAATATAAAAATATTCATGAGCAAACTTTGGATAGTACAGTGTTTTTACAAAATAAAGATTACTATGAGTACGAAATAATGAAAAACTTTTTAGTTATAGCAAAATATGGCGATGTATATGTAGCAAAATGTACTTTCTATGAAGGACTTGGTGGTTCTGATTACTTTACTATACCAAAAGAAGTGTATGATAATATTATGGCTTTTAAATTCGATAAATTAAATGAGGAAAATTAAAATGAATAATAACGAAATTTATAAAAAAGTAGACCATACAGCCCTTAAAGCTGATACTACAAAAGAAGATATTAAAAAATTGTGTAATGAAGCGCTAAAGTTTAAAACAGCTTCTATATGTATTAATCCATCATATATTGAGTATGCAAAAGAAATATTAAAAGATGAAATTAGTATTTGTACAGTTATAGGTTTTCCTTTAGGTGCGATGACAGCACAAAGTAAAGTTTTTGAAGCGAAAGATGCCATAAAAAAAGGTGCAAAAGAAATAGATATGGTTATAAATATAGCAAAGGCGAAAGATAAAGATTTTGTTTATATAACTGAAGAAATAAGACAAATTAAAAACGCAATAGGCGATAATATTTTAAAAGTTATTATTGAAGCCTGCCTTTTAAGTGAAGATGAAAAAATTGCTCTTTGTAAGGCAGTGACAGATGCAAAAGCGGATTTCATTAAAACTTCAACAGGCTTTTCAACAGGTGGTGCGACTTTTGAAGATATAGAATTATTTAAAAAACACATTGGTGAAAATGTAAAAATGAAAGCAGCCGGTGGAATAAGAACAAAAGAAGATATGGAAAAATTTATAGCTTTGGGCTGTGATAGATTAGGAACATCCTCAGCTATTAAGATTTTAGAGGAAAATAATACTAATACTTCATATTAATTATTAAAGTAGGAGAGAATATGCAAGAAGGATATATAAGTGTAAAATCGGAAAAGCAAAAACACATTGCCCTGATAGCTCACGACGGCAGAAAAGATGACTTAGTAAGCTGGGTAAAAGAAAATAAAAAAATGCTATCAAAGCATTTTTTATGTGGAACAGGAACTACATCAAAAATAATATCAAATGAAACTCAGCTACCTGTTATAGGCTTTCACAGTGGCCCTTTAGGCGGAGACCAACAAATAGGTGCAAGTATAGCAGAAGGGAAAATTGATTTTTTAATCTTCTTTTGGGATCCATTATCCTCACAACCGCACGACCCCGATGTTAAAGCGCTTTTAAGGATAGCTGCTTTATATAATATTCCTGTTGCAACAAATCGTTCAACAGCAGATTTTTTACTTTCTTCACCCTTAATGTTAGAAGGGTATGAACGAAAAATAATAGACTATTCAGCAAGACTTAAAAAGAGATTAGAAGAGCTTTAAGGAGGCGTATATGAAGCAGTGCATAATTTGCAAAAATCCTATTGATGACAGCGAAATAAAATGTGCTAAATGTAAAGCAGGTGCAAAAGTTAATATTTATGAATTTGAAAGACAAGATTATGATCCCAGAAAAAAAATAAAGCATAATAAAACACAGCCTGCACAAAATCCGCTTAATACGCCTGCTCCCAATAGCTTAAAACTTATGATTATAGCAGTAAGTGAAATAATCATAGCCTTTTTAGCATTTTTCTTTTTAGCAGGTACGAATGTATTATTTTTTATGGGTGATTGGGTAATAACTGCGTTGTTAGTAATACTGATTATTATAATGGTGAGAGGTCTTTTAAAAAATAAACAAATTTTATCAACCTCTTTAAAAGCAATGACCATGGTAATGTTTATATCAATGCTAATGGCATTATTATCAGATATTCCAATGTTTATAATAGCAGATAACGGGACTATATTTATTGTATATTCAATTTTTATAATAGTGGCAAGCGCAATATCAAAAAATTTAAGGACTTAAAAATATATAAATTTTAAATTAAAGTATGTGATAAAAAATTTAGTTTAATATTAAAGTTTGTTTGAGTAAGAATAATAAAATACCAGTAGCTACTGCTACTGGTATTTTTTAAATCTATTTATTGAGTTAGTTTTTATTCAAAAAAGTCTTAAAATAATAACAACTTGATTTTAGTACATATAAATGCTATAATTTGATTGATATCTAATTAATGGAGGGCGATTATGGGATTTCAAAATAGCTTTAAAGCCTTATCAAGTCCTGTCAGGCGAGAAATATTAAATATTTTAAAAGATGGCGAAAAAAATGCAGGCCAGCTAAGTGAAAAATTTAATATGACAGATGCGACTATCTCACATCACTTATCAATATTAAAGCAAGCAGATTTAGTAAGAGATGAAAAAAGAGGAAAATACATATACTATGAATTAAATATGAGCGTAATACAAGAAATTTTTCTTTATTTTAAAGATTTTGAAAAGATAGGTGAAGATGAAGAAACTGACAATAAGGCCAAATGATTTAATTTTTTTATTAGCTTCATTTATTCCTTTATTTATTGTGAGTATATTTTTTGATACTTTACCTAAAGAAATAGTAATGAATGTAAGCTTTGATGGAAGCTACACATATAGTAATAAAAATAATTTATTTTTAATTAGCTTAATATTGCCGATAGCTATAGTATATATCAATAAGTATACTAAAGATGAAAATGGCAGTTACAAAACAATTTTTAAAATAACAACTTGTATTTTAGTAATATTTATGACTTCTTTAGTTATTTTGCAAGCAATGTATCCTGATAAAATAAATTTAAGCAAAATAATGAGCGTAGCAGTTAATGCGTTAGTGATGGTTATTGCAAACTATATACCTAAAATAAGGCATAACTCAATATTTGCCTTTAAAACTAAGGCTATATTAAAAGATAAGGATACCTTTAATAAGATACATAGACTATATGCAAAACTGATGTTTTTTAGCGGGTTTATAAATCTTATTCTATCTTTTTTACTAAGCTCTGAAATTTTGTTTTATATAATGATAGTATCGTATACTACTGTATTTATTTATATATACTTTTACAATTTCATACATAAAAATAGGTGCTAACAGCACCTATTTTTTATTATAGCATAAATAGTTTAAAATTCTTTATTTTCAATAAATTTAACAGATACAGAATATGAAATAAAAAAGCTAATAATTACAAAGCCTATTGCAAAGCCAATAAGGCTAAAGGTATTTGCATTTAAAACAAAGTTTGCAATATTTAATATAAATTCAGGTGTGTTTTCAAAAGTGAATAGCCCTATAAAAGCAAAAACAGCAAAGAATATTACCATAATTAAATACCTTGATTTTTCAACACTAAATTTTATAATCAATGGCAAAGTAAGGTTAAGAACCGTAGTTAGGCTAACTACTGCTAATAAACTACTCATTAAAAATTCTATAAAATCAATGTTAATAGCAAAAGCTAAAATTAAAGCGATGATACAAGAAAAGGATACAAAAATTAAATAAAGGGTATATTTAGAGGCGACTATAGCCTTTTTAGTTACTGGCATAGTTAAAGCAAGGGTTTGAAAATTTGTCATATCATCATAGGAAAAGCTTGATAATGTTAGGATGTAAGTAAGTATTAAGCAGTAACTAAAAATCCCTATAACCGAGCTTTGAGCATCAGAATAAACTGAAAATCCAGAATACAAAACTAAAAAAATTGCATAAAATTTTAAATTCTTTGATAAAATCAATAAATCTTTTATAATTAAACCTTTCATAACTACACCTCCTGTGATGCAAAAATCATAATATCTTCTAAAGTAGTGCTATCAAGGGCAAGATTTTTACTTACTATAGATTTTATCACTAAACTGCGAGTAGAAAATTGGTTTTCTTTTGTTTTTATAATAGCTGACTTATCAATACTTTTTAAATCTTCTTTAGAGCAAGTTAAAAGAGCATATTCATCTAATAAGACATCTTTTTCTTTTGAGAGAATTATTTGCCCATTATCTATAAAAGTAATGTAATCGCAGATTTTTTCTAAATCAGATAAAATATGAGAAGACACTAAAATACTTTTTTCTTCATCTTGTATATAATCTAAAAATATATCTAAAATTTCCTCTCTTACTATTGGGTCAAGTCCGCTTGTGGCCTCGTCTAAAATAAGTAACTTGGAATTATGAGATAAAGCGCAGGCTATGCTGAGTTTTGTTTTCATACCTTTTGAAAAACTCTTTATTTCTTTTTTTAGGGGTAAATTAAATTTTTGCATAAAGCTAAAAAATTTATCGCTATCCCAAGTTTTATATATATTTTTAAAAACAGCATTCACGCCATTTGCAGTTAAATAATCTGTAAAACTACTACTATCTAAAACAACGCCGATACTTTCTTTTATCTGTGTATTAGAAAAACTATCTATTTCTTTATCAAAAACTTTAATTTCGCCACTGTCTTTATTTAATAAGCCTAAAATTAATTTTATTGCAGTAGTTTTTCCTGCACCATTTCTTCCAATAAAGCCTACTATACTGCCACAAGGCACATTAAAACTTACATCATTTAGCATAAAGCCATCAAAGGTTTTTGTTAAATTTTTAATTTCAATTGCATTTTTCATAATTAATCTCCTTTATAAATTATCTTAAACATTTCTAATACTTCATCAAAACTTAAATCGCACGAGTGAGAAAGAGGGATTATTTCTTCAATTAGCTTTTCTATTTGCTTTAAGTTTTCTTCTTTTATTAATTCTAAATTCGTACTTGCGACAAAACTACCAACTCCTGTTTTAGAAAAAATAAAGCCATCATGCTCTAATTCTTCATAAGCTCGTTTAGTAGTGATAACGCTTATTCGTAATTCTTTAGCTAAAATTCGCATAGAAGGTAGGCTATCGCCTTCCTTTAAATCGCCTTTAATTATTTGATTTTTAATTTGTGAATAAATTTGTTCGTATATTGGAGTGTTAATAGAATTACTGATAATAATATTCATAAATACTACCTCTCTATATTGTATATGCTCATTATATACAATATATTTAATTTTGTCAAGCGTTGTTATTAATTTATCAATAATTTTTTTTCAATATATACATTAAAAAAGCTTGTTATTTACTTGATATTATGTTAAAATTATCAAAGAAATAAGCAATTTATAATGGAGATGGATATATGAATAATCAAACAGTAATTGAAAAGCAAAAACTAATTAAAACAAATCAATTAGTTCTTTTGTTTGGTAGTAGTAGTTATGGTTTGCTATATTTTTTTAGTGGTGATGTATTAAATGGTATAGGTATATTAATTTCAACTTTTTTAGTAGTGGCTATTACAAACTATACAAATAAAAAAATAAGTGAAGATTTAACAGTGTATATTTTAACTTTTTCTCAGTATACACTCATAGTTTTCTTTGTATTTATTACTTTTGAAGTAGGTGGGGGTATAACGCTAATTGCAGCAGCGATAGCGATGAACTGCTTATATTACAACAAAAAGATAATAATATCGCAATGGGTAATTTCAAACATCCTTTTAATAGGTGCGATGGCATTCGGCGATGTCTTTTATAGTAATTTATCATTCTCATTTATATTAAGAAGCATTTTAGGCTTTAACTTTTCGATTTTATTTTTGTTTATGTTAGTAAGATGGGGAATAGACTCCTTAAATAGCACTATAGAAAAAGAGAGAAAAGCAGAAAGCTTAGTAGAAGAAGTCAACTTAAGAATGCAAGAAAATAAAGAGTACCTTGATAATCAAGAGGTAGTTTTTAGTGAAATAAAAGCAAGATCAAACAATTTAAATAAAACAAGTGAGGACATGCTTTTAATAGCAAGTAATTTAAGCCAAACTTCACAGCAACAAGCAGATATTTTAGAAAATTTATCACACCAAAGCGAAAAAATAGCAAGCGATATAAAACAAACCCAAGAAAAAGCGGCAGCTTCAAAAGATATAGCTAATGAAGGCGCTCAAAAGCTAACAATGAATAATGAAACTATGCAATTGATAGTTAAAACTATTTTGGATATTGAAACTCAAAGTGAAAGAATAGTTGATATAATTAAGAATATCGAAAGCATAGCTTTTCAAACAAATATATTAGCCTTAAACGCCTCTATTGAAGCAGCAAGGGCAGGTAGTGCTGGCAAAGGCTTTGCTGTAGTAGCTGATGAAGTAAGAAATTTATCACTAAAAAGCTCAGAAGCTGCACAAGATAGTGAATTATTAATTAATAGCTCAATAAGTAGCGTTAAACAAGGTGTAAAACTTATAAAGCAAGCAGCAGTTGATATGAATGAAGTTATAGAATCTTCAAGTCTTGTAGCCAGCCAAGCTGAAACTATTAGCGAAGTTATGTTAGAACAAGTTAAAAATGTAAATAGTATTTTAGAAAAAATACAAGAAGTAACACAAGGCGTGCAAAACACTTCTAAGACAGCGATAGAAAGCAATAATTTAGCAAACGAAGTAACTAAAGAAATTCACTACATTAATACAGCAATAAAATAGATATTCTAAAGGAGTAGTTATGTCAGTTGATAAAGGTAGCTCAAAAAAAATCAATTTAATGAACATTAATGGCTATGAAAATTTATCCAAGGAGCAAAAAAGCGATTTATTAAATTTTCAAAACCAATTCTTTGTTATGGAAAATTATATTGAAAAACTAAATGAGTATATAGAAAATTTATCAAATGGTCATTTAATTAATGAAAGCGAAGATAAGTATGACTTTAAAGAAGCTGATAAATTAAGAGATAATTTAATTGACTTATCAGAAAAGTTTAAAAGCATATCAAAAGGCGATTATAGCCAAAGTACAAACTTTAAGTATGAGATAAATAATTATTTTGATGATATGATAACTCACTTAATTGTCAATAAATTCAAATTTGAAACTCAGTCGAGTATGCTCTCAAAAAACATGGAGCTTATGAGATATATACTTAGTGGTATTGATGATTGGATTATTATAATAACAAAGGAAACGAATGAAGTTATCTATGTTAATGATAAAGCAAAATTAGAATTTTATAATCCAGAAGAAAAGATATTTTTATATGAAGAAGATGAAATCTTATTTAATATATTAATGAATAAAAACTATATTTATGATGAAAACTCAAGTTTTACTTATAAGTATGAGACAACAGGAAAGTATCTTAGTATAAAATCTTTCTTTATCACTTGGGAAGAAACTCCTGCGTATATTTACTATATGGCAAATGTTACTGCTGAAAAAGAAACAGAAGTATATGCCTTTAAAGATGCTCTTACAAATCTTTATAATAGAAGATATTTTATGCTAACGCTTGAGCATTTAATCAATACAAAAACAGACTTTTCACTATGTATGATAGACTTAGATGGGCTAAAGTATGTTAATGATAATTTAGGCCATAATGAGGGCGATAATTATATTAATACAGTAGCTGATGAATTAAGAAAAATCACTCGCTCATCTGATGTAATATCAAGGATAGGTGGCGATGAGATGTCAATACTATTCACAAAATGTGAAGAAAATATTGTATTAGATAAAATGAAAGACTTTGATAAGGCTTTAGAAACTTTGTCAACAGAATACAAAATGGGCGCAAGCTATGGAGTGATAAGAGTTAAAGAAGATAATAGATTATCAAAAGAAGAAATTATCCAATTAGCCGATGATAAAATGTATGAATTAAAAAGACAAAGAAAACAAAAAAGATAAAAATTTAATTTATAATATAAAAACAAAAAAACAATGTGAATTTCACATTGTTTTTTTAATATGATTTTATTAATCTACTTTTTTAACAGGTGGCTTCATAGTTAGAGAAATTCTCTTTTTAGCTATATCAACGCCTAAAACCCAAACATCTACAATATCGCCCACTTTCACTATTTCAGATGGATGCTTTATGAATTTATTACTAATTTGGCTTAGATGAACAAGGCCGTCTTGATGAACGCCTATGTCAACAAAGGCACCAAAATCAATAACATTTCTAACTGTACCTTTTATTTGCATACCTTCTTTTAAGTCTTTCATATCCATAACATCGCTTCTTAAAAGAACGCTTGGCAACTCATCACGCATATCTCTGCCTGGCTTTGTAAGCTCTTTTATTATATCTTTTAATGTAGGAACACCAACATCTAAACTTTTGCTTAATTCAGTATAGCCTATTTCGCTTGCTGTTTTTTCTAAAGATGATAGTTTTTCACTGCCTATATCATCTATATTAAAATCTAAACTTTCAAGTAGTTGTTTTGCTACTGCATAGCTTTCAGGGTGAACACTACTTTGGTCTAACTTGTTTTTAGCAAAAGGTATTCTTAAAAATCCAGCAGAAAGCATAAAGGCACGAGGCCCGAGTTTTGCAACTTTTAATAATTGGTTTTTAGATTTGAATTCTCCGTTTTCTTCTCTGTAAGAGACTATGTTTTTTGCTATTGATTTATTTAAGCCGGATACTCTTTCTAATAATTGTGCAGAGGCCATATTTAAATCAACACCTACTGTATTAACGCAGTATTCTACAACACCATCAAGGCTTTCTTCCATTCTTTGCTTTGGCATATCATGTTGATACTGGCCAACGCCTATAGATTTTGGGTCGATTTTTACAAGTTCTGCTAATGGGTCTTGTAGTCTTCTTGCTATTGAAATAGCACTTCTTACTGAAACATCGTATTGAGGGAATTCGTTTGCTGCAAGTTTTGAAGCTGAGTAAATTGAAGCTCCTGCTTCGCTAACAACAGCATAGCTAATTTCTTTATCTATTTCTTTTAATAATTCAGCTGTAAAGATTTCGGTTTCTTTAGTAGCAGTACCATTGCCTATAGAAATTATATCTACATCATGCTTTTTAATTAATTGCTTAAGCATAGTTTTTGCCTTTTGCTTATCGTGGATGTCTAATGTCATATAAACAACACCTGTATCAAGCACCTTGCCTGTGTTATCAACAACGGCTACTTTACAGCCTGTCCTATAGCCAGGGTCAAGAGCAAGGCAGGTTTTGTCTTTGATAGGTGGGATTAATAATAATTGTTTTAAGTTATCAGAAAACACCTTTATAGCGCCTTCTGAAGCTATTTGAGTTAAATTATTCCTAATTTCATTTTCTAAACTTGGATGAATTAGTCTTTGATAAGAATCAGCTATAGCAAGTTTTAATGTGTTAGCACTCTCGCTTTGATTTTTTATGTATAGCTTTTCTATTTCATTAATTACATTTTGAGTATCTAAGCTGATGCCCACTTTTAAAAAGCCGTCTTTTTCGCCCCTATTCATAGCTAAAATTCTATGAGAAGGAACTTTATTTACAGCTTGCTCAAAAGCATAGTACTGTGTGTATACGCTTTCTTTTTCTTCATCGCCTTTTGAGAAAATTATACCTTGCGAATTGTATATTTTCTTTAAATTAGTTCTAACTTTTGCATCATCAGAAACAGTCTCAGCTAAAATATCCATAGCACCTGCGATAGCTTCATCTATGTCTTTTACTTCTTCTGTTATATAATTTTCAGCTTCTTTTCTTACATCTAATTTAGCATCTTGCTCTAAGATTAATAAGGCTAAAGGCTCTAACCCCTTTGCTTTTGCAACAGAAGCCCTTGTTTTTCTCTTTGGTTTAAATGGGCGATAAATATCCTCAACTTCGCTTAATATCATAGCGTTATTAATACTAAGTAAAATTTCATCAGTCATTTTTTCTTGATCTGTTATTGAAGAAATTACCTCTAATTTTCTTTGCTCTAAATTTCTTAAATAAGTTAATCTGTCTGAAATGCTACGAATTACTTGATCGTCTAACTCGCCTGTTTTTTCTTTTCTATACCTTGCTATAAAAGGTATAGTTGCCCCCTCATCAAGTAAGGCGATAGTGTTTTCTACTTGGTGAGCTTTTAAAGAAAGCTCTTTTGAAATAATAGCTAAAATATCCATTTTAATTTCCTTTTCTTTTAATATAATATAAATAAGCAATATAAATAATACTTGCTGTAAAACTAATAAATACACCTAAATCGAGGTATGGTGTTTTGTATTCAAAAACTATTTCTAACTCTCCCATAGGAGCATAAACTGCTGATAAGGCATAGTTTGCTTTTAAAATTTCAGCTTTTTCTCCATTGATGTAAGCTGTAAAGCCCTCAGAGTAAGGAACAGAGAAAAATACTAAATTTTCTTTTTCTAAATTAATATTTGCAATAAAGCCATCATCATTCATCTCAAAAGAATAAGAAGAAGAGTTTTTTCTATTTTCTACATCAATTTCAAAACTTTCAAAACTATAATCATATAAGCTATCCTCATTTAATCTTGTTAGTGGCAAATTATACTCTTTTAATATTTCTTCATCTAAGGCTATTGCACGAAGAAGAATATTTGCTCTTTTATCCTCGTTTACTATTGATAAATCATCATAAGTTACATACTTATCATAAGTAAAGCCAAAGGGGATAAAGTATTCATTTTCAAAAATAGTATAAGGATATTGCTGTGAGTGATATTCGTATATTGGTATAGCAAATTCACTTTTTAAATTTTCTGTTTCCCAATCAGGAGTAATTAAATACCTAACACTTAATAAACTCCTTAAAGCATAAAGTGACTGGCTTGGGTTTGAGTTAACATTTCGAGTTACGCCGACATTTGGATAAAAATGCATAATTGAGGAGTCGACAGTACTATTGAAAAAGTAAATTGAAGGGTAGGAGGAGTATAAGCCGAAGTTATCAAAACACTGATAATTATCTATCCTAAAGTCTTGATTATCATCATATAAATCTAAATCAAAAGTAGAAATGCTGTCGTAATTTTGTAACTTAAATAAATTGTTTGTATAAAGTTGTGGCATCTTTGTTAAGCTAAAATGTGAAATGCCCAAAACGAAAATCATAAATAAACAAGCATATAAAAGTTTTAAATGATATTTTTCTTTAGAATGATGGTTTGAAACGATTATATAAACTAAGTAAACTGATAAAAAGCCTATTAGTATATTTAATAAGAATAAAGCCATTTCATCAGCAAGCCCAAAAAACAATTCACCATCTTGATTTTTAGTAGGAGTTATCGCAAAAAGTACAGGTACTAATAATAAATAAAATACAGGCTTAATAGCATTTTTTATATCTTGTTTAGGATAGGAAAAGCCCTGCATATTCATAGCCGATAGCATTAATAAAGGCATGTAGTACCATCTTGCATAGTAACTTGAGTTAAAAGCATAAAAGCTACTGTTTAAAATCGGAACAAAGGCAAATAATAAGCAAACACTGAATACCTTAAAAAAAGCTGATTTTTTATTATGCTTTAAAAATAAGAAATATCCAAACAAACCTCCTAAAGCAACAAACATAGACATACTTGTCCATTTAATATTAGCATCTAAGAAAATAGAGGCAGTATAAGGCGGGTCAGGTGGCAAAATAGCGCTAAAGAAAATAGCAAAATACTGCTGGACTTCATTATACATCCAAATTCCAAAGTTTTCTAAAGAGTAGCTTGTCCTTGGATTAGTTAATAAATTTGGGATAGATGGGATAAGCAGGGCGCAGCCCATAAAAAATCCTAAAATACTTTCAAAAGCTAAGGTTTTGAATTTTTTAATATCTAAGATATAGTCATTACTTACTACTTTGCAAACAAAGTAAATTATTAAAAATATTACTTGGCCGACAAAAAAGAAATAGTTATTTAATAAATTTATAGCTACAAAAAAAGCGAAAAAGCCTTTTTTACCCTTATACATAAATTCATCTAAAGCCCATAATAAAAAAGGGAAAAAGACAACTGACTCTAAAAAATGATTGAAAAATACATTATAAATACTAAAGCCTGAAAAGGCGTAAAGTAAGGCTGCAATATTAGTGAATATAGCATTAGTTGAGTATCTTTTTAAATAAATATAAGCGCCTAAAGATGCGAAAGCAAATTTTAACATTAATAAAAAAGGCATTAAATAAGGTATTAATTTATAATCAAAAACTAAAGTGAGCCAGAAAAAAGGCGAGCCTAAAAGATAAAAAGAATAGCTGTTTACAAATGAAGAGCCTAAATCGGTAACCCAGCTATAATTTGTAGTACCGTTTTGAATCATTTGATTTGCATACATATAAAAAGGTATTTGTTGTGAATTATAATCTCCAGCATAAGTAAAAAAACCAAGGTCTATAACTAAAAAAGGCAAGAAAATACAAAATGCGCAAACAAAGCCCATTAAAAATATTCTTAAATATTCATTTTTTATATATCCGTTTTTATTCACAAATCACCTATATTTTACATAATTCATCTAAGGATAAGCTGTAAGCTGGAATCATATTTTTTATAAAATAATTAACTTCTTCTAAATTTAATTCTTCTAAGGTCTTAATTAAAGATGCATAAGCTGACTTAAATTCGCCATTACCACTTCTTAATTCTTCAATACACTTAACTAAGGCTGATAATTTATCAGCAGCTTTTATTATCTTTTTTTCTTCTTTTGTTAAATTAGTTTGCAAAGCAAAAGGCTTTATTTCTTCGCTTAATTCATCGCTTAATGTGCTTAATAATCTGCTTGTTGCGTGTTGTTCTATTTGTTTGTAAGTATTTTTAATATTATCATCAAAATACTTAACAGGTGTAGGCATATCGCCCGTTAATATCTCGCTCATATCGTGGTATAGGCAAGCTAAAACTACCTTTTCGCTATCGATATTTTTATTGTATATTTTATTTGCGATAGCTGATAGAGTATGGGCAATTATCATCACTTCGCTTGTATGCTGGGCAACATCCTCATTTAAACTTTGGCGCATAAGCCCCCAACGAGGTATATACTTCATTCTTGATAATAGTGCATTAAAATTATACATCGCTATTCTCCTTTAAAATTTGATTTACTAAGTTTTGTGCATCGCTTAATGTAGCAAGGCTATTTGATAAATATCTAAATTGCGAGGCATTATGTAAGCCTTTTAAATAAAGCGCAACATGGCTTCTTGATTTTTTCATCCCTAAGGTTTCGCCATTCACTTCACAAAGTTTTTCTAAATGCCAAAGTAGTAGTTGCATTTTTTCGTATAAAGTGGGCTCATCGCTTATTTTTTCGCCATTAAAGTATTCTTTTATTTGTTTAAACACCCAAGGAGATGAAAGAGCAGCCCTACCTATCATTACCCCATCACATTTAGTGTAGTCTAATACATTTTTGACATCTTCTACATTTTTAATATCACCATTTGCGAAAACAGGTATGTTAACACAAGATTTAACATCTTTTATTATGTCGTAATCAACGCCTAAAGAGTACATTTGTTTTCTTGTTCTTCCGTGAACTGTTAAAAAACTAACTCCCACTTCTTCGCAAGCAGTAGCAAGTTCTAAAGCTGTTATACTATCATTATCCCAACCTTTTCGCATTTTAACACTAACAGGAGTGCCATTTGCGTTATCTACTACAGTCCTTGCAATTTCTTTTGCAAGAGGTATATTATTCATCAAAGCACTGCCAGAAGCATTTTTTACAATCTTTGGCGCAGGGCATCCCATATTTATATCTATAAAATCAGGCTTATATTTTAATACTTCTTTAGTAGCCACAGCAAAATCAACAGGATCAAAGCCGAAAAGCTGAATGCCGTATGGATTTTGCCTGTTAAAATTTTGCATAAGACTATGGCTTTTCTTATCGCCATAGTTTAAAGCCCTTGCCGAAACCATCTCGCTTACTGTAAAACCAGCGCCATAATCATCGCAAACTTTACGCATTACTATATCGCAAAATCCGGCCATAGGCGCTAAGACAGCCTTATTTTCTATTTTTAAACCATTAATATTCATATATTCACCTAATTTTTAAAATCTAACTAATAAATTATACCATAAATTATAAAAATATGGTATACTATAAAATATAAAATTTAAAAAAATAAAAAGAGGTATGTATGAAACTATTAGCCTTAGATGGTAACAGCATTTTAAATCGTGCATTTTATGGGATAAAATTATTAACAACAAAAGATGGTCAGTATACAAATGCCATTTATGGATTTTTAAATATATTACTAAGATTAAAACAGCAAACAACACCTGATGCTGTTGCGATAGCTTTTGATTTAAAAGGAAAAACTTTTAGACATGAAATGTATGACGGTTACAAGGCTTTAAGAAAAGGCATGCCAGAAGAACTTGCCCAGCAATTACCCACACTAAAACAACTACTTAGTGATTTAGGTTATGTTATAGTGACAAAAGAAGGCTTTGAAGCTGATGATGTATTAGGAACATTAGCAAGGGCTTGCAGTGAAAATGATGATGAATGCTTTATCGCAACAGGTGATAGGGATGCTTTGCAATTAGTAAATGATAATGTACAAGTTATATTATCTTCTACCTTTGGCGGAAAAAGCCAAACTGTATTTATGGATAGAGATGCAGTTTATGAAAAATATACCTTATATCCAGAAGAATTAATTGATTTAAAAGCCTTGATGGGAGACTCTTCTGACAATATCCCAGGGGTTAAAGGCGTGGGCGAAAAAACAGCGGTGAATCTATTAAAAGAGTTTAAATCTTTAGATGGAATATATGAAAATATTGAAAGTGAATTAATTAAAAAATCAGTAAAAGAAAAGCTAATAAACGATAAAGAAATGGCTTATTTATCAAAAGAGCTTGGCACAATAAACACTAAGCTTGATATTATAACAGATATAAATGCTTATAAATTATCCATAGGTGATAAACAAAAAGCAAAGGCTACATTAAATAGCCTTGAAATGTTTTCTTTAGGTGAAAAGCTACTTTTAGATATGCAAGATAGCACAACACAAATAAAAGAAGAAACAACACTTAAAGAAGTTAAAATCTTAGAATTTAAAAATGATATAGATAGCTGTATTATGTTTAAAAAGGAAGAAAATTTCTTTTTTGTAAATGAAGAAAAAGTATATAAAATAAATGAGAATGAAAAAGCATTAAAAGAGTTTTTAGAAGATAAAACAAAAGAAAAGGTAGTATATGACTCAAAAGAAATATATAAATTCTGCTTTAAAAATGATATAGATGTAAAAAACATAACATTTTGCTTAAAACTTGCTTGCTATTTAACAAATCCCCTTGCAAACGGCTATGAGTATGATAAAATAATAGCTTTAGCAAATGCTCAAAAGGCTTTTAATTGCGATGATGACTTTGCGCCATATGCAAACAGTGTATATGAAAACTTGAAAAATGAGATAAAAAAAGACGGGCAAGAGAGTTTATTAAGCGATATAGAACTTCCATTAAGTGAAGTGCTTGCGAGTATGGAGCATTTAGGTTTTGCTGTTGATAAAAATGGTATTGAGGAATTTGGCAAAGTTTTAAAAGTGCAGTTAGAAAAAGACTTAAGCGAAGTATATAAGTATACAGGCTATGAATTTAATTTAAACAGCCCAAAACAGTTAGCAGTAGCGCTTTTTGAAAAATTGGAACTGCCAACTGGCAAAAAGACAAAGTCTGGATATTCTACAGATGCTAAAACTTTAGAAAATCTAAGAAAGTATCATCCTGTAATAGATATTATTTTAAATTATAGAACTTATCAAAAATTAAACTCTACCTATGTAGAAGGCTTGAAAAGTAAAGTTTCTGAAAATGGAAGAATACACTCAACTTTTAATCAAACCGAAACAAGGACAGGCAGGATATCCTCAGGTGAGCCCAATTTACAAAACATCCCAGTTAGAACAAAATTAGGGCAAGAGTTAAGAAAGTTTTTTGTTGCAAAAGATGACTGCGTTTTATTAGATGCTGACTACTCACAAATCGAGCTTAGGATTTTAGCACATATAAGCGAAGATGAGGCGATGAAAGAAGCCTTTTTAAATAACTTAGACATACACACTCAAACAGCGGCAAAAGTAATGAATTTGCCTGATGATATGATAACGAGTGAGTTAAGAAGTAGGGCAAAGGCTGTAAATTTTGGTATAGTTTATGGTATAGGCGCCTTTAGTTTAAGCAATGATACAGGTATGAGTATAAAAGAAGCAGACTTTTTCATAAAAGAGTATTTACAGCATTATATAGGTGTAAAGCAGTATATGGATGACATAGTAAAATCAGCTAAAGAAAACGGCTATGTAACTACTTTATTTAATAGAAAAAGGTCACTGCCTGAAATAAATAACTCTAATAAAACTATTCAAGCCTTAGGTGCAAGAATGGCATTAAATACACCGATACAAGGAACGAGCGCAGATATTATAAAAATAGCTATGGTAAAAGTATACAACCGCCTAAAAGATGAAAACTTTAAAGCGAAATTAGTATTACAAGTGCATGATGAACTTATAATAGAATGCCCAAGACAAGAACAAGAAAAAGTAGCTAAAATATTAAAAGAAGAAATGGAGAATAGCGCAAAATTATCAGTGCCACTAAAAGTTGATGTAAACATAGGCGAAAACTGGTATACAGCTAAGGGGTAGCGAAAAATGGATTTTTTTATAGAAGAATTTAAGTTAAAACATGTTGAGGAAGTTGTTACTTTACATTCTGAAGAATTTGATGGCTGGGGAATGAAAGGCCTTATTAGTGAATTAAGTAACTATACAAGAAAAAATTATGTAGCCATTAAAGATGATAAAATTATTGCTCACGCATCTTTTTCTGTTTTTGATGGAGTACAGCTTAATTTTATTTGCGTAAAGGCTTCTTTGAGACAAAAAGGCATAGGCGAAAATTTTTTAAAAGAATGTTTAGCTTTATTAAATGCAAGGAAGGTAGTCCTTGAAGTAAGAAGTAAAAATATAGCGGCAATTAAGCTTTATGAAAAAGTAGGCTTTATTACTTTAGCGAAAAGAAAAAATCTATACTCTGCGCCTTTAGACGATGGTATAGTAATGGAATATAGAAAAAAGGAGATATAGATGCTTATTTTAGGAATTGAAACGAGTTGTGATGAAACAGCGGCTTCTGTAGTAAAAGATGGAAGACAAATTTTATCCAATGTTATAAATTCACAGGCAATAGAGCATAGCTTATATGGCGGTGTAGTGCCAGAAATAGCTTCAAGAAGACATATAGATAATATAAGCGTTGTAGTAGAAAAAGCAATTAAAGATGCAAATATCTCTTATAGTGATATAGATGCAATAGCAGTAACTTATGCCCCGGGGTTAATAGGAGCTTTATTAGTAGGCTTGAACTATGCAAAAGGCTTGAGTTTTGCTTTAAATAAACCCTTAATACCTACTCATCATATAAGAGGTCATATAGCAGCTTTATATTTAGAATACCCTGATTTAAAGCCACCTTTTATGTGCTTAGTAGCATCTGGAGGGCATAGCCATATAGTAAAAGTGAATTCTTATACTGATTTTTTAGTAATAGGTAAAACAGTAGATGATGCAGCGGGTGAAGCCTTTGATAAGGTGAGTAGGACTCTAAACTTAGGTTATCCAGGGGGCCCTGCTATTTCAAAAGCAGCTAAAACTGGGGATAAAACAGCATATAAACTACCTACTCCAAATACTCAAAATAAATATGATGTTAGTTTTTCAGGGCTTAAAACAGCGGTGATTAATTTATTTAATACTAATAATATGAAGGGCATAGAAACTAATATAAACGATTTAGCAGCATCTTTCGAGGAAAAAGTAGCGAGTATGCTATGTGAAAATTTAGTAAATGCCTCAAAAGAATACGGTATAAAAAAAGTGGCGATAGCCGGTGGTGTTGCGGCAAATACAAGGCTTAGAGAATTGATTTTAGAAAAAATTGATAAAGAAAATTTTTATTGCCCAGCTATGGATTTATGCACAGATAATGCAGCCATGATAGCTTCTCAAGGCTATTATGAATATAAGGATGGCAATATAGCACCACTTAATTTAAATGCTATTGCCTCTTTAGATATTTCTAATATGTAAAAATTTGTACTAAATACTTGACTTTTTTATATAAATAAGTAAAATTATAATATAACAAATTATTTATATAGTTTGTTTTGAATTATACATAGAAAAAGGAGTTTTAGATTATGGTTTTTGAAAAATTAAGAGAAATCATTGCCCAACAATTAGATTTAGATGAAGATGAAATAACAATGCAAAGCGACTTAGTTCAGGATTTTGATGCTGATAGCCTTGATATGGTTGATATCGTTATGTCAATTGAAGATGCTTTTTTAGTAGAAATCCCAGAAGAATCAATTGATGAATTAAAAACAGTTAGCGATGTAGTAAAATTTATAGAAGAAAATAAACAATAAATAGCGAAAGCCTCTTTTATATTTAAGAGGTTTTTGTTTTTTACAAGGAGAAAATATGGCAAAGGATAAAAAATTAGTTAGTGATATTACTTCAAGAAGCGAAGATTTTGCACAGTGGTTTACAGATATATGCCTAAAAGCGGAGCTTATTGACTATTCAACAGTTAAAGGCTTTACAGTTATGCGCCCTTACGGACAGGCTATATGGGAAAATATGAGTAGAATTTTAGATGATGAATTCAAAAGGACAGGGCATGAAAATGTTGCAATGCCTTTATTAATTCCGGAAAGTTTGCTTCAAAAAGAAAAAGACCATGTTGATGGCTTTGCACCTGAAGTTGCGTGGGTAACTTTTGGAGGCAGTGAAAAACTTGAAGAAAGATTATGTATTCGCCCTACGAGCGAGACTTTGTTTTGCGATCATTTTTCAAGAGTATTACAAACTTATCGTCAGTTGCCAATGAAATATAATCAATGGTGTAGTGTTGTTAGATGGGAAAAAACAACAAGACCTTTTTTAAGAGGTAGGGAGTTTTTCTGGCAAGAGGGACATACTATTCATGAAACTAAAGATGAAGCAGTAAAAGAAACATTTGATATGCTTAATATCTATGCAGATTTTGCAGAAAATAAATTAATGATGCCAGTTATTAAAGGGCAAAAAACGGATAAAGAAAAGTTTGCAGGGGCAGTAGCTACTTACACAATTGAAGCTATGATGCACGATGGCAAGGCTTTACAAAGCGGGACATCGCATTATTTCGGCGATGACTTTTCTAAGGCTTTTGATGTAACTTTTGCTGATAGGAATAATGGTATTTCTTACCCTCACCAAACTTCTTGGGGCTTATCTACAAGAATAATTGGAGCTGTAATTATGACTCACGGTGATGATGACGGCTTAATTTTACCTCCTGCAATAGCGCCAATACAAGTAGCTATTATACCAGTAGCACAGCATAAAGAAGGTGTTATTGAAAAAGCAGAGGAGTTAAAGCTAAAATTAGAAAAAACATTCAAAGTAAAACTTGATGCTTCAGATAATTCACCAGGCTGGAAGTTTGCGCAATATGAAATGAAGGGTGTTCCTGTAAGACTTGAAATAGGCCCAAAAGATATAGAAAAAAATCAATGTGTTTTAGTAAGGCGAGATACAAGAGAAAAATTATTTATTTCTTTAGATAATTTAGAAAATGAAATCACACAGCTTTTAGAAAATATAGAAAAAGATATGTATCAAAAAGCTTTAGAAAATAGAACCAATAAAACTAAAACTTTGCATGATTTTGAAGAAATTATACAAACTTCAAAAACAGAAGACGGCTTTATCATTTCACCTTGGTGTGGTCAGTTAAGCTGTGAAGAAGAAATGAAAGAAAAAGCAGGCTTATCAAGCCGTTGTATGCCTTTTGACTTACAAGAAGATATAAAAGGAGACTGCCCGATTTGCAAAAATAAAGCAAAGCATAATGTAATTTGGGGCAAAGCTTATTAAAATGAAAGTTGTATTAGTGACAGGAGCTTCAAGAGGAATAGGAAATGAAATAGCAAGGCAGTTAGCAAAAGAAGGCTATAAAGTGATTGCCACATACAATAACAATTTAGAAAAAATAAAAGAATTACAAAATGAAATTAATTGCGATATTATTAAATGCGATGTATCAGATAATGAAGATGTTATAAGAGTATTTGAATATATAAAAGATAATTATAATAGCCTATATGCACTTATTAATAACGCAGGGATTTCTTATGAGAATTTAATTCAGCACACAAGTTTTGAAAAAATCACTGAAGTTATAAATACAAATTTAATTTCAGTGATAAATTTATCAAAAAAAGCAAGCGAAATGATGATAAAAGAAAAGCAAGGCAAAATTGTCAATATTTCTTCTATTTGGGGCATTAATGGTGCAAGTTTTGAAACAGTGTACTCAGCTTCAAAAGGGGGAATTATCACCTTTACAAAAGCCTTAGCAAAAGAATTAGGCCCTTCTTTAATAAATGTAAACTGCATATCGCCAGGAGTTATAAATACAGATATGCTTAGTGCATATACAAAAGATGATATAAATACTTTAATACAAGATACTCCTCTTTTTAAATTAGGAGAAAGCGGCGATATAGCAAGAGCTGTAAAATTCTTAATAAGTGAAGATGCAAATTTTATAACAGGGCATAATTTAGTAGTAGATGGTGGATTTTCACTATAAGTTTAATAAATTAAGCTTAAATGTTAATAATTAATGTGATATAATGGTAAAAGAGAAAAAATAAAAAGTTATGAGGTAAGCTATGAAGAAAAAAATAGTTTTTAATACAATGATTATCCTGTCCTTATTTTTAGCATGTGCTCCTTTGGCATTTGCTGATAGTACGGGGATTATATTAAATGCTAATACGGCTTACTTTTCAATAGACTTTAATATCTATCAAATTATTTCGATAGGTGTAATTGTCTTAGCTTTATTTTTTAGCTCTTTTTTCTTTTATATTAAATTTCGCACAACTCAGCAAACTCTATCTTTACAAGCACACTATGATGAAGTAGTTGATTGTAGGAACATTAGAGGATTTTTTATTCAGGCAAATTCGATATTAGTTAATAATCCAACAAAGAGGTATAGCCTTGTTATTGCTGATATTGAAAAATTCAGCTTATATAATGATTATTATGGCAGAGAAGCGGGTAATGATTTATTGCGTATGGTCTCAAAGCATTTTAAAGAAAGAACGAATGAGCAGTTTGAAACTTATGGTAGAGTTTCAGCAGATGAATTTGTAGCTTTAATTGAAACACCTACAGAAGAAGTTTTAATTGAAAGAAGTGTAGCTTCTTTAAATAAATTCTCAGGCAACTGGAATAAAATAGGAAAAGAAAGATTTAATATAATTTTCGGCGCTTATACCCTTGATTTGGGTGAGACAAATTTAGTAGACTCTTATGAAAAAGTAAACTTAGCTCATAAAGAAGCTAAAAAGCAGTCAAAAAGTTTTTATGTATATGATGAAAAAGTAAAGGCTCTCGCTTTAAAAGAGCAAGACATTGAATTTCGTATGCTTAAAGCCTTAGAAAATGAAGAATTTAAGGTTTATTTGCAACCACAATACAACACAGCAACTGAAAGCATTTGTGCAGCAGAAGCCTTAACAAGATGGGTTGAAGCAGACGGCTCAGTTGTATCACCGGCAGAGTTTTTATATCTATTTGAAAAAAATGGATTTATAGTTAAATTAGACTACTATATGTTTGAAAAAGTTTGTCAGTTAATTAGTGAGTGGAAAAAGCAAGGCATTAAGCCTATAACTGTTTCAGTGAACTTTTCAGGTTTACATATAACAAATGATGAATGGATAAAAGATTTAGTTAGAATAGCTGATAAGTATGATGTAGAATATAAATATTTATCAATAGAATTAACAGAAACTGTAATGGTGGATAACACCTCAGTACTTTTAGATGTAATTAATAAAGTAAAATCAGCTGGTTTTGAAATTTCAATAGATGATTTCGGTTCGGGTTATTCTTCACTTGGCTTATTAAAATCATTTAAAGTAGACACAATTAAAATGGATAAGAGTTTCTTTGATTATAATAAAAACAATGAAACAAGATTATTAATTATAGTTGAATCTATTATAAAGATGGCGAAAAGACTAAGCAATACAACAGTAGCAGAAGGTATTGAAAGCTTAAACCAAGTGCAGTATTTAAGACTTATGAAATGTGATATAATTCAAGGTTACTATTATTCAAAGCCTATACCTGCAAACGAATTAACAGAAAAATTAAAAACAGAAAAAATAGTTCCAAAAAATTAAACTATAAAATAAACTCTTTATTAGAGTTTATTTTTTTTCAAATTTTAAAGGAGGAAAGATGCTTAGTAAAAAAGAAATAATAACTGAATGCTTAAAATTAAAAGATGTGTATCTTGATACACCTTTTAAAGTGAAAAATGAAGTTATAAGACATAAAAGTAATAATAAGATTTTTGCTCTTTTTGTAACTAATAAGAAAATAAATGAATTATATCTTAATTTAAAAATTGAGCCTATGTTTAGTGATTTACTAAAAGCCTCATATCCTTTTATTATTCCAGCTTATCATATGAATAAAGAGCATTGGATTAGCATTATTATAAAACAATGCGATGATATCAAGATAATACTTCCTTTAATTAATGAAAGTTATAATTTAACAAAGTAATAAAAGACAGTAGGTTTTTAATAAATCTAAACTTTTATAAGTTTGACATACAATTCTAAAGATGATAAAATGAAATTAAGTAAATTGTTTATTTTAATAAGCTTGTAAAGACAAAATTTTAAAAATTTAAAGAGGGGCTATGGCACATTTAATAGAGTTTATTGTTTCCTTAGCGCATAAAAAAAACAGAGGGCTATTAATATATTCGCTTTTGAATATACTAATAATAGTCTATGTTTTTAGTGAAGGCTTTGCCTTTATAGAAGGCGTTTATGTAGGGCTAATAGCATACCTTATATCTTTATTAATTGCACTTTCGCCAATTGGAGAATACATATTAAGAGTGCAAAACAAATGCAAAAAAATCCAAACGATACAAGACCATGAAAGAATGATGAGACTTTTTAATGAAGTGTATGAAAAGGCAAGACTGATAGATGATAATATCCAAGACAACATCAAGCTGTTTGTAAGTGATGATGAGTTTTCAAATGCTCTTGCAACAGGCAGAAAAACTATCTGTATTACTAAAGGCTTAACTTATCAAACTGATGAAGAAATAAAAGGCGTATTAGCACATGAATTTGGGCATTTATCAAATAAAGATACAGACGCATTATTAGTTATAGTAGTGGGTAATTTATTTATTAATGTATTTTACTTAATTTTTAGAATAATGGCTTTTGTTCTGCAACTTTTTCAAGAAGTGCCGTTTGTTGGTTTAGTGACGACTTTAATGTATTTATCATTAGAGTTATCGGCGATTTTCTTATTATGGGTATGGAATACCTTAGGTATATTATTAGTATCTCACTCCTCAAGGCAAAAAGAATTCATAGCTGATGAATTTGCAGTAAAATGCGGATATAAAGAGGGCTTAGAAAAATTTTTAAACAGTGATGTATCGGACGAGAAGTTAAATGGAATATGGAAAACTTTCACATCAACACATCCTCTATCAAGTGATAGAATAGAAAATATGGAATTGGCAGTTTAAAAGTAGGTGATTTAATGGAAAAAATGAATTATGTTCACACAATTCAAGAAGTATGTGTAGGGTGCAATAAGTGCATTTTTAAATGTCCTACGAATGCACATATGGCCGTTTTAGAAGAAAATGAAAATAAAGTTATAATAAAAGAAGGTCACTGTATTTCTTGTGGCGAGTGTCTTTTAATTTGTGATCACGAGGCAAGAGATTATGTTGATGATACGCAGAAGTTTTTTGATGATATTAAAAAAGGTCAAAGAATTTCTGTTATTGTTGCGCCATCTGCAAATGTCAATTTTGAAGATGTAAATAAAGTTTTTGGTTTTTTAAAAGCCTTAGGTGTAAACAAAATTTATGATGTATCTTTTGGTGCAGATATTTGTACTTGGGCGCATGTGAAAACAATTAGACAAAACAAAATTAAAACTATGATTTCTCAGCCATGTCCTGTTGTAGTAAGCTATATTGAAAAGTATCGCCCTGAATTTATAAATTATTTATCACCTGTTCAAAGTCCCGCTGTTTGCACAGCCACTTACTTAAAAAAGTATGAAGCGAAAAAAGATAAAATAATGTTTTTATCACCTTGTATAGGTAAAAAAAGAGAAATGTCCACTGAGATAGATAATGATACATTGGATTATAATGTAACTTTTAAAAAATTTATTGAATACTTACAAAAAAATAAAATCAACTTAAATGACTATGAAAGCGCAAGTTATGATAATATGCAAGGCTCAATTGGCTTTGCTTTCCCAAGTCCTGGTGGCTTGAGTGATAATATTAAGTATCACTTGCATGAAGATATCTGGATAAAGTCAATTGAGGGTATTTTCAATATTGATAACTATTTAGATCAGTATAAAGAAGATTTAGATAATAATAAGCCTGTGCCAGCTATTGTTGATGTGTTAAACTGCGTTGATGGTTGCAATATAGGAACAGGTACTCTAAGGAATGTTCGCTTTAATGAAATAGATAGAGTGAAAAGAAAGAAATTAGAAGACATAACAAAAGATGAAAGCGAAAAATTGATGAGTCTTTTTGATGAAAAATTAGATATTAATGATTATAAAAGAGAGTATTTTGATAAAAGTAATGTTTATAAAACGCATACTAATTTAGATTTAGAGCCAGCATATATAGAGCTTGGAAAATTAACAAGTGAACAAAGGAATATAAATTGCTTTGCCTGCGGTTATGGCAATTGTGAAGCCTTTGTTACAGCCTTAGCGGCAGGGGATAATCATAAAGAAAACTGTAAATACTATTTATTAAATAAATTCCAAGCAGCAAGCTATGTAGATGATTTAACAGGTGTTAAAAATAGAAACAGCTATGCAGATGAGATGCTTTTCTTATTAGAAAATCATCCAGAGCAAGTAGGAGTTGCCTTTGCTGATATTAATGGCTTAAAAGAAGCAAACGATATGTTTGGCCATAAATTTGGAGATTCTTTGATTGTCAACTGTGCTAAAATTTTAAGGAAAGTTTTTTCAAAGTTTGTTTATAGAATAGGTGGGGATGAATTTATTATTTTAGACACTGATTCAAATGAAGAACGATTTAAAGAAAAAATTCAAAAAGTAAAAACTTTAATTAAAAAAGAAGACAGCCTTGCTATATCAATTGGCTGGGCTATGAGCTATAATGCCGGTGAATTAGAGGATAAAATAGAAGAAGCTGATAAAAATATGTATGAAGAAAAGCAAAATTATTATAAAAATGTAAAAAGAGCAGAAAGGCGCTCTTCTTACAGATAAAAACATTCAAATCCCCATAGGCCAAAGCATTGGTTTATGGGGGTTGCTTTTTTTAAATACTCGTGCTAATATGTTTATATTAACAAAAAAAGGAGTAAGAAAATGAAGATAGGATTTATTGGCGCTGGGAATATGGCAACTGCTATGATTACAGGAATAGTAGCATCAAATAAGTATAATAGCACAAATATTTTTGTTTCAAATCCAGATACAAAAGTATTAGATGAATTAGAGGATAAATTTAAAATAACAAAGGCAGTAGATAATAAAAGTTTAGCAAAAGAAGCTGATGTAATTTTTGTAGCTGTAAAGCCTGATATTTACAAATTAGTGTTAAATGAAATAACACCTTGTTTAGATGATACAAAAATCATTGTATCAATAGCACCAGGTAAAACTTTAGAGCTTTTAGAAGCTTGGACTTATGAAAAAGCAAAAATAATTAGAACAATGCCAAACACTCCTGCTATGGTACTCGAGGGTATGACAGCCGTTTGTAAAAATGAATACATCAGTGATGAAGAATACAAGCAAGTATTAGAAATAATTGATTGTTTTGGAAAATCAGCTGCTGTAAAAGAAACATTATTTGATGCAGTAGCAGCTGTAAGCGGAAGTGCGCCAGCTTATGTGTATATGTTTATTGAAGCCTTAGCAGATGGTGCTGTTTTATTAGGTATGGCAAGAAATGATGCTTATAAATTCGCTTCACAAACAGTTTTAGGTGCAGCTACTATGGTTTTACAAACAAATGAGCATCCGGGCGTTCTAAAAGATAAAGTTTGCTCACCAGGAGGCACTACTATTGAAGCTGTAAAGGTTTTAGAAGACTCTAAATTTCGCTCAGCTGTTATTAATGCTATGATAGCCTGTCATGATAAATCAAAAAATATGTAAAATAAAAATCACCCATTAGGGTGATTTTTTTAATATAAAATATATAGTTGTAAATTATATCTATAATTTGATATAATAAAATTAATATAGTAAAGGGGAATTATCGTGAAAAATAAATTTATAGATATTTTAAGGTATAAATTTGATAAAGTTATGTCTAAGGGGACTATTTCTTTAATAGGAATATTATTCTTAGTTACTTTTTCAGTAGTAATTATAGCGGGGATACTTTTAGTTATTATAGGTGGAGAAAGGTCTTTAGCCATTAGCGTATGGAAAAGCGTAATGCATGTTATTGACCCAGGTACTATAACAGCAGATGAGCCAGACAGGCCAATTTTTCTAATTTTAATGTCGGTAGTTACTCTTTGTGGTATTTTTATAACAAGTATATTAATAAGTATTATAACAACAGGCTTTAAAAAAAGACTGGATATGCTTCAACAAGGAACAGGAAGAGTTATAGAAAAAGACCATACTTTAATTTTAGGTTACAATGAAAATACTTACACAATAATCTCAGAATTAGCAAAGGCTTATGAAAATCAAAAAAAGGGCTGCGTAGTAGTTTTATCAGATAGAGATATAGAAGATGTAAGGGGGACAATTTTAAGTAGGCTACCCAAAAACAGAAATATAGAAATTATTTATAGGCGAGGCGATATATCAGACCCATATATGCTAAAGCAATGCTCAATTGACACAGCAAAATCAGTGGTTTTAAGTATTCAAGATGATTTTACTGTTATAAAAGCTATGCTTGCGATAAACACATATTTTCAAAGCATTACAAACTTTAATAAAAATATACATTTCGTAACTTCCTTAAATGATGCAACGAATTATGATGCGGTTTTAATAGCTGGTGATACTTATATTGAGGCGATACAATCCGATGATATAATTTCAAGGATAATAGCGCAGGTTATAAGACAGCCGGGCTTATCAAATGTTTTAATAGAGCTATTTAATTATGAAAGCAATGAGATATATTTTGAGAGTTTTCCAGAGCTTATAAACCATAATTTTGGCGATTGCATAACTATGTTTAACAAGGCGGTAGTGCTTGGAATTGAAAGAGAAGGCAAAGTTATATTAAACCCTAATAACGATTTAACTATTGAAATAGATGATAAGTTTATTATTTTAGCTCAAGATGACGGAATTACAAAATCGAATAAAAAAAGACGAGATTTTACAAATGTCGGCAATATAGTATCAACAGAGTTTAAAGAAGATGATTTTGAACATATATTGATTTTAGGGGTGAATTCTTTATTAAAAAGCACTCTTTTAGAGCTTGACACCTACTTTGTAAAAGGCAAGAAAGTAATAGTGGCGGATATAGAAGAAAATCTAAAAAAAGTAAATTTTGAAAACGAATTACAAAATATTAGTCTAACGAAAATTGAAGGTGATATTACAAAAAGGGAAAACATTAAAGAGCTATTAAAACACGACATAGACCATGTGCTTTTATTAAGTAGTGATGAAATGAATCCAGATGATTCAGACTCAAAAACATTATTAAAGCTCATTCATTTACGCGATTTAGAAGAAAAAACAACTAAAAAATTTAGTATAACGAGTGAAATGAAAAATACAAAAAATGAAAAATTAGCTCAAGTAGCAAGGGTGAATGACTTAGTAATAAGTAATAATATAATCAATTTATTACTAACTCAAATTTCTCAAAATAGAAATTTATCCTATGTTTTTAAAGAGCTATTAAGCTCGCAAGGTGCAGAAATATATCTAAAAAGATTAACAAACTATGTAAAACCTGATATAGAAGTTGATTTTTATGAAGTGAGTGAAATAGTAAAGGGGCATAATGAAATAGCCTTAGGTTATAAAAAACAATTAGCAGATACTTATAAAATAATAACAAATCCAACAAAAGAAGAAAAAATAATCTTTTCAAAAGATGATTATTTAATAATTCTTTCAAGAAATTAGAAAAAAGCTATTTACTATTAAAGTAGTAAATAGCTTTTTATTTGTGATATTGATACTTTTATCAAAACCATAGTAATAATAACTAATATAAAAATATGAAATGAATTTTTAATGTATAATCTTTAAATAAATGTGCCAATCGGCACATTTATTTATTTTGATGTATTTGATAAAATATAATCAAGATGAACAATTCTAAAAAAATTTATTGGAGGTTTTATTTATGGGATTAATTAAAGCAGCAGTAGGCTCAATAGGTGGAGTTTTAGCTGATTCGTGGAAAGAGTATTTTTACTGTGAGGCATTAGATAATGATGTATTAGTAAGTAAAGGTTATAAAAGAACATCTCAAAGATCATCAAACACTAAAGGTGAGGATAATATTATTACAACAGGCTCTGTAATTGCAGTAGCTGATGGACAGTGTATGATAATCGTTGAAAATGGAAAAGTAAGTGAAATTTGCGCAGAGCCTGGTGAATTCACTTATGATGCAATGACTGAGCCATCAATTTTTACAGGAAGTTTAGAAGATGGTATAAAAAATACTTTTATTAATATTGGAAAAAGATTTACTTTTGGCGCTCAAGCACCGACTGATCAAAGGATTTATTACTTTAATACAAAAGAGATTATGGGCAATAAATACGGTACTCCACAGCCAGTGCCTTTTAGAGTAGTAGATGCAAACATAGGTCTTGATATTGATATTTCTATTCGTTGCCACGGTGAGTATTCAATTAAAATAGTAGACCCGATGCTTTTTTATACAAATGTATGTGGCAATATTATGGGTGATTACAATATTGATAATATAGAAGGACAGCTAAAAAGCGAATTAATGACAGCTTTACAACCTGCCTTTGCAAGGATTTCTTCAATGGGAATAAGATACAGCTCACTCCCAGGACATACAGTAGAGTTAGCAGATGCTTTAAATGAAGTTTTATCTAAAAAATGGACTGAGCTTCGTGGTATTAAAATTCATTCTTTTGGTGTCTCATCAGTAAAAGCCTCAGAAGAAGATGAAAATATGATTAAAGAACTTCAAAGAAATGCAGCCTTTAGAAATCCTAATATGGCAGCAGCTCACTTAGTAGGAGCGCAAGCTGAGGCTATGCAGTCAGCAGCGCAAAACGAAGGTGGGGCGATGATGGGCTTTATGGGGATGAATATGGCTAATACTACTGGTGGCATGAATGCAAATAATCTTTTTGCAATGGGCCAGCAACAGCAAACACAGCAAACACAGCAACCTCAACAGCAAGCAGTAGGCTGGAATTGTACAGCCTGTGGCAAAACAGGTAATACAGGCAAATTCTGCAACGAATGTGGAACGAAAAGACCACAAGGCTCACCTGTGTATGTTTGTGATAAATGCGGCTGGAATCCCGAAAACCCTAACACTCCGCCAAAATTCTGCCCTGAGTGTGGGGATATGTTTAATGATGAAGATGTAAAATAAATAGGAGGATTTAATATGAGCGATACTGTATTAAAGTATCAATGCCCAGCTTGTGGGGCTCCTTTAGAATTTAGCCCACAAAAACAAATGCTTGTTTGCGCTTCTTGTGATAGTGAGTATCCGCAAGGCTTTTTTAAGCAAGACCAAGGGCAAGATATACAGCAAAATAATAAAGTAAATTGGAATATAGAAGGCTATGTAAGACAGCAAAAAGATATGCCAGAGCAAGCTGGATTTATTTGTTCTTCCTGTGGTGCACAGGTTATCAGTGATGGTAAAACAGTGGCTACTGAGTGTATGTACTGCCAAAATCCAGTAGTTATGACTGATAATGTTAGCGGTATGGTAAAGCCGGATGCTGTAATTCCTTTTAAAATTGATAAAAAACAAGCTGAAGAAATACTTCAAAAGTTTTATGAAAAGAAACCTTTATTGCCAGATGCCTTTACAAAAAATAATCGTTTATCAAAGATTACTGGCTTGTATGTTCCATTTTGGCTATTTTCTTGTACTGGTAGTGGCAGTGCTACATATGAAGCGACAAAGGTTAGAAAATGGAGCGATAATAATTATAACTACACTAAAACGGAATATTTTGAAGTGTATAGAACAGGTCAAATCGGCTTTGCTAACATCCCAGTTGATGCCTCTACAAAAATGGAAGATAACTACATGGATGGAATAGAGCCTTTTGATTATTCAGCAATAGCAGAATTTAGTCCTATGTATATGGCAGGATACTTTGCAGATAAGTTTGATGTAGGAGTTGCTGAGTGTAGCGAAAGGGCAGATTTAAGAGTTAAAACTTCTACTGAAAAAGCCTTAAGGGATACAGTAAAGGGTTATACAACAGTTAATACTATGTCATCTTTTATTCAAATGAATGGTGAAGATATTAAATATGTACTATTGCCGGTTTGGATGCTAAATACAAAGTATGAAGGCAAGCTATATCAATTCGCGATTAATGCACAAACAGGGCAGGTAGCAGGAGAATTACCTATAGATAAAGGCAAGTTATTAAAATGGCGTTTAGGTATATTTTTTGGCTCGATCATACCATTGGCTGCTGTGTTTTTAGGCTTATTATAGGAGGAAGATATGAAAAAAAGAATTTTAATGTTATTAATTATAGTTTTTAGCTTTTGTATGCTTTCTTTAAATGGTTTTGCAAATCAAAATTTAGAAATTACAAATTTTATAGTACTTTCAACTTCCTCTATACAGATTAGTGATTTTACTGTGCCGTTAATACTTGCAGCTATTGTAGCCCTTATTATTTCTTTAGTCATAACAGGCTCAATGAAGGCAAAAATGAACACTGCAAGAAAGAAAACTCAAGCACAAAACTACATAAGACAAGGCTCATTCAGGTTAGATCAAAGTTATGATAGGTTTACTAAAGAGTACACTGAAAGAGAAGAAAAACCAAAACAGAAAAAATAATTTTAATATAGAAAGGTAATAATTATGGGACTATTTGATAAAAAAGAATGCGATATTTGTGGAGAAAAAATAGGGTTGTTAGGAAATAGAAAGTTAGAAGACGGCAATATGTGTAAAGACTGCGCAAAACTATTATCTCCATTATTTGATGAAAGACGAAACTCAACAATTGAAGAAATAAAAGCACAACTCGATTATAGAAAACAAAATGAAGAAACACTTAAAGGCTTTTCTCCTTCTCGCTCAGTAGGACTTGATAATGAAATAAAAATTGATGATAGAAATGGTGCTTTTGTTTATTCTAAATTCAATGACTGGAGAGAAAGAAATCCTGATGTAATACTTCTCTCGCAAGTTATGAGTGCATCACTTGAAGTAAAAGAAGATGAAGAAGAATTATACTATGAAAAAGATGGCAAAAGAGAAAGATATTCACCACCAAGATATAAAACAACTTATGAAATTTGGGTAAATATTCAATTAAATAGCCCTTGGTATAATGAGATTAGTTATCGCTTAAACGATGGATTTGAAGAAATAGATAATCGCTTTAGTGAAGAATTTAGAAAAAATGAGCAAGCGGGTCTTGAAATTTGTGCTGCCCTTGGCTATCCGCAACAAGGCTATTCACAGCAAGGCTATTCACAGCAAGGCTATTCACAACAAGGTTATCCACAACAAGGTTATCCACAACAAGGTTATCCACAACAAGGTTACCCACAGCAAGGCTACCCACAACAAGGCTATCCACAGCAAGGTTATCCACAACAAGGATATCCACAACAAGGATATCCACAACAAGGCTATCCACAACAAGGATATCCACAACAAGGCTATCCACAAC
>CAYJFZ010000007.1:0-75010 GCA_964369975.1 uncultured Oscillospiraceae bacterium
CTAAAATTGCTTTAGACTGCATGGATTTAGGTGCGAATGTTATTATTGAAAAGCCAATGGCGATGAGCATACAAGAAGCTGATGAAATAATAAAAAAAGCAGATGAAACAGGCCTAAAAGTTTCTGCTTGCCATCAAAATAGATTTAATTTAGCAGTTAAAGAGATGCGTACAGCTGTTGAAAACGGTAGTTTTGGCAGGATTAGTCATGGCAGTATTCATGTTAGATGGAATAGAAATGAAAATTACTACACTCAAGCCCCTTGGAGAGGAACTTGGCAAGAAGATGGCGGATGCTTAATGAATCAGTGTATTCATGGGATAGATTTGCTTCGTTGGATGATGAATGATGAAGTTGTGGAAGTTTATGGAGCGACAAGGCAGAGATTTCATAATTATCTTGAAGCTGAAGATATCGGTGTTGCAGTAGTGAAATTTAAAAATGGCTCTGTTGCAACTATCGAAGGGACAACTAATGTATACCCTCAAAATTTAGAAGAAACACTGTATCTTTTCGGTGAAGAGGGAACTTGCAAACTTGGTGGAAAATCAACTAACACTATTGATGTATGGAATTTTAAAACACAAACAACGACAAAACAAGGTTTTGTTGAAGAAACTGAAAATGTTTATGGCAATGGTCATACCGCTCTTTTAGCTGACATGATTGATGCTATTAAAAATGATAGAAAACCATATGTAGATGAAATAGCAGGTAAAAATGCTTTAGAAATGATTTTGGCTATTTATAAAAGCCAAAAAACAGGCGCACCTGTAAAATTCCCTCTTGAAAATTTCGCAAGCATTGATATGAAAGGGGAGTTTTAAATGAATTACTTTGTGCATGAAAGCAGCTATGTTGATGAAAATGTCACTATAGGCGAAAATACAAAAATATGGCATTTTTCACATGTACATAATGGTGTTACTATAGGTGCAAACTGCTCACTTGGGCAAAATGTAAATGTTGGAAATAATGTTAAAATAGGTTCTGGCGTTAAAATTCAAAATAATGTTTCTGTTTATGAAGGTGTAGAGCTTGAAGATTATGTTTTTTGTGGACCGTCAATGGTTTTTACAAACGATTTAACTCCAAGAGCAAAATATCCCAAAGGTAGTGCAGCTTATAAAAAAACTTTAGTGAAAACAGGAGCAAGTATTGGAGCAAATGCAACAGTAGTATGTGGTACTACAATAGGAGAATGGGCTTTAATAGGTGCTGGTGCAGTTGTGACAAAAGATGTAAAACCATATGCGGTTATGTTAGGAGTTCCAGCAAAGCAATTTGGCTGGGCGTGCGAATGCGGTGAAAGATTAAAAGAAGATTTAGTTTGTGGCAAATGTGATAGGAAATATAAAGTTACTAACGACAATTTAAAGGAAAAGATTTAAAAAATAAAAATTATGGTTCACGAAAGGATAAGTTGTAATTATGGAATTTAGAAATCTTAAAAAGCAATACGAAGTTTTAAAAGAAAAAATTGACACAGCAATGATAACTGTTTGTCAAAATGCAAATTTTATTTCTGGAAAAGAAGTTGGGGTATTAGAAGAAAATCTTGCAAAATTTTCAAATGCAAAACATTGCATTACTTGTGCTAATGGAACAGATGCTCTAAGCCTTATACTTATGGCTTGGGATATAAAAGAAAATGACGCTGTATTTATTCCTGATTTTACATTTTTTGCGACAGCCGAAACAGTAGCTTTTGAGGGTGCAACACCAATTTTTGTTGATATTGATGAAGACACCTTTAATATGTCACCAGAAAAATTAGAAGAAGCTATTAAAAAAGTTTTAGAAGAAGGAAAAGTTACTCCAAAAGCTATAATACCAGTCGATTTATTTGGCTTATGTGCAGATTATATAAAAATTGAAGAAATAGCTAAAAAGTATAACCTTTTAGTATTATCAGATACGGCACAAGGATATGGTGGTGCTATTAATAATAAAAGGGCAGGGAGCTTTGGCAACGCTACAGCAACAAGTTTTTTTCCAGCAAAACCTCTTGGCTGTTATGGAGACGGAGGCGCTATATTCACAAATTGTGATGAAACAGCAGCGTTAATTCGTTCTTATGCAGTTCACGGTAAAGGCAAAGGCGGGAAATATGATAATGATAGAATTGGCCTTAACAGCCGATTAGATACTATTCAAGCTGCTATCTTGCAGATAAAATTAGACGCTTTTGAAGAATACGAGTTAGATGATGTGAACACTAAGGCTGATTATTATACAGCTAATTTAAAAAATATTGTTAAAACTCCTTTCATTCCTGAAGGATATTTTTCAAGTTGGGCACAATATACCATAACTTTAAAAGATAAGGAAGAAAGAAATAATCTTCAAAGTTATTTAAACGAAAAAGGTGTGCCTACAATGGTTTATTATCCCAAAATCATGAGTGAACAAAAAGCAATGGAAAAATATCTTCCATTACAAGTGCAAACTTGCACAGTTTCAAAAGATATGACACAAAGAGCTTTATCTCTTCCTATAGGCCCCTATATAACAGATGAAGAGCAAATGCTTGTTGTAAAATTAATAAAATCTTTTTTTGAAAAATAAATTTTGAAAGAAATCAACTGAAATTAATTTATAAATTTCAGTTGATTTCTTGTTAGATATAAAAACATAAAGGTGGATATATGATATTTAATTCCATTGAATTTGCAGTTTTCTTTCCTATTGTTTTTTTGATATATTTTGCTATACCTTATAAAGCGAGATGGATTTTTTTGCTAATTGCAAGCTATTACTTTTATATGAGCTATAAGCCAGAGCTTATAGTTTTGATTATTATTTCAACTTTGGTTGATTATTTTTCTTCGCTTGCAATGATAAAATATGAGCGGTATAAGAAAATATTTTTAATAATTAGTTTATCGATGAATTTAGGATTACTATTTTTATTTAAATACTTTAATTTTTTTAATAATGCAATTGGAGATTTTTTAAGAAGTATTAGTATACCATTTACACCAACAGTTTTAGATATTATTTTGCCAGTTGGTATTTCATTTTACACATTCCAAACAATGAGTTATACAATTGATGTTTATAAAGGTAATTTAAAACCCGAAAAACATTTAGGGATTTTTGCATTATATGTTTCATTCTTTCCACAACTTGTTGCAGGCCCAATAGAAAGGGCGACATCACTTTTACCCCAATTTAGAGAAGAGAAGAAGTTTTCATATGATGATGCAGTTTATGGAATAAAATTAATGTCATGGGGATTTTTCAAAAAGTTAATTATTGCAGACACAGTTTCTCAGTATGTAAATTTGATTTATAATGATGTAACGGGTTATGAAGGCGGAGTATTTATTTTGGCAACAGCTCTTTTTGCGTTTCAAATTTATTGCGATTTTTCAGGATATTCTGACATAGCAATAGGTTGTGCGAAAATGTTAGGGTTTGATTTAATCAGAAATTTTGATTCACCATATTTAGCTACAAATATTCAAGAATTTTGGAGGCGCTGGCATATATCATTATCAAATTGGTTTAGGGATTATGTCTATATTCCGTTAGGCGGTAGTAAAAAATATTTGCTAAATACAATAATAGTATTTTTTCTTAGTGGATTATGGCATGGAGCAAACTACACTTTTATTTTATGGGGATTACTAAATGGATTATTTATAATTAGTTATCGATACTTAAAAAAGATTATAAAGCTAAAAAATAAAAATAGTATATTTAGCTATTTGGGGATAATTATAACTTTTATATTAGTCAATTTTACATGGATATTTTTTAGAGCCAATAGCATGAGTGATTTACAATATATCCTGCTTAATTCATTCAATGGATTAGATATATTTAACATTAATTCTGTGATTAATTATATGTATGTAGCTTATAAAACTATAGGGTTTGACTTATATGTAGTACTAATAAATATAGCATTACCAATTGCATTACTCTTAATTTTTGATTATTATAATTACAAGAATAATGTTGTAAATAAAATTAGTAAACTTAAGCCTTTTATTAGGTGGTCTATTTATGTTTGTTTTATAACTTATATACTATTTATGTTTCCCAAAAGTGTTCCAGCGGAATTTATCTATTTTCAATTTTAGGAGATGATATGAAAAAATTTTTATTAAAAGTTTTCTTGTTAATATGTATTGTTTTATCTTTAGTTAAAATAGTAGATGTTTATTATAAAACTACAAATGAATATATTAATTTGCTAACCGCAAGAGAAATTGTTAAGTTTGATATAAATAATTCTGCTAACGAAGTTAAAGATGAGATAAGATTTACTTCGCTTCAAAAAGATTTGCAAATTATAAATTTAGGCAGCTCTCATGGAAGAGCAAGTTTTAATTATATAGATTTTGAAGAATATAACTCATTCAACTTTGGGCTATCATCGCAAAGTCCAAAATACGATTATTTATTGTTAGACTATTATAAAGATTATTTGAATAAAGATGCAATAGTATTTATACCTATATCTTATTTTACACTATATTACAATGAACTTGACGATTTTGAGACTTTTGAAAGATTGAATGTTAGATATTATGATATATTAGGAATAAAGCATATTCAAAGCATTGATATTGTATATTATATAACTAATAAAATTTCACCACTTCTTCTTTTGGAAAATAAAGAAATATATGAAACATTATTTAATCAGCAAGAATATATTGCGATATTTAATGAAAAATGGTATAGAAGCTTTAGCAATTTCGATACAGAAACACAGACTGATATTATAAATACAACTGCTGAAAATCATTATAGGTTGATAGGAAATCAAACATTAAATACGGATACAGTATTAGTATATAAAGAAATTATTGATTTATGTAAGAACGAAGGATTTTATCCAGTTTTAGTGACAACACCTTTTTTAAAAGAATACAATGATGAATTTAATGAAGAATTTTACAATAACTTCTATCAAGATATAAATAAAATTGCACAGGAAAATAATGTATTGTATTTAGATTATTCTCATGATATAGAATTTATAAATAATCAAGAATATTTTTCAGATGCTGACCATTTGAATGAAGTGGGTTCGAAAAGATTCACAAATACAATTATTCAAGAAGTTTTTGCAGAAATTATGAAGTAGAAATGTCAACAAAGTTAATGACAAAAATTAACTTTACTGCTTGAATATAATAGATTATAGATATAGATTGCTAATTATAAAATGTTAAAATAATAGAATGTTTTTCAGGGATAATAACATAACTGAATAACTACTAAAGTTGACTTTTAAACTGATAAACACACTTGCTTAAAATTACGATACTATGATATAATAAACTATCAATATAAATTAATGGTGTAGTTTACTCTAAAAGTGTTAGCAATTAACATAAACTACACCAATATTTTTGTTTATGAAAAATATAGTTTCAATCAAATTCAAAAACCAATAATCGAGGAGACTAAATTGAATAAAAAAATTTTTAAACATATTATTAGCATTTTTCTAATTTGTATTACAGTGCTATTATTTATATTTTATGTACAAAGACATATTGTATCTGAAATATACGGTAGATCACAAAGCCATTATATAAATGATACCTTTGATTCGTTATCAGTTACCTTAGATAATGATAGCGTTGTTACAAATAATTTTACCCATTCGGGCAGTATTTACGCATTATCTTTTAGATTCAACAATGCAAGCATGCTTCCTGAAGGGGATGTTAAAGTAGAAGTTATAAACACAAAAGATGATGAAATTATTTTATCAGCAACTAAAAATGCCCAATTATTATTAAATGATACTTATACTAATATAATTTTTGACACCCCATATATAAGCGATGAAAAAATAGAGTATGAAATAAGAATTACAGCTGATTTTAAAGAAGAAAATGCATACATACAGCTTTGGGAAAACAGCGAAACTAATCAGCTTGCATTAGGTGTTTCGAGTTACATAATTTCAGATGATATTTATCCTTTTATCAATATCATTTACGCACTAATATTGCTTTATGCAATATCAATATATGTTTTTATTTTTATATTCAACTTGAAAAAAGAAAACCTATTTTTAATTTCGTTATTATCTGTTAGTTTAATTTTTTCTTTAGTTTTACCGCCTTATTCATCTCCTGATGAAGAAGCGCATATTAATAGTGCTTATGAATTACTAAATAAAGCCTCAGGATATTCAAGTGAAGAATTAGATAATTCAACAATATATAAAAGAGAAAATGATTCAAATTATATATTAGAAGACCATTTTACGACAGTGTTTTCGTACGAATATGTTTATAATAATTTAATTTCAACTGATAAAAATGAAGAAAAAATTGAATTTAATAACAGCTGGTTAGTTGATGATTTTCCAGCAGTGTATACAGCAGGAGCAGTAGGGCTTGCAGTTGCAGATTTTTTTGATTTAGGATATTTATCATCTTTATATTTCGGAAGATTATTTAATGTTTTGCTATATGTTTTATTAGTTTATTTTGCTATAAAAATAACTCCGATTGGCAAAGAAATATTTATGGTGTTGAGTTTTTTACCGATAACGCTACATTTAATAAATAGTTTTTCAAGAGATACTTTTGTTATAGGTATGGCATTTTTATTTATAGCTTATTGCTTAAAGTTAGTATATGTAAAAGAAAAAATCGATGTAAAAGATATAGTGCTATTATTTATTATTGCAGTATTATTAGCTCCATCAAAAACAATTTATGCACCATTAATTATTATAGCAATTCCAATAATAAACAAATATGACTATAAAATAATAACAAATAATAAACAGAAAATCCCATATATTTTAGCAGGTATAACTGTAGCGGTGATTGCTTTTTTAAATTTCAATAAGCAGTATATCGCTATACTAATGGGACTATTCAGCGCTCCAGAACCACTTGAAACTTTAATTGCAAATAATCCGAATGCTACATTTAATATAGGAATTCTTTTATCAAATCCTATTATAGCTATTGATTTAGTTTTAAACACAATAGCTGAAAATTTTTCATACTACATTAAAAGTATCTCAGGCGGAGTATTGTCATACAATTCAATTATAATTGACGATTTTTATACTTTTGCATTTTTAATATTAATTTTAGTATCAACTATGAAGATGCCATATGAGAAAATAAATATTTCTAAATTGCATAAAATATTATTTTCTATAGCTCTTATAATAGTGTTTGCATCTGTTGTATATGTTGCAATTACTTGGACGCCAGTTGTTGACAAAGTGATATATGGTATACAAGGCAAATACTTAATGCCAGCAATTCCTTTACTACTATTATTAATGAAAAATAATATTTTTAAGGTTAATAAAGATATATTTAAGCCAATATTATTTTCAGCCTCAATGCTATCTTTAGGGGTTGCGTTTAATGCATTTATAATTATTTTAAGTAGATAGTGTTATAAATTAATAATTTCGTATGGATTCATAGACTTATAAACAATTATATAATGGGGTAATGAAATGAAAAAAATACTTATAGCGATATTTATATGTGCCCTGCTTCTTATCGGGTGCACAGCAGAGGATACAACAAGTGAAGAGGAAGATATGAACAAAATAAAAACTTTTAGTTACAGCGTATCAAGCAGAAATGACATGGCAGAGAATTCTCGGACTGAAACTACATACTACCTACTTGGGTTAAGTAACAAGCTTTCAATTCGCATTATTAACGAGCCAAATGGTGAACATTACGAAGAAACGCATACACTAAGCGACGAAGAGCTTGCTACATTGTCCACAGAGCTCGTGCTACTCATTGATGAACATAATATGGAAAGCTTTGCCGATATGGAAAAAATAGAGGAAATCTTCTTTGCGACTGATGGCCATTTTAGTCAAGAACTTAGCTTTTCTTATGCAGATGGCGATGAATTTAGATGGACTGATGACCAAGAGCGCCCAGAAGGTATGAGCGATGCCATTGCGGCCATACGCGAGCTTTTTGATAAGTATAAATAAAAATTATCTATTAAAGCATAGTTTGCCCTGCAAGGCTAACTATGCTTTAATGAAATTTAAAAATATCGTTATTTTAAATTAATACAAGACTAAATATAGCTTTAAAGCTATTAGAGGGCAACAATATAAGAAAAAATATTTAAAAAATGAGTCATTCCTTTAAAGGGAGGACTTTTTGTTTTCTATTTTTTATTTTAAAAGAGATAAAATAATATTTTGTTAGAAAAATATAGTAGTAAATAAAAAAATAACATAAAATTTAATTTTTTAATAATTGTTTCTTAAATTTTTATTAATACTTTAATGGTAAAATTATATTGATTAATATTTAACAAGTTTGGGAAAATGATAGTATTAAGTTGCATTTAGATGTGAAATAATATTGTTATGTTTTATTTTTTAAAGGAGAATTTATGAAAAAAACCACAAAACAATTTTTAGCTATAGCAGTAACTCTTTTGATGGTATTTCAGCTTACTTATCAAAATTACGCTGTAAACGCTGGTGGTGATGCGAATTTGTCACAAGGGCAAGAAATGTTGCAACAAACGCCTGATGTACAAAGCACACCTCCACAGTCAACTGCACCTGATGAAAATCAAACGCAAAAGTCGGCTGAAAATCCAAATATAGGCGCAACTCCTGATGCAGGAACGACACCTGATACAAGTCCAAGTCCGGTAGTAAGTCCTACACCAGATACAAGTACAAGTCCGGCAGTAAGCCCTACACCTGACACAAGCACAAGTCCGGCAGTAAGTCCTACACCAGATACAAGTACAAGTCCGGCAGTAAGTCCTACACCTGACACAAGTACAAGCCCAGTAGTAAGCCCTACACCTGATACAAGTACAAGCCCGGTAGTAAGTCCTACACCTGATACAAGTACAAGCCCGGCAATAAGTCCTACTCCTGATACAAGCACAAGTCCGGATGTGAGCACCTCTCCAATAATAAGCCCTATTCCACAACTTAAGAAAAGCACAAGGGCTATAGCAACGGATATAGTAATTCAATTTGATGCAGTATCGCCAAATGCGACAATAGATTATGCAAACTCAACTAAGTTTACAAGAATTAGCGATACAGTTGCGCAAATTACATTAGAAGAATACGATTCTGTACCAGCGCCAGCATTAATTGATACTCCAGATGATAATTTAGCCTTCACAGGGTGGTTTTTAGATTTAGATGGCAATGGGGTATTTGATTCAGAAACAGAAGATTTTTTAACAGAATTAAATGGATATTTATCTCAATATGGCGATGGTTACATAGCGCTATCATCGTATAACGATAAAAGCTTCGTTGCGCTTTATGAAGAAGATGCGGATAATAATGGCATCGCTGATTCACAAGAGATAACGATAACTTTTGATACAACGGATGCAAATATAGCGACAATTGATTATTTAGAATCAATCGGTTTTACACAAGTTAGCCCTACAGTAGCTACTATAGTAGTTAGACATGGCACTATGGTAAAAGGACCAACTCTAATTGAAAATGCCGATTCAAGCAAGATTTTTACTGGTAGCTGGACCATAGAAGGTGAGGAAGCTATATATTCACCAGATAGAGATGGATATTTAGTTAACTATAGGGCTGAAAGAGCCTTTTATGCATACGAGAATACAACTTTTAAAGCAGTTTATACTGATGCAATTACAATCACTTATGATGCAACAGCGCCTAATGGTGAAATTGATTACACAGATAGCAAATCAAATCAATTAACTTATGTAAGTGATAGTGTAGCTACATTAAAAGCAAGATTCGGTGATGATGTATATGCAATGGAAGTTATAGACAATCCTAATGATAATAAGTCCTTTGTTAACGCATGGTATATAGACTATGATGGCAATGGCGAATACAACTATAATGAAGATCAGCTTTTTGAAGTTAATTGGGATGGTAGATTAATAGATTTTGTTAGTGAAGACTATTATGAAGCTGATACTGATGTAACCTTTAAGGCATTGTTTACTGATGATGTATTTATTATTTTTGATGCAATTAACGACCAAACAACTGCACTCGAAGGTGATAGAGGCACTATTGATATAGAAACTACAGAAAAGTATTCACCATATTTTGAAATGGTAGAAGGTAGCTTTAATAGTAAAGTTAAGTATTATGTTAGCTTAGATCTCTATGGCCCAGATACTCCTGCTGTTGTTGACTATCAGTATGATTTATTTGAATTTATAGGTAGATGGTATATTGATTCAAATAATAATGGCGTTTTTGATGCAGATACAGAAGTTAGCTTTAGAACAGGCGAAATGGGTGGATTAATCGTCTCAGGCGATGGAAGCTATACTTTCAAAAATGGTGATGTATTAACAGCAATTTATGAAGAAAAAGAAGGCTTAACGATTAAATTTGATCCTCTTAATCCTTTAGGGACGATAGATTTAGAAAACTCAAAATTAACAGATCCAAGGTTTGGTTTGCAAGATAGCTTAGCGCAAATTACTCTTTCAACAGAAGAAAGCATACCAGCGCCTACAGTAATAGATACCCCAAATGATGATAAAGTATATACAGGTTCTTGGTTTATTGATACAGATGGTGATGGCATATTAGACGCTGGTGAAGAATCATATGCAGTTGATCCAAATACAGGATTCTTAAATTTGCGTGAAGATTCACTTACAAACAATCAAGTTTTAAAAGCACATTATTTAGATGATTTGAATAATGATGGTATACCTGATGAAGCGGATGAGCATTCTTTTATTTTTAGATACTCATTAAAGGAACACTCTGAAGAAATAGATAATAGTTATGAGCCTATTGTAGATATTAATGACATAACTTCTAATTTACCAAAAGATTTAGAAAGTGTTTTAAAATATGAAACAAGCAAAACTTTTGAAGATTTGTTAGATGGATATGATTATTTTACAGGCTGGAATGTTTATTATTTAGATTATAATGGTAATAAAGAATATATAAAAAATGCTTCAGGCGATACACTCTTTTCAAATGAAGAACTTAAAGCCTTAGAAGTAAGTGCAAAATATCCACAAACAGAGCACTTAGATGAAACTGGGACAATTGGTATAAGTACGACTGTTTATGTAGAAGGAAATATAAGCCAATTTAACTTAGAATATTATTTCTATGAAGAGTTCTTAAACTACCTGTTAGACTCAGGTGTGGATGTAGTTGAACCATTAGAGATACTTAAAGACTCAAGCGGCTTATACGCAGATATTTTATATACTGACTTTGAGTTCATAGATCAAGTAGATTCAGTCTTAGCTAGTTTCTTTACAAAAGACTATAGCCAGATAGCTACAGAATTTGGAATTACAGAACAAGAAGCAAGAGAATTAACAGAAGATATAAAGAAGAATTACACTAAAGTAAATGGATATAAATTCTTTTATATAAATAATGAAGGCGATAAAGAATACCTTACTGATAGTGAGGGTGAAGTTGTAATTTTACCTAAAAATTCAGCATTAAAAGTATATGCTAAATATCCGCAGTTAGCAACGGCGGTAGGCGGGCCTTACTGGGATGAAGTTGAGTATCAAGTATCGCAGTATACAGTTTATTTAGAAGCAGATTTTGAAGAATTAAAATATACTGTTACTATAGATAAAGATGGTAAGGATACTCCTGGCGATGATGATGAAGATACAAAAATAGAAGTAAAACCAGATGAGACTATAGATAAGCAAACTGGAATTACTACACCAGGTAAAGGCGAGCCTGACGGATACACAACTCTTCCTGGCGGCGAAGGTGATGAATTCAATTTCGATGACCCTGCAACTGAAGACGATGAGGGCACAAAAGTTGACAAAGATATTGAAGTTTATCCATACTGGCTACATAAGGTTGTCTTTGATAAGGATGGACAAGTTGACAGTGAAGGTAATATAAACAATGGCAGCGTAGATGTTAAAGACAATATTTTAGATGGAACAGGAATAACAAAAACAGAAAAGGAAGCAAATATTATAATCCCAGATGGTAAAAAATTTATTGGCTGGGTAGATGAAGACGGTAATCCTTTTGCTTTTGATGACCCTGAAACTGCCGGCGTAAATGAAGGTACATTAGTAGAAAAAGATATGATCCTTTACCCTGCATTTAGCGATATAGAATTTACTATCACAATAGATAAAGATGGTAAGGATACTCCTGGTGATGATGATGAAGATACAAAAGTAGTAGTAAAAGAAGGCGAAAGTGCTGATGAGCAAACAGATGTTACTACACCAGGTAAAGGCGAGCCAGATGGATACACAACTCTTCCGGACGGTAAAGGTGATGAATTCTACTTCGATGACCCTGATACTGATGAGGATGAGGGGACAAAGGTTGATAAAGATATTGAAGTTTACCCATACTGGTACTGGACAGTTATTTTTGAAGATTTAGATAAAGATGTAACTGATTCAACCACTTTAGGTAAAATAGAAAAAGTATTAGATTCACATACAATCAATAGGCTTGAAAATGATGAATTCTTATTAAATATTCCTGCTGGAGAAGTTTTCATAGCTTGGTCTACAAACAAAGATGATGATCCAAATGCACTTACTGACGCATGGAAGTTTGGCGAAGAAGGCACAAAGGTAACGGGCACACTTAACACTGCCGGCAAAAGAGAAATTGTACTTTACCCGATAACTCGTGAAGTAGTAGAGGGAGTAGAACATTTAGTTGAATTTGATTCAGATGCTGATGGCGATATAGAAACCGATGAAAGAAAAGAAAATGTAGCCGATGGTGCAACAGTTACAAAGCCGGATGATCCACAAAAAGGCACTCCTGATAAATGGGTAGATGAAAATGGAGATACTTTCTATTTTGATGATCCTACCTCAACAGAAAATACAGGAACAAAAGTAACGAAACCAACGAAATTATACCCAGTTTACACTTGGGATATTACATTTAATGAGTATGTAAGTAGTACAGCGGACCCTAAAGGAAAAACGAATACTGGCATTAAAGATATGACTGTCATTTATGTAGACAATACTGGTGGCACTCACCCAACTTTTGATGGTGATGTAACTGTGGATAGAGATTTAATTATTCAAAATCCTACAAAGCCAGACTATACTTTTACTGGTTATATTGAAAGTGTAAATGGAGATGGTACAACAGTTTTAACTGCTACTTGGAAAAAGGTATCAACTTCTACAGGAGGCGGAGGAACAAGCACAGAAACTTCTACTCCTACACCTTCACCAACTCCGACAGTATCATCTTCACCAAGCCCGACAGGTAGTCCACTACCAACTCAAACTCCACCATTAGAATCAACTACTGCACCACTATCAACTCAAACTCCACAACCAACTCAAACTCCAGCACCTGGTGATATTATATTACCTGGCGGAGGAACTCCTCCTGATAAGGTTGAAGTAGGCGGTAATGAAGTAGGAGAAGATGATTATACAGTAGATGAAAATGGCAAACTAACTCTTACACCAGAGTTTATACAAACTCTACCAGACGGTGAGCATGAAATAGTAATTGAAGTGCAAGGCGAAGTTTACACAACAAGTATAGTTGTTGAAAATGGAGTACCTTTATCAGCTTCACCTTTAATAAGACAGGCTTGGAGTTTATATGATTTAATTATGACAATTTTATCAGCATTATTGTTATTAATATTCATAGTAAATAAAGGCAAAAAAGAAGATGAGGAAGACGAAGAATATCAAGAAAGAAATAAAGAAGAAAATAAAGAAAACCAAAGAAAACGCTCAATAGCAATATTTATCTTAATGGTTAGTGCAATTTTTAATATTTTCTTATTATTCTACACTCAAGATTTCTCATTACCTATGGCTATCTTTGATAGATGGAGCGTAGCGTTTACAGTAGTTACATTATTTAGTGCTTTAACTATGTTATTGTTTAGAAAAAAACAAGAAGAAAAAGACGAAAATGATTACTACCAAGCATAAAAATTTAAAAGCACAGATGATTACTTAATCATCTGTGTTTTTTTAGTTTAATATATTATCACATTAAACTTTAAAAAATTTATTATAAATTTAAATTTTTACTTTTAGTAGAGTTTCTGTTATAATTATTTAGAATAAAATTTTTAAAACTAATAAGATAGAGAATAGAGGAAAAATTATGAGCGAAGCATTAAAAAAGTCGGTAAAGTATTTTATATTAGCAGAAATTCTAATTTATGCTTTGCCTTATATACTACCTAATAGTACAATAGTAGCGTTATTTACAGGGGCAATAACTAACCTTTTAATGGTTTTATTTTTTATAGGATTTAAAATTTTAAATGAAGAGTATAACTTAATAGAATTTAAAACAGGCCAAACATTATCCTTATTAACAGCCCTACTACCTATAATTTTAGCACTTTGTTTAGGAGGGTATATATATTCGACAAACTTTGTCGGAGCGGGTATTTTAATAACCTTAGGAATAGGAGCATTAAATGTAGTTACTATCGTATTAAAAATGGGGATATTATTTTTCTTAGGTAAGGGTGTTGTATCTATTTTTCGTGAAAATAAAAAAGCAAGAAATATGTTTATTGCTATAATAATAAATATCTTTGTGCAAGCAGTTTATGTATTGTTTATTTTAATGTCTAGCCATATTTCGATAACAGCCATTAATATTGGCTTTGGTATGATTTCAATAAATATATCAGTAGCTAACTTAACAAAAATTTACGCATATTATAATTTATATACCCTTGCAAATAAAGCTGAATAATAAATCATAATAAAAACTATGCTTTAATTTTAAAGCATAGTTTTTTTAATTGTTATTATAATTTTCATTATAGATTTCAGCAAAATATTTTGTAAAAACAACAAAAATCCCCTTATCAAGGGGGATTAATTTATTAAATATCTTCTTTTTCATTATACATAAAATGGTATACAAAAAATGCAATAAATATTAAAGTTACAGGAATAAACATTGCTATTTTGTGTTTTCCCATATCGCCTAAAGCGCCAACTACAGCATTTAAACCCATACTTCCTATCATTGAAAAAGCGCCTGTGATAGCCGTTGCAGTAGCAGAGAATTCTGGATATTCTTTACAAGCTAAGATTACATTTGCTGTAAATGTAGCCCCACTTAAAATACCAAAAATAAATATACCTACAATCCATATTGTATAAGTATTTATAAGTAAAACGCCGGCTAACAAAATAGCTGTTAATAAACTTGCCCATTTAAGGTAAAAGGAAGCTGAGAATATTTTTGGAGAAAAACTACCTAATAGAATACGGCTAATTATCATACCAACAGAAGTAGAAGTCATTATTAAAGTAGTCGCTTCTACTGTATACAAGCTACTGTCATTTAAAGTTAAGTAAGTAGGAAGCCACAGCATAAAAAATGTAACACTTGAAAGTAAGAAGTTTCCTATACAAAGAGCGAAAAGATTTTTGTTTTTAAGCATTTCTTTATAAGGTATTACTATTTTTTCATTTTTCTCACTAAGACCAGCTTTTACCTTAGGCACTCCAGTTATCTTTAAAGCAACAATAAATAATATAGCGCCAAGGCCAATTACAATACCTAAAGAAAGATAGGAAAACTGCCAAGAATAAGTTTCTATACTCATAGCTGCGAATATAGGCCCTAAAAGACTACCTATTGCAAAAAGTGTGTGCAGAATAGATATGTACTTTGTTCTATCTTCTCCATATAAATCGGATATATAAGTAGTAGTTAAATTATTTACAAGTCCGCCAAACATTCCCATACAAACACGAAGCATCAATAAAATAATATATGTTGAGGCGGCAGTGCTAACTAAAAAAAGAGTTACACCATAGCAAAAAGCAGAAAAAGTTAGTAGCTTTCTTTTATCAAGTTTATCTGCTACAAACAGCATGAAGACCATGATGATAGTCTGGCTTGAGTCATTTATTATATTTAATGTAGACGCTTGCACTAAGCTTATGTTATAAAAGGACACAAGCTGTGGCATAATTGTTCCATACATGTTTACGGATATTGAGTAAGCACACATAAACACATAAGTGAAAATTGTCGCCGTTAGTAATTTATTTTTTGATTTTAACATTCATTTACCTCTATATTTTAATACTGTATTATACTATATCACACTCTTAGTGCAAATACAATTAATTAAATGGAATTAGAAATTAAATAAAAAAGTAATTAAAAAATAAAACATAAAAAGCAAAAACAATTATTTTGTTTTTATTGTAATGAAAACAACTATAAAACTTTATAATAAAAGCAAATGTGATTTTATCACTGTGAATTTTAAAGCAATGTGATATATTTTACATCTAATAAAAAACATAGGAGCTTTAAATGAATATTATCATCCCACTAATCTTAAGTTTAATAATCACTTATCCCATTTTAGGTAAACAATTCTACAAAAAAGAAAATGTAAACGGTATAGTTTTATGTCTTGTTTTGGGTATTATTGCTTATTTTTTAGGAGGTCTAATTCCAATTATAGGCGGTCCTGTTTTCGGTATTGTTATAGGTATAATGGTTTCTTTTTTACCGATTTCTAAATCCTTTAATGAAGGAGTTAAAATAACAGGTAAAAAGCTATTAGCGGCAGCTATAATTCTTTTAGGCTTTGAGATGAATTTTTTAAATGTTTTAGAAGTAGGCAGTCAGTCTTTATCAATAATGTTAATCACACTAACAGTTTGTTTTGTAACTACCTATATAGTGAGCAAAATATTAAAAATACCTACTAATACAAGCATATTAGTAGGTGTAGGCACTTGTATATGCGGAGGTAGTGCAATAGCAGCTACAGCCCCTGTAATTAGAGCAGATGATGAAGAAATAGCAGCTTCTATTTCAACTATATTTCTTTTTAACATCTTAGCAGCATTAATTTTCCCTGCAATAGGTAGGGCCTTAGCGATGACAGATGCACAGTTTGGTATATGGGCAGGAACAGCTATAAATGATACATCCTCAGTAGTGGCAGCTTCTTATAGCTTTAGTGATGCGTCCGGAGAATTAGCTACTATTGTTAAATTAACAAGGACTTTACTAATCATACCAATAGTTAGTATTTTAGCTGTGTATATGGCAAAAAAAGATAAGACTACTCAAAGTAATTTATCACTAATGAAAGTTTTTCCTTGGTTTATTTTAGGCTTCATTTTTGCAAGTGTTGTAAATACAATAGGTGTATTACCTACTCAAACTACAGCTTATATGGGCGATATAGGTAAGTTTTTTATAATTATAGCGATGAGTGCTATCGGTGTAAACACAGACCTTATAACCTTGTTAAAAAACAGCAAAAAACCTATTATCTTAGGCGCTATTGCTTGGTTTATGATTTCTATTACAACTCTTTTTTTACAAGGAATAATATAATAAATAAAAACCGATTTTCAAAAGAAAATCGGTTTTTTTATTTATTTTAAAGTATACCTCTATTATCATAATAGCATTGAGGGCAAAGTGATTCGTATTCCACATTATCAACATTATCAATAGCCACTTGAGAGCCTTCAAAAATAAATTTACCATTTACTTTTCTTGCATTAAAAAGAGCTTTTTTGCCACAGCGACAAATCGTTTTTAATTCCTCAATATTGTGGGATAAAACAAGTAGTCTATCAGAGCCCTCAAAACCATTTGTTAAAAAGTCGCTCCTTAAGCCATAGCAAATAACAGGAACATCAAGTTTTGCTGTTATATAAAGGGCATCTTCTGCTTGGGTCTTAGTGATAAATTGTGCCTCATCTATAAAAATGCAGGCGAGCTTGCCATTTGTTTTTATATCTTCTTTAACAATGTCTTTTATACTATCGCTTTTTGAAATAAGATAGTTTACCTTTCTATTTACACCTAAACGGCTAATGATACTATCATCGCCTTTAGTGTCAATCATAGGCTTTATTATGATAACGCGCATTCCTCTTTCTTCATAATTAAAGGCTGCTTGCATTAAAGAAGTCGACTTACCTGAGTTCATCGCTCCATACTTAAAATATAGTTTTGCCATAAAATTTCCTACTTCTTATTATTTTCATCTTGGTGGCCAGTTCTAAAAGATAAGGCCATTAAGCTATCCCTTAAATGCACATTTTCAACAATTAAACTATCATCATAAAGTGCAAAGTCAAAATGAGAAAAATTCCACATTGAGCGCACCTTTGTTTGCACTAAAATTGAAGCTACATCTTTAGCTGCTTCTCTTGGAATACAAATGATTAATAAATCAACAGTATTTACTTCACAATAATCTAATAAATTTTCAAAATCGTAAATTACTAAATTGCTTAATTTTTGACCAATAATTTCTTCATTACTATCAAAAACTGCAACTAAATCAACCCCAGCTGCATCTTCTTGAATAAATCGGGTGATAGTAGCACCTAAGTTACCAGCACCGATTAAAACGGCCTTTAAATTTTTAGAATTTGGGAAAATTAAATTATGTATTTCAGTGTATAAAGTTTCAACTGAATAGCCGACACCTTGCTGACCAAAACCGCCAAAGCAGTTAAAGTCTTGCCTTACTTGGCTGGGAGTTGAGCCCATTATAGCGGCTAATTGGCTTGAGGATATTCTTTGTGTACCATTTTGGTGCAATTCGCTTATGTATCTGTAATATCTTGGAAGTCTTCTAATTACAGGCAAAGCCACATTTTTATAGCTCATAATTTTCTCCTTATAATATTTATAATAATAAAGACATTATATAATTTAACACAAAAATTGTCAAATACATTTAAGTTTATTTATTAAAAAAATGACAACAATAGAAAAAAATAAGGAGATTGTTTATGAATATAGAAATTTTTAAAAATGAAGAGGAAGAAATAGAACAAGGGCAAAGTAGCCAAAGCACTCAAGAGCAGTCATTAATTCCTAAAAGCAAAACAGGTATTCACTGCCTTATAATAATAGGGCAGATAGAAGGGCATACAGAGGCAAATTCGCAAACGAAAACAACGAAGTATGAGCATGTTATCCCGCAATTAATTGAAATAGAAGAAGACGATGAAATAAAAGGCTTATTAATTATTTTAAATACAGTAGGCGGAGATGTAGAAGCAGGCCTTGCCTTATCTGAAATGATAAGAGGGATGAAAAAGCCAACAGCAAGCTTAGTTTTAGGTGGAGGACACTCTATAGGTATTCCCTTAGCAGTAAGTGCTAATAAGTCATTTATAGTGCCTACTGCCACTATGACAGTCCACCCTGTAAGGCATAGCGGAATGGTATTAGGAGTTCCTCAAATGATGAATTTTTTAGAGGCTATGCAAGATAGGATAATCGGCTTTGTTAGTGAAAACTCTAATATAAGCAAAACTAAATTTCAAAAATTGATGATGAAAACAGGTGAGCTTGTTATGGATGTAGGCACAGTTTTAGATGGTAAGCAAGCTGTTGATACAGGACTTATTGACCAAATAGGCTATTTATCAGATGCCTTTGAGTATCTCTATAGCGAAATAGAGAAAAATGATAAAAAGTAGTTTTAAAATCTTTGTAATTATGATATAATATAGTGATATATATTTTTGCCACAGCTTTGTGGCTTACATAGGAGATAGTATGACTTTTTTAGATGGAATTCTACAAGGTATAATTCAAGGAATTACAGAATTTTTGCCAGTTTCAAGCGATGGCCATGTTTCTTTGTATCAGCATTTTACAAATAACAGTGGCGAAAACGCTTTGTTTTTTACTTTAATGCTTCATTTAGGCACTTTACTTGCAGTATTTATAGTTTATTTTAAAGATATACAAGACTTAGTAATTGAAGCTTTTAGCATGATAGCTGATTTATTTAAAGGCAGATTATTTAAAACAAAGCCAAATGAAAATAGAATGATGATATACATGCTGATAGTAACTACTCTGCCTTTATTCGGCTTTGTATTTATTGAAAGTTTTTTAACTTCCTTAGCAGAGGATAGCGATATAATTGTAGAGGGTTTTTGCTTTTTATACACGGCAACACTACTCTTCTTAGCTTCAAAATGCGTTAAAGGTAAAAAAGGCGTTGATGAGTTAAGCATAAAAGACGCTTTAATTATTGGTGTATTTCAAGGTCTTGCAATTTTGCCGGGGGTTTCTCGCTCAGGCTCTACAATTTCAGTAGGCTTACTAAAAGGGTATTCAAAAGAATTTATAGTTAAATTTTCTTTTTTATTAAGTATACCTGCAATCTTAGGGGCAAGTGTTTTAAAAATACCGGGGGCTATAAAAGAGGGAGTGAGTTTTGAATTAAGTGTGTTATTTATAGGTATGCTTTCAGCTTGTATAGTAGGTTTATTCAGTATTAAATTAATTCAGTACTTAGTTAAAAATGATAAGTATCAAGTTTTTGCATACTATACTGGGATTTTAGGTATACTAGTGTTAATTTTAGGAGTAATGGAAACATTCTTCGGTATATATTTTATAATATAGTTTAGGAGTATTAAGGATGCCAAAAAAACAAACAAACACTCAAAAAAATACAACTAAGAGTGCAACGAAAAAAAGGACAACTAAAACAACAAAACAAAAAAAATCAGAAATTCACAGAGCTTGGAGTATAGTTATTTTTGCTGTGGGTGCATTTTTGTTTGCTATGGCGATAGTGCCTGGTGAAAATGTATGGGCGATAACAAGACAAGCCTTGCTTGGATTTTTTGGAACAATGAGTTATATAATACCGTTTTTAATTATGTATATAGCTGTGCTTACAGCAGCAGATAAACCTATTGTAATAAAATCTATTCAAGGTGTTATATTAGTATTATTAATAAGCGCTGGCTTACATATATTTTTATTTGACATTGATTTAAGTAAAAATGCTTTTGAGAATATAAGTGAAATGTTCACTCTCGCACAGGAAGGTCGTTTAAGCGGCGGTGTTATTTCAGCTGTTATCTCTTTGCCTATGCTATATTTAACAGGCAAAACTGCAAGTATTGTAACAATTGTTATTTTAGCGATAGTTTTATTTATGTTTTTTGCTGATATTACTCCTTATGATGTTTATTCAAAAACAAAGGATACAGCAGAAGTACAAAAGCAAGAATTATCAAAACAATTAGAAGAAAACAAAAAGCAAAGACAGATAAAACAAGAACAAAAGCAAAAAATAAAACAAGAAAAGCAAGAACAACAAATGATGCAAAACATACAAACTAAAAAGAATTTAGAAATAGATTTTGATATAGATGATGAGCCTTCAAGCGATGTATTTGGCTCTTATGATGATATATCAAATAATGTAAAAGATATAAAAACAGAAGATGAAAAAATCGAGGATATAGTTAAAAGATTTAAAGATAGACAGCAAAGTAATATCCCTGTTGATGATAAGGCAGCTTTAGCGCAAATTAAAAAAGAAAACAGCCTAACGCAAGAAGAAAAAGATGCGATAGTTCCTTTATCCGATGATGAAAATAATAACAATGAGCAGACAAAAAAAGCTTATATATATAAGCATCCGCCTTTAAGTTTATTTTCAAAAGATTTATCAGGTGTACAAGATGTAGAGCAAGAGCTTAAAACAAACGCACAGATTTTAATTGATACTTTATCAAGTTTTGGTGTGCAAGCTAAAATTATGGATATATCAAGAGGTCCTTCTGTAACGAGATATGAAATTCAGCCTTTAGCCGGAGTAAAGATAAGTAAAATTACAAATCTTGCAGATGATATAGCCTTAAATCTTGCAGCGAGCGGTGTAAGAATAGAAGCACCAATACCGAATAAGGCAGCAGTAGGCATAGAAATACCAAATCAAAAAGGAAGCGTTGTAAATATTAGAACAATCTTCCAAACTAAAAAATTCCAAGAATCACAAAGTCCACTTACAATAGCCTTAGGTATGGATATAGCAGGCAATGAAGTAGTAGCAGATTTAACTCGCATGCCTCACTTATTAATAGCAGGCTCTACTGGTAGTGGTAAGTCAGTTTGTGTAAATACAATTATCACAAGCTTTTTATACAAGACAAGCCCAGAGGATTTAAAGTTAATTTTAATTGATCCAAAGGTAGTTGAATTATTAGAGTATAACGGCATACCTCATTTATTAATGCCAGTTGTAACTGAGCCTAAAAAAGCAGCGGGAGCCTTAGGTAGTGCTGTTGCTGAAATGGAAAAAAGATATAGATTATTTGCTGAAAACTCAGCAAGGGATATAAAAAGTTATAACGAGATAGCAAAAAACAACCCAGAATTAGAGCATATGCCTTACATCGTAGTAATTATAGATGAATTAGCAGATTTAATGATGAGCAGCGGTAAAGAAGTGGAAGATTACATAGCTCGTCTTGCGCAAAAAGCAAGGGCGGCTGGTATTCATTTAATCGTTGCAACACAAAGACCATCAGTTGATGTAATTACAGGGCTTATAAAAACGAACATCCCTTCAAGGATAGCTTTTGCTGTATCAAGCCAAATAGATAGTAGAACTATTTTAGACGGTGGCGGAGCTGAAAAGCTATTAGGTATGGGAGATATGTTGTTTTTGCCTACTGGATCAAATAAGCCTGTTCGTATTCAAGGCGCTTATGTAAAAGACAAAGAAATTTCTAAAGTTATAGAATATGTAAAGCAAGATTTTAACCCCGTTTATAATCAAGATATGATTGATGAAATGGAAAACTTAACTCCAAAAGATAAAAAAGCAGTTGCTCAAGATGGCTCAATGCCACAAGATGAAATGCTGTATTCTGCCATTGATGTGGTAGTAGATATGGGGCAAGCTTCAACTTCACTACTTCAAAGAAGATTAAGGCTTGGTTATTCAAGAGCGGCAAGAATTGTAGATGAAATGGAAGAAATGGGAATAGTAGGCCCATCAGAGGGAAGTAAGCCAAGGCAGGTATTAATTAGCAAAAATCAATGGCTTGAAATGAAATTAAACAGTGGTGAATAAAATGTATACAAAAATAATGCCTTTAACAAAACAAGAAATGATAAATGCAGGCTTTACCCAAGCAGACTTTATCGTAGTAGGTGGAGATGCTTATATCGACCATCCAAGTTTTGGTACAGCTGTAATAGCAAGACTCGTTGAAAGTTTAGGATTTAATGTATGCGTTTTAGCACAGCCTGATTTTTCTTCAGAAGATAGCTTTAAAGAATTTGGAAAACCAAAGTATGGGTTTTTAATTGGTAGTGGTAATGTGGATAGTATGGTAGCGCATTATACAGTGGCTAAAAAAAGAAGGGATACAGATGACTATACTCCGGGCGGAAAAAACAATAAACGCCCAGATAGAGCCTTAACTGTTTACTCTCTATTAGCAAAAAAAGCCTATCCAGACACTCCTGTTATCTTAGGAGGCTTAGAAGGCTCACTTCGCCGATTTGCTCATTATGACTACTGGCTTGATGATGTAATGCCAAGCATTTTAGTTGATACAAAGGCAGATTTATTATCTTTTGGTATGAGTGAGTATCAAACAATACAAATAGTTAAAAGGCTTGCAAATGGTGAAGATGTAAAATCTCTAACAGATATTAAAGGCACAGCCTATCTTACTAATAAAGAGAATTTGCCAAAAAACTATGTAGAATGTGCAAGTTTTAAAAAAGTAAAATCAGATAAAGTAAGCTATGCAAAGGCTACGAAAATCCAAATGGATAATCAAGACCATATAAAAGCAAAAGTAGTAATACAAAAGCAAGAAGATGATTTATACTTAGTGCAAAATATACCAGCAAAGCCTCTATATACAAAAGAGCTTGATGAAGTCTTTGATTTGCCTTTTACAAGAAAACCTCATCCAAGTTATAAAGAGCCTATAAAGGCAATCCAAGAAGTAGAATTTTCAGTAATACATAATAGAGGGTGTTTTGGTGGTTGCAATTTTTGTGCTATCACTATGCACCAAGGAAGATTTGTAACTTCAAGAAGCCATGAAAGCGTATTAAAAGAAGTAGAAAATATCACCAATAGTGAAAACTTTAAAGGATATATACACGACATAGGAGGCCCTACAGCTGACTTTCGCTCTGTGAGCTGTAAAAAGCAAGTTACACAAGGTTTATGCAATCACAGAAAATGCTTAGCGCCGACTCCGTGTAGTGAATTAATAGTAGACCATAGTGATTATTTATCCCTTTTAAGAAAAGTTAGAAATATGCCAAAAGTTAAAAAAGTCTTTGTTAGAAGTGGCTTAAGGTATGATTATATTATGCGTGAGAAATCTGATGAATTTTTAAAAGAAATTATAGAACACCATGTTTCAGGGCAGTTAAAAGTAGCCCCTGAACATTTTGCAAAAGAAACACTAAACTATATGGGCAAACCCCCTATTGGAGTTTACGATAGGTTCCATAAAAAGTTTTATGAGATAACTAAAAAGCTAAACAAAGAGCAGTACTTAGTACCTTACTTAATGTCAAGTCATCCGGGAAGTACTGTAAAAGATGCCGTTGAATTAGCGCAGTACCTTGCAAAAAATAAAATAAGGCCAGAACAAGTACAGGACTTTTACCCAACTCCAGGTACTGTTTCAACTGCTATGTACTACACAAAATTAGACCCAAGCACACTAAAGCCTGTGTATGTAGCAACAGATAAAGAAGAAAAAGCCTTGCAAAGAGCCTTGCTTCAATACTATAATCCTAAAAACTCACAGAGAGTTCTAAAAGCATTAAATTTAACAAATAGACAAGACTTAATCCCATTATTACTATCAGCACAAAAAACAAAAACTGAAATTAATAATCCAAGACCAAAGGCTAAAAAGCCAGTAAAAAACTGGAAAGAAATTCAAAATATAAATAAGAAAGCAGCGCAGAATAATGCAAGAAAAAAACAAAAGTAAGAGCTATTTTAAAGCTTTAATTGGTTTTGCTGTATTGTTAATTTTTGTCCTTATCATCTATTATATTTTAGAAAATTTTATAGTTAATGATGCCAGTTATGATAATACAATAACAGTTATTAACGCAGGGCAAGGTCAGGCCGTTTTGATACAATCGCAGGATGAGTATTTAATTATAGACGCTGGTGGCACTAAAGATGAAGAAGTGCTTTTGTATCTTAATGAACGAATAGATAAAGAAATAAACACATTTCTCATCACTCATTTTCACGAAGACCATTATAGCTTAGCAGATGATATACTTTTAAATTTTGAAGTAGAAAATGTAGTAATTCCAAATTTGAGCGATGATAATTTACCCAATACGCAAATGTATGATAATTTTTTAGAAATAGCTGAAAGTGAAGAGATTAATTTAATTTTAGCAAAAGAAAATGATACATATAAAATAGGACAGGGTAATTTAGAAATAATAACTGACACTCCTCAAAGTGTTGAAGATGTAAATGATACTTCCATTGTTTCAGTATTTTATTTAGATGATTTTTCTTATCTATCAACGGGCGATATAAATGCGCCATACGAAGAAGAATTAATAGAAAAAATAGATAGTATCAGCCTTTTTAATGCCTCTCATCACGGTTCTAAATACTCAAATGATACTGAGTTTTTAATGTATATAAATCCTGCCCTTGTTATATTCTCAGCAGGTGAGGATAACAGCTATTATCATCCACATAAAAGAGTGTTAGATGATTTAATAAATTTAGGAATACCTTATTTAATCACTTATAAAGAGGGTAATATAATTTATTCAATTGATGAAGAAAAGGTTTTAGAAGAGTTTAGTTTTATATTTAATTAAATTTATATATTATAAACGAGTTTAGCTAATAAGACTTTAGCAAAGGAGACTTATGAAAAAAATACATTTTTATTTAGGGATATTTTTTGGTATACTATCGATTATTGGTGCAGTTTTTGTTATAGCAAATGGAGGGGAGAAAAGCCCTGGCTACACTATGGTACCGATGATTTTTTCTATCGCTTTTATGAGTGATTATAAACGAAGTGTAAAAAATAAAACAGAAAAGGAAGAAACAAATAAATATAAATATACTAAAATTGGTATAATTATAGGTCTTTTTATAAGTAGTGCAGCTACGATAAATTATATTATGGTTGTTAGTATGAATGTAAGTGCTTTTAGTGTAGTAGCTATTTTTAGTATAGTATTCATATTCGGCTTAATTGGATTATTTATAGATAAGAAAAATATACATAAAGGATAAACCTATGCTAAAAAAAGAAACAGATTATACATATTTAATTGATTTAGATTTTTCTCACTTTGGAAGAAGTGGACATTTTACTCCAGCAGGATATCACTATATAATCAATGCTATGGTGGATAAACATTTAATAAATTATAATATAAATTTTGAAAAACTATTGGAAAAAAGGGTTTCTTGGGTTATTCTTTCACTTACTGTAGACATTATTAATCCAATAAAAAATCGAGAGCAAAAACTAATAGGTAAAACTTGGTTTTCAGGAAGAAAGGGTGTTTCTTTTAGGCGTGAGGTAGTTATTCATGCAGAAGATGGAACTCATATTTTAAACGCAACTTTATATTCAACTTTGATTAACTTGGACACAAGAAATATTTACAGAAATAAAGAATTGCCATTTGTTTTAGATTTTGCTTCTGGGGAAATTTTAGGCGAGGCAAAGGTGTCTTTTAAAGAAAAATATGAATATGCAAAAGGCGAAACAATAAAAGTTAAAAAGAGTTATCTTGATATGGTTGGACATGTTAATAATTTAAGATATAGTGATTTTTGCTTTGATGCTCTTTTAGATAGTGAAGAAAATTTAGATAAATTAAAGAGAATGGAAATTTATTTTACATCTGAATTAAAATTTGAAGAAGAGTTTTGTGTAAATAAAGCATATAGTGAAAACAAGATTATACTTCAAGGGTATAACAAAACACAAGACAAACCAGCTTTTTATGGTGTTTTTATGTACGAATAAAATGAAAGAATAACAATAATAAAGTTTGTTTTAAGTTGTATATAAATTGAAAATTGTATAAGGAGATTTTAATTATGGAGTATACGAGAAAAAATAAAGGCACATGCGCAAAATTTACAAAGGTTGTTTTAGAAGATGGAATTGTTAAAGATATCAAAGTTATAGGTGGCTGCGATGGAAATATAAAAGGGATTATTGCCCTTTCTAAAAATAGAACCCCAGAAGATATTATAAACAGATTAAAGGGAACAAAATGCGCTATAAGAGGAATTTTAAGTAGAACAAGTTGTCCTGACCAAATAGCAAAAGCTTTAGAGGAAGCCGTTAATAATAATTAGTATTTAAAATAGTGTAAATAGGAATGAATATCATAGACGAATACATAAAAAAGCCGATGAGCATAGACTTTGTAAAAGAAATTGTTGAATGGAAGTATGAAGGGGAGTATACAGTTTATAATATGCCTCCTTTAGAAAAAATTTCAAATTATAGAATTTTAAATCCTGAAAATTTTAATGACTATGTTTGCTATATAAAAAACGATGAATTAATGGCATATATTAGCTTAAATGAAAAAGCAGATGGAGTCTACCTTGGTATAGGTTTAAAACCAGAATACTGCTCTAAAAATATGGGTAGATTATTTTTAGAAGATAGTATTTTGATAGCCCAAAATAGATATAAAAATAAAAGCTTGAAATTAATTGTTAGAACATTTAATAAAAGAGCAATTAAAGCTTATAAAAAGGTTGGCTTTAGCAAAATAGATACTATTTATAAAAAAGAGAATAATAATATAATAGAATTTTTAGTTATGCAGTATAAGGCATAACTAAACTTTACTAAAAACTTAAAACTACCACTATCAAATTGATAGTGGTAGTTTATTTTTTTATGAGTATACATATTTAATTGTGATTATAAATTCTGTGCTTCAAATGTTAATAGCCAATCTTTATTTGCACTACCTCCAGCTGAGTAATAACCTATTTCTCCACTCGAGGGAAGTACTCTATGGCAAGGTATAGCTATGATGATAGGATTTTTTCTCATTGCAGAACCAACAGCCCTTATAGCTTTTGGATTATTTGTTAAATTAGCTAAGTCTTTATAAGAAATAGTGTTAGAAAACTTTACTTTTTCAAATAAGGTATCCCAAACTTTTTGATAATATTCACTACCGTTTGTTTTCATCTTAAAAGTGAATTCTTTTCTTTGTCCATTAAAGTATTCACCTAATTCACTCACTGCTTTTTTTAATGTATCAGTAGCTGGCAAAATTTCTTTTTCATTTTCTGATAAATAAGCTATTTTAGTTATGAATCCATCATCTTCGCCGATTTCTAAAAAGCCAATAGGGGTGTGTATTACAGCCTTGTTCATACTATCTCCTACATTTGAGTTGTGCTACAATTACCGCGAAGTTGTGTTTGCATATCATCAAGATGTTCTTTTGTCCATAAAGCCATAGCACCACCTGTATGCAAGAATAAAGCACTTTCGCCTTCTTTAATATGAACGCCATCATTAACTAAGTCAAGGAAGGCTCTAAATGTTTTACCTGTGTAAGTAGGGTCAAGCATTATAGCTTCTTTTTCAGCTAATAGTATGATAGCTTCTCTTGTAGTTGCATCTGGTGCATTATATTTTTGGCCAGCGTAAGGTTTATCATCAGGACCATAAGCTATATGAATGTCATCTTCTGTAATAGTTACGCCTAAATCAAATTCTTCACTCACCTTATTAGCATATTCTATAACAGCTTTTTCTTTTTCGCCTTTTGGCATCGGTGATGATGGAGAAGCGATAACATTGAATGGTGCATTAAAATATTTTGCGCCAAGTAAAGTGCCTGCATATGTACCCATAGAGCCTACTGTACAAACTAAATGGTCAATTTTTATGCCTTGCTCATTTATTTGATCAATAATTTCTTTAACTGCCATGATGTAGCCAACAGCGCCTAAAGCGTTAGAGCCACCAACAGGGATTTGATATACTTTATCGCCTTGAGCTTCGTATTTATCTATAACTTTTTTGATTATTTCTTCTCTATCTTCTGGATTTTCCATAAAGTAGATATCAGTGCCCATTAAAGCATCAAGAGTTAAGTTGCCTGATAAGTAGCCGTTATCTTTACCGCTTAAAATTAAAATTGGCTTTAAGCCTAATTTAACAGCAGCGCCAACAGTTGTTCTACCGTGGTTTGTTTGTGTTCCACCTAAAGTTAAAACAGCAGTATAGCCTTGGCTTACAGCTTCGTGCATTAAGTATTCAAGTTTTCTTGTTTTGTTACCGCCCATTGCAGGACCAGTAACATCATCTCTTTTAATGTACAGTTTGCCTTTACCTAAGTGGTTAGTTAAGTTTTTCATTTCTTCTAATGGTGTAGGGTAGTTGCCTAAAGATACTTTTTTTACGCTTTCTAATTTGGACATGTTGTGCTCTCCTTTATAGTTTTTATTAATTATATTAATTATATCACGATAAAAAATAATATACTATTAGTAAATCTATACAAATTAATACTTGAATTTTTGATGTAAAAGCCTTAAACTATTACTTAGGAAAGGAATACAATTTTATTAATTTTAAAATAAAATTGATACATAGAATATGAAAAATATTTTTATTATAAATCCCTTAGCAGGAAAAGAAAAAAATACACAAGATTTTGTAAAAAACATTCAAAAAGCTTGCAAAAAATTAAAAAAAGAATACGAAATTATCATCTGCGAAAAAAACGAAGATATTATAAAAATTGTAAAAGATATTTGCCAAAGAATAAATGGAGAAAAAAGATTTTTTGCAGTTGGTGGCGATGGTACTTTAAGCAAGGTTGTAAATGGGAGTATGGGCTTTAGCGAGGTAAGTGTAGGAGTTATCCCTAATGGTACTGGCAATGATTACATAAAAAACTTTACTGACGATAAAAAAATATTCCTTGATATAGAAAAACAACTAACAGCAAAAACTATAAAAACAGATTTAATAAAATGCAACGATAAAATTTGTGTTAATATGATAAATATTGGCTTTGATGCTAATGTTAGCGCTGTGATGCCAAGATTTAAAGCCTTACCTTTAGTGAGCAATAAATTAGCGTACACCCTATCAATTTTTTACAATGTTATAAAAAAGTTAGGTAGCAAATTAGAAATAAAAATTGATGATAAACTCATACATTCAGGTAAAATGCTAATGACAAGCGTTTCAGGAGGAATTTCTTGCGGTGGCGGATTTTATTTAACACCTTATGCAAAAGTAGATGACGGCATTTTAGATTTAGCTATTGTAAGTGTTCCATCAAGGCTACTTTTACTTCCCTTTATGAAAAATATAAGCGAAAAAACTCAATTTGAAAAAGAGCCAACAAAAAGTAGAATGAAATATTTTACTGCGCAAAAAGTGAATATAAAAGCAAAGAAAACTCAAGTTTTTTCAATTGATGGCGAGATGTATAACTTTGATGAACTTGATATAGTAATAGAAAAATTAGCTTTAAACTTTGTTTTACCGCAATAAAAAAACAGTGTGATAATTCACACTGTTTTTATTTTAATATAGCGATTGGCATAGAGCTGTTTAATTTATGAAAATTTATCAAACTTTAATCTGGCTTAGACTTTGGCTAATCCTTTGCCCTTACTACAAATACTTCTTGAATATCATAATATTCAAAAAGCTTTATATGCTCTTTTGTAATTTTTTCACCACTTATTACTATAGGTATAGCAGGTGGGCAGGCAACACTTAAGTTTGCACAAATTCTATTTTCAGCGTCTTTGATACTTATTTTTTCTTGAAGTGAAAACATAGCATTTTTTATACTTAAAACTCCTTCGCCTTTTTCGATTTTTAAATCTTCTTGATGTTGTTTTAAATAAAGTTTTCTATTATTAAAAATATCTATTAAAGCATTTTTAAGCATGTTGATTTTTTCAAAAGTTATTTGCAAGCTAAACATAAACACTATATAATCTTTATCACAAAATTCTACTTCTATTTTTTTGCTCCTTAAAGCCTCAGCGATTTGTTCAGCATTAATGTTCATAGCTTTACAATCAATTACAAGCTTTAAAGGCTCTGTATCTAAAATGTTAATATCCATTTTTGATAGCTGAACTTTTAAATCATCTACTACTTTTACATAATTTATTAAATTAGTTTTATAATCAGCACTTAAAAACTTATTGCATAAATCAAGTGATGATAAAATTAAGTAAGACGGGCTTGTAGATGAAAATAATGAAAGGCCAACTTTTGCACTACTAATATAGTCAGCGTTTAAGTTTTTATTGATGTGTAAGTATGCACCACCTGTTAAAACAGGTAGGGTTTTATGAGCTGAATCGCAACACATACTCGCCCCATTATCCATAGGATGTAAAGACGGCTGTAAGAATTTTAAGTATGCACCGTGAGCGTTATCAACGAGTAAGGGCACATTAAATTCCTTACAAACAGCAGATAAACCTTTAATATCTGCTATATTTCCTAAGTAATCAGGGGAAGTGATGAAAACAGCAATAGGCTTTTTTTTCATAGATTTTAGCTTATCGTATAAACTTTCTTTACTTATCTCGCATCTACAAATTGATGTAAAATTTTCATCATTTGGATACAGCCATTCAGGCGTAAGATTTAGTAAAGCACAGCTTGAAATAAATGCTTTATGCGCATTTCTTGCAGCTAAGACTATATCTTCATCACCTTTTTGGATTTCGTTAATTTTAGCAAGATAAAGCATAGCTCCAATACAAGCAGTAGAGCCGTTAGCTGAGTAAAAACTTTGCTGTGTATTAAAAATTTTAGTGGCATTTTCTTCACTTTGTTTTATAATTCCATCATCTTCTGGTGAAAACAAATTATCAGCTCCGTTTATTTCAGTTATATCCAAATGCTCAAAACCTAAAAAGTTTTCACCTTTATGCCCTGGCATATGAAAGCGAATATAATTTTCATCACTGTATTTTTTTACAAAATCAAAGATAGGTGTTTTCATAATATCCTCTTAATTATTTACAACTTGCATCATAATAGCACATTCGATACGCTTTTTAAACAATTCACAACCATACTCATAAATGCCGTTTATATCGCCTGTTGCGTTATAAGCATTAGCAGGACAGCCCCCAGCGCAATACATATTTGCCCAGCAAGTGCGACATTCTTCTTTTGAATATATATTACAATTTCTAAATTCATCTTGAGCTTTTTTATCTAAAACGCCATCGTAAATGTTGCCTAAGCTATAAGCGTTATCACCTACAAATTGATGGCAAGGGAATAATTCGCCACTTGGAGTTACCGCCATATACTCTGTACCAGAGCCACAGCCTGTAACCCTTTTATAAACGCAAGGCCCATTTGTTAAATCTAAATTGTAGTGATAAAAAGAAAATGGCTTATTTGCCTTTTGGCTTTCTAACATTTTTAAGCTAAGAAGTTCGTATTGCTTGAATAAAACTGGTAAATCCTCTTTAGTTAAAGCGTAAGAATCACCAGGTGCACAAACAACAGGCTCCATACTAAGCTCTGTAAAGCCAAGAGAGAGCATATGTTCAATATCGTTCATAAAGTCAGTGTTGTTATGGGTGAAAGTGCCGCGCATATAATAGCCCTTACCATTTCTGCTTTTAACAAATTCTTTAAATTTTGGAACGATAATATCGTAGCTTCCTCTTCCGCTATAATCTTTTCTTGAATGGTCGTGTATATGTTTTCTACCATCTAAAGATAATACTACATTATGCATTTCTTTGTTTGAAAATTCGATAACATCTTCATCTATACTTATGCCATTAGTAGTTAGTGTAAAACGAAACTTTTTATTATGTTTTTCTTCAAGACTTCTTGCATAAATGACTAAGTCTTTTACTACTTGCCAGTTCATTAATGGCTCACCACCAAAAAAATCAACTTCTAAGTTTTTTCTTTTACCGCTGTTTTCTATTAAAAAGTCTAAGGCTCTTTTACCTACACTAAAGCTCATTAAGCCTCTTTCGCCTTTATAGTTGCCTTGTGAAGCAAAGCAGTAATCGCAGTTTAAATTGCAAGTATGGGCTACATGTAAGCATAATGCCTTTATTACTTTTGAGTTGTTTTTATAGTTTACAGCTAAGGTTTCGTATGTATCTTGTGTAAAAAGTTGGTTAGTTTTTTCTAAGTATTCAACATCGCTATACAGGTTTTGTAATTCTTCCTCATTCACATCGCTTTTATCATCATACTTTAAAAGTAAGTCATTTATAAGTGTTTGTTTATCCTTAGTTTTAAATTCTTTTATCATATCAAAAGCCACTTCATCAACTGAGTGAATACTGCCACTTACAGAATCTAAAACTATATTATATCCATTTAATTTATATTGGTGTAACAAAATAATCCCCTTTATTCTCTTTTATATTCTACTGATAAAAATGCCACCTTAAAAAGGCGGCATTTCTTACTTAAATAATAATATTATCAATTATTCAAAGTCTTTTTCGCAAGGTTGGTTTGCAACACCGCAAGAAGTTTTGCAAGCTGATTGGCAAGAAGTTTGACATTCACCACAGCCGCCTGTTTCTGTGCTTGATTGCAGATTTTGAGTTTGTATTGTTTTAATTCTTTCCATAAAAATTATCTCCGTATCTTATGTTTTATCTTTTCGTATTAATAATTATATACTATATATATGTAGTTGTCAACTATACTAAAAAAAGCAAAATACACGATTATAACATAATTTATATGATATAATATAAGTAAATATTTAACTAATAAGGAGGCTTATTTATGAGAAAGTTGTTTAAAAATGCAAAAGTAATCACTATGGAAAACAAAAAAGAGTATTCTTGCGTAATTGTAAAGGATGACTTAATAGAGTTTGTTGGTGATATTAAAGAAGTAGAAGATGAAGTTTTCGATGAAGTTATCGACTTAGAAAACAATGTCTTACTGCCAGCTTTCATTGACCCGCACTCGCATATGGCAAGCTATGCAAAGCTTTTTAGCGTACAAGACTTAAATACTTGCAAAACCTTTAATGATATAATAATAGCGCTAAAAGAATACAAAAAGCAAAATAATTTTAATGATGAGGATGTTATTATTGGCTTTGGCTATGATAATAACTTTTTAGAAGAAAAAGCGCATCCAGATAACGGTATTTTAGATACAATTAAAAACCCCGTGATAATCACACATAAATCTGGGCATATGGGCGTATTAAATCAAAAAGCCTTAGCTTATTTTGATATAACAAAGGATACACAAAGTCCACAAGGTGGCTTAATCAAAAAAGATGAAAATAATAAGCCTACTGGCTATTTAGAAGAAACAGCTTTTATGGCGATAGCTGCAAAGCTGCCAAAGCCTGATGAAAATATGCTGACAAATCTTTTTAAAAAAGCTCAAGAATTCTACGCTTCTTTTGGCATAGCAACAGCACAAGAAGGTGCTGTAAAAAAAGAAGATTTTGATTTATTAAAGTTTTACTATACAAAAAAAGCATATGTAATTGATGTAGTAGCCTATATTGATATAACAGAGAATAAGTTTATAGTAGACGAAGAATATAAAAACTTTAAATCATACAAGGAAAACTTTAGAATAGGTGGTTATAAATTGTTTTTAGACGGCTCACCACAAGGCAGAACAGCGTGGATGAGAAAGCCTTATGAAAACGATGAAAATTACTTTGCCTATCCTATTTTTAAAGATGAAGAAGTAGAAAAGTTTTTTAAATTTGCCATAGATGAAAAAATTCAAATTTTAGTTCATTGCAATGGAGATGCAGCTTGTGAGCAGATGATAAATTGCTATGAAAAAGCCTTAAATGGTAAAACGAGTGATATTCGCCCTGTTATGGTGCACGCACAGTTTTTACAAAAAGACCAGCTTGAAAAAGTTAAAAAGTTAAATATTATTCCAAGTTTTTTCATAGCACATACAAAGTATTGGGCAGACATTCACATTGAAAACTTTGGCTTTGAAAGAGCGAGTAATATTTCATTAGCAAATTCTGCAAAAGAAAATGATATACTATTTACTTTACATCAAGACTCCCCAGTAATAAATCCGGATATGCTCGAGACTATAAAAGCAGCGGTAACAAGGACGAGTATAAACGGAACAAAGCTAAACCAAGATGAGTGTATAAGCGTTTATGATGCACTAAAAGCTGTTACTATTAATGCAGCTTTCCAATACTTTGAGGAAGATACAAAAGGAACAATCGCAAAGGGGAAAAAAGCAGATTTTGTTGTGTTGGATAAAAACCCTTTAGAAGTAAAAAAAGAAGATATTGATAAAATCAAAGTATTAAAAACTTTTAAAAACGCACAGCTTATATATCAAAGATAAGACAAGTATTGATTTTTTAAAAAAAGTGATATATAATAATATAGCTATATTTAATGTATAGCTGTTTGCCGGTGTGATGGAATTGGTAGACGTAGTGGACTCAAAATCCACCGATGGAGACATCGTGCCGGTTCGAGCCCGGCCACCGGTACCAAATAAGTAGCACTCCTTTAGGAGTGCTACTTATTTTTTTAATGGGCTCGAAAGCTGGCTCTTAGTAACAGTCCGGTGGACTGTTACAACCAGCGTGGCTTTTTCGCAAAAAAGCGAGCCCGGCCACCGACTGCAAATAAAAATTTTTCCTTAGGAGTGCTACTTATTTTTTTAATGGGCTCGAAAACGGGCTTTAGTAACAGTTTAGTGGACTGTTACAACCAGCGTGGCTTTTTCGCAAAAAAGCGAGCCCGGCTACCGACTGCAAATATAAATTTTCCCTTAGGAGTGCTACTTATTTTTTTAATGGGCTCGAAAACGGGCTTTTTCGCCATTTGCTAAAAAATATTTAGATAACCTTTGTGTGTTTTAATATTATTACCCTATCTTGCTTGAAATTATAAATTAATGAGGCTATAATAAACAGTAATAGACAAAAGTTAATAAGCTATAGCGATAATAGTATTGCTTATATATTTAAGGGGGATATACATTGTGGATGTTACAATAAAAGAGTTACAAGAATACTTACTTGAGCATTATAGAGATGGCGGAATAGATCAAAGTTTATTTATGAAGTTAGTCGAAGAAGTAGGGGAGGTAGCTGAAGTTTTAAACAAAAAAGCTGGAAGAAAAGCAAGTGATAATGAAGATTTAGAACTGCAGCTTGGCAAGGAGCTGGCAGATATTATTCATTATACTTTAGCTATTGCTGCTTTAAATGGAATTGAAATGAATGATATTATTATCAATAAAGATAAATCAGCAGCTATAAAATATAATCATAAAACAAATTTAGAGCAGTTTATTTTAAATAAGAATAATAAGGCATAAATAAAGCCTAAGTAAGCTCAGTGAAAAATCTTCATAAAATATAGGAGTAAATAAAATGAATTATCAAGAAATAAATGCAAAAACCATAGATAAATGGGTAGAAAATGGCTGGGAATGGGGAATTCCTATAACTACCAAAGTTTACAAAGCTGCCTGTAATGGCGATTGGGGAGTGTATCTTACTCCGACAAAAATAATGCCTCATGATTGGTTTCCAAAATCTATTGAAAATTTAAAAATTTTAGGACTTGCAAGTGGTGGTGGACAACAAATGCCCGTTTTTTCAGCATTAAAAGCAGATTGCACTGTTCTTGATTACTCCAAAAAGCAACTTGAATCTGAAAAAATGGTAGCAGAGCGTGAGGGGTATTCAATAAATATTATTGAGTATGATATGTCAAAGCCACTACCTTTTGAAAACGAGTATTTTGATATAATATTTCACCCTGTATCCAATGTATATGTAGAAGATGTAAAATCAATTTTCAAAGAGTGCTTTAGGATATTAAAAAAAGGTGGGATTTTAGTTTCTGGGTTGGATAATGCAATAAATTTTATAACTAATGATGAAACTACTATCGAAAATACTCTTCCTTTTAACCCTTTAAAAAACGAAAAGCAAATGACTTTATTACAAAAAGATGATGATGGAGTGCAATTTTCGCATACTCTTGAGGAACAAATTGGTGGACAACTACAAGCAGGCTTTATTTTAACAGATATTTATGAAGATACAAATGGCTCAGGACGACTTCACGAATTAAATATCCCTTGTTTTTTTGCGACAAGAAGTATTAAGCCATAACCTTAAATATTAATAAAAAGAAATAAACTTTTGCAAGGAATAAAAAAATGATGAAAAAAGCGTTAATTTATGGAATATTAAGCTCTATTTTCTTTTCGGTAACATTTGTTGTCAATCGAAGTATGCACTTAGAGGGCGGTTACTGGCTTTGGGGGGCAATATTAAGATATGTATATATGCTTCCGCTGTTATTTATTATATTGTATAGGCAAAATAAGCTACAAGCAATTTTAAGTGAAATACGCCAAAATTTTAGTTTTTGGATAGTGTGGAGTACGGTAGGTTTTGGCTTATTTTATGCCCCACTTTCGCTTGCATCAGCTTATGGTGAGGCGTGGGTTGTGGCAAGTACATGGCAAATGACTATAGTTTGTGGAGTGCTACTCACACCCTTATTTGGTAAAAAAATACCTATAAAAAGTTTAATTATATCTTCTGTAATAATAGTAGGTGTTTTTGTTATGCAAATTGAAAATATGAATGTGGATAATATTAAAAACTTAGTTATGACGGTAGTGCCAATTTTAATAGCAGCTTTTGCTTACCCACTTGGTAACAGAAAAACTATGTCAAAATGCCCGCAAAATATAGATACAATACAAAGAATTTTTGCAATGACCTTATGTAGTATGCCTTTTTGGCTGCTTTGCAGTGCTTATGCTACTATAAAAGTAGGCTTGCCTACTACTGACCAACATATACTGTCTTTTTCAGTTGCATTGTTTTCAGGGGTTATAGCGACATTTTTGTTTTTTAAAGCGACAGATATGACAAAGGATAACCCACGACATTTAGCAGTTATTGAAGCAACGCAATCAGGTGAGGTCATATTTTCACTTTTAGGTGGAGTACTTATTTTAGGGGATGGACTGCCAACTACTATTGGATTTATTGGCATAGCTATAATAATCATAGGTATGATAGCGCATAGTGTGATAGAATAATTTAATTACTGTTCTGCTTATAGGCATAGCAGTAAAAACATATATTTTATTGCATATAGCTGATATAAGAATACCTGCATCGCAAGATGAGTGGGCTTAAGAAAATATTTAATAAGTGCTGTTTTTACAGCACTTATTTTAATATGCAGGTGTATTTTATAGATATAGTATTGCAAATTTCTTTAGTTTTTTCAATACTTGTCGATATATATTATAAGAATAAAAAAAGGAGGGGCGATTATGAAAATAGAAAACGAAAAAAAATCAGTCAATGCTATTCATAAATTATATAGTGTAACTCAAGGTTTATATCAAAGCGAAAAAACTAAATCAAGTACAGATAAAGAAGCAGAAAATCAAGAGCAGCAAAATGAAAATAGAGAATCGTTTTTACCTTTTAAATTAGTGATAGATATTAACTTATGCGCTAAAAAAGATGCCCCAACTGGTATTTATATGGGCGAAAATAATAGTAAATTTAAAATATTAAGAAAAAACTATATAGAAAAAAACATTTCTCCAAACAGAAAGGCTGTAAAAGAAAAAATATTAGAAATTATAAAAACAGATATTAATAAAAAAAGGCAAGAGGGCTTTATTACTATTTCTAAAAAGAATTATAATTATAAAATTGCAACAGGCATAAAAAATGAAGTTATCGCAAAAATATATGATGAAAACAATGATTTAATGAGCCATTATGCAAATAATATGGGCTGGGTAGATGTGCAAACTAAATTAGAAAAAAGAGTATATAATGAAATGGGTATAGTTTACAGAGTAGCTTGGGATAAAACTCGTAAAGAGCAAAATTTAGATATAAATCCTATAAATGCACAAAATAAAAATATTAATATGAAAGTTTGATAAAAAAATACTCAATGTAATCCAAATGTAACAATCTATATGTATAATGTTATTTTAGTAGGATAAACTTTCTACTTAAGAAAGGTATTTTTTAATGAACTTATTAGATGTTGCAATAGCAATTTTTATATTGTTAGAATTTTTTAATGTTTTAATTATATATTTTAAGCCTGATTTTAAATATGGTAACGGTATGGTAGTATTTAAACACTGGCATATGGCAAAAAGCGATGAAAATAATTTTCTTTTTGTAAAATATATGGCAAGCTGGGTAGCAGGCACAAAATTAATATTTATAGTTTTACTTTTAGTAATTCTATTTACTGCAAGTGAAGAAACAAAACTTTATGCAATTATTTTTATGATTCCTGCTGTGGCTACATTTTATATAGGTTTATTTCCTTTAATAGAAAGATTAGATAAAAACGGACAAATTCAGCCCAAAGGATATTCTAAAACATTATTTTTTATGATAACAGGCTTTATTGTTATGTTTATAATAGCTTTAGCTGCTTACTTGATATAGTCTAACACATTTTTTTAACAAATACCCCATTTTGAAGCTCAAAATGGGGTGTATTTTTTACTAAATTATTAACAAGTGCAAGTAAATGAAAAATCGGTTATGAAACTGTTAGGCTTTGGTGATATCGATTGACACAAATTCCTAAAAATGTTAATATATAAGCATAAAGCTTATAAGCTTAAAAAGAAGAAGCTAATATATTTTAGGGGGTTTTTATGGGAGTTATTACATTTTTGGCAATAGGTGCAGTTATAGTTATAGTAGGCTTATTAGCCCTTGCATTTTTCAGCACTCGTGCTTACAAAAATCAAGAAAGGCAAAAAAAGACTGAGGAATTTTTATCAAAGCCTATTGAAAAACTTTCCGTTGACCCAGTAGAAGAGTTAGCAAAAAAATATGAAAATATAGACGATTAGAAGGAGACAAACATGGGAATTTTTACAAGATTTAAAGACATTATTTCAGCAAACATCAACGATTTATTAGATAAAGCTGAAAATCCAGCAAAAATGATTGATGAGTACTTAAGACAAGCAGTAGAGGATTTAGAAGCTGTAAAAGATGAAACAGCAGGCATTATAGCTGATGAGAAAAAAGCAAAAAGAGAGCTTGAAGAAAACACAGCTGAAATCGAAAGATACACTTCACTTGCTCAAAAAGCAGTAGAAGCTGGTAATGATGAAGATGCAAAAGCATTCATCACTAAAAAACAAGAACTTGCAAAATTAAATGTAACACTAACAACAGCATTTAAAACAGCTCACGATAACGCTGTTAAAATGCGTCAGTTACACGATAAATTATCACAAGATATTAAAACACTAACTTCTCGCAGAGATGAAATCAAAGCAAAAGTTAAAATTGCACAAACTCAAGAGAAAATCAATGAATTAGGAAGCAGTGCGGCTGATTTTGATGCAACAATGGGCGCAATAGCAAGAATGGAAGAAAAAGCAAATCGCCTATTAGATAAATCACAAGCTATGGCTGAACTTGATGAAGTGATAAAAGATGATGTTACTTCTTTAGAAGAAAAATACGAAGGTGTTAATGATAAAAGCGTTGATGATGAATTAGCGGCGCTAAAGGCATCTTTAGGAAAATAATATACTTAAAAAAAGAGCTGTATTTTACAGCTCTTTTTAATTGCTTGCATAGTTTTTATTTTTAAGTTATAATTATATTCAAATTGTATATAAAATTTTTTGGAGATATAGTGTTTATGAACGATAAAATTAAATTTAAAAATATTGAAAAAATAGCCTTTGCTGTTTTTTTTGTGTTTATATATTTTTTTACTTACCATCCTGATATACACGAGACAGCAAACCATAGTTTTTTGTTTTTAGAAAGTATATTCACAGGTAATGTATTTGATTTTTATAACTATGTTCAATCAAAACCGCTTGATTTATACTATGTAAACAATGCGCATTATAATATTTTAACTTATGTTGTTTTTGGTATTTGGCAACTACCTATTTATATAATTACTAAATTATTTTCTCTTAATATTAATGAAATGCTCTTACTATACTATACAAAAGCATTATCAGTAGCTTTTTATGTTGGCTGTGGGTATTTAATTAAAAAGATATGTGAAGAATTAAACATTTCAAAACAAGCATCTTTTATAGCTGCATTGTTTTTCTTATTTAATCCTATATCTTTTTTTTCAGCAGTAGTTATGGGCCAATATGATACTCTATGCTTATTTTTCCTTTTAGGAGCAGTTTATTACTACTTAAAAGGTGATATAAAGAAATTTAGTATTTTAATAGGTATCGGTGGTGTTTTTAAATTTTTTGCATATTTGATTTTCATTCCGCTTTTACTATTAAAAGAGAAAAAAATATTTAATATATTAAAGCATTTACTACTGTCCTTATGGATTTATATTCCTACTACGATATTGTATTTTGGCAGAACAGGCAACGCCTCACTATTTACAAAAATGATGTTTGAGAGGATTTTATCTCCTACAATTACAACAACCTTTGAGCCTGTTTCAGTATTCTTATTAAGTTTTGTTTTTATCTGTGTATTTTGCTATTTTTACTCAAAAGAAGAAAACATAAAAACTATGAGCATATATTTATCCTTAGTACTTTTTGTAATGCTATTTTACGGCATTTATTGGCATCCACAGTGGCTCATTTTATTAATGCCTTTTTTTGTAATAACAACATTTATGCAAAAAAACAAAGTCGTTTATTGGTATATAGATATAGCGTTTTGTTTTGGCTTTTTTATGAGTATATTTAGAGAGTTTCCTTTATATTTTGGCACTTCGGTTTTATCAAATAGCCTTATAGGTAAAGCAATGTTTCAAAATGTAGCTGGTAGTGAAATTGTTTCTTTGAGTAGTTTAGTTTTTTCAAGAATACCATTTTATGATAATATCGTTCCCGTTATTTTAACGGCGGCCTTATTTTTAAATGTAATTTTTAAATTACCAATTAATAATATAAGTCTATCTGATAGGATAACAAATCTTGAATTATATGATAAATTTTCTTATAAAACAGTTATGTACACTATATTTTTTATAGGTTTTATATGCTTTTGGTTTGTTCCTGTTTTTTTAGAATGTCTAAACTCATTTAAGATTATCTAAGGAGAATTTTATGCTTATTTTTGCTATTGTTATTTTTGTTTTAATCATTGTAGTTTTATTATATACAAGCTATAAAATATGCGATTTGACTTATAGCCCGAATACCTTATCATATGATGACACAATAAAAGAATTCAAAAAAATAAATATTGAAATTCCTAAATTAGAAGATTATGCTTTTGAAGATATAAGTATAAAATCAGATTATGGCTATGATTTAAAGGCAAGATGGCTAAGAGCTAAGAACTCAAAAAAAGTAGTGATCTTAGTACATGGATTTTCGATTAATATGATAGCTTCTTTAAGGTATATAGATATTTTTACTAACAAAGGCTACAATGTTTTAATGTACGATCATCGCTTTCACGGCCAAAGCGGAGGAGAATTTTGTTCAATGGGCTACTATGAAAAATTCGACTTAGTAAAATGTATTGACTGGGCAGAAAAAGAAGTGGGCAAAGAAGCTGTCATCGGCTTACACGGTGAGTCTATGGGAGGGGCAACTTGCCTTTTAGCAGCGGCAATAGACAATAGGGTTTCTTTTGTAATAGCAGACTGTGCATATAAAGATTTTTATACAGAAGCAAAGTTTCAGCTAAAAAAAATGTCAAGAGCCTATCTTGCGCCCTTTGTTAATTTAATGAGTAAAATTAAATTATCGCATAGCTATAAAGATATTTCGCCAATAGCTACAATAAATGATATAAAGGCTAAAGTGCTTTTTATTCACGGCGATATAGATGAAGTAACACAGACGAGTGATTCAACTGATATGTATAATGCTTTTAAAGGTCAAAAAGAAATATTTATTGCTAAAAACACAAAGCACGGCATGACAATACATAATCACAAAAAAGAATACTATGATACAGTGTATAGATTTTTAAACGAAGAATAAAAAAAGAGATGTTAATTTTAACATCTCTTTTTAAATTAATTTAGCTTATTAAAGAATGATTTTTTTGATATTGAGGATAAATTATCATACTCTTTATTATTATATTCACTTGCTGTTTCTATAACTTCATCAAAAGTTTTTACAACATTTACGATACTATATTTATCAAGTACATCTTTTAAAAATCTTTCAGTACTGTATAAATTGACAAAGTGATGAATTAAAAAATACAACTCATTTGCAGGAATAAGATTCTTATAATCCTCAGTTTGTAAATTGTCAAAGGCCTCAAAATATAACTTGCCTTTTAATTCTTCTCTTATTTTCATTCTTAAAGTATAAACATCAAAAACAAGTGAATGTTTATATTTTATATATTCTGTTGCAAAGAAATTATCTTTGCCAAAAAATTGTAAAGTGTCTCCGTTTTTATTTATTAAAACCACAGCATCAAAAACTCCGTTTGATACATAAGAGATTAAATCTTCAATTAACTCGGTTGTTTTTTCCTTTGAAGATTCTGTTGGGGCAATAAAAACTTTCAACACTTTATCGCCTTCGATTTTATATAACATTTAGTTTCCTCCAAAAGTTAATAGGAAAATGTTAGATAATTAATTTGTAAAAATTAAACTATGATTATTCTTCTTCGATTATATAAGCATTAACTATTTCTCCGTAATAAACGGTGTGTAGATCTCTTTTATTTTCATTTTCTATAGGGTAAAACTTTTCTAAGTTTTCTTTTGATATAGCACTTTCATCTTGCTCTTTGGTATAAATTACCTTACACTCTAAAGTTAGTGGGAATTCCTGAATCCCAGGAACAGATACAACACTTGATGGATGGGCAGATAAATTAAGCTCTTTTAATTTATCTATATCTCTGCCTGATTTTGTACCTGCAGTTGAAAGTGTCTTTTTATCGTAGTTAGCGATGGGGATATTTATAGTAAACTCTAAATTTTTATTAAGCAACTCTTTAGTATATCTACTTTCTCTTACATAAGCGATAAATATTGGTTTGTTCCACTGTATTCCCAAACTCCCCCAAGAAATAGTCATAGTATTTACGCTATCACCTGCTTTAGTAGTCATTAAAACGCCTGTTTTAAGTGCCGTTAGTATTTGAGTTGAATACTCTAATACATCAATTTTCTTTTCCATAAAAATACCTCTTTATAAATATTCATTGTACTATAAATTATATAACAAGAAAAATAAAAAGTAAAGTATGATGTATGGCTATTTATAAGGAGTATTTTAATAAATTGTAAATAAATTATTTGAAATTAATAAGACAATAAGTTATAATATTACTAAAAAGAGTAAGGGGAAATGAAATGATAAGAAAAGCAACAATTGAAGACGCTTCAAGATTAGCAGAGATTTTTATTTTTGCAAAAAGAGTTACATATCGTCCAATTTTTAAAGATGACAAGGTATCTTTTGATATAATGCAGGTACTGCCTTTAGCGCAAAGCTTTATTCAAAATCCAAAATTATTAGAGAATATGTATGTTTTTGATGATGAATTTGTAAAAGCACTTGTAAATATTTCTTTTGATGAAGATAAAGCAGAAATTAAAGAATTGTATACAGATCCTTTTTTCCAAGGGCAAAAGATAGGCGGAGAATTGTTTAGATTTGCGCAAAATTTATTTAAAGAAAAAGGCTATAGCGAAATCGTCTTGTGGGTATTAGAAAAAAATAAAACAGCAAGGGCTTTTTATGAGAAATCAGGCTTTAAAAAGACTGATGAAAGAGAGTTAGAAGAAGGCACTAATGAATATAAATTAAAATACATTAAGGAAATATAAAGGACTTTATAAATCAAAATTAGTCATATAAATAATATGTGAAAGTTGATTTTTTATAGGCTAAATTTTTACTTGAAAAATAAAAGTAAATATATTATAATTAAAAAAGTTTCTGGGTGTGGCGCAGCTGGTAGCGTGCTACCTTGGGGTGGTAGAGGTCGCCTGTTCAAGTCAGGTCACTCAGACCAAAATTCTCTTAAATTTTTTATTTAAGGGGATTTTTTTATTTTGGAAGATAAAATATTACATAAAATTACAAAAAAATCTCTATTTTAGATGTAATATTAATAATAGAGCGCTTATAAAGCAAAAAAAGACTAAATATAAATGTAAACATTTGATTAACTTTTATAAATGTAAATGTTTGTTTTCTGCCTTTTTCTGCGTAGTTTTCCATCGATTAAACGATAAAAGTGCATAAATCGATAATTTATCGATAAAAAAATATTCATATAGCTTATATCGTGTAATATAAAAGTAATATAGTCTATGGTAAAATAACTGAACAAGTGATAAAATATAAATATAAAATATAAATATTAATATTATTAAGTTAGGTAAAGGAGGGAAATTAAAATGAAATTTTGCAATATTTTATACAGCGATAATCCAACATTAAAGCGTGAAATCGAAAATAGCGGTTTTTTAAAAAATGATGAATGTTTAGTAAGAGTTCATATATCAAATGCTGATAAAGACTATGCGTTAGCCTTAGCTAAAAGTATTAAAAAATTATTGCCAAATTCAAAAATAGCAGGCCTTACAACAAGTGGCGTTATTTACAATGGCAAAATTCATAATGATGGAACTCTCATATCTATAACTGGTTTTGAAAACAGTGAAATAACAAGTTTTTTAGTAGATGCTACTGAGTTATCTAACAAAGATATAGAAAATTTTCTAATTGAAAAAACAAATAGTATAAACACTACTTTTGGATTTTTATTTTTTACAGATGCAAGTTACGAAGTTTTTGATATTTTAAAAAATGTCAAAGGCAAAATAAATGATGTTAAATTCATAGGAGGCATCGCAGCTACTCTTACAAAAAGCGGAGATGGCTTTGATTCCTTTATATTTGATGAGAACAATGTATATGAAAATGGCTTTAGTGTATCATTTGTAGAAAATGGCCATATCAGCATATATTCAAATGTTATAGTAGGTCATGAGCCTTTAGGCAAAACTTATAAAATAACAAAGGCGCATAAAGATTATATAGAAGAAATAGAGGGTGAGGATGCCCTTGAATGGATATATAAAGAGTTAGGAATCACAGAGTTACTTGAGGATGAAAGTATTGAAAGAAGAGCAAATGTAGACCCTTTAGTGAGATTCCCGCTTACTTTAGAAAATGAAGATGGTGCAAGTAGATTTTTACAATATGAAAAAGAAACAAGAAAGCTAAAATTATATTTTACCTCATTGAAGGAAGGCCAAGAATTCAAAATAAGTTATCTAAATACTCTAAAAAGTATTCAAGAATGGCAAGACACCTGTCTTGATTTACAAAAAGTGAGTAGTGAGTATGTTTTTGCTTATTCATGTTTATTTAGAAGACTATATCTTGAAAACTTAGCCTTATGGGAAATGAAGCCGTTTGAAAATCAGAATATTTGTGCGGCATTTTTAAATGGTGAAATTGGTAATAAGGGTGAAAATAATAACTTTTATAATGGCGCTTGTAGCTTCTTTACATTTGCAACGCAAGAAAAAACCATAGATATTGATTTATCAGCTTTTGAAAATATTGCGCAGCTTGAAGATTCAAATGATGAATTGTTAGAAAACTTATTAAATATAAGAACTCATTTAGATAAAAATAATGACAAAATTTTTGATGCAATTGTTGAAGATGTAAAAGAAAAGTACAATTTAAGAGCTTTTAAAAATGACAAGATTAAAGGTGTAATAGACTTTATTAAAGACCAAAAAGAAGATGAAAAAACTAAAATAGGCCTTATTTTAATAAAAGCATTTTCAAAAGAAGATAGTGGAAAAGAAACCTATAAAATCGTTTTTGAAAAATTAGAATCAGGCACTAATGCACTTGTACAAGTAGTAGAAGAAAAATACCCTGAGTTAAATTTCAATTTATATAGTTATAATAGAAATGCAGTCTTCTTTACAATTAAAGAAAATGTGCCAGATGCAAGATTTATAGAAATATCAAAAGCTATATATGACTTTGTTTTAATAGAAAAAAATAAAACTATAGATGTAGACTTATATGCGAAAATGATGATATCTTTACAAGGTGAAAAAATTCAAAGTCTATTCACTAAAGCACAAAACTCTAAAAAAGATGATGTTTTTGCAATTTCAAGTGATGCAAATGAAGATAATCGAAATCAAGCAGAATTTAAAACTCTAACAGTAATTAAAAAGGCTGTTGAAGAAAATGCAGTATATCCTTATTTGCAAGGTATATACAGCAATAGGTATGGTAAGTTTTTTGCTTATGAAGCTTTAATGAGACTAAAAACGGCAGATGGCAATTTGCTTTTCCCAGAACAATTCTTAGAAATAGCTAAAAAGTATGGTTTATATTCTGATTTAAGTTTTATTATGATTGATAAAACTTTAGATTTTTTCAAAAATTCTAAAGACATTATATTTATTAATGTTTCAGTAGATGATATAGTATCTGCGCAGTTTACACAAAAGCTTTTTGAAAAACTAAAAAGCATAGATGATGCTTCAAACTTTGTTTTTGAAATTTGTGATATTGAAAATTGCAAGAATTATAATGAGCTAAACAATTTTATGCAAAATATTAAACTTTATAAGTGTAAAATTTCAATAGGTGAGTTACAGTTTATTGATATGAAGCTTTTTGAGAGCATTCAAATGGCGGACTACTTAAAAATTGATAAAGACTTCATTGAGAATGAGCTTAAAGAACAGATGGTTAAAGATGTCTATAGCTATGCAAAAAAACTTCAAGCTGAAATCATCGTAAAAAAAGTAGAAACAATGAATTCTCAAAAAGCAGCTTTAAATAAAGCTATTAAGTATTCACAAGGTTTCTTATTTTCAAAACCAATGAAAATAGAAGATTATTACTCAGAATTTGAAATTGCTAATAGGCTAACACAAGAAGATAAAGATGCCATAGACTCAAAAAATGAGAATAAAAAAAGCAATTTATTACAAAGAAACTCAAGATTTTATATGGGTGGAATTATAGCTGTAGTTATGGCTATATTGGCAGTAGTAGTCTTTTCTGGTAATAATAATAGACTCGTTAGCGATATGAACGATGCCTTTTTAGTAGAACTTGCAACTAATACAACTGATAAAATTGCACTATATATGGATAATGCAACAAGTGATTTAATAACCTATGAAAACATAGTATCAAAATCATATTCAGAAGATATCGCCTTACACGAAACTTTAGAAATAATAGGTGATTCTACAAATTTTGATGAAGTCTATGTTTCTTATATGGGCGAAGTACCACTATCCGCAAGCGGTGAAGAATTAGGTATAGAAGTCACAGACTACTACTTTAATTCAAAAGAGGGCGAAGTGAGTATTTCAAGCCCTGTAATAAATCAAACAAATCAAGAAACCATCTTCTTTGTACACACTCCGGTAGTAAAAGATGGGCAAATAATAGGCGAAATTTTCGGCGTTTATAACTTAAAAGATTTTTCAGACTTATTAGATATTAAAAGTTTTGGAGGGGAGGCTTTCTTCCATTTATGTGAAGTTAATGGAACACCACTGATTTTAAGTGGAGATAGCAATAACTTATTCCAAGGCGGAGATATGTATACATTTATAGGCTCATTAAATATAGTAAATGGTCATACTCCAGAGTCTATTAAGCAAGATATGAAAAATGATGATACTGTACTATTAAAGTATGATATAAATGGTGAAGAAAGAACAGCCGTTATGATAACAGTACCTGGCACACAATGGTGTATTGTAAGTATTATTCTTGATGAAATAGTCGTACAAATGGTATCAGAAATAAATAGCACAACTCTTACTTTCTCTTTATTCCTTATAATAGTTTTTGCTTTATACTTTACGCTAACTTTATTAAGAGAAGTTAGAACACAAAAAGACTTAGTATTAGCTTTAGAATCAAGCTATATATTAGCAAATGACTTACAAAGCAGTATAGAAACTGACTCTTTAACAAAAACTTATAGTAGAATAACAGTAACTGAAAAAATAACAGAGTTAATAAAGCAATCAAAACACAATGATGAAATCCATGCTTTAGCTATGATAGATGTTGATAACTTTAAGTCTATTAATGATACTTATGGCCACCAAGTGGGCGATATATACTTGCAAGAATTTGCTGCTACTGTAAAAAAATCACTAAGGACTGGCGATTTATTAGGGCGACTCGGCGGAGATGAATTTATACTTTTATTAAATAATATAGAAGACTTAACAAATGTTAAAAATGTTTTAGATAGAACTATTAAAAGTGTAAATAATATCGAAATTGAAAATGTATCTTTAGATGAAGTATCTATAAGTATTGGTGTTGTAATCATTCCAAAAGATGGCGATGATTATCAAGACTTAAATAATAAGGCTGATAAGGCTTTATACTTTGCAAAGAATGCTGGCAAAAATAGATATATCATATACGATGATATAAACTAAGTATTGCTTTTATAGTAGGATAAGTAAAATTTAAAAACTCAGTGTGAATATTTTTTGCACTGAGTTTTTAAATTGAATGATAAAATTACTGATATAAATATTTATAAATTAAGTAAAAAAATATCCAATAAAAACATAAATATTAATAAAAATTTCGTATAGGTAGGAGATTTTTTGTAATGTCTGATTTTATTGCTGACAAATCTTTAGAATATAGAGAATGTTTTTTGTACAATATGTAGAAATACTATATATTGTGAATTTTGTCTTGAATAACACAACATATCGGTATATAATATATATTATCAAAAGTAAAAAATAATTATTACTATGTGTTTTAGTATCAAAATATATTACAATTCACTATTTTTATGTAGATTTAAATGAGGAGTAGAAAATGAAAGAGATTAAAGTAATTAAAAGAAATGGCAGGCAAGTAGAGTTTGATAGTATTAAAATCGAACAAGCCATTTTAAAGGCAATGAAATACGGTAGCGGTATTGTAAATGAAAAGCTTGCAAAAGAAATAGGCGAGAATTTTACAAGCGATAAAACGATTGTTACTATTAAAGAAATTGAAGACTATGTTTATAAATCATTAGTAGAAGCTGAGGATACTCTAACGGCTAAATGCTATGAAGCGTATAGGGCTGTAAGAGAATACCAAAGACAAAGAAATACAATTGATAATAAAGTTGTAGGCTTAATAAGTGGTGAAAATAAAGAAGCCTTAATGGAAAACTCAAACAAGCAAGAAAGATTAATTTCAACACAAAGAGATTTAGTAGCAGAAGAAGTATCAAAAGACTTAGCAAAAAGAATTATGCTACCTCCACATATAGCTCAAGCTCACGATAATGGGCTTATTCATATTCACGATTTAGGTCATTACTTAAATCCATCTTTCAATTGCTGTTTAGTAAATTTAAAAGATATGCTTGAAAATGGTACAGTTATAAATGGAAAAATGATTGAAAAACCAAAAACTTTTAGAACAGCCTGTACTATTGCAACTCAGATTATTGCACAAGTAGCCTCAGGCCAATTTGGTGGACAAACTATTTCTTTAGCACATCTTTCACCGTTTGTAAGATTAACTGAAGAAAAAATTAGAAAACAGCTTATAAAAGAATGGGGCGATAATGGCTTTAGCTATTCAACAGAACAATTAAATAATGCTGTACAAATAAGATTAGAAGATGAAGTAAAAGCAGGTATTCAAACAATTCAATACCAAGTAAATACACTTCAAACTTCTAACGGACAAAGTCCATTTTTAAGCGTGTTTATGTATATTTCAGAATATCCAGAATACGAAAAAGAAACAGTAATGCTTATTAAAGAAGTGTTAAAGCAAAGAATTCAAGGTATCAAAAATGAAGTTGGTGCTTGGATAACTCCTGCTTTCCCAAAACTTTTATATGTGACTGATGAAAATAATATTCACGAAGATAGTGAACACTTTGAAATTACAAAACTTGCCTCTGTCTGTGTATCAAAAAGAATGATGCCAGACTTCATAAGTGCAAAACATATGAAGGCAAATTATGAGGGCAATGTTTTTGGCTGTATGGGCTGTCGTGCTTGGCTTTCACCTTATACAGGCAGTGTAAACAATGAAGAAGGCGAATACAAATGGTATGGAAGATTTAACATGGGTCTTACTTCATTAAACCTTGCTGATGTAGGCTTATCAGCGCAAAAAGATATTAAAAAATTCTGGAACATATTAGAAGATAGATTAGATTTATGTAAAGAAAGTTTAATGCTAAGATACGATAAATTAAAAGATATCACAAGCGATGTTTCACCAATTCACTGGCAACACGGTGCGATAGCAAGACTTGAAAAACACCAACCAATCGCTGAATTACTCCAAGATGGCTATGCAACTATCACTTTAGGCTACATAGGTTTATATGAATGTGTACTATCATTAATCGGTGAAAGTCATACAACAGCAAAAGGTGAGAAATTAGCTTTGGATATAATGAACCATTTAAAAGCAAAAATCGTACTATGGAAAAGGCAAACAGGCTTAGGTTTTGCTTTATACGGCACACCAAGTGAAAGCTTAACAGAAAGATTTGCAAAATGCTTACAAAAACGCTTTGGCATAATCGAAGGAATAACAGACAGAGATTACTTAACAAATTCATACCATGTTTTTGTTCAAGAGGATATTGATGCTTTTGAAAAATTAAAGTTTGAATCAAAATTCCACCCAATTTCTTCAGGTGGCGCTATAAGTTATGTAGAACTTCCAAACCTTGTAAATAATCCACAGGTTATCCTAACTTTAATCCAATTTATGTATGAAAATGTGCAGTATGCTGAAATGAATACTAAATTAGATTTCTGTATGGAATGTAGTTTTGAAGGGGAAATCCTTTGCGATGAAAACTTAGAGTGGCATTGTCCTAACTGCGGTAACCGTGATAAGGATAGGATGAATGTTGTAAGAAGGACTTGCGGATACCTTGGTGAAAACTTCTGGAATGAAGGTAGGACTCAAGAAATAAAAGAAAGAGTAATGCATCTATAAAATAAATAAAAGGGCAAGAAATTGCCCTTTTAAAATAGAGGGAATGATTATGAATTATGCACAAATAAGGCAATTCGATGTGGCAAATGGCACAGGAATTCGTTCAAGTTTATTTGTAAGTGGTTGCCATTTTGAATGTAAAAACTGCTTTAATCCTGAATACTGGCCTTTTGATTATGGCAATGAGTATACTGATGAAGTAATGAATAAATTTGTCAAAATGGGCTTAAATGAAAGTGTAGAAGGCTATTCAATTTTAGGCGGAGAGCCTCTTGATCAATTAGCTGATGATATGCTTTTAAAAACAGTGAAATTAATAAAAGAAAAAAGTAATAAAACTATATGGATGTGGACAGGCTTTACCTTAGAAACAATGAATGAAAAGCAAAAGGAGATAATACAGTATGTTGATGTATTAATTGACGGGCAGTTTATCGATGCAAAAAAAGACTTAACCTTGCTTTTTAGGGGTAGTTCAAATCAAAGGCTTTTAGATGTTCAAAAGTCATTAAAAAAAGGAGAAGCAGTGCCATGGGACAACAATTGGAAATTAAAATAAAATATTTTAGCGAAGAAATAGAAAAAATCAAAAAAACTATAAAAGGTGACTGGATAGATTTAAGAGCAAGTGAAAAAGTAGAATTAAAGCAAGGCGAATTCAAATTAATTCCATTAGGAATAGCAATGCAACTGCCTAAAGGCTATGAAGCGCATATCTTGCCAAGGTCTTCAACTTTTAAAAACTTTGGAGTTATCCAAACAAACAGTATGGGAATAATAGATAACACTTACTGTGGTGATGATGATCAATGGTTTTTCCCAGCTTTTGCAATGCGTGACACTGTAATTGAAAAAAATGATAGGATTTGCCAATTTAGAATTATGGAAAATCAAAAGGATATTACAGTAGAGTTTACCGATTCATTAAATAATGAAAACAGAGGCGGTCACGGCTCAACAGGAATTAAATAAAAAATAAAAACACAGTGTAAAATTTTACACTGTGTTTATTTAATATTTAAGTTATTCTTTTAACTCAAGTAAGCTGAAATTCATTTTAAACATTGAGTTTTCTGCTTTTGAGTAATATAGACTTTGCACTCTTTTTAATACCATTCTACCCATTTCATACGCCTCGATAGTAGGCAGTAATAAGGCAAATTGTGAAGGGGAGCACCTTGAGATAGTATCACCAGTTCTTAAATTTTCCTTTAAAATGTCACGAAGGCTCGTCATAGCCTTATCTTGCTCAAAAGGATCAGCTTCTTCAACTCCTGTATATTCTAAGCTCACTATACATAAGAACATTTTTATATTAAGTCGCCTTAAATTTCTATTATATAATTTATAAATATCTTTAAAAATTGAATATTCACAAATCAAAGCGCCATCATCACTATTTAAGCTTTGAAGTTCAATATGAATGTCCTCGATATTTGAAGATACGCTCTTATCAGCGCTTGTTAAAACTTTGTAAAACTCAATTATTTCATCATCAGGTTTTACACCCATATGATTAAAATGAAGCTCTGTTACATTATGATATTGAGTTAGGGCTTTTTTTGTTTCGCCGTTATTAAAAAGTGCTCGCATTAATTCAAGGTTTATAGTTGTATCAAATAAATCTATTTCTAAGGCAGTTTTGCACACTCTTATAATGTCAGTGTATTTACTTTCTTTATTTAGTAAGTCTATGTATTTATAAATAGTTTTTAAATATAAATTATGGTAGTAATAAACTTTCGGCGCTAAGAAGGTGCTTAAAGAAGAATTTGCAAGTAAGTCATCTCTATATAGGTATAAAATTTCTTCAAAAATAGCGATGCTCTTTTCATCAAGGGAAGTTAATTCATCAGCTTTCGCGCATAAATTTTCAACATGGAAAACATCTATCGTACAAGATAAATCAGGATTCCACATATAAGTGCCTCTTTTAGTGACAACGCAGTCGCCAAGACCATAAGCACTTAAATCTTTACGAAGCCTACTAACTAAAGTACGAAGAGTATTTTTTAAATCATAATCATCTTTGCCACCCCATAAAGCTTCAACTAAGTTGTTTACAGGAATTAATCTATTATTATTGATTAGTAGATATTCAAGGAGCATTATCTTTTTTGGCGAGTGACGAATCGGCTCAATAATATCTTCGCCATTTACTAATATTTTAAATTCGCCGAGTAAAAAAATCTCAGTTTTAGTTTGTTTTGCCATAAGCTCCTCCTTTCAAATCAATAATTTAAGCATAGTATTTCATATTAACACTTTATTTAATCTATTTTATCAAAAAAGTGATAAAAAATCAATAATTATATTCACTAATTTATAGTAAAATAAGATAGCTCTTTATTTACCGTTAAAAACATAAAAAACTAAAACAAACATTTTTTATATTGTTTGTAGTAATTTGCTATTTATTTTAACACAAAAATATGTTAAAATAAGTTAAATAAAGGAAGGTGAGATAAAGCGAATGATTAATAGGAAGATTTACAAACTATTTACTACCTTATTAATGTTAATATTGTTTACAGCTTGCTCTTCGGGTACACAGTCAAATGCGAGTGTTGAAATAGATCCTGAGGATACAAGGCCACTAAGAGATCCTATCGCTGTAGTGCTACCGACTACTGCCGATGGAACAACTCAAAATGTAGGTGCTGCAAGTGTGATTGACTTATCAAACACTCATAAAGGCTACTTTATGATTAAGTATACAGGGCAAAATCAAAAAGTTAAGTTGCAAATTAAAAAAGACGGTGAAGAAACTTACAACTACGATATAGCAGCCTCGCAAGGGTTTATCGTTATTCCCTTACCAAGAGGGGATGGCGCTTATACAGTTACAGTTAATGAAAACATACAAGGCACAAGCTATGCAGTAGCAGACAGATATAGCTTTAACGTAGCTTTAGAAAGTGAGTTCAGTCCTTTTTTACATCCTAATGTATATGTAAACTTTAACAGCGAATCACAGATGATAAAATTAAGTGAAGAAATAGTATACCCAGCGCACGATGATATTGAAGCGATAGGCTTAATATATGATTATGTAATTAATAACATAGATTATGATTACGATTTTGCAGAATCAAATCCTTCGTTTTATATTCCTAATATAGATGCAACACTGCAATCAGAAGAAGGCTTATGTTTTGACTATGCAGCTGTAATGACTGGAATGCTAAGAGCTCAAGGCATACCATCGCAATTAGTTTTAGGCTATGCTGCTGATGTATACCACGCTTGGATAAGTGTATATACTGAAGAAACAGGATGGATATCGGATATGATACAGTTTGATGGAGAAAAATGGGTGAGGATGGATCCTACCTTTGCCTCATCAAATGATAATAGCCCAGGGATATCAAGGTATATAGGTGACGGTGAAAATTATAACGCGTTATTATTTTATTAGTGGGAGAATAGAACTATTATGAAAAATCAAAAAAATAAAGAATTAACAACTGTCCAACTTGCTTACTTTTTTGAGCAGATGGCCATGTTTATAAAAAATGGAATTTCAACTTGGGAGAGCTTATATATCTTATCTCAAAATGCGCAAAATGAATTTGATAAAGAGTTAATATTAACTTTATACAAAGATGTTGCAGGCGGGATGTTTTTCTCACAAGCCTTAGAAAAAAGTGGAAAATTCCCAGAGTACGTAATAGGAATGATAGAAGTAGCAGAGCAGACAGGTAGAGTAGAAGAAGTATCAAATGCACTTAGCAATTACTACAAAAGTAAAGATGTACTATCTCAAAGTATTCGCTCAGCTGTATTTTATCCTATGCTGATGGCGAGTATGGTGTTTGTAGTTATCTTTGTTATATTAGTTGAAGTTATGCCTATTTTTGAGCAGGTATTTTTGCAAATCGGCTTAGCTTTAAATCCAATTTCAAGCTTATTATTAAATATAGGTAAAAGCCTAAATCAATATGCGGCTATTGCCATAGTGATACTTTTAGTTTTTGTAGGCATTTATCTTTTAATGAGTATAACTAAAAAAGGAAAAGAAAAATTAAAAGATATGTATGATAAATTCTTCTTAACTAAAAATTTATCAAACAGTGAAAATGCAAATAAACTGTCTTTTTCACTATCTTTAATGCTTTTAAGCGGTGTTGATGTAGTGAGTTCATTAAGGTTTTCTCAAAAACTAATTGACAGTAAAGAAATGATTAAAAAAGTAGATAATATAATAAAAAGCCTTGAAAAAGGCGAGGCTTTAGCAAATGCAATTATCAATAGCAATGTATTCAAACCTGAATATAATGCAATGATAGCAGCGAGCGAAAAAAGCGGAGCTGAAAGCGAAATGCTAATGCTTATATCTCAAAAATACTTACAGGAAACACAAAATAATACACAAAGACTTTTAGGGATAATAGAGCCGTCTTTAGTAGCGTTTTTATGTATAACAGTCGGTGTTGTTATGCTTTCTGTAATGCTTCCACTAACAGGTATACTAACAGGAATGTAAAAAGGGGGAATAAACCTTGAAAAAAATATCAAAAAGCACTGTTTTAGCTGTTTTACTTTTTGTGTTAGTAGTTAGTATTTCCGTTTATTCAGCCCGAACTATTTCACAAGATGTAACCCAGCAACAAAAAGAGATAATAAATAATGCTGTTACAAGAAGTGCTGTTCAATGTTATGCAATAGAAGGTGCATATCCTATCGATATCGAATACTTAGAAGATAATTATAGCTTAAGATACGATGATGAAAATTTTGTAGTGCATTATTCTTATGTAGGTGGTAACTTACTGCCAGAAATAGCTGTGTTTTACATAGGCGATAATTAAAAGAAAGGTGTTAAATGATGAAATTTCCTAAACGAGGAATAAGTGTAATTTTTACATTATTATTGTTTTGTATATATACAGGTAGCGCCTTAGTTTTAGTTACCATAGGCTCAAATGTATACTCGCAAAATACTAATGACTCAAAATCGAGTTATGATATAAGAACCTCTGCTTTATATATAACTGAAAAAGTAAGGCAGAATGAAACTATAAACTCAGTAAGTGTTGAGCAGGTAAATGGCAATGACGCCTTAGTACTTTCAATAACTGTGAATGAAAATATTTATCAAACTTGGGTGTATGAAGAAAACGGCTACTTATGCGAGATACTAATACCACAAGGCCAAGAAATATTAGAAAATACAGCGCAAAAAATAATGCCAATAGAAAATGTAAGTTTTACAATTAATGAAAAAGGGATTTTAACTTTTGAATTTGTAGCAATAGATGGAGAAACTTATAATTCGCATATCTTCCTTGATACAGTAAAGGGGGATACAATATGAAAAAAGTAAAAGTGAAATTCTTTTTAATAGAGCTTGTTATAAATAGTTTAATGTTTACTATTTGCGCAGCTATCTGTTTAAACTTATTTGTACAAGGCTATACACAATCAAAAGATGCAAGGCAGCTTTCAATGGCAACTTTAGTATCTCAAAATACTGCAGAGTTAATAAAAGCGTATAACGCAGACTTGCCTATTGAAATGATAAGCGAAGAAATAGATGATGTATACTATGTTTATTATAATGAAGACTGGCAAATAACAAACAAAGATACACAAAGCTTTGTCTTATCTTATGATGCAAACCTAAATGAGGGTTTACTTACAAGTGTAATATCAGTAAAAGACAAAGACGAAGAAATCTACTCTTTAAAAGTAAAAAAATACATAGGTGAGGAGAGTATAAATAATGGATAAAACAAACAAAACTTCTCAAACTGTGGGGATTACATCGCTAATAACATTTTTTACAATTTTAATTTTAGCATCGTTTTCACTATTGATTGTTTCTACAGCAACTAACGATGCACAATTATCGCAAAACACATCAAAATCTGTGAGCGAGTATTATATAGCGGATTCTTTAGCAGAAGAAAAATTAGCGCTATTAGACAGTATTTATAAAACATACAAAAATCAAGAAGATTTCATTGAAAACTTAAATGAAAATGGGTTTTATTTAACACAAGATACACAAGGATATGATATAGTAATCGAATACTCAATACAGATAAACCCTGCAAAAATTTTGCAAGTAGAAATAGGCTTTATAAATGATAGCTTTGAAAAATTAAGCTGGCAGACTATAATTATATAATGGAGGCTAATAAAATGGACTTTAAAGAAAATAAAAATGAAAATTCAATTTTAAATGAGGTAAAAGAAGCAATAGGCGAAGTAACAGGAAGCGTTAAAGAAGTGATAGGCGAAGCTAAAGAAATGGTAAATATCTTAACTAAAGCAGAGGTATCACAAGAAGATGCCTTACTAAGCGATGTAAAAGAATTATTAAAATATGCAGTAGATAATGGCGCTGTTGATATATTTTTAGTAGCCGGTAGAGCAGTGAGCTATAAAAGTAAACAAAAAATTCAATCAGTAAACTCAACTATAATTTTACCAGATTTAAGCGAAAAACTAATTAAACAAATTTACGATATAGCAAAAAGGAATATAGAAATTTTAAAGCAAAGAGGAGATGATGACTTTTCTTTTGCTGTAAAAGATGTATCTCGCTTTCGTATAAATACTTATAAGCAAAGAGGCTCAATAGCAGCGGTAATAAGAGTAGTTCCTTTTTCTTTACCAACTGCAGAAGAAAACAATATACCAAAAGAAATTATAGATTTAGGTAAAACAAAAAGAGGCTTAGTATTAGTTACAGGCTCATCTGCGAGTGGTAAAACAACGACTTTAACTTGTATTTTAGATGAAATTAACAAAAATGATGAATCTCATATCATTACCCTTGAAGATCCTATTGAATACCTACACAGCCATAAAAAAAGCATAATTTCACAAAGAGAAATCTCTTTAGATACAGGGAATTACCCAGTGGCTTTAAGGGCGGCTTTAAGACAAAGCCCAGATGTAATATTAATAGGTGAGCTTCGTGATGCACAGGCTATTAGCATATCTCTAACAGCGGCAGAAACAGGACATTTAGTATTTTCAGCCCTGCATACTTTAGGCGCTGCAAACTCCATAGACAGACTCGTAGACACCTTTGAAGCGAGCCAACAAGAGCAAATAAGAATGCAGTTATCTATGGTGTTACAAACTGTTGTTTGTCAGCAATTAATTTTAACAAAATCAGGTGAATTAGTACCTGTTTTTGAAATAATGCACTGTAATAATGCTATAAGAACTCTAATAAGAGAAGGTAGAACTCATCAAATTAACCATATTATACAATCATCTCAAGGTGAGGGTATGAGAAGTATGGATAATAGCATTTTAGCCTTATATAAAGAAGGCAAAATTGATAAAGAAACAGCATTAAAACATAGCTTAACTCCTGCTTTCTTACTTCGCCAAATCGAAGATAATATGTAAAATATTACAAATAGTATAAATAATTCAATTTATTACTCTCAAAACAAGGGACAAAATGAAAAAGAAAAACAATATAATTAAAAAGATATTTTTAATAATAATTGTCATTATAATAGCTTCTTCACTTGCCTTAGTAGCTTGGGCACAATCGCCTTATTTAGCTCAAGACATAGCTTTAGAAACTATGAATAGTAGCGATAATATTAGCTACACAGACAACTATACAATAATAAAAGCAAATGAAAACGCTGATACAGCCTTGATATTTTATCCTGGTGCTGATGTAGAAGCAATAGCGTATTTGCCCTTATTAAAAACTATACAGGAAAACTCAAATATAACTTGCATAATAGTAGAAATGCCACTTAATTTAGCTTTTTTAGGCATTAATGAAGCGGATAAGGTTATGCAGTTAGAGGAGTTAAGTAATATTGAAAACTGGTATATTTCAGGGCATTCTTTAGGTAGCGCTATGGCGAGTGTGTATGCACAAGATAACGATGAAAAAGTAGAAGGTTTAATAGTTTTAGGTGGCTATGTTTATGGGGAATATGATAAAGAAAAATCCCTAACTATTTATGGTACTTTTAACTCAGAGCTTGAAAAATATATGGACTATGAAGAAAATATTATGATAATTGAAGGCGGAAACCATGCACAGTTTGGAAACTATGGAAAGCAAAAAGGTGACCCTGATGCAACCATAACTCCAGATGAGCAACAAAAAATCACAGCACAATTAATAGATGAATTTATTTTTTAAATAAATAATAGCAACAAAAAAACGACTATACAAATTTTGTATAGTCGTTTTTGTTTTAAGCTGTGGTGAGTTGAAATATATTATATTCATTTTAATCTTCGATGTCTAAACCGCTATTTATTTTTTGTTGTTTTTTATCATTTAAGTAAGCTAATGTTTTTAATACTATAAAAGACATAATAGTAGCACTTACAAAACTTACAACAGCAACTGAAATTATATGCATAACTATATTTTCTTTTGCGGTCACATCATAGCTAAAGTAGTTTTGAATTGTATTAATAATTGATATAACAAGCCCTGTAAAAATACTTTGTATAGCAATCACTGAACTACTTTTTTTATCGCTTGCTGGATATATATCGTTGCCCTTAATCATATTAAAGATTAATAAATACACTGACATTGATAGCCAAACAAGCATCTCTACAACATATTGTGAAACAGGAGCATCTAAATATTGTTGCACAAGTGTGGAAATAAGGAGTATAAACCATACTATCATAAACCCATCGCTTTGAATTTTTCGTTTTGATAAAATAATTCTTTCATCTTTCATAATTTTCTTCCTCCCAGAATAAGTCATTTAATGTTTTGTTAAGTGCTTTACAGATTGCAATGCATAAATTTAGTGTAGGGTTATAGTTACCGGCTTCAATCAAGCCAATAGTTTGCCTTGTCACCCCAACTGCTTTTGCTAAATCTTCTTGCTTCATATCACACTCTATTCGAGCTATTTTTATTTTTTTATTTTTCATAAGTGCCTCCCTACATTACATAATATAACATATTTATTGCACAATGTCAATTATATATTGCATTTTCTTAAAAAATAATAGACTATGTTTCAAGTCTTTTAAATATCCATATTAAATTTCTACAAAATAAAAACTCAGAAACTATTGCTTCTGAGCTTTTTCTGGGGTAGATGGATTCGCTTTTTTGCGAAAAAGCCACGGTGGTTGAAACAGTGTGCTACACTGTTTCTAAGAGCCACCTTTCGAATCCATAATAAAATAAAAAAAGACAAAATAAAAACTCAGAAACTATTGCTTCTGTGACTTTTTCTGGGGTAGATGGATTCGCTTTTTTGCGAAAAAGCCACGGTGGTTGAAACAGTGTACTACACTGTTTCTAAGAGCCACCTTTCGAATCCATAAAAAATTAAAAAAAGACAAAATAAAAACTCAGAAACTATTGCTTCTGAGCTTTGGCTGGGGTAGATGGATTCGAACCATCGGGATGACGGAGTCAAAGTCCGTTGCCTTACCGCTTGGCGATACCCCAATATTAAATTGGTGGGGTGGATGATGGGATTCGAACCCACGATCTCCAGTGCCACAAACTGGCGCTTTAACCAACTAAGCTACACCCACCGCATATAAATAAAAAAATGGCGCGCCAGAAGGGATTCGAACCCCTGACCTACCGCTTAGAAGGCGGTTGCTCTATCCAACTGAGCTACTGGCACACAGTCGTCACAACCCCAAGTCGCCATGGTGTTGGAGCGGGTGATGGGAATCGAACCCACACGACCAGCTTGGAAGGCTGGAGTTCTACCACTGAACTACACCCGCATATTTGCGACTTGAAAAGTATAACATATATTCCAACTTAAGTCAATATGTTTTTCAAAAAAAATACACAAAAATTCATTTTTATCTAAAATTACCTTATTTTTTCTTAAAAAGAAGAAAAATATGTTTATCGATGATTAATTTATGAAAAAATATTATAAGAACATTAGTATAATTTTCTTGTGTTTTGTGTATTGATTTTACATAAGTGATTACTTATTATACTATTAAAGATGTAAGAAAGAACTAATGGTAAAAAAAATAAAATAGCGTTGATTTTTTAACAATTTAGTGGTATAATTTTCATTTAAGTTGTAGTAGAATATATATATAAGATGGAAGGTGTTATACGAATGAAACAAAATCTTGCGGTTATTTTTGGAGGAGAGTCCTCAGAATATGAAGTGTCGTTGCGTTCTGCAACGTTTATAATTGAAAACATAGATTGTGAAAAATACAATGTTGTTAAAATTGGAATAACAAAAACTGGTCAATGGCTGATGTATTCGGGTAATTCATCTCATATAGCAAGTGGTGAGTGGATAAACGATCCTAATAACGTAACTGCTTTTTTATCCCCCGATAAAAAAATTGGTGGGTTAGTGGTGTTTTATCCTGATAGGACAGATGTGATAAAATTAGATGTTATTTTTCCTGTTCTTCACGGAAAAAATGGGGAAGATGGGACAATTCAAGGATTGTTTAAATTGTCGGGAGTGCCTTATGTTGGATGCGATTGCCTTAGTTCTGCGGTTTGTATGGATAAAGCTGTTACCCATTCACTTTTAAACACAGCGAATATTGAGCAAGCTCATTACATGTGGTTTTATTTTGATAGATATCAAGTCGACGCTCAAAGAGTGAGAGACAGAATTATTGCACGATTGAACTATCCGATGTTTGTAAAACCCGCAAATTCAGGTTCTACTATTGGAATTAGCAAGGTGAATAACTCTGCTGAACTTCATGTAGCTATCATGAAAGCAGCAAAAGAAGATTTGAAAATTGTGGTTGAAGAAGGCGTGATTGGAAGAGAAATTGAGTGCGCTGTTTATGGAGGAAGAGACGCAGTTGCTTCGCCATTAGGAGAGATAATTCCCGGAGCTGAATTTTATGATTATGATGATAAATATGTTAACAATAAATCACAAAATTTAATTCCTGCAAATCTTAGTGAAGAATTAGCGACAAAAGTTAGAGAAACGGCTGTAAGAGCTTATAAATATTTAGGGTGCGAAGGATTGGCAAGGGTTGATTTCTTTGTTTGTGACGATGGAAAGATTATTCTAAATGAAATTAACACCTTACCGGGTTTCACAAGTATCAGTATGTATCCAAAACTGTGGTTGAGTACAGGAATCAGTAGCGGTTACTTGGTTCAAAATCTCATCGATACAGCGTTTAGAAGGTATAAATGAGGTGCTTGATGGACAATAGACCTATAGGAGTTTTTGATTCGGGACTAGGCGGTTTAACTGCAATCAAAGAGTTAAAAAAAGTACTGCCAAATGAAAAATTACTTTATTTTGGAGACACAGGAAGAGTTCCATATGGCACAAGAAGTAAGGAAACAATTTCAAAATATACAAATCAAGATATGAATTTTCTTTTGAGTCGTGACGTGAAAATGATTGTAGCAGCTTGCGCTACAGTTAGCTCGAACGCTCAAGAAGTACTTTCATCATCACCAGTTCCGTTTACCACAATTATACAACCAAGTAGCAAAACAGCACTAGATTTAACAAAAAATAACAGAATTGGAGTCATTGCAACCTCTGCAACGATTAACAGCAAGGCATTTGAGATTTGTTTGAAGGAACTTAATCCGAATTGTGAAGTGTTCAGCAAGGCTTGCCCATTGTTAGTGCCTCTGGTAGAAAGCGGATTTATTTCTGAAGAGGATGAAATAACCAACCTTGTAATTAAAAGGTATCTCAGTGAATTTAAAGACAAAGAGATTGATGTTTTAATTTTAGGGTGTACTCATTACCCGATTTTGGAGAAAAATATAAAAAATGAAATGGGTGATGGTGTTGCGCTGGTTAACAGCGGAAAGGAAATCGCAAAATATTGTGCGGATTTACTTACTGAAAGAAATATAAGAGCAGATAAACATAGTAAAGAAAGTGAGTTTTTTGTGAGTGACAGTGTTCAGAATTTTAATGAGATAGCAACAATCTGTTTGGGATCGAAAATCACAGAGAGCATAACCCAGATAGATATAGAGAATTATTAGATCTTTCTCGTCGTTAACTGCTTTGTTGACGGGATTGTGGAGTTTTACTTGTACAAAGCAGCGGAAATGGAGAAGAAAATGAAAAAGAGAGAATACGTAATTTCTATTACGGGAAAGCAACAATACGACGATGATTTCGGTGAGATTAAAGTTGATACTGTAGGGACGTATGTCCGCAAAAATGATGTAAGATATATTACCTATAAAGAATACCAAGATGGTGACCCAAAAGTTTCAAGCACAGCGACTTTGAAAATTGAAAAAAATGACACGGTTACACTCAGTAAAGATAATTCTTCAACTAGCTTGGTGCTTGAAAAAGGGAGAAGACATTTGTGTATGTATGACACCGGATTTGGTCATATTAGCATGGGCGTTTTTACCAGCGAGTTAAAAAACGAACTTACTGACAAAGGAGGGAAACTTAAAATCAATTACACTTTGGATATTGATTCTAATTTGTCAAGTAAAAATGAATTATTTGTTGAAGTTAAAGAAAGTAATGGTTAAGGAGAGTTTTGAGGATGTCAAAGAACGTACAAATAGCAAAAGAGCAATTAGAACAAAGTATTTGTAATGCGCTTAATATGGCAATGGAAAACAATACGCTTGTTAAGGCTGAAATACCTAGTTTTACACTAGAGATACCTGCGGATAAAAGTCATGGAGACTGGGCTTGTAATGTTGCGATGGTTGGGGCTAAATCTTTTAGAAGTGCACCAATAAAAATTGCCCAAGCTATATTAGACAATATTGATTTAAATGAAACATATTTTAAAAGTTGCGAAATTGCAGGTCCAGGTTTCATAAATTTCTTCTTAGGAGATGAACTAGGTGGCGATGTTTTAGCAGATGTTTTGATGAACAAAGAAAATTACGGAAAAAGCGACTTTGGAAAAGGTGAGAAGGTTTTAGTTGAGTTTGTTTCTGCAAACCCTACTGGTCCTATGCATATTGGAAATGCTAGAGGTGGTGCAGTTGGCGACTGCCTAGCTTCTGTTTTATCCACTGCAGGATATGAAGTTGAAAGAGAATTTTATGTAAATGACGCGGGAAATCAAATTGAGAAATTTGCTACTTCTCTTGAAACTCGTTATATGCAAAAATTTGATGAAAGCATTGAAATGCCTGAGGATTCATATCACGGTGAAGATATCATTCAACATGCTAATAATTTTTATGAAATTTACAAAGATAAATATGTTGAAGATTCAAAAGAGAGACGAAATGCAATGGTAGATTTTGCTTTGCCACTTAACATTAATGCACTGGAAGCAGATCTTAAAAAATATAGAATAGAGTATGATAATTGGTTTCGTGAAAGCACTTTGCATAAAAATGGTGCAGTCGACGAAGTAATTAAAATCTTTAAGGAAAAAGGACACACATACGAAGCAGATGGCGCGTTGTGGTTTAAAGCTTCTGAATTTGGTGTAGACAAAGATATTGTTTTGGTCAGGGCAAACGGAATACCAACTTATATTGTTCCTGATATTGCGTATCACTATGATAAACTGGTAACTAGAGGATTTAACAGGGCTGTTGACGTATTAGGAGCAGACCATCATGGTTATGTCGGAAGAATGAAAGCTGCGCTAACTGCACTTGGAATTGACAGCGATAGACTTAATGTTGTAATTATACAAATGGTTATGCTTGTTCGTGATGGCGAGACAATAAAATTATCAAAAAGAAGTGGAAAAGCGATAACTTTAAATACATTGTTAGACGAAGTTCCGATTGACAGTGCAAGGTTTTTCTTTAATCAGAGGGAGCCATCAACTCATTGTGATTTTGATTTAGATTTAGCAATAAGTGAAGATTCACAAAATCCTGTTTACTATGTTCAATATGCATATGCGAGAATTTGTTCAATTTTAAAAGCGCTTAAAAGAGATGGGATTGAGGCTAGAACTTGCACAAATCAAGAGTTTGGTCTTTTGCAAAGTTTTGAAGAAAAAGAACTCGTGCGTCATATTTCCTTGTATACTCAGGAGATAATTAATTCTGCTCAGGAATTAAATCCTTCGAAAATTACAAAATATGTACATCAATTGGCTACATTGTTCCATAAATTTTATAATGCATGTAGGGTTAAAGGTGAAGACGAAGCTTTGATGCAAGCGAGATTGAATTTATGTATAGCAACAGCGACTGTTATCGAAAACGTTCTTACAATGTTTAAAATCACTGCTCCTGAGAGCATGTAATTGTTATAAAAATTAATATCCTTTCATATATTTACAATAGAATGTCAACTGGTTTTTCATTCTATACGAGATGTTTTATATATGAAAGGATGTTTTTTTATGAACGGAACGAAAATAGTTTACATAATATTGTGGCTTGTTTTGATAGGAGTAGCAATTTTTACAGGACAACTACAGAAAAACCAAGAAATGGAAGAAGCTATAACACAGGTATCGCCTACTCCTAGTGCAACTCCAATTGTCTCAACAGGTTCACAGGACATAAGAGGAGTTTGGATATCATATATATCACTAGAAAATGAACTGGGTACAAAAGAAAGCTTTGAAGAACTCTTTAACTCTTACATTGACAAGGCAATAAAACACGATATAACAGACTTGTTTGTGCATGTCAGACCTTTTTCAGATGCGCTATATAAGTCGGAGTATTACCCTTGGTCACATTTGTTAACGGGCACTCAAGGAGTTGATCCGCAGTTTGACCCAATGGAGTACATGATTGACGTTGCGCATGAAAATGGCATGAAATTTCATGCTTGGATAAACCCGCTCAGGATAAAACTCCCTACTATTCCTGATGTGCTTTCCTCGCAAAATCCTTATAATATATATGTCGATGAGAAACCATATTATTTCTTTGAAAAAGATGGTGCAATTTACATAAATCCTGCGTATTCAGATATGAGGACATTAATTGCAGATGGAGTTGCAGAGATTGTCAGGAATTATGATGTAGATGGAATACATTTTGATGATTATTTTTATCCTGAGGACATGCAAGAGTTAGACATAGAGTCATATGAACTATATGTTGAAACAGCGAGCAACCCTTTGGGAATAGAAGAGTGGAGAGAGACAAATATTAATGCATTGATTTCGCAAGTATATAGAGCAATAGAAAATGAAAATGGTGATGTGGTGTTTGGGATTTCACCACAAGGAAATCCGCAGAACAACCAAAAACTATCTGCTGATGTAATAACTTGGTGTGCAACGAAAGGGTACATAGATTATATTTGCCCACAGATTTACTTTAGTTACAATAACCCTGTTTTGGGTTTTGAGGAAAGTTTGACATGGTGGCTAACTATTCCGAAACATGAAGACTTGCTACTATATATAGGTCTAGCAGCCTACAAAGTTGGAAGTGAAGACGATGGTGGTACATGGTTAACCGACGAAAATGTCATTGAAAGGCAAATGGAGCAAAGTGAAGAAACTGCTGATGGCTACGTGTTGTATGAAATATCTTGGCTAGTTGATTGAATATAATAATTAAAGCCTACTGAATAACACGTTATTCAGTACAAATGCAAGGCGTTTTTGTAAAATTCACTCACAGAGCGAATTTTACGGCTTATCTTGATGATATCAAGCTGAATTTTCGCCATAGGCGAAAATAGAAGTGCAAGTTGTTCAGCAGGCTTTAATTAGTAGCCTGAACAGAAATAACTCAATGACTTAAATGTAAGTTTGTGTTATTCTGCTCAGGCTACTAGAAGTCTATAATGATTATGCTATTGTTGTGAATTTAATACTTTCCTGTGCTTCCAAAACCACCGATATCTCTATCAGTTTCTGAAAGTGAATCAACTTCAGTAAATTCAGGTAACAATACTTTGTGAATGATTAGTTGGGCAATTCTTTCGTTTGGCTTTACAATGTAACTCACATTACTAAAATTATGTATACCTACTTTGAATTCACCCCTGTAATCGCTGTCAATAACACCGACACCATTTGCTAAATGCAAACCGTGTTTTATTCCTAAACTGCTTCGATTATAAATCATTCCAGCTGTATCAGGAGGTAATTCAATTGCTAATCCTGTGGGGATTAACACTGTTTCATTCGGCTTGATTTCAAGCTCGGTTTCTATACAAGCGCATATGTCATAGCCTGCACTTCCGCTCGTTGCTCGGTATGGAATAACTGCTTTTGGGTTGATTTTATTAATTTTTATTGTCATAATTATGAACATTCCTTTCAAAAAAACATCATTTTATAGGTTTTTGAAGAGTTTTAAACTATTTCAACAGAGTTTTCAACGTTTTCAACAGAGTTTTCAACAATTATTGAACACCTCGGTAAAACAGTCCTCTGGTGTAGTTTTCGCCACTTTTCTTGTCATTAAAATCTGATAAAATTCGACATATTTCAACATCACTTTCAACAGTGAACCTTAAAACTCCAAAATCAACATTTTTGACTTCGCGCAATCTGTCAAACAAATTGAGAGGAGTGCTGTTTAAAACTAATCTATAATCACTAAGCGGATTTAAGTTTTTTACTCCCAATGCATGCTTTGAACAAAACAATGGAAATTCGATATTCATCCTATCAATTAGTTTGTCGGGATTATCGCAAGTTTTGCATGAATTCGCACTTGTTTTATGAGGGCAAGTTCTGATTGTCATAAGGCTTTGTCTGCCGTAAATCATAAGTCCACGTAAAGCACTAGATTTTATGTTAACTATTTCTTCTCCTGTCAACTCAAATGAAAGCTCAATGTTGTTCACTCCTAATTCTTCCATTAGTTCTATTCCATAATTGTTGGTTATATTCATCGAATGAGTTAGATGGATTACTGCGTTTAAGCTTTTTACAATGTTAACCGCATATAAGTTAGGGCAGGCAAATGTGATTATTCCGTTTTCCACTAACACTTCTGCTTTTTCATAAATCTTAATATCGTCTCCAAATGCGACAGTTGGCATAACAGCGCCAATTATAGATTTTCTGTTAGATATCTCAAGAAAGTGTTCTAAAGGAGAATCTAGTGGTAGATATATATATTCGAAAGCGTCAGTGTCATTTGGAACTGCTGATAGGCGTGGAAATTCTGCCCTGAAAGTCATTTCTGTTGCTTCTCTATGTTCTGTGATTTTATTTAGGTTTGTAAATGAAATCGAATTTCCTATTTTTCTTTTCTCGCTCAACGCGTCAATAGCTTCTCTTCGCAAAGCGTTTTGAACCGAGACCGGTAAAAATGAGTTGCCGTCGGTTTCAACGCTAATTTCACTAGCGAAATATGGAGTAGAGCCAAACTTTGAAAATCTTTCCTTAATTTCTTGCTTACTCAAAGGTTTGTTTTGAGATTGCTGAGCGACATAGTCTGAAACAATTTCTAGGTGGTTTTTTTTGTTATCTGTGATTTTCAATACAGGATTTTGTCCAACAAAAACGCTCACTTCAACTTTAAGAGGAACTTGTGACAACTCGTTTCTATAAAGTGAATGGATGTTAGCAAAAACAGAAGAGCCGCACTTTAACACATCGTCTTTTGTTCTGACTCCAAGCATTCGTGTGTCAATTTTACCTTCAAGGTATCCTTTTGTGAAGCCCGAACGAGAAAAAACATCATACAAATTTTGCTTAAGCTCTGCAGGTATTTCTCCTGTGTTCAAAAAAGTTTTCGCTGTTGCAACACTAGCTGCAACATATTCAGGACGTTTCATTCTTCCCTCAATTTTGGCAGAATGAACTCCAATATCAATGAGGTTTCTTAAATCGTCAATATAACCTAAATCTTTGAGGCTTAATGCGTGTGTAAGTCCTTTTTTTGTCTTAAAGGGTAATCGACATGGCTGTGCACATTTGCCTCTGTTCCCACTTCTTGAACCAAGCATAGCACTGAAATAGCATTGCCCAGAGACACAGACGCAAAGAGCGCCGTGTATAAAAACTTCTAGTTCAACTTTGCTATTTATCTTTATTGAATTTATTTCCGAAATGCTTAACTCTCTGCCAAGCACAACTCGTTTTGCGCCTAACTCTTCTACAAAATTAACAGCACTTGAACTGAGAATGCTCATCTGTGTTGAGCAGTGGATGGGTAGCCCAGGACAACATTTTTTTAGTATATTTAATACGCCTAAATCTTGAACAATAACCGCATCTGCACCAAATTCGCAAAGGGATTTTAGGAAATCAAGCAAGGAGGGGATTTCATCGTTTTTAATTAAAGTATTAACAGCGACATATACTTTAACATCACGAATATGACAAAAGTCAATAGCTTTTCTTAATTCTTCAGCGCTAAAATTGGTAGCACTGCTTCTTGCGCTGAAAAGATTTGAGCCCAAATATATTGCGTCAGCACCCGAGAAAACTGCTGCGTTTAAATTTTCTGGACCTCCTACAGGGGCAAGGATTTCGATATTTTTCATTAATTTGACCATCTTTTCTATGATTTTTAAAAGTAAAATGTCCTAAATTTTTCTTAATTATAGCAGATTTTTTCTAAAAAATAAAGGCTTTGTATGTATATATTAACAGAATTTTTTTACATAAGTGTGAATAAAGGCAAATATATTAATCAAAATACATGAGAATGGGAAAAATAGTGGAAAAGTGCAATTAATTTTGGCATTTGAAGTTATTGAAAAATTCATAATTCCGTTGTATAATTATTAATAGGATAAATGGGTTTAAAATTTAGAACAATGTATATATAGTCAAACCAATTCATAACTCATGCAGTCCAACAGGTGATGATACGTTTAACATAATTGTCAGTTTATATAGAGCAACTGTTGCTCAGGGCATTTATGCCTTGTTAAACAAAATTTTACCACAGCTGTTTTTGCATGCTTTGAATTGTTTGACTATACATTTGAATTTAAGGAGTGGGACTATGAATAAAAAATATTCAGTTTACGAGGCAATGACTGCTATTGAGCATAAAATAAATCACACATTTGGAAACAGTAAAAAAACAGCCTCTGATGATGAGTATTATAAAGCGGTGGCTTTGATTTTAAAAGACATCATGTCAGAAACAAGAAGTGAGTTTTTCCATCAGGCAAATGTTGAGAGAAAGAAAAAGGTATATTATCTTTGCATGGAATTTTTGCTGGGTAAGTCACTTAAAAATAATTTATATAATTTAGGGTTAACCGAAACTTTCAGAGAAGCTCTTGATAACATGGGTGTAAGTCTTGATAGTTTATTCGAGCTCGAGCCTGACGCAGGTCTGGGGAATGGTGGTTTGGGTCGTCTTGCTGCATGTTTCTTAGACGGATTTGCAACGCAAGGTTATCCTGCAATGGGATACTCACTAAGATATGAGTACGGAATTTTCAAACAAAAAATGGTAGACGGTTGGCAAACTGAATTGCCTGACTTTTGGTTGCCCGGGGGAGAAGTTTGGCAACAAAAGAAAGAGGAGAGAAGTGTTGAAGTAAAACTTGGAGGTTACATTGAAGACCATTGGCATGAGGGCCACCACAGTGTAATGCACAAAGATGCAACAATTATCACTGCAATTCCTTATGATATTTTTGTCCCTGGAATGGACGGAAAAGCAGTAAGCAATTTAAGAATTTGGAAATCGGTTAACAACCATTTTGATATGAAACTTTTCAACAGAGGTGACTACTTAAAGGCAATGGAGCAAGACGCTCTTGCAGAAACAATCACCAAAGTTTTATATCCTGAAGATAATCATACACAAGGAAAAGCGCTAAGACTTGAACAACAATACTTCTTGGTATCAGCCTCAATCCAAGATATAATAAGAAGACATTTGTTCTCACACAGCACACTGAAAGATTTCCCTGATTTATGTGCAATTCACATGAATGATACACACCCTGTTTTAGCTATCCCAGAAATGATAAGAATAATGCTAGACGAGTGTGGATATACTTGGGACGATGCGTGGGATATTGTAACTAGGACTATGGCGTTTACAAATCATACAGTCATGGCTGAAGCGCTTGAGAGTTGGAACAGCGATATGTTCAGAGTAAGATTACCGAGAATTTATCAAATCGTTCAAGAAATTGACAGACGTTTCTGGGAAGAAATGAGAGAAAAAAATGTTCCGGATGACAAAATTTGGAGAATGGCACCAATTAACAATGGATATGTAAAAATGGCTAACATAGCTGTTATTGCCTCACACAGCGTTAACGGGGTTTCAGCACTCCACAGTGAGATTTTGAAGCAATCTGTTTTCCATGATTTTTACACTGAAATGCCTGAAAAATTCAAAAATGTCACAAACGGAATTGCACACCGTCGTTGGTTAAATCAAAGTAATCCAAAAATGTCGGAATTCTTAAATCAATTAATTGGAAAAGGATATATATATGATGCTTCAAAGCTTGAGCAACTTTTAAAATATAAAGACGACAGTACTGTTTTGTCAAAGCTTGAAGAAATTAAACATTCAAATAAATTAAGGCTTGTCGATTACATCAAAAAAGTGCAAGGTATTGACATCGATCCTCTTTCTATTTTTGATGTTCAAGTTAAAAGACTTCACGAATACAAAAGACAACACATGAATGCGCTTCATATATTGTCGATTTATCAGTATTTATTAAAAAATCCAAATGCAGATTATCATCCTCACACTTTCTTCTTTGGTGCAAAGGCTGCTCCTGGTTATTATTTTGCAAAAGAGATTATGCAATTTATCATTAAATTAGCAGATACAATTAATAATGACAATAGAGTTAACGAAAAGTTGAAAGTAGTGTTTATCGAGAATTATTGTGTATCTTGGGCAGAGTTGCTTACACCAGCAGCTGAAATCAGCGAGCAAATTTCACTTGCTGGAACAGAGGCTTCGGGAACAAGTAACATGAAGTTTATGATAAACGGTGCACTTACTTTGGGAACTTTAGACGGGGCAAATGTTGAGATTCACGAAAACGTAGGTGACGATAATATTTTCTTGTTTGGAATGACAACCGAGGAAGTCAACCAGTTACGAGCTTCAGGTTATTCATCAAGAAATATTTATAATAACAACGAGGTAATAAAGAACGCTTTAGATGAGTTAAATATAGGAATTTCAGGATTTAAATTCCATAACATCTTTAATTCCTTGGTTTATAACGATCAATACATGGCGCTTGCAGACTTTGTTTCTTATGCAGATGCTCAAGAAAAAGCAGTTAAAACTTATCTTGAGAAAGAAAAATGGAATAGAATGTCTCTTGTTAATATCGCAAAAGCAGGCATTTTTGCTGCTGACCGTTCGATAAGGGATTACGAAAACACAATATGGATGGGCGAGCCATTGAACTAAGATTTTGTAAGGGTTACATTGTAAATCCATATAAAGGTAACGCCGTGTAATTTCATTAGAGGTTATACGGCTTAGCCCAAATAGCTCACCTTGTTAGAAAGGTTGGTATTACTATGTTTAATTCAAGAGATCCAATTTACAGAAGTCCAACAGGTGCTATTCCTTTCGGAGAGTCTATTCATTTTAGAATTTCTCCGGAAAGGATACTCGCATGCCGAGAAGCTTATCTCGTGATTGAGAGTGAATGCGAAGGAAAACAAGCATATAATATGTTTTGGAGCGGAATGAATGGAGATCTTAGAGAATGGTGGGAATGTCACTACACACCAAAATGTGTAGGAGTATGTTTTTACCATTTTGAACTCAAAACAGACCATGGACACAGGCACTTTTTTAAGGGTATTAACGGTGAACTCGAGAGAGGTTCGTTTAGAAACCCTTGGCAACTTACTGTATACGAAAAAGATTTCAAAACGCCTGACTGGCTTGTTGGTGGGATAATTTATCAAATTTTCCCCGATAGATTTAATTTTTCGGGAGTAGAAAAATTTGGAATTCCTCAAGAGAGGATTATCAGAGAAAATTGGGGTGATACCCCATATTGGAAGCCGAATAGTAAAGGTGAAATTACAAATTCAGACTACTTTAAGGGTGATTTGAAAGGTATTGAACAAAAACTGCAATATTTAAAAGAATTAGGCGTAACCTGCATTTATTTAAACCCTATTTTTGAAGCACATTCAAATCATAGATATGACACTGCTGATTATAGCAAGATTGACCCGCTTTTAGGAAAGCATGAAGACTATGTTTCTTTGTGTAAATCTGCAAAAAAAATGGGAATAAAGATAATTCTTGACGGAGTGTTTAACCACACAGGCAGTGATAGCATTTACTTCAACAGGGAAAGGCGTTATGAATGTAAAGGCGCGCATAACTCGCAAAAGTCGCAATATTATTCTTGGTATAATTTCAGTAACTGGAATGAATCATATGACTGTTGGTGGGGATTTAAAACTTTGCCTAACATTAATGAAAATAACAACGATTATCAAGAGTTTATCTCTGGAGAAAAAGGGATAATTAGAAAGTGGTTAAAAGATGGAGCTTCTGGTTGGCGACTAGACGTTGTTGATGAACTTCAAGACAACACACTATATAATATTTATAAAGCTGCAAAAGAAGAAGATCCCGATGCTATTGTTTTGGGAGAAGTTTGGGAAGATGCATCTAATAAGATGGCATATGGACAAACTAGAAAGTATTTGCTTGGCGGCCAAATGGATTCAGTTATGAATTATCCATTTAGGGAAGCTATCATTGGTTTTCTTTCAAATGAATATACTTCGCTTTGTATGGAAATGATTGAAAATGTGGTTGAGAATTACCCTCCGCAAGTTCTTAGATTGTTGATGAACCATATTGGAACACACGACACTGAAAGAGTAATTACATTGCTCGCAGGTGACCCATTAAACGGTAGGGACCGAGCTTGGCAACATTCAAGAGAATTGTCTCCTCTTCAATGGGGTAAAGGTATAGTGAAAATGAAGCTTGCAAGTTTATTACAGTTCACTTTGCCTGGTGTCCCTAGTATCTACTATGGAGATGAAGTGGGTACTCAAGGGTATAAAGACCCATTTAACAGAGGGTGTTATCCGTGGGGGAAAGAAAATTATGAGTTATTGAACTGGTACAAAGAACTTGCTGCTCTAAGAAAAGAGAATGAAGTTTTCAAAGAGGGTAAATTGAGGAACATTTTTTCTGTTGAAAACGTTATGTGCTTCGAGCGTTATGGAAAAACTGAAAATGGCGATGAAAGTATCATTATTGCTGTAAATAGAAGTGAAAATTTTGAAGTTGTTCCGATAAAGCAAGATGGAAGAAAATGTATCATTGGAAAAGATTTTGAAAATGACGAACTAATCCTGCCTCCATATGGATATTCAGTTTTAAAAAAAGTATAATATTAATTAATACCTGCTGAACAACTTGAAAATGGCATTCTAACGCAAAAGAAAGCTGTTT
>CAYJFZ010000008.1:0-66280 GCA_964369975.1 uncultured Oscillospiraceae bacterium
ATTTATGCTGTTATAGCTCAGTCGGCAGAGCACTTCCTTGGTAAGGAAGAGGTCGGCAGTTCAAGTCTGCTTAACAGCTCCATAAAAAAACCTTTGTAATTAAATTACAAAGGTTTTTTATGTTTTATATTCTTTTAAAAAATTTTTTTAATTTTGTAATAATTTAAAATTAGCAACTTAGTACGAAATTATTATGTACTTTATACATATTAAAAGATTTTCTTTTTAATAAAATACTAAACAAAAATACGATGGCACACCATCGTATTTTATTTGAATATTAATTTAAAATATAATTAAAATTGTATTTTATTATTTATATACTCTTTTAAGTCTTTTATTGCTATTCTTTCTTGTTGCATTGTATCTCTATCTCTTATAGTTACACAACCATCTTCAACACTTTCAAAGTCGTATGTGATACAAATAGGTGTGCCGATTTCATCTTGTCTTCTATATCTTTTACCGATACTGCCTGACTCATCAAAATCAACCATAAAGTCTTTTTGTAAATCGTGGAAAATTTCAGTAGCATTTTCACTTAACTTTTTAGATAGAGGTAAGATACAAGCTTTGTATGGAGCTAAGGCTGGATGCAGTCTTAAAACTGTTCTAACATCGCCTTCTGCTACTTCTTCCTCATCATAGGCATCGCATAAGAATGCTAATGTTACCCTGTCTGCTCCTAAAGCTGGCTCAACTACATAAGGGATGTATCTCTCGTTTGTTTCTGGGTCAAAGTAATCAAGGCTTTTACCGCTTTCTTCTTGGTGACGAGATAAGTCGTAATTAGTTCTATCAGCAATACCCCATAACTCACCCCAACCAAATGGGAATAAGTATTCTATATCGGTTGTAGCCTTTGAGTAAAATGATAATTCTTCAGGTGAATGATCACGAAGACGCATGTTTTCTTTTTTCATATCTAATGAATATAAGAAGTTTTCACAGTAATCTTTCCAATAATCAAACCACTCTAAGTCAGTGCCTGGCTTACAGAAAAATTCAAGCTCCATTTGCTCAAATTCTCTTGTTCTAAAAACAAAGTTACCTGGTGTGATTTCATTTCTAAAACTTTTACCTACTTGACCTATACCAAACGGTACTTTTCTTCTTGTTGTTCTTTGCACATTGCTAAAGTTTACAAAGATACCTTGAGCTGTTTCAGGGCGAAGATATACTTCATTTTTTGCATCTTCTGTTACACCTACAAATGTTTTGAACATTAGGTTAAATTTTCTTATATCTGTAAAGTTTTTGCTATCACATTCAGGGCAAGCAATGCCTTTTTCTTGAATGTATGCTGCCATATCTTCAAAAGACATAGTTTCAGCTGATTCACCAGTCGCTTCCTCAATTAATTTATCTGCTCTATGGCGAGTTTTACAGTCTTTACAGTCCATTAAAGGATCTGAGAATCCGCCTACATGGCCAGAAGTTACCCATACTTGAGGATTCATTATAATAGCACTATCAAGGCCTACATTATAAGGGTTTTCTTGTATAAATTTTTTCCACCATGCTTTTTTAACATTGTTTTTAAATTCAACGCCTAAAGGGCCGTAGTCCCAGCTATTTGAAAGACCTCCATATATTTCACTGCCTGCATAAACAAAACCTCTGTTTTTACATAATGCAATGATTTTCTCCATAGTTTTTTGTGTGTTATCCATCTCTTCCTCCTGTTTTGAATATTAATTATTTTAAAACTTCTTTCATAACTCTTAAAACATTTTTTGATGCTACTTTTTCAATTTCACTTTCTGTAAAGCCTTCTTTTTTAAGTGCATCATATAGTAATGGTATTTCTTTGCTTGTAGGTATTTCTTGTGTACCGTATATACCATCAAAGTCTGTACCAATAGCTAAGGTATCAATGCCTGCTACATTTTTAATATGCTTTGCATGCCTTAAAATATCTTGCATTGATGTATGTGTTGCATCAGTCGACGGTGCCATAAACGCTGGGCATAAATTTAAGCCTGTTACCCCGCCTTTATTGGCTAATGCTTTTAGCATATCGTCTGTTAAATTTCTTGTATGGTTAGTAATACTTCTTGCGTTTGAGTGTGAGGCGATGAAAGGTTTTTTAGAGTGTTTAATTACATCGTAAAAACCGCCATCTGATAAATGTGAAACATCAATCATTATGCCTAAATCATTTAAAACGCTAATAGCATCAATACCAAAATCAGTCAAGCCTTTATTCATGCTCTCAGGATCTGAGTTTGGAAAGCCAAAGCAGTTTTCAAAATTCCAAGTAAGGCCAAAGGCTCTAACACCTTTATCATAAGCCCATTTAATTTTATTCATATCCCCTTGAATAAAGCGAGCATCTTCAATTGTTAAAACAGCATTCATTAAGCCATTTTTTTCATTTGTTATTATATCATCATAAGTTTTTGCAAGAGCTATGATGTCTTTATGTTTTTCAATTTCACTAAATAGTCCGTTTGTTAAACGAGCAAAATATTCATCATCGCTCATAGCAGGTATTCCCATTCTTTCATACCCTTCTACAGGTGGGAAAAACACAGCAAAAAACTGCGCTAAAGCTCTGCCCTCTTGCATTTTTAAAAAGTCTACTTGTTTATCATTTTTAAACAGTGAGTAAGGCTCATCTTTTACATAAGGCATTAAAGTGTCACAGTGCATATCAATAAATTTCATATTCTTTCTCCTTAAAAATTAAGTATTATGCCTATTACAGCTGAAAAAGCTATATAGACAATCGGATTTTTATTGTATTTTTTTATAGCGATGAAAATCACTACAAAGTAAACTAATTTTTTTATATCCCATAGGTCAGCAAACAGTCCTGTTTGAGTAAATAAATCGTAGTTTATAACCGATACCTTAAATATAGTAAGGGCAGCTGAAGCTATTAAGGCTGTAACAGCAGGACGCAGACCATAGAACATATAACCTATATTTTTATTATATCTAAATTCAGTATATGTTTTAGAAACAAAGGTAACTATTATCATAGAAGGTAGAATTTCAGCAAAAGTTGCTATAATTCCTCCCCACACTCCCCCTACACTATAGCCTACATAGGTAGCCATATTTATACCTATTGGTCCAGGAGTTGACTCTGAAATAGCTATCATATCAGTAACAAAGCTATTTGTATACCAGCCGGTATTTTCGCCTAAGGCAGTTAAAAAAGGAATTGTCGCCATACCGCCACCGACAGCAAAAAGACCAATTTTGAAAAATTCATAAAAGAGTTGTAAATAAATCATTTGTTATACTTCTCCTTTAATCTTTGTATTGATAAGCCTAATAAAGCAGAAGCTATTATAAAAACTATTGGAGACAAGCTTGTGAATACTGCAACTAAAAAAGAAACTGCAAAAATAAGAAAACCAAAGATATCCTTTACTCCCTTTTTCCATAAGTCAATTAAGGATTTTAGTATTAAGCCACATACACAAACAGATACAGCGCTAAGTGCACTTTGCACCTGTGGTGTGTCGATGTAATTTGCTAAAAAGGCAGCTATAACCGTTATTATAATAACGCACGGAGACACTGAGCCTAAAGCGGCTACTACACCACCTCTTTTTCTTTTCCTCGTGTAACCTATAAATATAGCAACATTCGTTGATATAATTCCAGGAAGCCCTTGACTCATAGCAAAAAAATCAATTACTTGTTCTTCACTAAGCCACTTTTTCTTATCTACTACCTCTGCACTTAAAATAGGTAGCATCGCCATACCACCGCCAAAAGTGAATAATCCTATTTTAAAAAATGTAAAGTATATCTCAATTAATTCCCTCACTTTTATCTCCTCATATTAACTTAAATGCTTTGCAACTATAAAACAAGGCATATAATCTATTTTACTACTTTTTTACTACTTTTGCAATATAAATATATTGTATTTATATAATATAAATCTATACTATATAAAAATAAGCGGCTAAAAGCCGCTTATTAATTTTATTCAAATTTTATGCCATTGAATCATAGTACGCTTGTAAGTATTGAGTACTTAATTCTAAGTTTTGAACATGTGCATTTGGTGTACCGATTAGTGGTGACATTGTTGAATATGTTGGTTCAACTAAGTTGTTATTTACAGCTATAAACGCTTGTGGGTCAATAGCGTGTAATATTGCAAGTCTTAAATTCACATCAGTAAATATTGTTGATTCTTCATTTAAGTTAAATGTACAGTATGAAGCTGCATTTGAACTTCTTTGAATAATAGTTGTATTTTCATCAGCTGCTAAAGTTTCGTATTGGCTTGTTGTAAATGATGATAAGTAATCAATAGCACCACTTCTGTAGTCAGCTAATAGTGGGTCAGCACTATTATAGAATTTTAAGTATACATTATCTATCATTATTTGATCTTCTGCTTCAGAAGTCATAAAGCCTGGATTTGGAAGGAATGTAGCGCCTAAATCGTCAAGTTCTACCATTACATAAGCACCTGATGACCATAAGTGGTTATCGCCTTGTTTTACAGCATTGAAGTCACCGTAAACAACATCTTTAGTTAAATCGTAGTTTGCCCAGTTATCTGATGAGTCAACTAAATCATTGTAAGCTGAAACTTGCTGTTCGCTAACTATGCTTGCGCCCATATGAGCTAACATATTTAGAATTTGTGGGAATGGTTCTTTTGTTGTAATTTTAACAACTTGGTAAGCACCGCCAGCATTATCTGTTTGTGTTTTGTCAGCTGCTACTGTTGTAAATTCTGTTGGTGTGCCTGCTGCTAATGTTTCGTATATTGACATATCTTCGCCTGATGTCATTGCATCATTTAATTCAGCAATATCTGTAACAAGCTCTACTGATTCGATTAATGCGTAGTTGCCATCAACTGCGTTAGATGGAACACTTTCGATTACTCTTGCTCTATCTAATGAGAACACAACATCTTCACCGCTAACCATAACGCCAGTATCAACAGCTGCGCCGTTTTCAACTTTTGCAAAGTTTACATCATCACGAATTACTAAGTAATACTCTTTGTTTCCTTCAGCAATAGCGAATTCATATGCTAAGCCGCCATCTGTTATAACATTATCTTCTGTATCTAAGTTTACTAAACGGATATATGTGTTTTGTGTAACTGAGCCTACTGAAGTATCGTTAGCTTGGATTGGATCTAAGTGAGTCATAACTGCACCATTATTGATACCAAACATAAGTGTACGAGTGTCGTTTTGTGTTGCATCTAAATAGCTATATGTATTCCATAATTGTGATGTAGCTTTTGGTAGGTTTATGTAATCACCATCAAGAATTGTGTGATTGTATGCATTTAGTTTTAAACTAGAGTATAAAGGAACAAAGTATGCCATTTCAGCTACCATGTATTGTTCTAACTGTGAGTATGTTTCAATATACTCTTCTTGAATTTGTGTAGCTGCTAAGTCAATTAATTCATCAACTTTAGGATCACTTAAGCCTGTTGTTGGTTCTGAAGCTGAGTGATATAAAGGACGAGCTGAATAGTCAGGGTTACCTGTAATATTGTTCCATCCACCGAAAACTATATCATATTCGCCTGCTTCTTGAGCTTCGATACGAGCTGATAAGTTAGGTGTTAAGTTTACCTCAACATTAAAGCCTGCTTTAGTTAATTGGTCACGGATAACTGCAACTTGATCCTCTGCTGCAGAAGCTGCTAATAAACGAACAGTAACAGGGTCACCTTGTACAGTTGCGCCTTCGTCTGTTGAACAAGCCACTAAAGAAAATGTTAGTGCCATTGTTAATAAAAGTGCTAATAGTTTTTTCATTAAAATAATCCTCCTAAAAAATATTTTAAAATAAATCGAACAGTTGTATAAATATTGTTTCTGTTTTGATTTACTTATAATTCTACTACTAAAAGTTAAATTTAACAATAGTTTTACTATTTCGTAATATTTTTTTAGAATAATCTTTAATTTTCCATCTTATTTATCGATATTTTTGTAAATATGCACAAAAATATTCTTTTATAAAGTTAAGTTAGGGGTTAAAAAAATGCATTTCAACTTAACAAAAATAAGTATTATTTATGCATTTTATATAATTTATAAAAGTAACTTTATATCAAGCCTTATTAAAATGAGCTTTTGTGTTAAAAATAATTGTTTTATTAGTAATTTAATATTATTAAAGCTTTATTCATCTATTTTAATAGACAATTATATATATATCGTGTATACTATACTTATAGATTTATAATTTTAGGAGGTAAAAATATGAACAGCATATTTACAAGAAGAAGCGTTAGAGACTTTGTTGAGGGTAAGATTGTAGAAAAGGAAAAAGTAGACAAGCTTATAAGAGCTGCTATGCAAGCACCAAGTGCAAGGAATCAACAGCCTTGGGAATTTATCGTTATTGATGATAAAGAAACAATCTTAAAAGTAAAAGACTTTAGCCCATATGGTACAATGTTAGAAAGAGCTCCTTTATGCGTAATAATATTAGAGAGAACTGATACAGTTGTTCCTTATTACACACAGCAAGATTTAGGCGCTTGTATGCAAAATTTACTTTTAGAAGTAGTTGAACAAGGCCTTGGCGCTTGTTGGATGGGCGTTGAAAGATTTACTGAAAGAGACCTTTATTTGAAAGATTTATTTAAACTTCCTGAGGGAATAAACGCCTTTGGTGTTGTAGCTATAGGCTACCCTGCAAAAGAAAATGCAAATAAATTTACAGACAGATTCGATGAAACAAGAGTTCATTACAATAAGTATTAATATAATACATAATAAAAAAACACTGACTAAAAGTCAGTGTTTTTTGTTTAATAAATCTTATTCCATTGTTGCTAAGTAAGCATCTAAGTGAGCTTTGCTCTTTTCTAAATCTTGAACTAATACATTACCTGTATCAATTAAAGTTGAAACTGTTGAGTAAGCAGGATTTACTAAGTTGTTGTTAACTGCGATAAATGCGTTTTGGTCAATTGCATATAAAGCTGCTAAACGAAGATCTTGGTTTTGCATTATGTTGCCTTCACCTAAGTTTACAAGAGCATAAGAAACACCATTAGATGATCTTTGGATAACTTTTAAATCTTCTGTGCTTGAAACTTGTTCTACATCTGTTGGATTAACGAAAGGTAAGATGTCGATTTCATAAGCTCTGAATGAGCTTGCTGCAGAAGAAGTATCTTTAATGAATCTGTATGTTACATATTCAATGTTTGGCTCAAATTCTGTACCAGACATGTAACCAGGGTTCTTTTGGAAAGTAACTTGTAAGTCATCAACTGAAGTTAATGCGTAAGCACCTGATGTCCATAAGTGGATGTTGCCTTCTTTAATTTCACTGAATAAGCCGTATGTGATGTCTGTTGTAGCATCATATGTAGCAAAGTCAAAGTCTGCATTGATTAATGAAACTTGTTCTTCACTTAAAATACCAGCTGATTGGTGAGCGATGAAGTTAAGAACTTGAGGGAATGGGTTTGCTGTTGTTACTTTAACAACTTGGTAAACACCGTTTGCATTGTCAGCTTGTGTTTTATCATCTACTAAAGAAGTAACTTCTGTTTCAACGCCTGCTGTTAATGTTTCAAAAATTGAAGCGCCTGTTGTAGAATCTAAAGTTGTGTTTAATTCATCTAAATCAGTAACAATTTCGATTGTATCCATATGTCTGTGTAAGTTTGAAGTTACGTGAACTGGAGCACTTTCGATATCTTTTGCTCTGTTTAATGTGAATACAACATCTTCAGCACCAACTCTAACGCCAGTGTCCATTGCTACGCCATCTTCAACTTTAGCAAAGTTTACATCATCTCTTAATAAGAAGTAGTATTCTTGGTTGCCTTCTGCGATAGCGTGGTTTAATGATAATGAACCTTCTGAAGTAATTACATCTTCTGTTGAAAGATTAACTAAACGAACGCTCATGTTGTTTGATAAAGAGTTAACTGAACCATCATTTGCTTGAACTGGGTCAAGTGATGTTAAAGTTGCTGCTGTTTGTGTTAACACTAAAGGTCTTGTTGCATTTAATGTTTCATCAACATATGAAATTTCGCCCCAAGGCATTGAAGCTGATTTTGGATAGATAATTGTACTTTCATCAACAACTGCTTCGTTGATACCCATTATTCTTAATGAAGAGTAAAGTGGTAGGATGTAAGCTTGTTCTGTTACTAAAATGTTTTCTAATTCTGTGTAAGTTTCGCCATACTCTGCTGCTGTTTGTGTTGCAGCTTCATCGATTAATGCATCGATGTTTGCATCGTTAAGGTATTGTCTGTTGTATGCACCGTAAGAAGCGAATACATCTCTTACTGCATAGTCAGGGTTACCTGTAACTGTTGTCCAGCCTGAAACATAGATTTCCCATTCGCCAGTAGCTACTGCTGTTAGAGTACTTGCGTAGTCAGGTTGTGGGTTTGTTTCAACACCGAAGCCTGCTTTTTTAAGTTGGTCAGCTAAAACGTCAACTGCTGCTTGTGAAGATGAAGTGTAAACGATACGAACTAAAGGTGCATCACCTGACGCATCGTCACCACTTGGTGTACAAGCTGCTAAAGAGAACATCATAGCCATTGCTAAAAATAATGAAAGTAATTTTTTCATAATTTTCTCCTTGTTTTTTTTAATTTTTATAATAAGCATAAATGCATATTATCGCTTAGAGTAAGCCTACCATAAATTGATATTTTTTTCAACATATGATAGGCTTTTGTATCCAATTTGTATTATTTAAATTGTTATTTATTATATTCAAATTTCAAATTGTTATCTTTTATTTCTTTGTATCTATGACAAGCTACAAAATGCTCTGGTAGTACTTCTTCTAATAATGGTGTTTCATTTATACATCTATCAACAACAAAAGGACAACGAGCCGCAAAACGACAGCCAACTTTTGGATTGATTGGTGAAGTGATTTCACCTTCTAAAACAATTTTATTGCTTTTTTCTAAAACATTAGTTGAAGGAATAGCTGATAAAAGTGCTACTGTATATGGATGAAGTGGTGAATTGAAGATGTCATTTTTAGGAGCTTTTTCAATCATTTGCCCTAAGTACATAACGCCTATTTCGTTTGAGATATGTTTTACAACAGATAAATCGTGCGAGATAAACATATAAGTTAAGCCCATTTTTCTTTGTAGTTCCATAAGCAGGTTTAATATCTGTGCTTGAATAGAAACATCAAGCGCTGAAACTGGCTCATCACATACAATGAATTTTGGATTAATTGAAAGTGCCCTTGCTATAACAACCCTTTGACGACGACCGCCATCAAATTCGTGAGGATATTGGTTATAAGAACGAAGTGGCAGACCTACTAAGTCCATTAACTCTTCAACTCTTTTTCTTCTTTCTGGTTCTGTTGCATAAATTTTATGCAGTTTTAGTGGCTCTTCGATAATTTGGCCAACTGTCATACGAGGATTAAGTGATGCATAAGGATCTTGGAAGATAATTTGCATACTTTGTCTCATAAGACGCATTTCATCGTCTGATAAATTATTTACATCAATACCATCATATAGCACCTCACCACTTGTAGCCTCGTGTAATCTTAAGATAACACGGCCTAAAGTAGATTTACCACAACCTGACTCGCCAACTATACCTAAAGTTTCACCTTTTTTAATAGTTAAGTTAACATCATCAACTGCGTGCAGATAGCCCGCTGGCACTGAAAAGTATTTTTTCAAACGCTTAGTTTCTATAAGGATATCTTTCTTTTCCATTATTTATCCCCTTTCGCAAATACATCAAAGTGGCACATAAATGAGTGATCATCACCTTGAACTTTTGGTTGCTGTGTTTTACATACATCTTTACAGAAGCGACATCTTGGATGGAAGAAACAACCTGTAGGTAGTTCTGCTGCATTTGAAATTTGACCTTCAATAGGTACAAGTTCTGTTGCATCATCATCAAGTTTTGGAATTGAGTCAAATAAACCTTTTGTATATGGATGTTTTGGATTTAAGTAAACATCTTTTACATTACCAGTTTCAACTATTTGACCTGCGTACATAATTGCAACTCTATCGCAAGTTTCAGCAACAACACCTAAGTCATGAGTGATAAGTAGCATAGCCATTTCATATTTATGACGAAGGTCATTAATTATTTCTAAAACCTGTGCTTGAATAGTAACATCAAGTGCTGTTGTAGGCTCATCAGCTATTAATAATCTTGGATTACATAATAGGCTCATCGCTATAACAACCCTTTGTTTTTGACCACCAGAGAATTGGTGTGGGTAGTCATCGTATCTATCTTTTTTAACACCAACGATTTCTAAAAGCTCAATAACTCTTTCTTTTGCTTGTGCTTTTGATACTTTGTTGTGAGTAGTTACGATTTCACTAAGCTGTGCACCCACTGTCAAAGTAGGGTTTAAAGCTGTCATTGGATCTTGGAATATCATAGCAATACCGCTTCCACGCATTGCTTGATTTTCTTTATCTGTATTGTAAATTACATTTTTGCCCTCAAAGTTAATTTCACCATCAGCTATAACACCTGGTGGGTCTGGAACAAGTTGCATAATTGATAAAGCTGTTGTTGTTTTACCAGCACCTGTTTCACCAACTAAACCTAAACTTTGTCCTTTTTCTATAGCAAGGTTAATTCCGTTTACAGCTTTTGCTGTCATATCATCTGTTACATAATGAACATGTAAATTTTTAATATCTAAAATTGTATTTTTTTCCATCTTATTAACCTCCTATTATTTAAGTTTTGGATCAAGCGCATCACGAAGTCCATCACCGAAGTAGTTGAAAGATAAAACTAACATAATGATTGCAAGACCTGGGAAAATCGCTATGTACGGGTTAGTTTCAAGGTAAGTTGAACCAGCTTTTAATATATTACCCCATTCTGGAATATGTGACTCAACACCTAAACCAAGGTAAGATAGACTTGAAGTTGATAAAACAGCTGAACCTATACCCATTGTAGCTCTTACGATAACCGGAGCTAATGCATTTGGAATTATGTGCTTGAATATAATTGTTGAATTTTTAGCACCACAAGCCTTTGCCGCTTCTACGAATTCTTGACCAGCAAGACCTAAAACTGTAGCCCTAACTGTTCTTGCATAAGATGGGATACCACCTATTGATAAAGCTAAGATTAAGTTTGTTGTACTAATACCGAAAGCTGCTATGATAGCGATAGCAAGTAAGATACCAGGAACTGCATATAATACATCTAATAAACGCATTATTGTGTTTTCTGTTCTACCGCCGTAGTAGCCTGAGATAGCACCTAATAGCCCGCCTATCATAATAGGCACTACTGTTGCTATTAAACCGATAACAAGTGAAATTCTTGCACCGAATACTATTCTTGTGAATACACAACGACCAAATTGGTCAGTACCAAATGGGAACTGTAAACTTGGTGATTGTAATAAAGCTGAGTAGTCATTTAAAGTAGCTACATTATAATCAAAAGTTAGGTTTGAACCTATTGAAACTGAGATTAGAAAAACTACTATAAACATACCTACAGCCGCCATGTAGTTTTTGAATAGACGACGAACAACATCAACCCATTCAACGCTTAAGTTTTCATTTTTGTTTTTATATTTTGCTAATGTGATAAAGCCCATTAATAATGAGAATACATTACCTGTTAAGCCCCCTACTATGCCTATATAAGCAAATGGTAGAAACTTTTTATCTGGTTTTTTATCGTTTGTATATTTTCCTGCTAAAACAACAGTCACTAAATTTATTACTGAATATGCACCGTAGATACCAATACCAATCCAGAATGTTGATACTTGCTGTGGTTTTAATAAATTAATAAGTGATAAAACAACTATAAATACAGATGTTAATAGTGAATATACTGCTAATTGGTATTCTATAGTTTTTTCTTTTTGAATTAGCATAAAACCAGCTATGAACATAAAGAAGTTACCTGTGAATACAAAAGGAATTAAGATATAACCTAACATTCTTGTACCTTTTGATATTTCTCCATCACCTGAAGTTACTTCTTTTATGATTTTTGATGTTATAAAGTATTGTAATACAAACTGTACAAAATACACCGCTGCTGCTGCTAATGCAATTGTATTGATTTCTAAGTCTTCATTACCGCCTGTCACTAACGCGATAAAGTCAACTGATGAAATTAAAGCTACTAATACGATAGCTATTGAAACTTGCCATGCAAGTCTTGAAGTTGTAAACTCCAAAGAGCCGCTTAATTTACGTTTTTGGACTTTTTTTGTATAATAATCAAGTCCTATATTTTTTTCTTGTTTAGCCATTACAGTTTACCTCCTCTAATAGTTTTTCATTTTTGATTTGATTCGTGGATCGATTAGTGCATATAAGATATCTACTAATAAGTTAACTAAACTTATTACAATTGAGATATATACAACACCTGCTAAAACAACAGGAGTATCAGGAATAAATTGTTTATCGACTAAGTATGAACCTAAACCGTTAATGTTAAATACTTTTTCTGTAACTGATGAACCACCAAGCATACCACCAAATTGCATACCGATAACAGTGATGATTGGAATTAAAGCATTACCTAAGATGTGCTTTAAAACAACTTTATGTTCAGGTAAGCCTTTCGCTCTTGCAGTTAAGATATAGTCTGAGTTTTTAACTTCAAGCATTGATGAACGAGTCATACGAGCAACCGAAGCTGACATACCTGTACCTAAAACAATAGATGGCATAATCAAACTTGTCCACTCACCTACTTGATAAGTCGCTGGTAGTATATGATTATTGATAGAGAAGTTTAATATTAAGATTAAACCTAACCAGAAGTTTGGTATTGATAGACCGATTAAAGCTATAAACATAAAGATATAGTCAAATGATGAATATTGTTTAATAGCTGAAATGATACCTGATGGGATAGCAATTGAAACTGATACGAAAACAGCCCAAAACGCAACTACCATTGTAGTTGGGAATTTGTTCATAATAGCTGTTGCGATATCTTCATTACCTTGATAAGAGTTTCCTAAATCAAATGTAATTAAGTTTGTAAACGCATCAAATAATTGAACTATGTAAGGTTGGTCTAAACCGTAAACCCTATTCCATTGTTCTATTTGTTCAAGTGTTGCTGTTTGACCTAAGATATTGATAGCTGGATCAAGTGGTGAAATAAATAAAATAGTGAAAACTAAGAATGTTACACCAAATAATACGAATATCATCATAAATAAACGGTCAGTTATATATTTACTGATAGGATTAGCAAATAATATCATTAAGAAATATAATGGAAATGATACTATAAAAGAAAGAATCCTTGTAAAAGGATTTTGCATTGCGCTTTCAAAACATGAACCAATGGTTACTTGTTTTACACCTTTTACTTCCGCTCTTTCGCTCGCTTTATCCTTTAATATAGTTTTAAAGTTTTTATCTGCTATAGCTTGCGCTTGGCTTGATATTTCAGCTTGTGAAATTTCCTTTTTGAAATACTGATTTTTCTTCGTTACATGCATTGTAGCATCTTTTAATAACTCTTCTTTTAAGCCAGATGCTGCTAACTCACTTTCTACTTCTTTGTATAAAGTATTATACTCATCTTTGCCTTTTTTAGATAAATAGCTTAGATAAAGTGGAATCATTGTAAAAATCCCTAAAATATTAACCCAAAAACGATAAGTAGAATTCCTATACATTCTATTAAATGTATTAGTAATTTTTTTAATACTCATTGTACATAGCCCCCTTTTTTTCTACTTTCTTGTTTTTTTGTTGATTTCACAATATGTTTAGTCTGCTTTTGTGCAAAATAACCATTTATTTGAAATTAACTTAATTTAGTATACTAAATAAAATAAGAAAAGTCAACAAATAATATTTATAAAAGTGTGAAAATTGTCAATTTAGATATTTTAAAATTAAAGTTTTGTTTATTATTATTTAATTAATTAAGTAGTTTGCAATTAAACTCTTTATTAAATAAAGTTTATTCATACAATATTCATTCTATTATATATATTGCACATTTTCCGCACTTTTTAATTGTTTGTTTTGCCAAAATTATCAGTTATTTTTATCACAACTATTTTTGTGCATAACCACAAAAAGCGATAGCTTGAGTTAGAGCATTTAGCAAATTCATTAAAATATACTGCTGTAATTTTTATTTATTGTCTTTTAAAAATGCACAGCTTTAAAAAAATATACAAATAAGACTATTATATTACATATAGTTTTGTTTTTTTATCCATTTTTTTATAAATTAACAAAATTTTTGTTTATTTTTATTTAAATATAGTATATAATATATGTATATGTTCTTAGATAATTTTAACTTAAAGTTTAAGGAGACCTTTCTGATGAAAAATTTAAAAATAATGGCTAAACTCAGTATTTCCCTTGGGATTATTCTAATCCTATTAGTTTTCAGTGCATACTCTGGCTCAAGCAGTGTTAGCACTATCCACTCTAAATTTATTGATTTTCATAATTATGGTTATGCTGCAACTTACAATTTATACAATGCTCACAAAAGTTTTGATTCTTCTGTACTGATTTTATCAAACAGTATCATTTTAGAAGACGAAGAAGCTTTCATCGAAACTTACGAAGAATCTTCCGCTTTAATTTCTAATATGTTAGAGGAATTAAATACTTTAAAAGGGCGATTCGAATCAAATGAGGTGACAGAACAAATTGGCTCAATTACTACTAATCTTTCTAATATGCAACAATCAAAATTAGAAACTTACAACTTTATTGTTGAAGATTCTAACTTTAGAGCTGCTGAAGAAGTTTACTTTACACAAGTTATAGATTATTATGAGCAAATAAATGCAAACTTCATCGACTTATCAATAGCTATGCACGCAAATGCAGATACCAAATATAATAGTGCTGCTACATATACTCAAACAGCAGTTTATGCTTTAGTAGTAATTGGCGTTATCGCTTTAATAATTACAGTATTCTTAGGCTATGTATTAACAAAGTATCTAACAAGACCAATTAAAGAAATCGAAACAGCTTTTGAAGCTTTAGCAAATGCTGATTTTGATAATGCTACTATAACATACGAATCAAAAGATGAGTACGGCATATTAGCAGAAAATATAAGAAATACAATCCAAAGTATCAAAGTTATCATTAATGATATAGATGAAAAACTATCCTTATTAGCTCAAGGTAATTTTGTTATTGATAATACTAACGATAGCTCTTACATAGGCGAGTATGCTCGTATCAAATTATCAATTGAAAACTTTGTTCAAAAAATAAACAGTACATTATTACAAGTTAATCAAGCCGCTTTACAAGTTTCAGAAGGTTCTGAACAAGTTGCAGCTGGCTCACAAGCCTTAGCACAAGGTTCTACAGAGCAGGCTAACTCTATTCAAGAATTACTTGATAATGTAAACTCAATTTCTCAGCAAGTTAATTCAACTGCTGAAAATGCAAAACAAGCAAGTATCGTAGCGAGCAAATCAAATGATGCTATCGTATTAAATAATGAACAAATGAAATCTATGATGGATTCAATGAATGAAATTGATTCTAAATCAAAAGAAATTAATAAAATCATTAAAACTATCGAAGATATCGCTTTCCAAACAAATATATTGGCTCTTAATGCTGCTGTTGAAGCTGCAAGAGCAGGTAGCGCTGGTAAAGGCTTTGCTGTTGTTGCTGATGAAGTAAGAAACCTTGCCGCAAAATCAGCTGATGCTGCAAATAATACAACACTATTAATAGAAGCTTCTATTGCAGCTATTGACCGTGGTGTTCAATTAGCCCAATCTACTGCTGACAGCTTATTGAATGTTGTTGGCGATGTTAAATCTTCAACTGATTTAATGAAAGAAATTTCAGCAGTTACAGGTGAGCAAGCTATAGCTATTGAACAAGTAACTATAGGCCTTGACCAAGTTTCGGCTGTTGTTCAAACTAACTCAGCTACTTCAGAAGAAAGTGCTGCTGCAAGTGAAGAATTATCCAGCCAAGCTATAATGCTACAACAATTAATTTCAGCATTCAAATTAGATAATGATGGCATCATCGTAGATGTTGATACTTACGATGACAGCTATGAAGCAGTTAGTGATACTGAAGTTGTTGAAGAATTTGTTGAAACAGAAGATGATAAATATTAATATAAAAATAATATAAGAAAAACACCCTCTTTATAAAGAGGGTGTTTTTTTAAAAGAATTTTACATAAAAATATTTTGTTAGCAATGGGGTTTGCTTATTCTCTCTTATAAATTCTAAAGTAAAACCACATTTTTCATAAAATAATGGTGCTTGAAATTTATTCGTGACTAGATTAATATTGTTAAATCCTTTATTTTTATAATGATTTTCTACTGCATTGAGTAGTTTTCTTCCTATACCTTGATTTCTATACTCTTTAAAAACTACAATATCATCTATATAAATTTCCCTATAACAAGTATATCCACTTATTAAACCACAAACTTCATCATCTTCATTTGCTGTAAAATAAAAAGGAGTGTATGCGCATATTATATTATTTAATTTTTCATATTCTTCATGCTCATTCACTGCTTTTTTTATAAGTTCTTTTGAAACTCCATTTTTAAAATCTATTTTCATTTACTACCTCGATTTTTATACTAAAATGTTAATACTTTACATTTTACTGTTTAAGATATATTTATAAAAAAATATAAATCTAAATAATGAAAACACCCTATATAGGGTGTTTTTATTATTTATCTGTTTTATTTGACTTATTATTTTTAATAAGCTGCTTAATAGTGTCAATTTGTTCTTTTTTAACACTTGCCATTTTATTAGCATCTGCAGCTTCTATTAATTCTTGCCTTAAGATTTTTACTTCTTTTGGTGCATCAATAGCAAGACGCACTCCATCTTGAGTTATCTCAATTACCTGCACTGTAATATTATCAGAAATAACTATGCTTTGTCCTTTTTTCCTTTGTAAAATAAGCATATACTACTCCTTTTCTAATGCATTAGCTACATTAAGCTTATGACGGAAAGTATATTCTTCATTTTGTAAAATCACTTGAACTGCTTTTCTTGTTTTCACATTTACTACTAAAGGGCATTTAAAATTAACTGTACTTTCGCTTAAAGTATCAGCTAAAGAACAAATCACAAAAAATGATAAATCTTCATCTTCATTCGTTTGTAATTTTTTATAATCTTCTTTAGTTAAAATAGGATTATAATCTTTATTAATTACAAAAGGATTAAATATAACAAAGCTTAAATCATCATCTTCAACACTTACTAATGATAATATATCGCCTTTTTCTTCATCAATAGGTAAAGGCAAGAACTCTTTATGTTCTTCAAAACCAAATATCCCTTCTATAAAGGTAATAACTTCGCTTGTATCGTACTTTTCAGGATTAAGTTTTGGTGCCATAAATTCCTCCGTTATGCTTTTTCATCTACAATGCTACCCGGATTAAACATTTCTGCTGCACTCGGCGGCACATAGATAGGATCTCCTATGTAATCTATTTGTACATCAGGAAGCTGATTAATAACTAATTCAATTGAACCTGGAACAAATTGAATGTTGCCATTTGCTACTTTTGTATCAAAATTCAATTTATCCATTTCATACTGAATTGATATTTCAGGTGGTTCCCATTCTATATTAGGGCCTGTTGTTGGAATAAAGCCCATTTTAAAGTCGCCTTTTGGCTGTTCTGCCCTTTGCTCAAATAAATTGCTTAAGGCTTCTGAGCCTACTTTTGCACGAAGAAGCATTTTACCTTCGCTTGCAAACTGCGCTGTTGCTTCATAGGCTGCATTTTGCCCTTTTTGAGCTGCTTGATAAATTGCAGTTTTTGTTGTTGGTACAACAGAGTTTCTTGCTTCATATGTATCTAAATTCAAGCGAATAGGTCTGCTTTTGATTTGCATTCCGCCGCCTTCATTTCTACTTATTTCAAGTTCTGCTGTACTACTTCTTCTCTCGAATTTTGCATTACTAATTTTGAATTCATACTCTATAGGTATAGTTGTTATTTTAATTAACTGTTCCATTTTTTCCACCTTTCGCCTCTATAACTATTTATATATTATTTGCTATTGTACAAAGTCTAATAATGACGGAGTCAAGATATTAGAACCTATTTTTAAAGCTAAGCTGTAAATATAGTTTGCATATGAGTAATTTGTTAAAGCCTCTGCCTCATCTATATTTACAGTTGCATCGAATTGCTCGATTATATTTAAGTTTTCACTTTCAAGTTTTGTTTTTGTCATTTCTAATAAATTACTTTTTGTGCCTATTTCTGTTAAAGTATTCCTATTATCTGTGCTTGATTCACCAAATGTTTCCCAAAGCTCTACATATGCGTCTCTGTCAAAATCTTCTTTTTCTAACTCATCAGCCATCTGTCCTAAAAGCACTATCATATTTTTAGGAGTACCTTCTGCTGTAAAACCAAAACCTGCTGAATTTATACCCGGTAAAGCTGCATCAAAGGCGCTTGATGGTACTACTGTGCCTGAATTAATTGTCAAGCCAAAGCCTAAGTCAATAAACGCTGTTTCTTTTGAAAGTTCTTCTAACACTGCTACTGTAGCTGCATCAGGGTCGTTTAAGTCAACACCTCTATATGTAATAGAGCCATCATCCTCAATTTTAAAAGGAGGATTTTCGCCATCAGCGCCCGCTAATGCAAATGTTGAGCCATAAGTTGTGTTTAAAATATTAACCATTGACTCTTGCATACTACGAAAGGTATCTGCATATACACTGCGAACTTCTGAATTTGTATCTGAAAGCGCTTGCACTGAATAATTTTTTTCCACTTCTTTTGCAAGATTATCTATTTGTGTTACTATATCTTCTTGAGTATCGCTCCATTTCATTGTATCTTCAACAGCCGATAGATAATCTTCGTTTCTTGCAAACCTATTTTCTAAAGTAACAGCTTTTGCTGCTGCGTTCGGGTCTATGTAAGATTCTGTAAACATTCTACCTGTAGAAGCCTGCTGCCTTGTTTGCTCAAGAGCACCTAAAGAGGAATTTAAGCTGCCTTGATAGTTTCTTCTTACCATACTGCTCGTTATTCTTAAACTCATACTTTACTCCTATCTGCCTACTATGCCTGTTTCATTAATTAATTTATCTAAAAGCTCATCCATAACTGTCATTAATCTTGAAGCTGCGTTATAAGATTGTTGATATCTCATCAAATCCATAACTTCTTCATCTTGACTAACAGCCGAGATAGAATCTTTCGAGTCTGCTATTTGATTTAAAACCGTTACATGATTTTCTAAAATTGATGATGAAGCTTTCCTATCTATTGACTGAACACTTTGAAGTGTATCATACATGCTTTGGATTGTGCCTTGATATACCTTTACAGTTGTTGCAGTTCCATCTGGATTTGCAATTTCTAAGCTAATTTCTTCATTAATTAAAGAATCTATCATTTGTAAAATATTTTCGTATGCTGTAGATGTATCTGTGCCACCAGCTCCTTCTGCATGAGTAGTTGTTAAAGTTACATCACCGTTCATCCAAGCGTCTGAAACTTTTATGTTTTCAGCAGTAAATGTTGTACCAGTACCGCTTATTTCAAATAAGTCATTCCTTGTTACAACGCCTGAAGCATCTGTTGTTGCATTTAAGTCATTTAATGTAGTGGCAAGCTCATTAACGAATGAGTCTAATATTCCACTATAATAACCGATACCTCTAATATCACTGCCATCAAAAACTTCAGATTTATTTAGCATATCTAAGTTGCCTTTTAATACACCATTAACTAAGCTGTTTGCTACATTTTTTGAGCTTGAAGCACCTGTTGGGTCTAAGGCATCTGTTATTGTTAAACTTGCATCATCTGTTGTTGTATCAACTGCAAATTCTGCTTTTTGATCATCAGATATTAAAGTATGTACTACACCCTCATTGTCTGTGAATGTCACTGTTAGTTTTTCGTATACTGTTGAAGTTGTGTTATCTTCACTATATTTTATTTCTATAGGTAGGTATGTAGCAAGCTCATCTAAAAGCATGTTTCTTTGATCTTGCAGCTCTAAAGCTGGGCTTCCTAAAATTTGACTATTTTTAATAGTAACATTTAATTCTGCAATAGAATTTAAAATTGAATTTACATTTGGAATTAATGTGTCATCTAATTTTTGTCTTATTTCTTCTTCTAACCCTTCTAATTCATAAGATTTTTGATGAATTTGGTTTATAAGCACTTCAAATGAGCTCCTTACAACAGCATCCATGCTGTCAGTTGCAACATTTGGAGTAGAAGAAAGAGTTGTTAATTGAGAAATAACATCATTTAAAGCAGCCCTTATGCCATCATTATATGTTTCATCAAAAACATTTCCTAATCTTTCAAGGATTTCATCTGTGGCATCAGCAGAGCCTACTTTTGCAAGCTGATTTCTGTATTGAATATCTAAGTAAGGGTCTCTTATTTGAGATATCCCTACCATTTGTACACCTTGACCTACTCTATTATCATAAGTTGCACCAAAGTAGCCTGAAGCTACAGGAGAAAGGCTTACGACATCTAAAGTTTGTCTTGTATATCCAACCGTATTCATATTTGTAATATTTTGACCTGCTACATCTATTGCTCTCTGATTTGCTAAAAGTGCGTGTTGCGCTGTAGTAAAGCCTGAAAAAGTTGAACGAAGCATATTATTTCTCCTTTATATTAAACACTAAAATCAGTAAAAGATTTATCTTCTACTGTTCCGTTTGCATTCTTACTATATAAAACACCGTTTTTGTCTATTTCTTTTTGAAGTTGTCTTAAATTAACTTTAATTATTGTAGACACATCTTCATTTATTTTTTCAAAATTTTGAATTTCTCTACTCAAAATATCAAAAGCTGGAAGCATAATATTACTTTCTTCTTCTGATAGTTTTTCTAAAATTTCTTTAAAAGCTAAGCCTTTAAAGCCTAATTTTTCTTGTATGTCTTCTCTTTTTTTATCAAGACCTCTAAGGTTTAAAATCAATGATTGCTCTTTTAGTAAGCATTCATCTATAGTTGCCGTTACATTGTCTTTTGCAGCCTTTAATTTTATATTTGCAATAGCTGAAAGGTCAATGAAAACTTTTGTTAATTCTTCAATAACATATAAAAATTCGTTCATTAAATTTCTCCCTTTAAGCTTATTTGCCCAACAATAAAATTCTGCTTGCGATTTCTTTAGCATCAATTACATATTCATCTGTTTGTACTTGCTGTCTTAATCTTTCTATTTGCTCCTCGCTCATATCTTTATTCAAAGACATTTTTACTTTTGAGGATAATTCGTTTATTATATTTTCTTCATCTTCATTTTTATAAGAGGATATAACAATCTCATCAAACTGCCTTACTGCTGGCTTTTTGATGTGGACATCTTTATTATTATTTTCTTTTATTATATTCTTTTGTGAATGATTAAATATTTTATCTATTGATATGCCCATTACTCATTCCTCCTAATTTAGTTCTTATTTATAATATCGACAAATGCTGAATAAAGTTAAGGTAATTTTACTTATTTTCATCATTTTCTTTATTAAATTTAGATTTTATTTTATCTGTTATTTCTTTTACCTTTTTAATTGGCAAATTTATGAAATATTTTATTGTTGAGTATATTGATTTAATTTTATTCATAAGCCATCTATAAAACAATCTAATTAACCTTTTAAGTATAAAAAATGGTAATAAATAGCTTTGTTTTTCTAAGGCAGGGTATAGACTTTGCATATACTCATAACTTGGAAAAATCCAGCTATTATCCTTTGTTGTTTTCTTTTTTTCTTTTTCTATGCTATCAATTTCTTTTTCTTTTGAAAGCGGTATTAATGAGCGAGCAAAATTTACTCCTTGCGCTCCTTTAGTTAAAATAAATCTTTCAAGAGCCTTATACTCAGCATCTTCATTAGGAAAAAAAGACTTCCCAAACCAATATTCTAAAATTTGCATTATATATATTTTTAGCTTTGTGTATCTTAAATATTCAAGGTCTTTTTCGATTTTTTTCATATCTAAATTATCTTTTTCTACTGCGTAAAAAGACCATAAATCAATTAGCTTTTGTAATTGTAATTTAGAGTAAGAAAAATCTTGCGCTATTTCTAAAAATTTATAAGTGAACAATTCATCTTTGTCCATTTCGTGGATATGCCCAAAACCTTTTACTGTGTTATACATATTAATCGGTTTTGAAAAATGTTTTTGAGCTTTTTTATTATCAAAACTTACCTGACTTACAATCTTTATCCAGATATCATCTAACTTAAAATAAAGCTTCTCATTTTTCTTGTTGCTATTAACTTGCTCAAAACCTAAGTTTCTTAACACATCGTCAACTGCAAATCGTCTTGAATTATCAATATAAATAGTTATGATACTTGTTTTTCTCATTTCAGGTCTTGGATAATATTTTTTAAAATTATATCCGCCTAATATCATGCAATGCACTCTTTTTTCTTCAAAGGCTTTTATTATTCCTACTAAAATCTTTTCATACGCCCCATCGGATAAAATAGTATTTCTATATTCCTCTTCAACTTCTTTTTTCCATTTTGTTTTTGCCGAATCTAAGCCGACTGAAGTGTAGAATAATAAGTTGAGTATATTATGATTTTTTGCCATACTCACTATTTTATCCCATTGTGGCGATAAATTCCATCTTGGAATAGGTGTTTGATTTATAAGCGATGAAAGTAGTCCTATAAAACAAGTTTCTTCATAAGTTCTAATATTTCTTTCTACCACTTTCTACCTCTTTTGTAATTTTATTTGTTATATATTGAATTTTTACCCATTAGTTTATTACTGATAAATTTATCTTTTTCAACGATTTTAACTATAAATGCTTGCATCTTATTTGCAATGTCAATTATTTCAATAAAATCTTTCTCATCTTTTAAAGAGTTATCACTTAACTCATGCTTTAATAAACGCAAAAAATCTTTTTCGTTTACATTTTTTTGAGTGCGTAATAATTCATTAATTTGAGCGTCGCAATTCATACAAAAATCTATCTCTTTTGAACGCTCTGATAAGGCTTGTACAATTTGCATTTTATCATCACTATTAAGGGCAGTTTCTAATTCATTTGTCAAATTATATAATTTAATTATACACTGATATTTTGTTTTTAATACTTCTAAAACTTCTTTTGTAAACTCTTGCCTCATGTTGCACTATCCGCCTGCTTAAAAGTATCTCTTAACTCTTGTACTAAAGGCTTTAATTCATCAATTATTTCTGGATTTTTTGATGATTTGATACGAGAAATTTCGTATATAAAGAAGTTGTACATATTAGATAATTCATAACTAATTGAATAGTTGTAATCTAAGGTATCTTTTAGATAAATTACGATTTCATTAGCCCTTGTAATTGATTCATCAAACAAAGTTTGATTATCTATACTTAAAGCTATTTGAGCTTTTTTAAGCCTGTTTAACAATTCATCATATACCACTAAAAGTAACTCGCCTTGTGTCATAGACATTATTGCTTGCTCTTTATAATTTTGCTGTTGTGTATAAGCATTCATAATTTTTCACCTTTCTTTATGATGTTCCTAACATTTGTGAGATGTATGAGCTTTGTGAGTTCATTTGGGAAATTAAAGTTTCAAGGTTTGTGAATTGTTGTACATATCTATCTTCTTCCATTGTTAAAGTATCTTGAAGTCGCTCAATTCTATCATCTATTGAATCTATCATTGTTTGATAGTAGTTATCTAAGATAGAAGTTGGCGCAAAGCTAAAGCCAGCTCTTTCTACTAATAAGCCTTTTGTGTAGCCTGTTGTTCCTGCATATCTATCCATCACATTCTTCATTTCTGTGAGTATACCATTTTCAACAGCTCCGTCAGTGCCTGTTTTTGCATTAAATGCTTCATATACAGCATTTGGGTCTTCTGCTAAGGCTTCTTCAAATTTTGCTTGATCAAAAATTAATTTACCATTATCTGTATAACTATCGGATACAGTAATACCCATATCCTCAAACTGTTGTCTCATTGAGGAAGGTATAATAAATCTTAACTCATCAGCTAAACTTCTTATTGTAGAATCATTAAATAATAAGCCTTTTTTAGCCTCAGTCTCCCAGTTTTCAATTTCGCTCTCACTCATTTCAGCTTTTTGAGCATCTGTAAGTGGCTGATAATCTCTATCTGGCCTTTCGCTTACCGCAGTATTAATTAATAATATTGCTTCATTATAATCATCTATAAATTCTTTTACTATATCTGCAGTTTCTTGTGTGTCTATACTGCCCTCAAAGGTAATTGCCTCAGTGCCTTGGATATATTCATAGCTACTATCTGCTAATTGTGTAAAACCAAATTCACCTTTTAGAGTAATGCTCATACCATCAACATCTATAGTGTTACTGCTACGAGTTATGTCTACTTCTTCACCTGAATCTGCGTATTTTACCCTTACAACTGCATCTTGACCATTTGTTACATTTAAAGGTGTGTTAAATAATATATCAGCTACATTGCCTGATAAATTAATTGAGCCACTTGCACCACTTTGAGTTGATTTAACTACAAATTTATCTGTTTCCTTTTGGTAAACGATATTTATATCTAAGTCTTCTAAAGAATTTATTGTATCTATAATATCTTCAATTGAGCTTTCCCAAGTTAAGCCATGGTCAGCTAAGTTTACTTCTACGCCAGCGCTTGAGAATGTCATATCAGTAGTTGGGATATCGCTTGTAAGGCCTGCATCTTTTAAATTACCATGTAAATTTAAGCGATTACCATCACCAGCTTTAATACCTAAAATACCACCATCGCCTAAAATGTTAGGACTTGCTGCTGTTATAGAGAACACTGATGTTGTATCATCTTTTACTCCACCTAAGCCATCAGGAGAAGTAGTTTTAAAGCTAAGGGCTTTTCCACCTACTGCATCTTCTAAGGATACAGTAATTCTTCCATTGCCTATTTTATCATTTAGCTCTTTTTGTATATCTTCTTGTACAGTAGCTAAACTTGTTTCATCGGTATACTCGCCAAGCTCAATTGTATACACCTTATCATTGTAATTAAAGGTCATTGTTGCATTTGAGAAAATTTCTGCAGCTGATTTAGAATTTGATAAGTTTGTTGTATGCTCTGCTACAAAGCCACTTGTGCCTATGATTTTTTCTGCATCTTCTAAGTTACCTACTGTGCCATCAGCTTCTAAAAAGCCTAAATCACGCATTAAGTTACCGCTATCTGATTTTATTGTTAGCGATTTCGATTCTGTACTTGTGTTTTTAAATACTAATTTACCATCAACTTCTTGTGCTGAAAAAATATCAGCAAAAGTTTTTCCGCCGCCTAAATCGATTTCAGCTGCTGCCTCGTTTAAAAGAGTGGCTACTTCGCCTATAGTGTCCATACCATCGGCTGTCATTTCGCTGTCTTTAGGTAAAGTAAGTGTGTATTCTTCTGAATCGTATGTAAAAGTAATACTCTCTCCTGCTATTTCACTTATCACTAAATCATTTGATAAGCTTTCATTTATAACATTACTTGTTAAAACACCTGAAGTAACATTGCCACTACTTACACCTTGAGCGTCTTTCGCTAAAGATTGAACACCTAAAATGCTAATAGGATTATTTGAAACATTAGTTCCTAAAACTGAAACAAATTTTGAATTTTCACCTAAAATTTCAACATCTTTTCTTTGGAATAAATTTGTTGATAATAAATTAGATGATGAAGTATATGATGTGTATTTTTGAGTAAATTCATATAATTCATTTGTAATATTTCTTATTGCCTCTTGCTCCCATAATGTAGATTGCCTATCTTGATAAGCGCTATCTATTTGAAGCCTTGTGCCATAAGTCATACTCTCAATTAATGAATCTCTGTCAAGACCACTGGCTAAACCGCCATACCCTTGCAAAGAACTCGTTGTGTTGCTTGATAATCCACCTATTGAAGTCATAAATTATCCTCCTTATATTAAACAGTGTAAAACTGTAAATTCCTACTAAGTATATTATCGACATAAAACAAGAATAGTTAAGTCTTTTTTAAAAAAACTTTAACTATTCTTTTAATTATCTATGATGTGGTGTTTTAGCGACACTCATACAAGCCTTTGTTAATTCTACTGCTACTTTACCAAGATAGATATTCTCATAATAATAAAGCCTTGGCGAAACATTATTTTTATCTACTACCACATATTTTGATGGTAAATTTGTAAGAGTTAAGGCTGTTACATCGGCTCTACATCTTGAGCAATCGCAAACTGAAAACTCTTCTAAATACTCATCTATTCTTAATTTAATTATGTATTCCATAACATTTACAAATGAATATCCTTCTTGCTCTAATTTAATTTTATCATCTGTTATGGATTTTGCAATTTTAACATCTTCTATTTCTTGCTGCCTTTTTTCATTTATAGCCATTTGCATCTTCCTTTTCAGCTCTTCTTTTTTTTGCTGAATAGTTTTAATGTCTATTGTAATTTCTCTACTCAGCGCTTTTTCTATTTCTAAAATTACATCGCTTCGCTCTTCATTTTCATCAACTACTAAAACTTGTGAATTGGTTTTTTGTTGTATAGGTTTTTCTTCTTTTTCTGTCTTTTTTTCTACAACTTCTTCCTTCGGGTCATTCGATAGCAAATTTAAAACTCTACTTGTTTTATTTGATTTTTTAGCCATTGTTTGCTACCTCACTTTTTATGTTAACTAAGTTTAATACTTCATCTACAAAAGCCTTGTAATCACGAGCAGGATTTGACCATGGTGAGTATTCTAACACTGTTTGTGCGTGAGCTGGAGCTTCTGCTACTACAACGCTACTTCTAATTTTAGTATCAAACACCTTTGTGTTAATTTGTTTTGCTACTTCTTGCGCCATTTCGTCTACATCTTTTGATAAGTTTGTATTTTTATTATATCTTGTTAGGAGTATCCCCATAACATTTAAATTTTTATTTATGCTATTTTTTACAGCTTCAATAGTTTCTTTTAATTGAATTAAACCTACTAAACTTAAAATTTCACTCGCCATCGGTATTACTAAAAAATCAGCCGTTGCATAAGCGTTCACCGTTAAAATATTTAAAGCGGGAGGTGTGTCTATTATTATAAAATCATACTCATTCTCTACTGGCTTTAAGGCATTTTTTAATAGCAATCTTCTATCTGTTTTTTCTGAAATATTCTCAGTTTGGCTTAAAAGAATATTTGAAACTATTATATCTTGATAAATTTGAGTTTTTCGGATAACTTCTTTAATCGGCACATCGTTAACTAAAACATCATAAATGTTTTTTCCTCTATCAATATCTTCACCCAAGCTAAAACCTAAATTTCCTTGAGGATCTAAATCTATTGATAGTACCTTATATCCTTTTTTTGCAAGTCTTGCAATTAATGAGGCTGTAGTAGTTGTTTTACCTACCCCACCTTTTTGATTTGTTAAAACGATGCTGATTGCCAAAATTTATTCCTCCGTTGTACTATTATATTGTAATAATCCATTTACTATTTCTATTAATCTTCCTATCTCAGGCTTTGAAAGCTGTGCACTTGCGCCTACTTCTTCGCCTTTTTTTCTCATTTGTCCACTTATTAATGAAGAGAAAATAATAACTGGTATTTCTTTATAAATTTTTGTATCTTTAATTAATTTTGTTAGTCTGTGTCCGTCCATTTGAGGCATTTCAATGTCTGTAATTATTAAGTGTACATTTTCTTTAACTTCTTCATCTTCCTCAAAAGTACTTAGGTATTCCCATAACTCTTGCCCATTATCAAAGCTCTTTACATTCACATAGCCTGCACGAGCTAAGGATTCTAAGAGCATTCTTCTTAATAATGATGAATCTTCTGCAATTAAGATTTTTTCTTCTTTTTGAATTGTACTTGAAATGCTCTTTATATCTTCTTCTTGTATAGAAGTTTCAGGGGCTATATCAGCTACGATTTTTTCAAAATCTAAAATAATTACAAGTTCTTCTGTATTATTTTTAATTATACCTGTTGCTATACTATCGTTTTTGCCACTTAAAGTTTTATCAGGCTTTTCTATGTCTTCCCAAGATAGTCTTTGAATACCAATTACACCATTTACTCTAAAAGCAATGTTTATTTGATTAAAGTTTGTAACTATAAATAAGTCCCTTTCGCTTTTTTCACTCTCAATACCTGTTAAGTAAAAAGGAAGGTCTATAACAGTGAAAATTGTATCTCTTGGCTTGTAAACTCCCTCAACCGCTGCATGAGAATATGGTACCGACTTTACTTTTTCTGATAGCATAATTTCTCTTACTTTTGCAACATTGATACCATAAAGTTCGTTGTTTATAGTAAATTTCATAACTTCTATTTCATTTGTGCCTGATTCTAATAATACTCTTGTCTTTTCCATAATAACTCCTTATAGCTTGATGTCTGGTTTTCCAATACTTCTAATTGTCACTGCACCTGTTTCAACATCTAAAATCATTGTTCTTGCTATACTGCCACCAACTTCTTGTCCAGTTATGTGTATACCTTCATTTTTTAATATCTTTATTACAGCATCTATGTTTTGCTTTCCTATATTTGAAAGCGATGAATTCCCTGTTGTTGCGAACATTTTTGCCCCACCTGCTATTTTGCAAACATAGCTACTTTTCACTCCACCTAATACAGCCATTTTTCTTAATGTTTCTTTTATGCCTGTATCAGCAAATTTATAAACGCTTGTTTCATTTATGCCTTTTAAAGATTCTGGTAGCATAATATGAATAAGTGCTGCAAGTTTTATTCTCGTATCATAAATTGTTATGCCAATACAAGAACCTAAAGCATAAGTTATTAATTTGCCCTGTGTTCTTGTTAGCTTCATATCAGCTATTTGTACTACAACTTGTCTATCCAAATTACACAATCCCCAATTTTTTAAATATTTCATTGAGTGAAGATATTTGTGGCACCATAAGTAAATTAGCATCGTGATTTACATCCCCAACGATGAATTTGCCTTTTACCATCATAAGTTTATCTGTTTCATATCCCACTTCTACCATTGCTACATTCATAATCCCGCCGAGCATATTAACAGTGCTTACAGGCGCTGTTAAGCTCATTTTCAAATCTATCATATTAGACATTGCTCTAATATAAGAAGAAATAACTATATTACCCACTTCAGTTAAGGCTGAAAGCGATATTTCATCAAGGGTTAATATATCACTAATTTCTTGATTCATTATTCTTAATACTACATCTTTTGCAAAGGCTGTATCTAAAATAAACAGCATTATACCATCAACATCACCCTCAAATCTTGAAAAAACAGCTACTACTGCATCCTCAGGTGAGCCTAAGCTATAAATCGCATCATTAAACTTTAAAACCTTAACATCAGGAAGCTCAATTTTAACATCGCAAGAAAGCATACTGGATAAAGATGTAGCAGCATTACCTGTGCCTATACTGCCTATTTCTTTTATTACATCTTTTTTTAAGTCGTCTACTTGATCATAATTATGTATCATTTTATTTCACCTATATATTATCCTCTAAGATTATTAATTACTTGCTGCACTTCATCTGAAGTTTGCATCATTTTTAAAATATAAGAATATGCTCTTTGAGTCTCAATTATATTCGCCATTTCTCCTGCCATATCAACATTTGACTGCTCTAAATAACCTTGCATAACACTTGCGTCTTGTCTTAAAGTAGGCTCTCCATTTTTTTCAAGTGGTGAAAATTCGCTATCGCCAACACTTAACATACCGTCAGTATTATCAAAAACAAATACTCCCGGTAGGGCTGTTAATTCTTTTGTATCATCAATCAAAATAGGGTTTTGCTGTGCATCTAAAACTAACTTGCCTTCTGTTGTTGCAAGATAAAAGTTGCCATTTTCCCTTAAAGATAAAGAGAAGTTACCATTTCTTGTGTAGGTAATTTCTTCGCTTATAGGGTTTTCTATCATAAAAAAACCCTCGCCTTGTATTGCAAAATGGTATTCATTATAAGTAGGCGCATAAGCAGAGGGTGAAAAATCAGTGTTTGTATGGCTAACTTTTGCCCCAGAGCTTGCTGTTAAATCTGTTAGTGGATCTTCAACTGCCCTCATATTATGATAAACTAAATCTTGGAAAACTGCATTTTTTGTTTTGTAGCCTGAGGTGTTTACATTCGCTACATTATTAGCAATAACATTAAATTTGTTTTGCTGCGAGGTAACACCTGCTGCTGCTGTGTAAAAAGAATGATTCATATTTTATCTCCTTTTAAAATTAGCCTTGGCCTATATCGTTTACTATTTTGGATATTAGTTGGTCATACATTGTAAAAATTTGAGCTGAGCTTTGAAGCGCTCTATTGCTTGCCATCATTTTACTCATTTGAGTTACAGAGTCAACATTTGAGCCTTCAATACCTTGATTCATAATAGTTGCATTCACAGCTACTGCCCCGCCATTTGGCGCAGTAAAAGTACCGCTATCACTTTTTAGTAAGTTTTCATCGTAGTTTTCAAAATCAACTACTGAAAGTCTTGCAATAAGGTTGTTATTTTCATCATAGATATTGCCTTGATTATCTACTACTATATTATCGCTATTTATTTGAATAGGCGCACCATTAGTGCCCAGTACTCTACCTACTCCTTGAAGAGTTAGGTATCTTTCTTCATCTAAAGAGAAAGAGCCATTTCTTGTGTACACATTACCCTCTGTGCCTTGAATTACAAAAAAACCTTCTGAAAGCAATGCAAAATCTAAAGGCATACCAGTCTGCACAAAAGAGCCTTGAGCATAATCAGTGTAATTCCTATCTGCATACACCATGCCACTTAAAGAGCCAACTTCCACTGCCCCTTGCTGTGATTTGTCACCACTCATAACTACTAACTTTTCAGCAAAAGATGCATTAGTCATATTATCTGTTTTGTAACCTGCAGTAGATACATTAGCCATATTTGAGCTAATTACATTTAACTGCCTTGTTTGTGTTAGCATACTTGAAGTTAAGTTATAATAACCGTGAAACATTTTTCTTCCTCCATTTTAAGTGTTCTTTAAAATACTGTCTTTCATCTTTTTTAAAGCATTTGAGTGTATTTGCGACACCCTCGCTTCACTTACTTGTAGAATTTTTGCTATGTCTTTCATATTGACTTGCTCTTTATAATAAAGCGATGTAACTATTTGCTCTTTTTCATTTAGCTGTAAAATCGCTTTTTCTAAGATTTCTTTAGTATGTTTTTGTTCTAAGTTTTCTTCTGGCATTCCTTGTGGTATATCGCTTTGTATTTGCAAAGGTGATTGACTATCCTGTCTTTGCTCTATAGCCATATCCAAAGAAATAATTGAAAATAACGATGATTTTGACATTATTTCATTGTATTTTTCCTTTTCAATGCCTAACTTTTCGCAAACTTCATCTGCCGTGGGCTCTTTTCCATAATTCATATAATACTCATTGCTAAACTGCAAGATATTATTATAAATTTTTCTTGTTGTCCTTGGTATCCAGTCTTGCTTTCTTGCTATATCAATTACCATACCACGAAGCCTGTTTGATATATAAGTTTCAAACGAAGCATTTTTATCGCTTTGGTACTTATCGATGCAATTCATTAAGACTATTACACCCTCATTTATAATATCATTAGTCTGCTCAAAGCCTATATACACATTCTTCATCTGCAAGGCTATGCTTTTAACTACATAAAGGTATCTTAAAGCAATTTCTTGCTTTGCATCTAATCGCTTTGTATTATTATAAAGGCAAAATAATTCTTCATTTGAAAATTTTTCAAATTGTTTTTCACCTTTATACTCATTCATCATGCGAACGCAACCTCTGTTTCTTTTTTGATGTTAGATATAGCTTGTATTTGAACATTATTTGCTATTTCATTAAAAGCTAAAACATATACATTCGGGTAAAACTGCTCAATCATTTTATATAAATATGGTCTTATTACTTGGCTTGTCAAAATAACGGTGTCTTGAGATAACTCTTTAAACTTTTTCATTCCATCGCCAATTTGAGCTAAGATGCTTTGCATAGTTTGAGGGTTAACTGCAAGGTAAATACCCTGCTCACTTTTTGCCATATTTGATACAAGGATTTTTTCAAGCTCTGCGTCTATTGTCATTACGCGCATTTGCCCATTTTCGCAAAACTTCCTTGTGATTGTTCTTTTTAAAGCTACTCTAATATTTTCAGTTATATTAGTTAAATCAAAGCCTGTACCTGCACTATCTGCTATTGTAGATAAAACAGTTTGCATATCCTTAATCGGGATACCCTCTTTTAATAAGTTAATTAGTATTTTTTGTAAATTACCAAAAGATATTAAATTAGGGATAACTTCATCCACTAACTCAGGAGCAACTTTCTTTAAGTTTTCAATTAAAAGTGCAACTTCTTGCCTTGATAATAGTTCGTGAGCGTGCACTTTCACTGTTTCTGAAAGATGGGTTATCATTACTGATAATGGGTCTATAACAGTGTAGCCGTAGATTTCTGCAAGCTCTTTATTTTCAGGCAGTATCCACTTACTCGGAATACCGTAAGCTGGTTCTATTGTGTCTATGCCCTCTATATCACCTGCTGGTGCTGAGGGTTCTAAAGCTAAGTAGTGGTCTGTTAAAATTTCGCCCTTTGCCACTTCTTCACCTTTTATTTTTATAATGTACTGATTAGTGTTTAAACTTGAGCGGTCACGAAGTCTTATAGAAGGGATAACAAAGCCCATTTGCTGAGCATACTGCCTTCTAAAAATAACAATACGGTTAATCATCTTACCGCCGCTTGCCTCGTCTACTAAAGGAATTAAGCTATAGCCAAACTCCATTTCAATAGGCTCAACGCTTATTAATGAGTAAACATTATTAATATCTCTGTAAAATTCTTCTTCTGTTACAGCCGGCGCTGTTTGTGGCTGAGACTGTGTTTGCAAAAGAAGTGCTTGTTTTTTCATTTGTGTTGTTAAGTAGTTGCCTGCATAAATGAATGCAGCTGCTAAAATCAACATTGAGATTGTAGGCATCCCCGGCACAAAGGCTAAGACAATTAATACGCCACCTGTCATCATTATCGCCTTTGGCTGTGCTAAAAACTGCTTTGAAACATCTTGGTTTAAACTACCTTCTGAAACAGCCCTTGTTACTATCATACCTGTTGAAACAGATATTAATAAGGCTGGAATCTGTGAAACTAAGCCATCGCCAACTGTTGCTATTGCATAGATGTTTAAAACTTCTTCAAAAGGAAGCCCTGATTGTAAAATACCTATTACTGTGCCACCGATGATGTTAATTAAAGTGATGATGATAGACATTATCGCATCACCTTTTACTATTTTTGTAGCACCATCCATAGCGCCGTAAAAGTCAGCTTCTCTTTGTATTTTTTCACGCCTTTTTCTTGCGTCAGCCTCGTTTATAAGTCCTGCGCTTAAGTCAGCGTCAATCGCCATTTGCTTACCTGGCATAGCATCAAGGGTAAATCTTGCAGCTACTTCTGCTACCCTTTCAGCACCTTTTGTGATAACTATGAACTGCACTAAAACTATAATTAAGAAAATAATTATACCTACTACTACATTGCCTTGTAAAACAAAGTCACCAAAAGATTTAATAACCTGTCCTGCTTCACCTTGTCTTGTTAAAATATTTCTTGTTGAAGAAATATTTATACCAAGTCTAAAAAGCGTGGTTATCAAAAGAAGTGATGGAAATATAGAAAATTCCAGCGGTTCTTTTATATTCATACTGATTAACAAAATTATCATTGATATAGAAATATTAATGATAATCATAACATCTAAAAAGAATGGTGACATCGGTATGATAAGTAGTAAAACAATCAATATTACAGCGATTGCAACCGCATTGCTCACAATGTGCTTCATTAATTACCTCATCATTTTTTTATTCATCATATAGATATATGATAGTATTTCCGCTACTGCGGTGTAGTGTTCTTCTAAAATTTCTCTGTTTAGGTCAGTCGTTGCATATAATGCCCTTGCCAAAGGTACATTTTCAATAACGCTGACATCATTTTCAGTTGCCACTTTAATAATTCTTAAAGCAAGCTCGTCTTGCCCTTTTGCAATAACTACAGGCGCTCTATTTTTTGTAGAATCATACTTTAAAGCTACCGCAAAATGCGTAGGATTTCGTATGATAACATCAGCAGATGGGACTGCTTGTATCATCCTACTCCTCGCTCTTATTCTTTGCATCTCTTTTATTTTGCCTTTTATTTCAGGATTACCCTCAGTTTGCTTAAATTCTTCTTTTACTTCTTGCTTTGACATCATTATCTTTCTTTCATATTCCCATCTTTGGAATAAGTAATCTAAAAATGCAACAGCTGTAAAAACTAAGAGTATTCTTAAAATCATATTGGTTGCAAGCTCGAATATCATACTCGTTGAAAGGTCTATGTCCATATACATAGTCTTTACTACTTGCGCTGAATAATCCGTTAGCATCGTGTATGCTATATAAACTAAAAGTATTACTTTTAAAACATTTTTAATTAATTCTACTAAGTTTTTTAAAGAAAACACTTTTTTTGCCCCTTGAAGAGGGCTAAGTCTGTTTAGTTTTGGCGCTAAGACTTTTGATGAAAATAAAAACCTTGTTTGTACTCCATGTAATAACACTGACACTAAAGCACAGATTAAACCAAAGGGTAAAAATGCAATTACAGCTGTTATTACAAAGTCACTTGATAAAGAATTTATATTTTCTCTTGAGGGGATTACTCCCTGTGCACTAAGGGCTATTAAATCTTGCATAAAGCCTTTAATGTATGTATACATCATTGGAAAAAGTAGTGATAGTGCAAAAACTGCACTTAGTAAAAAACCTACATTTGCAACATCTGTACTTTGAAAGACATTCCCCTCTTTTCTTTCATCTCTTCTCTTTTTTGGGGTAGCTTTCTCTGTTTTTGATTGTGATGACAAGGTTTTTACACCACCTTCCATTTATGTAATATATATTAACTATTATTATACTCTTTGTAATATTATCCTAAGAGCATAAGCATATCTTGCACTGCCTGCATCATGAGTGTTACTACTTCTTCTAAGTAGTCGCCAATAGGGCTAATTAAGAACACTAATAAAGAAATTCCTACAAGTATGCGAAGTTGTATACTAAGTATAAATAAGTTGATTTGCGAGATTATTCTCATAAGTAAACCTATTGCCACTTCAACTAATAGCTCAAAAGCTATAATAGGAAGTGCTAATTTTACAGCTAAGGCTATACATTCGCAGAAAATTTTAACCATTGCCTCATACGCTTGTATTCCTAAAGTTAGCTGTGTGTAAGGTACCACCTCGTGAGAGGTAATAAATATTTTGAAAAGAGCTGCGTGGCCATCTACTGCAAAAAATAACAATAAGTAAAAAATTTGCAAGATATTACCTGTTAGGGCCATTTGTGAGCCTGATTGCACATCGTATACCGTCGCCATAGATATACCCATTTTAAAGTCGATAGCATAACCTGCATACACAGGAACCATCTCAAAAATATGCATAACTAAGGCTAAGCAAAGCCCAATTATTAACTCTTTCATAAGCAAAAATCCATACATAAATGAATTTGTTACTTGTATATCTATTGCTGGCACTGTTGGGAATATCAGTATTGATAATATTAAGATAATCCCTGCTTTATAAAGATTTGGAATTGAATTCCTTGAGTAAATAGGGTTTAGTAATATTGCTCCTGACATTCGCATAATTATCAAAGTGAAAAGGAAAAATCCACTCGTTGCGGGTGCTAACATATCACTAACCTCTAACTATCATATCTAAAATTTGAATTGTGAAGTTTTGTAGTTGTGTAAGCATTACACCGCCCGTAATAACGAGCATTAGGCCAATAACTACAAGTTTTGGCACAAAGGTTAGAGTTTGCTCGTGTATCTGTGTTGCCGCTTGAAGTATAGATATTACTATACCAACAAGCATAGCTACTAACAAAATCGGTCCGCCAAGCTGCATAGCTAATACGAACATTTGATAAAATACATCTGTTATTTCGCCTTGTGTCATAAGCTATACACCTCCTTTAGACTAAAAAACTCTGTGCTATTGATGAGAATAATAACTCCCACCCATTTATTGATACGAACAATAATAACTTAAATGGTAATGATATAGTAGCCGGTGAAAGCATAATCATACCCATTGACATTAATGTTGAGGATACTATTATATCTATTAATAAAAATGGTATGTATAAAAGTAAGCCTGCTATAAACCCTCTTGCTAATTCGCTTGTCATAAACGCCGGTATTATCACTGTTATCGGCATGTCCATAGGCTCTAAGGAAGGGTCTGTATTTGATAAGTCTACATACATATTAAGCGTTCTTATTTCTGTATGTGTGAGCATAAACTCTTTCAGTGGCTCTTGGGCTAATTCAAGAGCTTCTTCTTGAGTTATTTCTTGGTTTGAATACGGCTGATATGCTACTGTGTTAATTTCCTCTAAAACAGGAGACATTATAAACAATGTTAAAAACAAAGCTATCCCTGTTAAGACCATATTAGGAGGCGTTTGTGGCATACCCACAGCATTCCTTGTAAAAGAGAGAATAATGATAATTCTAACAAAAGAAGTCATCATTATGATAATTGACGGTAAAAGCATTATTATCGTCAACATCAAAAGTATATCTAATGTCGGCACTTGTCCTGCATTAATACTGACTAATGCATCTGTCATTTATCTTTTTCTCCTTTTTTCATTTTTTCTAATATCGTTTTAAAATCTAAAACTTGATTTGCATTTTCGTTTATTTGTGGCTCTATTACATCTTCTTTATTTAATTCTTTTAATAATGTAATAGCGTTATTACTAGAAGAAATCAAAAAATATTCGTTTGCTATTTTTATTATATAAAGTGCCTTATCTTGTGATAAATACATTCTGTCTATAACCTTCATATTTTTGCTCATATTAGGATTATTCACAAAAGGCACCCTGCCTATATTCTTTGATACAAAGTATGCTAAAAAGAGCATTAGTACAACAATACTTAATGTACCTATTGCTTCTAACATATAATTCTCCTTTTATAATTCGATTTCTTTTTTGATTATTTCTGTAACTCTTATGCCAAAGCTATCATCCACAACTACTACATCGCCTTTAGCTATACATTGGCCATTAACAAGTAAATCTACTTGCTCGCCTGCTAATTTATCTAAAACTACGAGTGAGCCTGTGTTTAACTCTAATATATCTTTAACTAATCTTTTTGTTCTACCAATTTCAACGCTCACTTCAACAGGCACACCCATAACAAGGCCCATGTTTTCCTCTTTACCACTTGAAACGCCTTGCATTGCAAGATTAGTTTTAATTGGTTGTTGTGCTTGAATTTGTTTTGGATCTCTTTGTGTATTCATTTGACTTAGCATAATTTGTTTTTCTAATAGCTGTGTCATCTGCTGTAGTGTTTGAGTTAATTGGTCAGGATTTGAAACAGTAACAGGGGCTTGCACTGGCACAGGAGTAGTCATTTGTGGCTGTGCTATTTGTGTAACTACTTGCTCTACTACTGGATTCGGGGTTATTTCTTGTGGTGTTTGTGTTTCTTGGGTAGGCTGTACTTCTTCAGTAGCTTGCGCTTGCTGTACTTCAGTAGCTTGCACTTGCGGTGCTTTGCTAACTTCTTGCTGTGGCATACCTTCATCACCAAAGAAACCATTTACCATATCTTTTACTAACTCGATAGGTAACACATTGATGAATTCACTTTGCATTTTATCACCGATACTTAGCATGAAGTTTACTTCCACCATAGCATCGTCGGACGGAAAATATTTCTTTTTGAATTCCTCGGTATCTTCAATTTCAAAAACTTTTGGAGTTGATATGTCAATTGTTCTTGATAACATTTCAGCCATCGCAGTTGAAGAAGCGCCCATCATTTGGTTCATTACTTCTCCTATTGCACTCATAGAAATTTCATCAAGTTCAAATATTTCATCAACTTCTTCTTTGCCCATTAGCATAGATACAATTATACCAACATCGCTTAATTTCAGCACCATAATATTGCTGCCTGTTAAGCCTTCGCTATAACCTATCTCAACTCCTACGGCAGGTTCTAATTGTTTAAATTCAAAGTCATCTTTAACCTTAACACTAACTTTTGGTAAGGTTATATCAACCCTTGTATTAAGCATAGTGGATATAGCTGTAGCAGCTGAGCCTAAACTAATATTTAGTATCTCACCTATCGCATCTATTTCCATAGCCGTTAATAAATTAGGTTCCATATGCTTTCTCACTTTCCTGCAAACTATATTTTATTTATTTACCAATTTCTAAGGCTCTTTGAGCCATCTCGTGCATTGTATTGAATGCTGTAACATTCGCCTCATACGATCTAAATGCTGCCATAGCATCGGAAGTTTCTTTTACTAAATCAACATTTGGCATAAGTACATATCCATTTTCGTCTGCATCAGGATGTGATGGGTCGTATACTGGACTTAGCTCTGTTGGATCTTCTACTATTTGAGCTACCACAACTCCCGCCCCACTATTATTTTGCCCTGTTAATTGTGCTTGTAAAACAGATTCAAAAGAGTTATCAATTTCTTCTAAGACCACCATTTTTCTTACATAAGGTGTTCCGTCTTCTGTTCTTGTGGTTTCGATGTTAGCTATATTTTCAGATGCTACATCTAAACGCATTCTTTGCGCTGTCATACCTGAAGCGCTTATATTTAATGAGCTTAAAAATGCCATAACTTCCTCCTTTTATCCTAAAATTTTGGAAACAGCCTCTATTATTCTATCAGCTTTAAAAGGCTTAACGATAAAGTCTTTAGCTCCTGATTTTATTGCATCGATTACCATTGATTCTTGACCCATTGCAGAACACATAATTACGCAAGCTGAAGGATTAATTGTTTTAATTTCTTTTAATGCTTCAAGTCCTGTCATATTAGGCATTGTGATATCAAGGATAACTAAGTCAGGTGACTCTGCCTTGTATTTTTCTACTGCATCAGCTCCGTCTACTGCCTCTACTATTTCTTCATAGCCACCCTTTACAAGTGTATCTTTAATCATCATTCTCATAAATGCAGCATCGTCTACTACTAAAATTTTAGCCATTATTATTTACCTCTTTCTTTTTATATTTGTTCATTTTCAATTAATTCAGAACTCAGTCTGTTTTGTATTTGTATAGCTGTATTTCGCTTATACACACCTATTCGTCCTTCAAACCACGGTTGATTTTCTATATATAATGTGACTTGTGAGTCCTTAGGTCTTGATAAGTCTATTACATCTCCTACTTGAAGGCCATAAACATCTTCTATATTAAGTGTTGTCCCCTCAAGCACTGCACTAATTTCCATTGTGCTCCTATTAAGTGCTGTTAAAATAGCTTCTCTTGCTGTGATGTAATCTTCGGATAATATATCATTTTCATCTTTCTTTTCATCTAAGGAAGTGAATACTGAAGTTAATAATGTTCCGGGGATACATATCATTGCCGCCCCGTTTGCACCTGCTGTTTTAATGTTCATTGAAACAATTATTACAGGCTCATCCAAACTTATTCCATTAAAAAGCATTGGATTTTCTTCTACTCTTGTATCTGTTAAGTTTAAGTCGATGTAATTTTCCCAAGCTGCCGTTGTTGTGCTAATGAAAGTTTCTATAACTTTTTCATAAATAGCAAGTTCTATTTCGGTATACTGATACGAAGAATTTATAGCTAAGGTAGTATCATCTAAGCCACCTAACATCCTATCTATCATATTTACCATTAAACCTGTATCTACATGTACAAGCATCGGCACAAACTTTGTATCCTGTGCTGTTTTAACATTTACAGTAGTCATTACATCGTTTTCATCGAGCATATTGTTAAACTCAAAATATCGCTGTTCTTCTACTAAAGAAATTTCTACTTCTGCAACTGTTCTTAAAATACCATTAAGTCTTAAAGATAAAAGTCTTGCATAGTTATCATAGACACTCGATAATAGCCTTAACTTATCTTTTGTAAACTTTTTAGGACTGCTAAAATCGTATTTTCGCCACTTATCCTTGCTTTCATCTTTTTTAGCAGCACTCGGTTCATCATTGATGTTATTAAGTAGTGCATCAATCTGACTTTGCGTTAAAATATCCGGCATTACATCACCTCATTTCTTAATTTAATTTTCTTGTGGGGTAGATGAGTATTCATAGACTTGTGAATAGTAATCATCTAAGGCTTGCTCTACTGCTCCTGTTTTAGTTATTATCATTTCAACTCGCCTGTTTCTTGCCCTACCCTCAGGGGTTTCAAAGGTATCTATGGGATGGAATTGACCATAACCTGTACTTACAAGCCTTGCAGGGTCTATAATATTTTTTTCTTGAATGTAGGCTATAACTACAGCCGCCCTTGAAGCTGAAAGCACTCTGTCTGTATATACATCATTCGGCTGTGTAGCACTGGCTTGTGAGGTGTGGCCTAAGACATGGATTTCTTGAATGGAAGAAGCTGCTTGAGATATAGCTTGTGAGAAGTCATCTAAAAGCGCTGCACCTTCTGGTCTTAAAACATCGCTGTCCCCATCAAAAAATACGCTATCGTTAAAGGTTATAAATTGATAACCATCACCTGAAGTTACTTGAATATCAGAAGTGTCTTTATATTCTTGTGATATTTCAACTAAGTTGTGATATAAATCTTGAAACTCTTGCTCACTTGCTCCTGTTAAAAAATCTTCCCCATCTTTAATTTCAACATCACCTGTAACTATTTGAGATAACTCCTCAGCGTCTGGATTTAAACTTCTAACTAAGTTCATAAATTTTGTTTGGTCAACGCTTGAAATAGAATATAAAAGTACAAAGAAACAAAGTAACAGCGTTACCATATCTCCATAAGTACCCATCCAGTCTGCCCCACCTTCGGGTGGTTTTTGTTTTCTTTGCATAGCATATTCCTTTCTTTATATAATATTATACTAATATAATTAATTTACTATTTTTATGTATTATTTTTCCGCTGGAGCTGATTCTCCTGCGATAATTTTTAATTTTTGTTTTTGTGGTAGTAGTGAAGATAGTTTTTCTTTTAGAGTTTTTGGGTTTTCACCTGCTTGGATACCCATAACGCCCTCTACTATAATTTGTCTATATAAAACTTCTTCTTCATTTCTAATTCTTAATTTTTTTGCAATTGGCATGAATATTAAGTTACCTAATATACAGCCATAAAGAGTTGTAACTAAGGCAACTGACATACTTGCGCCTAAGTCTGTTGAAGCTCCTGATGATAAGTCCATACTTGCAAGCATATTAATAAGACCTATAAGTGTTCCTATCATACCAAAAGCTGGGGCAAAGGCTGCTGCTTTATCATATATCTCAACTTCATCTGAGTGTCGTTTATCCATAAAGGCAATCTCATTTTCAAGCATTCCCCTTACTTTTTCTGCTTCCATAGCATCTACTACGAGCATTATTCCTTGCTTAAAGAAAGGATCTTCTAAAGCATTCGCCTTTTCTTCTAAGGCTAAAAGTCCATTTTTTCTTGCATCTTGTGCAAATTCTACGAGCTGTTCTATAACAGGCTCTGGATTAAATTGTTTTCCTGATGTTAACTTTGCAAAGTGCTTAATAATATTTTTGAGCATACTTAAAGGAAAACTTGCTATAACAGCACTGAAGGTACCACCTATAACTATCATAATACTCGCAGGGTCAATAAACCCTGAAATCTCGCCTGATCCCATGATTGATACAATAATAAAAGCAAAACCTGCTACAATACCAACAATTGTTGTAATATCCATTTGTTACTAATCCTCCATTTTATATAATTTAGTAAAGCATTGTTGTTTAAACTCAATAATGCGTTGCTTTATATCATCTTTAGTTTCTTCTACTATATGATATCTACCATTCATCATAATTATTTTTGATTCTGGTATTATTTCTATGAATTCAATTTGCTCTGGATTAATGAGAATTATTTCGCCATTTAACTTTGTAAGTTCAATCATAATATCATCCTTTACTTTTTTATTCGGGTAGGGCAAGCCTACCCGAATATAAATTAGTTAAAATTATCTCTTCATATTTACAAGCTGTTCTAACATTTCATCTGTTACTGTTATGATTTTTGTGTTTGCTTGATAACCTCTTTGAGTTGTTATCATATCAGCCATATCAGTAGCTAAGTCTACATTTGATTGCTCTAAATAACCTGATAAAATTTGACCTAAAGCGCCTGTTGCTTCTAAAGCTTCTACTTGACCTGCGTTACCGCCGATTTCAAAAAGATAACCTGAAGTTTGTTCTAAACCATTTGGGTTTTCTACTGAAGCAAGGGCTATTTGACCGATAACGATAGTTTTGTTGCTATCGTCTATACCTAAAATAACACCATCTTGACCTATTTTAATTTGTTGGATTGTGTATCTTACACCTGGTGTCGGTGGTGTAGTTGAAGTATCTGGATCAGTTTCATAAGGTATTTGAATTGCATGTAGACCAGTAGTTACCATAGTTTCAGCGTTTAATTCATCAGTTGGTCTATATCCATAAACATAGTTACCTGTATCATCTACTAAATAACCATTATCATCAACTGAGAATATACCAACTCTTGATAAGGCTAAGCCTGTACCTTCTAAGGCATTGTTTGCAATTGCAGTAGTAGAAGTATCAATCATAGGCCCTACAATGAAAAAGCCTGTACCATTAATCATACAGTTACTACCTGAGCCTGTATACGCCCTACCACCTTGAGTGTGGTTTGTTGAAATTGAGCCTAAGTTTGAGCCGTAGCCAAGTTGTGAAGCATTTACACCACCACTTGCACCTGCAGCTTCATTACCGCCAGTACTTGAAATTACATTTTGGTATAAAGCGTCTTGAAAGTTTGCGCTTTTTGATTTGTAGCCCCATGTATTAACATTGGCAACATTATTACTGATAACATCCATCTTTGATTGATGTGAACGTAATCCCGCTATTGCAGCGAACATCGATTTAACCATTATAAATTCCTTTCATTTTGATAAACAGAGCTGTTTTTGCTTTAATCATTCACACTAAAGCTATAACTTCCATAATGGTCCAGCTATATTAAAACTGCACTGTCTATATTTGTAAATATATTTTCTTTCATTTCTCTTGCGTTCATTGTAGTTATAACTGTGTTGTTCTCAACATTTACTATAAAAGCATTTTGAGAGCCTATAACTACTACATCTTTTGCTCCTTTTAAGCGAGCTTTTTCGACTGCTTGATTTAAATCTGTTAATAAAGAGTCTGTATAATCTACTCCTCGCTCTTGCATTCTTGAAATTGCATGCTTTGAAAACTTCACCGAGCTTTCATCAAGATTTTGCTTGAGTATATCGGAGAAACTCACATCGGCTTTATTATTATTTTGCGTACTAATATTTATATCATGTTCAAGCTTTAGCTGCTGAATACTTGATAATTTATCAATAGCCATATTCATTCCCTCCTTAATACTTTAATTTAAATTTTTTTAAGTCGTTTTGTCTGTTTCTACACCTTGTGTTTGTGGAATTAATGAATCATCATTATTATTATTTTCATCGCCTGTGTTTATATCGTCTGGGTTTTGTGTACTACCATTTGGTTGTAAGTTTTGTGTATCACTTGTAGTATCCACTCCATCTGTTGTTGTGCCTGTTTCATCGCCTGCTACAGTTGTATCAGTTCCATCAACTGGCGGAGTTGTATCTGTATCATCAGTTCCATCAACTGGCGGAGTTGTATCTGTGCCATCAGTAGAAGTGTCAGGAGTTTCTTCTGGCTCTGTTGGTACAGTAATTGATGCGTCTGGAAGTTTTCCTACTGACATTACTTGTGAAAGTGTGTACGATTCACCGTTTACGATTAAAAGAGGGTCAGAACCTAATAACACGCCTGTAACTACACCTTCAACAGTTTGACCTGTGAAATAGCCATCACTATCTAATACTGCTACTGTAACTTCTTTATCTACTAATGAAGCTGCATAGCTTGTAAGATTTGAATAAGCGAGTTCTGTAATAGCGTTCATCATTTCCATTTGAACCATTTGATTCATCATCTCACTTGTATCCATTGGATTATCTGCATCTTGGTATTTAAGCTGTGTTGCTAATAACTCATAAAAGTCATTCATACTAAGACCCATGTTACTCTCTGTAGTTGATACAGAAGCATTTGTAGGTAAGGCTGATGATGTACTGTTAAAATTAATTGAGCTCATTTTTCCCCTTTCTATAAACCTGCCAAGCCTAATCTTAGTTGCTGTAAAAAGTCATCTGATGCTATATATTCCTTAGTTTGTTTTTGCCTTTTTTCAGCTTGCTCATCATGGTTTTGTGGTTGATGCTGGTTATTTTGTTGATTATTTTCTAAATAATCGTTTTTTGTAGTTTGAATTACTACATCTGTTTGATTTCCTGTTTTACTTTGTAGTATCAAAGCTAAATCATCAGCATTTTTTGCAATTTCTTGTAAGGCTTTTGCTTCATTACATATAATTGTAACTACGCTTTGTCCATTTTCAAAACTTGCCTTAACAGTCAATACGCCTAAGTTTTCAGGATGAAGCTGGACTTCAAAACTATTATTTCCTAAGGCAATTTTACCTGCTATATCACTATTTAGCTGTTGTAAGTATTCATTAGTAAATACAGGAGTTTGCGCTGATTTTACTTGCAAAACTTCTGATTGAGTTAAAAAGTTTAGATTTTCTAAGCTTTGAAATGCCGAAGGGTTTATTGTGGTTTTTTCATCACTTAATTTTTCTTGTCCCTTTTGCTCTTTTACATTTTCTGGTTTTAGTAATTTTTCATCAGTAGTTATGCTTTGAGTATTTGCATTTTGCATTTCTTTTAACAAATCGCCTTGTCCTTTTTCATCAGTTACAAAGTTTATGCCTTGTGCTAAAGAATCAGTTTGGTTTTGCACTTCTTCACTTACAGCAAACTGTAAATTAGTTATTGGCTGTGCTACTTCTTCTGGCAAAATAATCTGCGGAAGTATAAACATCACTTCGTTTATATTTTGCATTTCTTTGTCATTTTCTGTTTGCTTTGAGTCTTGTGTGAATTCAGGTTTTTCTTTTATTTTACTTGTTTGTTCATTTAAAAGTTTATTGAATTCTTGCGATTTGTCTTTAAAGTCTTGCGTTTTGATTTCGCTTTTTGTTTTTTGCACTGGCTGTTGTAAGCTTACAACTAAGTTATTTTGCATACATAGTCCTCCTTTCTTAAAAAATATTTATAGACAAGTTTTTACACTTTGCTATCCATAATTCTTTTTAAAACTCTTAGAGTTGTTTACAAATTCATCAATTGCTTCTTCTTGAGCTTTTGCTAATATTTTTTCATATTCTGAGTATTTTCTTTCCTTTAGCTTATCTAAAGAAGCAGTTTCTTTTTTAGCCTCGATTACTTCATCTCTTTTTTCTTGTGCTTTTATTTCAAGATTTTTAATGTGTTGGATTTGATTTTTGATTTTATAAGTTGTATTTAATAAGTAGCCCTCATAAACTTGCACTCTTAATATTGTACAACCCTTTCTTTTTTCTTCTTCTAATTCTTTAGCATTTTTTGTATGCTCATCTTCCAAATTTTTAAGTTTAATTTCTTCTTGTTTTATTAAAGCGAGTATCTCAGAAAGTTCACCTCGTAAATTTTCTTCGATTTGTTCTTTATAAACTCTTACTTTCTCAAGTGAAAAATTAAAATCTTTCAAAATTCATCTCCTATATATTACTTTATTATATCACGCATTTGATTTAGCATTTCTTCTTTAGTAAAAGAGGCATAAATATCTTGCTTTAAAAAATTATTTACTGCATCTATTTTACTTATTGCATAGCCTAATTTTGGGTTTGTTCCTTCTTTGTATGCACCTATTGAAATTAAATCTTCATTTTGCGAATAAATACTTGTAATATCTCTTATTTTAGAGGCTAATTCTTGATGTTCTTTATTAGAGATGTTCACCATAAGCCTTGAAATACTTGCGTTTACATCTATTGCCGGAAAGTGATTTGCTGTTGCAAGTTTTCTACTTAATACGATATGGCCATCTAATATACCTCTTACAGTATCAGATATCGGCTCATTGGTATCATCACCTTCCACTAAGACAGTGTAAACTCCTGTTATAGAGCCCTTATTAAAGTTGCCACTTCTTTCTAAAAGTTTGGGAAACTGTGCATAAATTGATGGAGTATATCCCCTTGCTACTGGTGGCTCACCTGTGGCAAGACCTATTTCTCTTTGAGCCATAGCAAACCTTGTTAGTGAGTCCATCATTAACAAAACATCTTTTCCTTGATCTTTAAAATATTCTGCAATTGTAGTAGCTACCATCGGGCATTTCATTCTAAGCATTGCAGGCTGGTCAGAAGTTGCGATAACTAAAACAGTTTTCTTCATTCCTTCTTCGCCTAAATCCTTTTCAATAAACTCCCTTACTTCTCTACCTCTTTCACCTACTAAGGCTATTACATTTATATCACTATCAACATTCCTTGCAATCATCCCCATTAAGGTACTTTTACCTACACCAGAGCCTGAGAATATCCCTATCCTTTGGCCTTTACCTACTGCATTAACTGCATCGATAGCCTTTATACCAAAATGCAATTCTTCATCAATTGGAGGTCTATCTAAGGGATTTATTTTAGGATTATCAACAAAGTAATATTCATTTGTTTTAATTTCGCCTTTGCCATCTATTGGCTTTCCCATAGCATCAATTACTCTACCTTGCAAGGCTTGCCCTACTGGGATTTTAAGCCTGTTTTTAGTATTTCTAACAAAGCTATCAGGTCCAATGCCAGGTAAGTCTTCATATGCCATAAGCTGAATTTTATCACCTTGAAAGCCTACAACCTCTGCTGGGACTTGTTTATTCTTATCTTCATTATATATAAGCACTATATCGCCTACATTCGCCCCACCCGAAGCTGTCATAGACATCCCCGTAATATTTTCTATTTTTCCTATATAACTTACGGTTTCGGATTTCGTTATTAAGTTTGCCAAATCTTTCATATGAATAGTTGACCACCTTTAACTTTTTGAAGTTTTAATTACTTCTTTTATGTTTTCAATTTGAGTTTTAACACTAATATCTAATATCCCATCAGGGGTTTCGATAATGCAAGTGCCATCCTCATCTTCTTGCATAATAATTACTTTTACATTTTCAGCTAAGCGAGATAGGCTATCTAAAAATTCTGTATCACTTTTAACATTCACAGCTTCGCCAGACATACCTATATACACCTTTGCCCATGAAGTTTTTTTCATTTTTTCAATAGCTTGAAGTATCATTTTTTCCACTACTTCTTTATTGCTTTTTAAACTTACATTTACTATTTTTTCACCTATTGCAATTGCTATATCTTTTAAATCTTCTATATAAACTTCAAGTAATCTTTCTTTCTCATCGCTAAAAAGCTCGATTTCATCTACTACTTTTTCTTCAAGAGCTTTTATTGATTTTTTCATTTCTTTTTCAATTAAATCTTTTGAATTTTTAAAACTTTCATCAAACCCTTTTTCTTCGCCCTCTTTATAAGCTAAATTGTAAGCGTCTTGCTTTGTTTTTTCTATTGTTTTTTTCGCTTCATCAATAATGTTTTGAGCTTCAATATTGGCTTTTTGTATTATATCTTCTTTCATTTTTTGAAGATTTTGTAAGAATTCATCTTCTCTTTGCTTTTTATCTTCCTCATCTAAAATTGCTTGTTCTTGCAATATAGATTGTGCATTTTGAGTATCAATAACTTCTTCATTAAAATCTTCTTCCGTTTTCTCTAAATCGTCTTTTTCTTGTTCTAAATCTTCTTCAATTATTTCTTCTACTGCTTCATTTACTTCTTTTGCTTCTTCTATAACTAAAGCTGTAAAATCTTCAAAAAATGTAGGACTTATGTTTTTTTGAGTTTGAGTTTGATTAATTTTTATAACCTTAGACAACTATATCATCCTTTCCGCCGCCTTTGCCTATAATAATCTCGCCTTCTTCATCAAGTCTTCTTATTATAGCAACAATGCGTTGTTGTGCAGCTTCAACATCACGAAGCCTTACATTGAATGTAATTTCTAAGTCGGACTGAACTGTCTCTGCCATCCTTGTTGACATATTTGAGTAGAAAGCAGATAGTAGTTCTTGGTTTGCATTTTTAAGAGCGTAAACGATATCTTTAATATCACAATCTCTGATAAATCTTTGAATTGAATGTGAATCCATATCAAGAATGTCTTCAAAGATAAACATTTTCTTCCTAATTTCTTCTGCAAGAGTTGGATTTTCTTTTTCCATTTCATCGAAGATGTATTTTTCATTACTTCTATCCATATGATTCATAACATCTGCGATGTAGTCTATACCGCCTGCTGTTGTGAATGAAGTTGATACGATGTTATCAAATTTATTCATTAGCTGGCCTTCAACTACTTTTATAACTTCTGGAGAAGCACTATCCATTAAAGCTATACTTTCAACTACTTTTATTCTTTTTTCTTCCGGTAGCTCTGAAATTATTCCAGCTGCTTGGCTTGGCTCTGCATAAGATAAAATTAAAGCTATTGTTTGAGGTCTTTCTCTTTGAATAACAGAGAATATACTTTTTGCATCCATTTTAGAGATAAAGTCAAATGAGCGATTTTTCATAAACTTCGTCATTTTTTTAAGTAACTCTGCCGCTGTTACAGGACCATAAGTTTTTTCTAAAACTGACCTTGCATAGTCTAAGCCGCCTTCTGTTACAACCTTTTGCGTTAAGCAAGATGTATAAAATTCATCTAAAACTACACTCATTTCATCAGAAGAAATATGTCCCATACGAGTAATTTCTAAAGTTAGTTTTTCTACTTCTTCCTCTGTTAAATACTTATATACTTTTGCAGCATTATCCGCTCCTAAAGCTGCTACTACAGCCGCTGCTCTTCTTGAATGAGCTATATGCGAAATTGAAATTGGAGCAGGAATTGAGGTGGTCATTTTTTCATCATCCATTTGATTCGCCTCCATTCAACCAGTTTTTAATCATCTGTGCTGAAATTTCAGGGTTTTCACTTGCAAAATCTCTAACACCTTGTCTTACTTCTTCACTTCTTTCATTTTGTAATGCAAACGCTTCCATCTTCGCTGCGTTTTCAAGCTCGTATGATTGATTTTCTATTAATTGCTGTTGTTCTTCTTCTTCTTTTTGTTTTTGTGCTTTTTTCTTTTTGCTTCTTGTAACTACCACTAACAATAAAATTAGTAATAATAACACACCTATTCCTGCACCAGCTACTATCATAAGCTGTGTAGTTGATAAGTTTTCAAAGAAATTGCCCGAAGTGATACTATCAAGTCCAGATGAGTAGAACGGCGCTGTTATTACTGTTATTTTTTCTACTCTTTCACTCGCTTGTATCCCGGCTGCATTTCCTATAAGGTCTAAAAGTTGGTTTGTGTTTATCGCTTCGTTTGTATTTGTAGAGTTTATAGAAACTGATACCCTTAAATCTTCAAGCTCATAGCCTGAAATTTCTAATTGCTCTATATATTGATTAACTAAGTAATCTCTTTGGTAAGTTTCGCTATAATTACCTTGTATTAATTCTCCGTCTGCATTGTACTGTGGCAAATCTGCGTTTGTTTCTGTTCCTGCAACATCTCCCGTTGTTTCATCAGTAGATTGAGATAGGCTTCCTTGCTCTTGAGATAGTATACCCTCTCCATTTTCTTCTAACAAGCCTTCAGGTACTTCATAAGTAATTGTCTCGCTAAGCCCTTTATCTTGGCTTAAAACACCAGTTACTGCAACTTTTATATTATCTTGTCCATAAAAAGGACTAAGAACATTTACTATCTTACTCGCTGTTTGATTTTCAATAGCCTTTAATTGCTCTTGAACATCTGCGCTTATTTCACTCGTGCCATCTTCATAAATCCCAGCTGAAACTTCTATACCGTATCCATCTATAACAGCTACATCTTCCATAGCAAGGTTTGCAACATTTACTGAAACTAATCTTTGTATGCCTAAGATTTGCTCGTTTGTTAAATAATAGCCTTCTTGCAGTTTCACAGTTACAGATGCACTTGATTTATTTGTATTTGCATCACTTTGTAGTACATATCTATCTTCTTCTGCTAAGTTAATTGTAACTACAGCTTGTTCAACTCCGTCAAATAAGGCCACTGTTGCCCCTATTCTATTTTGTAAGTCGTATAATTCATACAATCTTTGCTGAGATTCAGTTGTAAGGCCTGAGGCGTTGCCGATAGTTATATCGTATGTAAATCCGCTTGAGGGATAACCTGCTACTACTAATTCCGCCCTTAAATCATCAGCTATGCTTTTAGGTACTAAGATATCACCATTTTCATTATGTCTGTAATCTACACCATCGCTTTGTAATTGCTGGGTTATATTTGTAGCTTCTGCCGCTGCAACATTTGAAAATAATACCTCATAAGCATTTATATTTAAAATAATAGCAATGCTGACTGCAACAAGGACTATCGCACTAAGTCCTATTGCAACCATTCGTTTTTGTTTTTTATCAAATTTTTCTAAAAATGTTTTCACTTGAGCTTTTATTTGCTCATATCTTGTTTTAATCCACTCCAATTTATTAAACCTTCATTCTTAATTTATTTTGTTCTAAAGTGAAGACGCAATTTAAAAGCTATAAATTAATACGCATTAACTCGTTATATGCTTCTACTGCACCATTTCTTAACTGCACTAACAAGTCAACAGTAAGTTGTGCTTGTGCTGCTGCTATTGTCACCGAATGAGGGTCGTCTATTTGTGATGTCGCAAGTAAATATTGCTGCTGGTCTAAATTTGCTTGCGATGTTTTTACATCGTCTATTGCCGTTTGTAGTATATTAGCGAACATATCGTTATCGCTTGAATTTGTAGGTTGTAATAATTGTTTATCTTGTAGAGGGGTTATTTTTTGTATTTGAGTTATGAATTCTGTTTGCATAAATAAAATCTCCTTCTAAATCATTATCCTTTGATTACTGTACTTAGGCGAGTGATATCGCTGTTTAATGAACTTAGTGCATAATTGTATTGTTGTGATGTAATTGATAATTCTATCATTTCCACATCTAAGTTTACATTATTGCCGTCTGCCCTTAAACCTTCATTTACAGAAGTATGCACTTGAAGATTGTTTTGATTTGCTAAAACATTTCTAATGTTTTGGTTATTGTTTGTGTTTAGCGCAAGATCGAGTTGCTTTTTAAATTCTTCCTCAAATGTTACATACCCAGCTTTAAAGCCCGGAGTATCAACATTTGCTATGTTGTCTGAAGTTACAGATTGCTTTGTCCATAAATAGTCAAGCGACTGTTTCATAAGCAGCATAGAATTACCAAAAATTTCTGACATATACAAGCTCCTTTTTTATTAAAACATCAAATTGCCGTCCAAATAAATATTTATATTTGCAAATATATCAACCTACAAATAAATAGTTTTTATATATATATTCAATTATATCACTTTTAAAAACAAATTTCAACAATTTTACACATTTTTATTCATCATTTTTACATAGCCTTTATCCAAAATGCACAAAGACATTTTTTGTTTAATTTGCTGATATTAACTGCTTTATTTTGTGTAAGTTTGCACTAATTCATTAAGAAAAATCTCAATTTTTCCCACTTTTGGTCAATTTGCCTATACAAATAAGACTTTTGCATATTTTTACAATTAAAAAAGTTTTCAATTTCATCATAATTTCGTAATTTTCCTTATTAACTTTTTATAATCTTTGCCGATAATATATGATACGCATTTTAAAAGTTAAAAAATTACTTGTAAAAAGTATGCTACTTAGTATATAATATATTTAATAATAAAATGCTTATAAATAATACGGAGATTTTTAAAAATATGAATTTAACTCTTTGCAAAAGTGCTATAATTTATTTCCCTGGCGAAACTCAAGCTATCTGCGAGGCAAGTGTGGCTGAATTAGACGCAGAAAAAGCGATATTACTCGTAGATGATGAATATATTGAGGATTTTGAGTCTGAGATGCATATAACATTTTTAGATGAAGTTCGTGGCTTAGTTACCTACCTTTGCGCCCTTTCTGCCTCTAAAAAGTTTTTAACTTATAAAGGTGAATGGAAGTCCTCAGTTGAATGTACTTTTATTGAGGTGCTATCTACTTTACAAAGGCGTGAAGATTTTAAAGTCAAATTAAATTTGGGCATAAATGTAATTTTACCTGATGATTTTGAAATACCAGAAGATTATACTGGCGTTACTATAAGAAATAAAAAGCCCACTATTAAAGCTACTGCTTTGAATTTAAGCGCTGGTGGTATATTTTTTGAAACTGACTTAAATATATATGAAAACACAGTTAGTGAATTATATTTGAATTTAACAAATGAGCAAATTTTTAAAGTTTCTTTTCAGGCAATAAGAGTTGTAAAAAGAGAACTTCCTAACTCAAAGATTATGTATGGTTTTGGTTGTAAGTTTTTAAATCTTCCACTTGGCATTGAAACAAATATAAGAAGCTATGTATTTCGTAAACAAAGAGAAACTAATTGGTTATAATTTATTAAATATACAAAAAGAGTGTATAGATTTGCTATACACTCTTTTATTTTGCTTTAAGTTTCTTCTTCGTTTTCATTAATTAAATTTTCGTCTTTAGTATTATTTATTTCTTGGTTTATTTTATTTTTATAATTTAAAAAATATATATAAATTTCTACTATTGCTTGATACAATTCTTCAGGAATAGGAGTGCCCATTTCGAGCTGGCTTAGCATGGTCGCAAGTGAGTTATCCTCATACACAGGGATAGAATTTTCTCTTGCTACTTCTATTATTTTTTCAGCTAAATATCCCATGCCACTCGCTACAATTATAGGAGCTGCATCTTTTTTATCATCATAATTTAAAGCTACTGCTTTTTTGTTTAACACATCATTAAATTGAGACATTTATTGAATTTTTCCTTTCAAAAATCTTAGGGAATGCTTCTGAAACAGGTATTGATGGTTGATTTGTATCAATGAACATTTCTTTTGCATTTATGCCGTTATTTGCAAAAATTTTAGATATATCTTCTTTGATTTTTTGCGTATCTTCACCTAAGGCTTCTGGCACTGTGATTTGCATTTTCACTTCGCTATCATCGTAAATGAAAAACATATCAAAAAAACCTAAGGCTTCTATATCAAATTTTATAAGCGCTTGCACCGCTTTAGTAGCTTTATTAGCTTGAGAATTTTCTTTTTGCGCATCTGGGTCTATCCACATTTGAGAAAAAGTTAGCTGGCCGTCAATTTGCATAGGAAGCATAAGATGAGAAACAGGCATATAAACGCTTTCGTTTAATAAAATTGCTTCCATTAAATTTTCATACACTGCTTTTTCTTGCTCTGAGGATTCAACTCCCTCTTTAATTGTTTGAATTAAGCCATCTGCCCATTTTTGATTTTTCTTTGCTTTTTCATAATCTGTGTTTTTAAGCACTTGTAATAATAAAGAAGTATCCATATCTTTGAATGCGTTTTGCATGCCTTGAAATCTCATAAGATATTCAAAAGACTCTAACACTCTTTGAGCTAAGCCGTTTTCAAGCTTTGCTATCTCGCTTGCAAGCAAGGCTGTATCATCCCTTAAAGAGCCTCTTTCATTAATGCTTGAAATATATTTATTTAAAAATGGTAGGATTTTTGATTTTAATAAGCTTAAACTTTCTTGCTCACTTGAGTTTTTTAAGCCTTCTGCTAAGTTTTCAAGTTCATATTTTGAGTTGAAAAACATTTTATTCTTTATTGAATTTAATAGTGAATCTATATTGTTTTGTGTATGCTGTGACTGGGTCATATCTGAGTATTTTCTTAAAAAATCTAATATCCCAGTGCGAAGCTCGACTGAGTCAGTATTTTGCAGTACTTGATTTAACATTGTAAAAAATGCGCCAGAAAATTTAGTATTCGCACTCAGCTGTTCTTTTAAAAATACCGAAAGCTGTGAAGACTGCATACTAATCATCTCTAAAAACTCAGCTACAGCTGCTGCGTGCCCTGAAGTAAGGCCTGAAGAAGCAAGGGTTACATATCTTTCAAAAAACAATTTTGAAAAATCTTCACCCATCATATTAAGGTCATTTAGCCTTTGTACGAATGTTGAATAATTTGTTTCATAGCCAAATCGTGTATTTATATTTTCTTGTGAAGCTGCATCACTTCTTGCATCTGGTTTTACGACTCTTTGAGTATCTACTTGACCTTGCACCTGTGGAACTTGAGTTTTTACAGTGCCTTGTCTTTGCTGATTTTGCGCTTCTTGAGTCCTAATAGGCGTGGTAACTTTTAGTATATCAGACATTTTTCCACCTTTTCTTGTTTTTTTTCACATAGTGTCTTGCAAAACTGCATTAAAATGTATTATAATAATTATATGAACATTTTACCATAAGTTTTTTTATGTTGCAATGTTTTTATAATAAATACGATAAAGGGTGGTACAAAGATTATGGCCGGTGTAAATGAAGGTTTATTAGATACTTATTTGTTTGAAACAAATTCTCTGTTAGCTGAGCTTGATGACATACTTTTAAACGCTGAGCAAAATAAAGATTTTTCACAACATGAAGTGAATGAAATTTTTAGAACTATGCACACCATTAAAGGCTCTTCCGCTATGATGGAATTTCAGCCTCTAATGGAGTTGTCTCATCATATCGAAGATCTGTTTTTTGAAGTGCGTGAACATGGCACAGACATTTTTAACGACGAGCAAAAGACAGTACTTTTTAACTTGCTTTTTAAGTGTACTGACAGATTAAGGCAAGATATTGAAAAAGTAGAAAATGGCGAAGAACTTATTATGGATATTCAGCCAATTATTGACGAAATTGATATCCTTCTTAACCAAGCTAAAAACCCTGGTGAAGAAGTATCTACAACACAACAAACTATAAACCAAGATAACACCTCCCCTAATTTTTCACACGATTACCCTTATTATATCCATATACTTTTTGAAGAAGACTGTGGCATGGAAAATGTAAGAGCTTTAATTGCTTGCAACACTTTGCAAGAATTAGATGTTAATTTTATCCATTACCCAGATACTTTAGAAAATGATGAGTCAGCAACAAAATTTATTGCCGATAATGGCTTTTTCGTTGCTATAAAAGAAGACGAAAGTGTACAAATAGCTATTGACTCAATGAATAGCATTAGTAATTTGCGCTCTTATGAAGTAGTGGCAAATCCTGTATTTTTAGATTGGCAAGAAGAACAAGAGCAATTAAAAGCTTCTGGCAAGAAGCCTAAAAAGACAGCTACTAAAAAAACTACTACAAAACAAACAAAAGAAAAAGCAACTGCTAAAAAGGACGAAAAAGCACCTACTAAAGAAACAGCAACAGCAAATTCACAAGCAGTTTCTAATCAAATCAAAAACTTAAATCAAACAAAACAAAGCCTAATAAGTGTAAACTTATCAAAGCTTGATAGCTTAATGGCAATTGTTGGCGAAATAGTAATCACAGAGTCAATGGTAGAAGCTTCTCCAGAACTTGAAGGGCTAAAGCTTGACAATTTCTTAAAATCTTCAAGAACTTTAAGAAAATTAACTGATGACTTACAAGATATAGTAATGTCTTTAAGGATGGTTCCTGTTTCTGGTGTATTCCAAAAAATGAATAGAATAGTAAGGGATATGTCTAAGGCTTTAGATAAAGATGTTAAATTAACAATCATAGGCGAAGAAACAGAAGTTGATAAAACTATCGTTGATAATATCGGAGATCCTATTATGCACATCGTTAGAAATGCTATGGACCACGGTATTGAAAAAACAGCCCAAGAAAGAATAGATGCAGGCAAACCCGCTCAAGGTAGCATCGTTTTATCAGCTGAAAATACTGGTAGTGAGGTAATAATTCGCATCGAAAACGATGGCGCAGATATAGACACACAGGCAATTTTAGCAAAAGCTGAAAGAAAAAATCTTCTTTCAAAGCCTGCTGATGACTACACTGACCAAGAAATTATAAACTTTTTAACTATGGCTGGTTTTTCAACTAATAGCGAAGTTACTGAGTATTCAGGTAGAGGCGTTGGCCTTGATGTTGTAAAGAAAAATGTTGAGTCTATAGGTGGTACTGTTATTATTACAAATGCACCGGGCGAAAACTTTACTGTAAACTTAAAAATACCACTAACTTTAGCTATCGTTAGCGGTATGGAAATAGCTTGCAGTAATGAAATTTTCACTATTCCTATTACAAATATTCGTCAATCATTCATAGCAAAAGATGAAGATATAATCTTAGATGCTGAAAATCATGAAATCATCTCTTATATGGGTAATTTCTATCCAATAGTAAGGCTGAATAAATTATATAACATACCAAACAGTGCTACAAGCCTTGAAGATGGCATATTAATTTTTGTAGAATCAAGTGTAAAATCATACTGCTTATTCACAGATAGATTAATTGGCGAAACTCAAGTAGTTGTAAAGCCGTTACCTGCTTATTTAAATAATTTTGATATTAAAAAAGGCGGTATTAGTGGGTGTACAATTTTAGGTAACGGTAATATAAGTTTAATATTAGATATTGAAAACTTATTTTTAACACAGACAAGACTATCAAAACAACTTAATGGAGGTAATCAATAATGAGTGAATTATTCCAAAAACAGACAGAAGACGATATCAAAGAAGAAGAAAATGAAATAGTCACTGATAGATACTTAACTTTTACCTCTGATAGCATAAATTTTGCTATAAACACTTTAAATGTAATTGAAATACTTTCTACATTTACAGTAAGAGCTGTTCCTATGGTGCCTGAGTATGTAATAGGTGTTTTAAATTTAAGAGGTCAGGTTTTACCTATTGTTGATATGCGTTTAAGAATGAGTAAACCCTTTAGCGAATATACTGATACAACTTGTGTAATCGTAATTGAGTATGAGCAAACCATGATAGGCTTAGTAGTTGATTCTGTTTTACAAGTGCAAACTATAAATCAAAGACAGGCTTCGCCTATCCCTGTTGATAATAAGCAGGATATAGCTAATTCAATGATAAAACTTGATGATGACAGCGTTGTTTTACTAATCGACTGCAAAGCACTATTAAGTGATGTTTAACATTAAAGGAGATTTATATGGATAATACTCATGATTTTTCAAGATTAATTAATTTTGTAAAAGACAATTATGGTATTGATTTAAAAGGGAAAAACCAATTAATACTAAGTAGATTATCAAGTATTGTATCAAAATCAACTCATAAGGATATACACAGCTATATTGACCATATAATATCAACGAACGATAAAAGCGATTTAACAATATTATTAAACTCAGTTTCTACAAATCATACTTATTTTATGCGTGAGTTTTCTCATTTTTCATATTTTCAAAAAACAGTTTTACCTTTTTTAGAAAAGAAAAATGCGCAAAAGAAAAGCCTTAGTATTTGGAGTGCTGGTTGTTCCTCAGGAGAAGAGCCTTACACTTTATCAATACTATTAAAAGAGCATTTTAAGAGTAATTTTAAAAACTGGGATACAAGAATACTTGCAACAGATATTTCTCAAAAAGCTTTGCAACAAGCTCAAAAAGGAATTTATACTAAAAATTCTTTAACAGATATGCCAAGTGACTGGATTGAAAATTATTTCATTCCACAGCAAGGCACAGAATTTTTTAAAGTAAGTGATGAAATACATAAAAATGTAATTTACAAAACTTTCAACTTAATGGACCCAATAACATACAAACAAAAATTTGATGTTATATTTTGCAGAAATGTTATGATTTATTTTGATAAGCCTACAAGGATATCATTAGTAAATAGATTTTATGATGCAACTAACAATGGCGGCTTTTTATTCATAGGCGAGTCTGAGGTAATCCCTCCAGAGTGCGATAGATATAAATGGCTACTGCCATCTGGCTACAAAAAAGAATAATTTAAAAAGGTTAATAACTTAAATGACAGATACTAAAGATTTTATAATTTGTATAGGTGCTTCCACTGGTGGCACTGAGGCAATTATTAAAGTTGTAAAAGATTTACCTATTGACACCCCGCCAATACTAATAACACAGCATATGCCAGAAGTTTTTACACAAATGTATGCACAAAGACTTGATAAAATTTGCAAAATGAGTGCATCTGAGGCAAAAAACGGTGAAATGCTAAAAAAGGGTCATATTTATATAGCCCCCGGTGGTGATAAGCATATGAGCGTAGTTAAAGTAGCAGATAATTTAACTATTCGCTTATTTAAAAAAGAACACCCTTTAGGCCATACTCCTTCTGTTGATGTATTATTTACATCTGTTGCAAAGGTTTGTAAAGATAAGGCTGTCGGTGTTATCCTTACTGGTATGGGGCAAGACGGCGCAGCTGGGCTTTTACTATTAAAAAAAGCCGGTGCTTATACAATAGGCCAAGATGAAAAATCTTGCATAGTGTATGGAATGCCTAAAGTGGCTTTTGAAATAGGCGCTGTTACAAAACAAGCTGACTGCTCTTTTATAGGTGGTATGATTATAAAGTTATTAAAAGAAAAATCTATAATTAAATAAATACTAACAGCTTATTTTATTAAAATGGGCTGTTTTTTTGTTATTTTGAATTATTTAAGCTATATTCTCGCTTTTTTGCTTTTGAGAAGATAATCTTTTAATAATTAATTTTATTATTAACTCTATTTAAGGCTTTTATTTTAACTTATACTATATAGATTTAATCATTTTTAACATTATAATTTACTATAAAATTTTCACTATAAATTTTAAAAAAAATTGCATCTTTTTACTTAAGTTTTTAAAAATAATGTCGATATAATATTTGAAGGCGGAAAAAAAGCAATTCCGCTAAATAATTAACAATCAAGCAAGGACGCTTGATTTACAAATTTCAAGGAGGAAATTTTATGCGTATTCAACATAATATCGCAGCACTTAACTCTCATCGTAACTTAGGCACAAACAATAGCGCAGTTTCACAAAGTTTAGAAAAACTATCATCAGGTTATAGAATTAACCGCGCCGGTGATGACGCTGCTGGTCTTGCTATCTCAGAAAAAATGAGAGCGCAAATCAAAGGTCTTGAAACAGCTCAAAAGAATGCTCAAGACGGTATCTCTTTCGTTCAAACAGCTGAAGGTGCTTTAACAGAAGTTCACTCAATGCTTAACAGAATGGTAGAGCTTGCAACTCAATCAGCTAATGGTATCTATGAAGATGCTGTTGACCGTGAAAACTTACAAGCTGAGTTTGACTCATTATTAGACGAAATCGATAGAATCGCTAATAACACAGACTTTAACGGTCAAAAAATATTCAACGGCGAATTAGATAATTCTCCAGAAGTTGTTGGTGTTGCACAAGTTTATACAACAGGCGCAATAACAGGTCCTGCTACTGCTGACGCTACTGCTACTATCACAGTAGGCTATACTGCTGCTGATGGCACTGCTTCATCTGTTGAAGTTGATGTTGCTGTAACAGACGCTATGACTGCTGCTGATTTCGCAACTGATGCTTTAGCTGCTTTAAATGGTCATGCTGATTTAGCTGATATTAATTTTACAGGTGATGATGGTGGTATCATAGCTACTTCTGCTAACGCAGGTGCTGCTGGCACAGCTGCTTTAGTTACAAGCATTGGCATGAGTTCTACAGCTGGAATAGGACTGGCTAGCGGTACTGGTGTTACAACAGCTGGTGTTACAGCTAAAGCTGAAGGTGGCGGTGAAGCATTAACATTACAAGTTGGTGATACAGCTATTCAAACTATTTCAGTAACAGTTGGCTCAATGACAACAGCTTCATTAGGCTTAGATGGTTTACTATCAGACAGAAACTATTCTGATGGCGTAGCTTCAGGTGGTATCGGTGATGTTGCTTCAGCTAACGCTGCTATCGACACAATCAAAACAGCTATCAACACTGTTTCTTCACAAAGAGCTTCTCTTGGTGCACTACAAAACAGACTTGATTACACAATCAATAACTTAGGTGCAACAACAGAAAACATGACAGCTGCTGAAAGCCGTATCCGTGACGTTGACATGGCTCAAGAAATGATGGCTTACACAAAGAACAACATTCTTGTTCAAACATCACAAGCTATGCTTGCACAAGCAAACCAAATCCCTCAAGGCGTTCTACAATTATTACAATAATTGCTTTTTCGCTCTTAGAGATGAGAGTTTCAATCGCATAAAAAGAAAATACCCACTTTTAGTGGGTATTTTCTTTTTGTTTTATTAATCTTTATTAAAAATATTTTCTTGTTCAAAATCTTGTATTATAGTCGGTCTTGAATAAAAATAGCCTTGAGCTAATTCACAGCCAGTTTCTTTTAAGAAATCGATTTGTTCTTGTGTTTCTATACCTTCTGCTACAGTTTTCATACCTAAAGAATGAATCATACTTATAACATTTTCAATTACTATATTCGCCTTTTTCTTATCTAAGTAAGATATAAAGAAGGTTCTATCAATTTTAATAGTATCTACAAAAATGTTTTTTAATAAGCCCAGTGAAGAATAGCCAGAGCCAAAGTCATCAATAGATACTAAGAAACCTTCTTTTCTTAAATCTTTTACTACTGCACGCATTTTATCTTCATTTTCAGTCATTATTGTTTCAGTTAATTCTATTTCAATTAAATGGTTTGGTACATTGTATTTTTTAGTCATTTGGCATATTTCGTATACAAAGTCTTGATTTAGTAAGTGAAGCCTTGAGAAATTTATAGATATAGGTATCGCCTTATATCCTTTTTCTATCCACATTTGTATATGTTCACATACTTTTTTAAGCATATACATATCAAGATTTACTATAAAGCCGTTAGCCTCAAATAAATCAATAAAACTAAATGGAGGGATAATGTTATTATCTTTTTCTATCCAGCGAACAAGGGCTTCTGCGCCTTCTATTTCTTGAGTTTGTAAATTCACTTTTGCTTGTAAAAATACTTTAAACTCATCGTTTTCTAAGGCTGTATACATTTTATTTTGCACTTCCATATTTGAAATTACTTGCATTTGTAAGTCATCATAGTAGTCAACTATCATAGAAGTGTTTTGATTTTTCGCTGTTGTATGGGCTAAATTAACCTTATCCAAGATGTTATTTATCTCGGTATCATTTTGATTAATATAGTATCTGCCATACCTAAAGCCTATATCGTGTCCTTTTAAATTCGGCATCATTTCTTTTACTATGCTTTCATAGAAATGTCTTGTTACTTCTAATTCTTCACAAAACTCTTTATTAGCGAATAGTACAAATTCATCAACGCCCATCCTTGTCATAGCTTTAATGTCTGCATCAATATATTTTAAAGCATTACCAACTGCTTGAATAAGGCTATTACCTACTTCATAACTATACATAGCATTGATACTTTTAAAGTTTACTACATCAAATTTTATAATACCAAATTCTTTATTAGGATGCGCTTTAAGTAATCGCATAATATCAATTTTGAATTTAATTATATTAGTTAGCCCTGTTAATTCATCATAGTAAGCAATTTTTTCAACTTCATTAATATGTTTTGACCTTGAAGATACTACATAAGCTAAAATAACACCAAATATAAGCACTATCGCAAAGCTAAATATATACAATAAGTTTGTAATTTCATTTGCTTCTGCTTGCATTGTTTGTGTATTTAATATAACTAATAATGACCAGTCGTTAATAAATAAAGGCCTGTACTCAGCTATATTTTCAATATCGTTAATTGTATATGTTAAACTGCCCGAGCCTGAGGAGGCTAAGTCTATTTTTAATTGCTCTAATACTGAGCCTTGTGCAGAAGTAGCTTTTTCAAAATAAGAGAAAACATTACCATAAATTTTTTCTTCTTCTCTTTGAACACTTGAAATTATAGCACCATCTGAGTCAATTACAAATGTATACCCTCTTTCACTGCTAAACTCTGAGGCTATTATATCCTCAAAATATTCAGGGCGATATTCGGCTGCTAAGACACCAGCTACTACATCGTCCTCATAAATAGGCAAAGAAATAGTCAACATCGTCTCACCTGTCCTTATTGAAGGAGTAGGGCCGTATATTTCGATTTTGCCATTTAAGCTATTTTGAAAATACTCTTTATGGGCGATATTTATATAGTCCCCAGTATGTATAATCCCAAGACCTGTTGTATCCACTACCATAATATTAGTAAATCCATAATAATTCTCAACACTCTCTAAAAGGCGCTCTTCTCTACCACTATCGTTTTCTTCACCTAAAATTAGCATGTTGTTAGTAACACTTTGTAATATGTGTATCTCGCTATTTATTTTTTCTAAATATCGTCTTTGTCGCTCATCTGCTTCACTGCTAAGATTTTCTTGATTGTAAGAGACTAAAATATCTGTTATTGTTGCATTAAAATTAAAAACACTATACGCTAATATAACTAAGACTAATACACTTATGATAGTAAGCAGTTCTTGTCCTTTTCTTTTCAAATCTTAATCACCTCAGCCCTCTTAATATATATAATTATTTTATCATATTTCTTTTATAAAAATCAACACTATAATGTAAAAATTTAAAATCCCAAAACCTTATTTTGGTTTTGGGATTTTATTAGATTTTGAAAATATATTTTAAAATACCTTTTAAAAATTTAGGACTTTTTACTATTACAACCTTCATAAGAATATACCCCCTTTAAAGATAGAGCCTTGGCTACTGTTAGTCTTACTTTATAGTATGTATATTCTTATTTTTTTGTTAACTTTTTTTGATAACTTCCCTTATTTTTTTTACTTCATTCAAATTTTTAGTCAACTGCTCTTGTACTGCAATAAGCATTTTATCACTTTGCTGTAAGGATAGCATTTTAACTTGAGAAGCCTTCATATTAGCATTTGAAGTAACTTCTTTGGCGTATTCATTAGCCCTTCTTGTTATTTCATCTTTTGCTAAAATCGCCCTTGCTCTATTTTCAGCTTCTTTAATTATTCTATCTGCTTCATTTTGTGCATCTTTTAGTATTTTTGTTCTATCTTGCACTATCGCCTTTGCCTGTAAAATCTCTTGAGGAAGATTTAATTTTAAATCATCCATTAAATCCCCTGCTATATCTATATCTATTATTCTTTTACCACTACTTAAAGGAATTGTTATCCCCTCATCAAATAATGTTTCTAAATTTTCTATAATTTCTTCTATTTTAACAGCCATTTTATCACCTTTCCTGTTTAAATCTTGCTACTAACTCATCTTTTATTTCAGCTGGTACAAACTGTGTTATATCGCCACCAAAAATTGCTATTTGCCTTACTACAGTAGAAGATAAATACATATATTCTTGATTAGTTACTAAAAATAAAGTTTCTATATCTTCATTTAGTTTTTTATTAGTTAGTGCTTGTTGGAATTCATATTCAAAGTCAGTAACAGCCCTTAAGCCTTTAATTAAAGTTTGTGCTTTTTTCATTTTTGCATAGTCTACAACTAAGCCAACAAAGCTATCAACCTCAACATTTTTTATATCTTTTGTCACTCTTTTGATAAAGTCTACCCTTTCTTGTGTTGTAAAGATAGGTTTTTTTGCAGGGTTTACCATAACTACCACAATAACTTTATCAAATATTTTACTCGCTCTTTGTATTACATCAATATGACCCTTAGTTACAGGGTCAAAACTGCCCGGATATATAGCTATCTTCATAATTACTCCTTAACAAACTTTGTTACTTTTACTTTTGAATATTTGTATTCTTTATTTAATTCTAAACCCTTTATTTCTTCTTTTAGCGACCAAGTGCTTTCGCTTTCTGCTATTATTATACCACCTTCGTTAAGTAAATTAAATATTTTCGGTAAAATTTCATCTAATTTTGACTCACTATAAGGTGGATCTAAAAAAATTATATCGAATTTTTGTTTATTAACTCTTAAAAATTCATCTGCACTAAGGTTATACACCTTGCTTTTTTCTTCTACATCACAATGTGCAATGTTATCTTTAATTACATCGATTGCCTCTTTACTTTCATCAACAAAGGCTGCAAAAGTAGCATTCCTTGATAAGGCTTCTATGCCCATTTGTCCACTACCTGCATATAAATCAAGCACTCTTGCCCCTGGAACTAAAAACTGAATAGATGAAAAAATCCCTTCTTTTACCCTTGCTATTGTAGGGCGAGTAGTAAGACCTTCTAAAGTTTTTAAAACTTTACCTTTAGCTGTTCCACTTATAACTTTCATAATAACTTTCCTTTATTCATTAAAATACGCATATATATTTTTTGCATCTGTTTTTGATATGCCTTTTACTTTTTCTAAGCTTTGAATTTCTTGCTGTTTTATATTCGCTAAAGAAGAAAATTCATCCATTAACAGCCTTGCTTTATTTTCACCTATACCACTTATTTTTGTAAGGGTTACAGCATAAGACTTCGTTTTTTGAGTTTTCCTTTGATACTCTATTGAAAATCTATGCACTTCATCTTGTATTTGAGTAACAAACTTAAAAATCCCCTTGTGCATAGCTATTGCTATCTCGCCATCTTTTGATACTATAGCCTTTGTTCTATGCTTTTTATCCTTAACCATACCAAAGATAGGAACATCCGAAAAATCAGTACCGTCTACAACCTTTAATACAGCTGATAAATGCCCTTTACCACCATCTAAGAGGATTAGGTCAGGCTTTATACCAAATTGGCCTTGAGCGCCATTTGTATACTGCATAATCCGCCTTGTTAATACTTCTTGCATAGACTTATAATCATCAGTACCTTCTACTGTTTTAATTTTAAATTTTCTATACCCACTTTTTTTAGGTTTACCGTGTTCTAAAACTATCATACCACCGACAGAAGAATCATCACCCCAGTTAGAAATATCATAGCTTTCAATTGTTTTAGGCGGTGTTTTTAAGCCTAACAGATTTGCAAATTCATCTAATAGTTTTTGACTTTTATCAACTCTACCAGTCTGCCTTGCTAAGGTTTCTACTGCATTCGTATAAGCCATTTTTATAATTTTGGTATTTTCGCCTTTCATTGGCTTTGATACTGATACTTTATACCCTGCTTTTTTTTGAATATAATTGATTATTTCTTCATCTTGTGGCATCTCATCTAAGAATACAACCTTTGCCGGCATTTCCATTGCATAAAATTGAATTAAAAACTCATCTCTTACATCATTTAAGTTTTCTTCACCTAAGAAAATATGCTCTTTCTTATCTACTAATCTACCTCTCCTATATCTTAAAACACTCACCGCTGAGTTATTCGCACTACCGCAAACAGAGATAAAATCGTGATTTTGTAAAGCCTCGCTGACAACATTTTGTCCGGCTTTTAATTTTTCAATAGCAGTAATTTGGTCTCTAATTAAAGCGGCTTTTTCAAAATTTAAGTTTTCAGAAGCATTTTGCATATTTTCAGTTAAAATTTTTACTATTTTTTCGCTATCTTGCTTTAAAAACTTCGTTGCACTGTCTATGATTTCATTATAATCTGCTTTTTTAATTTTACCTGTACATACTCCCATACATTTTTCAATATAAAAATTCAAACAAGGTCTTTCCTTTTTAAAATCGCGTGGAAAAACCCTTGTACAAGTAGGTAACTTAAATATTTGCTGTGCTGTTGAGACCATTTCTCTAACTGCAAAGCTTGACATATAAGGCCCTAAGTATTTTGAGTCATCAAGGGCTTGAAATTCTGCTGTAATCCTTGGATATTCTTCTTTTGAAATCTTGATGAAATTATAGCCTTTATCATCTTTTAATAAGATATTATACTTTGGAGAATGCTGTTTTATTTGGCTACACTCTAAAGTTAGGGCTTCAAACTCTGTATTTGTTACTATAACATCAAAATCAAAGGAGTTGTCCACCATTTTTTGCACTTTCGCTGCATGGACTGCCCCTTTTTTAAAGTATTGACTTACCCTTGTTTTCAGCCTTTTTGCCTTGCCGATATATATAATTTGAGAAGTTTTATCTTTAATTATATATATACCCGGCAGTAAAGGTAGGCTCTTTGCTTTATTGTATAACTCTTCTTTGGTCATTAATATAATCCTTATATAATCTAAAAAAGCACCGCCAAACTTAGGCGGTGCTCCAATTTTTTAAATTAATTGCTAAATCCTGAATTTACTAATTTAATAAGCGCTTCAACCGCTGCTTCTTCATCTTGACCATCAGCGATTACTCTAATTGTAGTACCGCCTACTATACCTAATGATAAAACACCTAAAAGG
>CAYJFZ010000009.1:0-64919 GCA_964369975.1 uncultured Oscillospiraceae bacterium
TAGAGCAAAATATACCCATTTTACAGCTTAAAGTCAAGAGTGGGAGTAATACTCACAGGCTTTAAAATTAGATAAAAATACAGAAAACAGGGCTTTATAGCCCTGTTTTTATTGGTTTTATATAATACATTACAAATTACTTTAAAAATAAACAAAAAGTCTACATATACTAAAGTTTGCCATACATCGCATTATACATAAAGTTTTTTTTACATAGCTAAGTTTTGTTCTTTTTAGTAGCTAAGTGTATGGTATAGAAAACTATAAACTCATCTTTTTACTTTTTAAAATATTAAATATATTATTGATAAGCTATTAAATTTGTAATTGAAGTTTCAGCCTGTTTTTTTATAAGTAAAACAGATAACACCAATGGTTTAAAGTATTTATTTAAAAATACTTTTTTATTTAAATATTTAAGTTTTTTATTGTTTTTATTATCAAAATCTATATTAGCCCTGTGTTGACTTAAGTGGTAATAAGCGCTTTTTCTTGTTCGTTTTAAAAAGTAGCTTTATTTTTAATTGCACCTATAGTATAAGCGATATTTATTATCCAGACAAGGCCTGTAAATACTATTGAAGGGATTCCGTATCTTTCAATATTTTGAGCCGTGATGGCTAAAAATAGGATATATGGGAATATATTTAAAGATAAAAGGATGTTTAATGTGCACCATGTTTTATTTATAAATGCATATTTTTTACTTAGCAATAGTAGTGAAATGGAAATCAAAAATATCAAAAATGAGAAATAAGCAGCTGTACTATGAAAGAAAATAGATAAATTAGAATATTTTGTATTAAATAATAAATTTGAAACTAAGCCTGTGCTAACTGATTGGTTTGCAAATCTCTCTTTGCTTAACTGTGTTCCAGCATCATCTGGATAGGAGTAGCTGTCTAATGATAGACTTTTAAAATATTTTATCCAAGCACCGGATTCATATAAATAATCAAAATGTAGAGTCTGGCTTGCATATGTATATTTTCTACTTACTCCCTCAACCCCACAATGAACTACCCCTGAAACGATGCCATAATTTGCTTTATAACTTTCTATTACTCTAAAAGGTGAATTATAAAAACAAGTCGCTACATACTTTACGCTATCTAATATGCCAGGATTAAAAGTATAAGTAAAAGAATCAATTTCGGATAAATTATTATCATTGACAATGATTTTCATTTCTTCACCGTAAACAAACTCATCCTGAGGTACAAAATATCTTAATCCATCAATTAAAAAACTACTTGCAAAAGAGTTTACAGAATCTCCCTCAATATTTTCGCCTTCTGTGATTTCACTATAAATACCTATATATGTAAGCAGTGAAACAAGCATTAAAAATATAAGCGCTATTTCTTTTGAAATTACTTTAATATTAAGCTTGTCCTTTAAATCCATGATTTTATAAGAAAAATAAATTAGTAAAATTATTGGGAAAAACATCTGCTTAATTGCGTAAGCAATTAATAACGATATTACTGAAAATAAGAATAATGCTACTTCTTTAATTATTATTTTTTTACGCTCTAAAGGTTTATATTTATAAAATAGCAGCATTATCGCAATATATAATGAAGCAAATGTGATTATAAAAAATTCTGTTAAAATTGTATGAGAGTACGATAGAATTACAACATTTAAAAATAATACTATTGTTGGTATTAATAAAGTCAAAGCTCTTCCTATTAATTTATGAATATCTAAAAGGTATAATATTGACATAATTGAAATTACAAAAGTGGCATACAATAAAAACATACCCAGAGTTAGCCCGTAAATAGTATAACTAAATAGCTTGCCAAATATCATTATAATAAATGGAACTATAGGCCCTCTAACTGATGAATAATAATTAGAATCTTTGGCAAAAAATTCTGCGTTATTAAGATAAATTGTTGAGTCTTGTGTGAAAAGAAGGGGCATAGAGAAAAATACGAGTATAAAAATAATTATAGCTAATACTTCGTACCATTTGATATTAATATTTATTGATAATATTTTTTTCATTTTATATAAAACTCCTGATCTAAAGCATATAAAGCAATTCTATTAATTGTAACATAGTAATAACTATATTTCAAGGCTAAGGCAAGTATATAAGAAGTCTATAAAAAAATAGAGCATTAAGAAAAAGCTCTATTTTAAGTGCATATAAAAAAATTTCATTTTCAAAATAAGTGACTTTAAGTTACAATATTAAGTCCTACATATTTAGTAAGAGAATCAGCCTTATTTCGTAAATTCATCATAGGTGATAATCAAATCGGGGTTATGTCCCTTTGTCATTTTGTGGCGGGCTCTTCGGTTATCGGCAGTATCAAAAACAATTGAAAAATCATAGTTTTCTGGATAAAGCTCGCTTGCGCTTACTAAGAGCTTTATTTTACTGTGATTAATTTTTAACTTTTGCTTTTTAACTTGGATAACTAAATCGCCCATTTCATCAGCAGGTTTATAAACTATACCAACGCTGTTATCACTTAACACACTAACGCTATCACCGATATTATATAAATTTTTAATCGCATTTACTTTTGTAGGAATATCTCGTACTATCTTACTTTGCTTTTTTTGATACTGCATGTTGTCTGTTTCTTGATTTTGAAATCTCTGTGTTTGTACTTCTTTTTTATCAAAATAAGCCTCTTTACGAGCTCTATGAAGTAGATGCTTTGGAAGACCTAATCTTTCAGCTATCGATAAAGCGCAACTTTCGCCAGCTTGACCAATTACAAGCTTATAAAGGGGCTTTAAGTTTTCTTTATCAAACTCCATCCTTGCGTTGATTAAGCCCTTAGTATTTTTTGCATAGTCTTTTATTTCAGGATAATGAGTTGTCGCTAAAAATAAACAGCCTATCTTTTTAAGTTCTTCTAATATAGCAACAGCTATGCCCATACCCTCAGCAGGGTCTGTGCCAGAGCCCAGCTCATCTAATAAGATTAGACTTTCGTGTGAAGCTTCTTTTAATATAGCGACAATATTAGTGATATGAGCTGAGAAGGTAGATAAATTTTCTGATATACTTTGTCCATCTCCTATATCGCATAGGATGTTTGCATTCATAGTAAGTGTGCTTCCTTGTTGCGCAGGTACGTGAAGGCCACATTGAGCCATTAAAGATAAAAGGCCTACTGTTTTTAAACAAACAGTTTTACCGCCTGTGTTTGGTCCTGTTACGACTATTCCGCTATAATCTTTACCTAAAACAAAGTCTAAAGGTATGCATTCATCTTTATTTATTAAAGGATGCCTGCCTTTTATAATCTTGATTATTCTATCTGTGTTAATAGGCACTTCGTTTGCAGAAAGTTTTAAAGAGTATTTAGCTTTTGCAAAAATAAAATCAAGTGTTTGCATATAGCTGATATTTGTTTTTAATGAGGAGATATTTTCATCCACAAAGGCAGATAAAGTGTATAATATTTTGCGAACTTCATTATCTTCTTCTATTAATAAGTATTCGATTTCGCTTTGGATTTTGCCAATACTGGAGGGCTCAATAAAAACAGTCCCGCCTGTATTTGATATATCGACTACACTGCCCACAACTTGATTTCGGTATTCTTTTTTTACAGGAAGGGCATATTTTCCATTGCGAACTACTATATTACTATCAGATAAAAAAGCCTTTTTACTTTTTAATACTGCATCTAATTTTACTTTTATAGAAGACTGTGTATTATCTATTTTTCTTCTAATATCTTTAAGAGTACTTGAAGCAGAGCTGTCAACCTTGTCATTAACTATTGAAGAATCTATTAGTTTTTCAAGGTCTTCTAAATCAATAAAAGACATACCATAATAAGCAAGGCTAACTTCAAGGATCTCTGCTTTTTTTAGAAAATTTGTCATTCTTTTAGTTGAGTGAATAAATCTTGCTACAGAAGATAATTCACTACTGCTAAGCATAGCTCCTTTTTCTACAAGAGTAATAATTTTATCAAGCTCTATCATAGAAGCAAGCGGTGGGCTACCAATATAATCTATGATTTTTTTAGCTTCTGATGTATCCCTTAAATGTTTTTTGCATTCTTTTTCGTTTAGAAATGGCTTAAGGTTTAGTATTCTATCTTTTGCGTTTTCAGATAAGGCGAATTCGCTTAAGTTTTCTAAAATAGTATTAAATTCTAATGTTTTATATGTGTTTAGCATGAGTTTATCCTTCTTAATTAAATAATGATTTAGGACAACAAAAAAGTGTATAGCACACCTATACACTAAAGAATAGCCTTTGCAAACAAAAGCACTTTATATTTATAAGTGTTATTATATTAGATGTAGCCCAAAAAAATGTATGAGTAATAAACGGAGTAAGTCCGCTTATATTTTTAAAACAAATTTTGAATACTTTGATTTTAACAAAAAAATCAAATTACGCTACATTTAACAAAAAAACACTCCTTTAACAAATTAATATGATTACAGTATATCACATTAAATTTTATTGTCAATAATGATAGTATAAAAATAATATAACAAAAAAATTACTATATTACCTTAATGTAGCTATATTTTCAAGGAGCTTTTTTATTTAGCTTATAGTGTTTATTATGTTTTAAAAGACTATAGGTATAACCTTGACATTAAAATTGTTTTATGATACTATAGTTAAGGTTTTAAAACTGTATCAGACAATATGTTGTATACTTTGGGTATACAGCATATTTTTTTTAGGAAAGAGGATATAATGAGCAAAAACATAAATTTAACGCAAGGCAATCCGGCAAAGGCCTTATTAAACTTTGCTATTCCAATATTAATGGGTATGGTATTGCAGCAACTTTACTCTACTATTGACTCTGTTATAGTAGGTAATTATGAGGGAACTCACGCCTTAGGTGCAGTAGGCACTACTTTTCCAATAACCTTTATGCTTGTAGCGGTAGCCTCAGGTCTTGCTAATGCTTCAGCTGTAATAGTAGGCAAATCTTTTGGTGCTAATGAGTATCATAAGATAAATAGAATAATAAGGATTTCTTTAAAATATACTATTTATTTAGGTATAGTTTGTGGGGTTGTTTTATATGTAGCATCTCCTTTTCTTTTAAATTTAATTCAAGCCTCTGATGCTATATACGACAACGCTTTAATTTATCTAAAAGTTTATAGTGTAGGTCTTGTATTCGCTTTTTGTTATAACATTATGGCAGGTATATTTAGAGCTTTAGGCGATAGTAAAACACCACTTATATTTTTAGGTGTGGCTTGTATAATAAATATTGTTTTAGATATTTATTTTGTAGCAATACTTCAATTGGGTGTTTTTGGTGTGGCAGTAGCTACTGCTATTGCGCAGGGTGTTTCTTTTATACTACAGCTAATTATGCTCACTTCAAGAATGAAAGTATTTAAACCTTATGAAGAAAGCGCAGAATTTGAAGATAACTATTCTAAGACAGTAACAAAAGAACTCGTTGAAGTAGCTATACCGAGTATGTTAAGCTCTGTAACTATCGGTGTTACTATTTTCATCTCTCAAGCCCTTGTAAATATTTTTGGGCCTGACGCTTCGGGTGCTTTTGCAATAGTTAATAAAATTGAAAACTTTGCAATGATGCCAATGATAAATATAAGTATAGCGATGACAGCATTTTCAGCTCAAAATATGGGAGCAGGAAAGCCTGAAAGAGTAAAAGAAGGCTTTAGATTTTCTTTAAAATTCTGTAGCATTGTCGCTGTTATAGTGGGTGTTTTAGTATTTTTAATGCCAGAAGTATTAATTGGCATTTTCGTAAGCGATGCTAATGAAAACACAATAAATATAGGTATTTCTTACTTAAGATTTATGATGCTAAGTATGGTTGGTATGGCAGTTTTATTCCCTATTGAAGGCTTATTAAAGGGTAGTGGTGATGTTAAGATAACAGCTGTAACTTCTATTAGTGGCACTATTATGAAAATAGTAGTGAGTGTGTTATTGATATATGTATTCCCAATAGGCATTACTGGCATATGGATAGGGGGCTGCTTTTCTTGGATGACTCAAGCAGGCCTTCTATGGCTTAGATATAAAACAGATAAATGGCAACATGCCTTTTTAAAATTGAATAAGAACTAAATAAAAAGCTGTCTGTTTGACAGCTTTTTATTTATATAATGCTAAAATATACTAACCAATATCAATTTTTACTAAATGTTGTAAATGCCCATAGCCCTCTTTTGGCATATCCTCATAAGAGATAAACTTTAAAGCAGCGCCATTTATACAATATCTTAAACCACCATCTTCAACAGGCCCGTCTTCAAAAACATGACCTAAATGTGAATCGCCAACTCTACTTTTAACCTCGACTCTTTGCATAAAAAAGCTATCATCACCTTCTTCTACTATAACTTCATCTACAATAGGCCTTGTAAAACTTGGCCAACCGCAGCCAGAATCAAATTTATCGTTTGATAAAAATAATGGCTCACCTGTGACTATGTCAACATAAATACCGGCTTCTTTATTATCATTTAATTCACTTGTGAATGCTCTTTCAGTAGCTGCATTTTGCGTCACTTCGTATTGAATAGAAGATAAAAACTTTCTTATTTCCTCATCAGTAGGAATGGAATAGTCATCAGGATTTATTATAATTTCATCAGTGGCTTCATCAAGATTTATATGGCAGTAGCCGTTAGGGTTTTTCTTAAGGTAGTCTTGATGGTATTCTTCGGCTAAATAAAAATTACTAAGTGGAAGAATTTGAACGACTATTTTTTCTTCATACTCTAACTGTAAGCCTTCTATTACTTTATCAATAACTAATTTATCATCTTCGCTGGTATAATAAACTCCAGAGCGGTACTGGCTGCCAACATCGTTTCCTTGTTTGTTTAAACTTGTAGGGTCAACTACTTTAAAAAATTTTATTAATAGCTCCTCTAAAGAAACGATTTTTGAGTCATATACTACTTTAACAGTTTCAGCATGTCCTGTATCTCTATAAATAACATCTTCATAACTTGGATTTTCTGTATTGCCGTTAGCATAGCCTGAAATAGAATCATAAACGCCTTCTATCCTTGACATATATTCCTCAACGCCCCAAAAACAGCCGCCTGCAAGATAAATCGTGCTTAAGTTTTTTTCTTTAATTAATTCGTCTATATCGTTGGTTGTATTAATTGTATTTAATGGCATTTCTTTCACCTCTTTATATTTTTCTATCGCTAATGGTATAGCAAAAACTGCTACAACAATCAAAATTTTTGCCAATGTTTTTTTATCTATCATAACCTGTCCTCCTAATAGATATGTATTAGTAGCTTTTATTTTATTATATTCTCTTTTAGTGAGAAAACCTTGAAAAAATATGCAGTTAATTATTAATAAATTATAACGAAAAATATATAAATGCAACAATAAAAATAATTTAATGAACACAAAGTAGATTTTAATAAAAAATTAAGTGGTTGTATAATACTTATGAATTAAACAAAAATAAAATAAATTCACATTTTTTTAAAAAAAAGTTATTGTATATTCTTAAATGCAATGTTATAATTTTAACGAAATAAAAGCGAAAATCCTAAACTATGAAAAGGAAACTGATATATAATTCAGTATTAACGATATGAATAAACTATATAAAAACGCTGTTTTAACAAGAATATACAGAGCAGTCTTTTTAAGGATAAAAGATAGGATAAACCTATCAAAGCAATTTAAAAATAATTTAGAAAAAAAGCCTATTCAAAGAATTTATTTAATAGGTACGCCTTGTCATGGCAATTTAGGCGATCATGCGATAGTACAAGCGCAAAGAAAATTGATTTTAGACTACCATAAGGATAAAGAATTAATTGAAATAAGTAGCGATGAATATAAGTATAACCCAAAGCTAATTAAAAAGTATATTAAGAAATCTGATATTATTGTTATTGATGGCGGAGGCAATATAGGCACACTCTGGCCAACTGAGAACGATAGGATGAGAAGAATAATTAAAGATTTTGAAGATAATAAAATCGTTGTATTTCCAAACACTTGCTTTTATTCAAATGATAAAATTTTAAAAGAGGATATTAGCATTTATCAAAAAGCAAAAAAATTAACAGTTTTTTTAAGGGACGAAAAATCGTTTAATTTTTTCAAAGAAAATTTTGTAGGAGTAAAAACTTTATTCGCTCCTGACATTGTCTTATATTTAGAGGATATAAACCTATCTTTTAAAAGGCAAGGCGCTTTAGCAGTTTTTAGAAGTGATATAGAAGGTATATTATCAATAGAAGATAAAGAAAATATTATAAACGCTCTTAAAGAAAAAAATATTCAAGTAAAAAACACAGATACAGTTTTAGATTTTCCTATTTTTAAAAACTCAAGGCAAAAACTCTTAAATGAAAAATTAGAAGACTGCGCTAAATCAAAACTTGTAATAACAGATAGATTGCATGGGATGATTTTTGCAGCAATTACAAAAACTCCTTGTTTAGCAATTGATAATACAAGCAAAAAAGTATCAGGAGTATATGAATGGATAAAACATCTTGATTATATAAAAGTTTGCTTTACTGCAAGTGAAATAATAGATAATATTCAAAAGTTTTATGAAAAAGAAGACTGCGAATACAATAATGAAAATCTTAAAAAAGAATATGAGATTTTAGCAAATGAGCTTAATTAAATAAAATAAAAAAAGTACTCAAAGTCTTTGAGTACTTTTTACTTGAAAAAAATGGGTATTAGTGATAAACTTATATATATAAAACAACGAAGCTAAAATCTTATAATAATCTTTCGTTTATAAAAAGCTTTAATGCAGACGATAAACCTGGTTACATATTATAAATAAAGCTTTACTTATAAGACTTTGGCAAGCAATATCTAAATAGAAAAAGTATAATTTATTTATCGTTAATTCAAGGAGGATTTTTTATGAAGCAAATAAAACCAAAATTAAAGCGCTTATTTTTGCCTTTTTTATTAATTAGTGTTATGCTAACAGCCTGTGACTCAGGGCCTAAAAGTGATAGTATAGCTGTATCTTTAGCTGGTGCTTGGGATAATGAAGAAGCAGAAGTTAGCATAATATTTTCATTATCAAGTGAATACATATTAACTACTACATCCACACAAGAATATGGGTATTATTATGAAGACTCTGAAAATGATAATATTCCAACTTTTCATTATATGGGAGAAGATGTTATTATAACTTTTAATTCTTCTGAAAGTATTAATTTATCAATGTACGATGGCGAATTTGTCTTAGTTGATGAGCCAAAGTTTTTCCCAGCTGATGCGGGCGAAGCTGAGGATATGACTGAGTATGAAGAAATACAAGAAGTAAGCGTTGATATAATTGGAGCTTATGATAATGATAATGAGGCAATAAGTTTAGAAATTTTTGAAAATGGTGAGTATACTTTATACCTTCAAGATGAAGTAGTTAGCGGCCAGTATGTTTTTAATGAAGATTATCTTGATATAAACTTTATGTTTAGTGATGGTGAATACTATGCCTATGTAGATGATAATTATGGCGATATTATCTTCACTGACTTTACAGGATTTTTTTATAAAGTAGATAGCCCTTACTATACAAATGCACAAGAGGACGAACAAGAACAAGAACAACCAGAAGCATTATCACAAGACGCTGAAGATATGCTTTCTGTTTTAAGAGATAGTTACACTTGGAATAATATAGAACAAGGCGTTAGCATAATTTTTGATTATGTAGATGGTGTAGTTGTTTCAACAGCGAGTGAAAAACATTATGGCACATATAGCTATATTGAAGATTTAGGCGTTGTGCAAATTTTGTATAACGATGAAGAAAGACAGGTATCCGTTAATGGTGAGGGAGTAATATTAGTAAGTGGCTTTGAGGGAGAATTTACTCCAGAGTTATTACCACTTTACACACCTTATGAGCCTATAAATTCAGATAGATTTATGGGTGAGTGGTATCCTGATGATGAAGAAAATATTTATAGCTTTAGTATAGATGAAAATGGTAACTGGACTCAATATGAATTAATTGGCGATGAATATACAGAAATTAATTCAGGGGTTATTTCTCACTTAGTAGATGGTATGCATTATAGTATGTATGATAATCAAGGCGAAGTAGTTTATACTATATTCGACTTTGATATAGGAAGTATTGTAATTAGTGATGAAACACAAACCATAGGCGGATTTTATTTAGAATAATAAATAAAAAAAGACACTATCATTATTGATAGTGTCTTTTTAATTATTATTTTAAGAAACCTTTGATGATTTCGCCTTCAGCTTCTTCTTCAGTTAAGCCTAAAGACATAAGCTTTGTCAATTGCTCACCTGCGATTTTTCCTATTGTAGCTTCATGAATTAATGTTGCGTCTGTATCATTTGCTATAACAACAGGCTCTGCAATAGCAGTACCTTTGCCCATAATGATGGCATCACATTCAGAATGACCATAGCAAGCGTTGTTACCTGTAATTTTTGAAGTAAATACTTGTTTTGAATTATCTTTAGCAACAGCTCTTGAAATTAATTTTGAGCTACTGTCTTTACCATTTAACTCAACGGTGAAAATAGTTTTTGCTTCTTGGTTATCGTGAGTCATTATTTTTTCAGTTACTACGAATGTTGCGTTATCATCTAAAGTGGCATTAGTTGTTCTTACAGTTGAGTCAATACCTTCTAAATGAGTAGTATTCATTTCTAAATAGCTGTTTTCTTTAGCGAAAACATTTGTTATTGTGTCAATAACATTTTCACCTCTGCCATCGCCTTCACCTATATGTTTTTCTATATAAACTACTCTTGAGTTTTTAGCAAGGTGGAAGTTATGAATACCATTATGATGGGATTTACCACCACAGTCATTGTGTATACCACAGCCTGCAACAATAGTAACATCAGCGCCTTCTTCAATGATGAAGTCATTATAAACTAAATCAAACATTGCAGAATTTGAAATTATAGCAGGCACATGTACAGTCTCGCCTTTTGAGCCGGCTTTTATGTGAATATCTAAGCCGCCTCCCATTTCTTTTGGAATTACTTTGATATTTTCTGAAGATTTATATCCGCCACTTGAGCCATTAATACGCAAATTAAAAGCATCATATTGAGTAATATCCTCAACGCCTGAAACTACACTAAGTAGATTTTTAATCATATCGTCTGTCATATTAATTCGCTCCTTCTTTATAAAATTCACAGTCTTCTTCTACTTCTGCAGAATTTAAAAGTAAAGGTAAGACTTCTTGTTTTTTGCCATATTTTTCTACTTTACCATTTTTGATAAGTATAATTTTATCAGCGATATCTAAAATACGCTCTTGGTGAGAAATTATTAAAATTGTCCCTTGGATTTCATCGTGGAGTTTATTAAATACATTTATTAAGTTTTTAAAGCTCCATAAATCGATGCCAGCTTCTGGCTCATCAAAAATAGCTAACTGACTTTTTCTAATCATAGTCATAGCAATTTCAATTCTTTTTAATTCGCCTCCTGAAAGACTGTCATCGAGTTCTCTGTCTATATAATCTTTAGCACAAAGACCTACTTCTACTAAGTAATTGCACATCTGTGAGATATTAAGTTTTTTATTACCAGCAAGGTTTAATAAGTCACCTACTGTAAGTCCTTTAAATCTTACAGGTTGTTGAAAAGCAAAACTAACTCCTTTTTTTGCTCTATCTGTAAGGCTTAATTCAGTGATATCTTCGCCATTGAAAAAAATCTGACCGTCTGTTGGCATTTCAATACCAGCTATAATTTTAGCAAGTGTTGATTTACCACCACCATTAGGCCCTGTAATAACAACGAAATTACCACTTTCTATCGTTAAATTTACATTATCAAGGATGGTTTTATCTTCAACTTTATAGCTTATGTTTTTTAATTCTAACATTTTTTTTCCTTCCGTATTTATAATCCTTTAAGATATTATGTAATAATATCTACACTCATAATAGATACCAAATGTGTTTACTTTGTGAAAAAGTACACCTTTTTTGTATATTTAATTTTTCGCAAGAAGTTACGCCTAAATCCTGTATAATTTTTGTGCATTTTGTCGCTTGTTTTTATAGATGAAAAAGTAAAAATTTCAAAGCAAAGAATACGATATTTAAAATTGCATTTACAAATTGATATAAATAGTGATATTATGAATATAAATAATAATTTACATTATATAGGAGGCTTTTATGAAACTTATTAATATCACTTTAGAAGATGTTACACAAGCTATGCAAATTATTGATAGCGCAAAAAAACATTTAAAAGAGCAAGGGATAAATCAATGGCAAACAGGCTATCCGGATTATGAGCGAATTAAAAATGATGCCTTAGAAAAAATAGGATACTTTATTGTTGATGATGAGGAAGTTTTAGGTTATCTTTGTATTGATTATAATGGTGAGAAGGCGTATGAAGATTTAAAAGGCGAATGGGCAAAAGACGATAAGTATGTAGTAGTTCACAGAATGGCTTTTAGCGATAAAGCAAGGGGTAAAAAATTATCAGATAAAGTATTTTGTTTAGTGCAAGAAATGAGCAAAGAAAAAGGAATTAATTATTTTAGGGTAGATACTGATGGCGATAATTTAAAAATGCAACATGTATTAAAGAAAAACGGCTTTACTTATCGTGGTACTATTTGGTTTGATAATAGCGAAAAAATTGCCTTTGATAAAGTTTTTTAATTATAGATAAAAAAATAACCCTTTAAAAGGGTTATTTTTATTTTATGATACAAAGGATACATTAATAGCATCATCGAGTAGTCTAAAAGAAACTTTTTGCATAATTTGGTCTACTCTATAAGTATAATTATTTATATCAATTCTACAAGAAGGGTGAACAATGTTTGCAACTACTTTACACCTTGAATAATCTCTTGTTTCGCTTTCTAATTCAAGTTTTCTTTCATTACTTTCTTCTAAATAAGAAGTATATAATAATAGCTGTTCTTTTAATTGATTTAGTAGTGTTTGCTTTTCAGTAGGCAATTCATTTTGTGTTTCTAAGAATTTAATGTTTTTTGATAATTTATCAATAGTTTGAGTTGATTGCGCTATACTCTCTTTTAAAAAGGCGAATTCTTCGCTCACTTTATGAGACTTGCCTAAAACTATTTTTGATACTCTACCACTCTCATTGCCTATTACATTTGCAATAACAGAGTTAAAAGCTGTTATTCTACTGTTTAAAATCGTGCCTTTTCCACCGGTCACTTCTACACTGTCATCACTAAAAACAGTGCTGTTAATTAAAGCGTTTGTTTTTATCCTACCCCCACAAATTACTGTGCAGTTTTCAATAAATTTGCAAGTGATGTTACCGCCAGCTTCTAATTTACCGCTTGAGTCAGCATTTATACCTTCTTCTACTACGATTTCATTACCGGCTATTATGATACAATCCTCAGCAGTGCCCTTTACATAAACACTACCATTAGCCCTAACTTCAAAGCCTGCTTTAATATCTCCCATAATAACAACATCACCAACAAAGTCGATATTGCCAGTAGAATTATCAACATTGCCTGAAAGTTTAAATACATTTTCTACAACATACTTATTGTTAAAATAAGACAGTCTGCCGTCTATTTCAGCTAAAATTACATTCTTATCATTAGATAAATAAGTACCTTTGCCGACAGCAGGTGGTGCGTTTTTGCCGTCTTTAGCTTTTAGTTTATTTGAATAAATATCAGTACCCTCAACTCCTAAGGTTGCATAAATGATTCTTGCAATAGGTACATCTTTAGTTATATTATTTTCTAAATTTAATTTTTTAAAATCTATTCTTCCATGCTCATCTTCGATGTAGCTTGATTCTTTATTTATTTTAATGAACTCAAATATTTTGCCATCTTGGCCTGGGATTGGTCTTTTTCCTTTAGCTATTTGAATAAAAAAGCAATACTGCTCTTTTTCTATTATTTTAGTTAATAAATCCTCATCAATACCAAAAGAAATTTTTGCCTTTTCTAAAGCCTTATTAATGATTTCCATATTTAATTCAGTCCCGCCTTTTAAAGCAGGTAAAGTAAATATATATCCTGATAAGCCATCTTTTGCCCCATAAGCATAAGCGAAGGCATCAACTGGTGCTTCCTCTTGACTTTTCGCTAAAAACTTCTCAACTAAAGGCTTTAAGGTCTTATCTAAAGCAAAGCGCTCTTGTGAGGGGATATTTGTATTATATTTTGCATCATAACCAAATAAAACACAAATTTCAGATATTACATTTGTATAAACAGGATGAGCGTTGTCAATTTCTTCGACAACTACAGCGGGGACTTCTTTTACTATTTGATTTTTTTGCTCATCAGTGTCTTGCGTTAAGTTTTCTTTTTCTTCTAAGTCCTCTTTTTCTTGTTTGTCTTTTGTGAATTTTTCAAACAAAGTAAAAAGCAAGCTCTTATCTTTTTCCATATAATCACCTCTACTAACTATATATAAGATACTATAATTATAGCATAATATATACGAAATTCAAATGATTGCATTTGTGCAAATAAATGATATTTCATTATCTTTTTTATGGAATATGCAATATTTTACCTTTTTATTAAAAGGAAAAATAGAATTGTATTTTTTAAATATTGTGATATAATATACTCAAAGTAAAATTGTTTATAGAAAGAGTGAGGGTATGAATTACAAATTAACAAGCGATTTATTAACAGGTAATGAGCTAATTGATGAGCAACATAGAGAATTAATTGATATTATAAATAGTATGCTTTTAGCTTGTGCAAAAGGCGAGGGTAGAGCGAGCTTAGAAAAAACAGTAGATTTTTTATTACAGTACATTGATAAGCATTTTAAAGATGAGGAAGATTTGCAAATAAAAGCAAATTATCCTTATTATAAAGAGCATAAAGATTATCATGAAAATTTTAAAAAACAATTTAATATTTTAGCTCAAAAGCTAAAAAAAGAAGGGGCGACAATTCCCATTTTAGCAGAAGTTAATATTTCTTTATCTAAACTAATTACACATATAAAAACAGCTGATAAAAAAATAGGTGAGTTTTTAAAACAATAATTAAAAAAAATACATAGCTTTTCGCTATGTATTTTTTTAATAAAAAGATAATTGATTATCTTTTTCATTGAATTCATGGATGTAATCAAAAATCTCTTTAGTTTGATACATCATATTATTTTCTTTACAAAAAGTTTTTATAAGTTTTGTTAATTCTTGATTATGTTTGCTTTTTATTCCATAAGAATTACCGTAAGTTTTCATATATTCTTTTTTTAGATTAGGAAAATGCTCATCTAATTTTTGATAATAGTATTCTCTATTACCATACCTTAAGGTCATCCCTACTCCAAAAGTTAAAACACCCAAAACTCCGGCTTCCTTACAATAATTCAAAATACCTAAAATATTTTCCTTTGTATCATTTATTAAAGGTAGGATAGGAGTAAGCCAGACTATTGTTGGAATATTATGTTTTTTAAGCTCTTTTAATACTTCAAACCGTCTTTTTGTAGTAGCTACATTAGGCTCTAAAATTTTACATAAATCTTCATCAAAAGTAGTAAGAGTCATCTGTACTACACATTTTGTGTTTTCGTTTATTTTTTTTAATAAGTCAATATCCCTTAAGATTAAATCAGATTTTGTTAAAATGCTTACACCAAAATCATGTTTTAAAATTAACTCAAGGCATTTTTTAGTATGTTCGATTTCTTTTTCTAAAGGTATGTAAGGGTCAGTCATAGCGCCAGTAGTTATCATAAAGCGCTTTTTCTTTTTCATAAGCTCTTTTTCCAAAATTAAAGGGGCATCAATTTTAATTTCAATATCTTCAAAATCATATGTTTTTCTATATACTTCACTCCTTGAATCACAATAAATACAGCCGTGGGTACAGCCTCTGTATAAATTTATGTTATTTTTTTGCGAAAGTATTGTTTTACTAACTATGTATTTAATATCATCACCTACTTTTAATAGTATGTATTTACAATATCATAAATTTATAAAAAAGTATATATTGTTTTTTTAAAATAAAAATGATAAAATTATTAAAATAAACAATATATTAAATTAACATAAAAGGAGAAAACAAAATGAAAAGGTCGCACATTAATAAAGCAATAAAAGATATGGAAAAATTATTAGATGAATATAAGTTTTCCTTACCACCTTTTTGTCATTTCACCCCAGATGAATGGCAAGAAAAAAACAGCGAATACGATGAAATTCGTGATAATATGTTAGGCTGGGATATTACAGACTACGGGCTTGGTGATTTTGAGAAAGTTGGTTTTTCTTTAATCACTCTAAGAAATGGTAATTTACACAATGATAAATACAAAAAAACTTACGCTGAAAAACTATTAATGCTTAAAGAAGGGCAAACTTCGCCTATGCATTTTCACTTTCAAAAAAGTGAGGATATTATAAATAGAGGAGGCGGTGTTTTAGTTATTGCAGTATATAATGATAATGATGGCAAGCTTTGCGATAGCGATGTTTTAGTAAACCAAGATGGTCGTTCATACTATGTAAAAGCTGGCACTGAAATTGAGCTTTCTCCTGGTGAAAGTATTACACTATGGCCTCATCAATATCACGATTTTAAAGTGAAAAAGGGTACAGGCGATGTATTAATAGGTGAAGTGTCTATGTGTAATGATGATAATACTGATAATAGATTTTATGAAGAAGTTGGTCGTTTTCCAAAAATAGAAGAAGATGAAAAGCCATACAGACTTCTTTGTAATGAATATCCTAAAAGTAGGTGATTATATGTTTAGTGTAACAGCTTTAGGTGAAGCGCTTATAGATTTTACTTTTAGTGGATATTCAAAAGACAATCAAAGGTTGTTTGAGCAAAATGCAGGTGGAGCTCCTTTGAATATGTTAGCAGCCGTTAGTAGCTGTGGACTTAAAACTGCCTTTATTGGAAAAGTGGGCAATGATATGCACGGGCAGTTTTTAATAGATACAATGGAAAAGGCAAATATAGATACTTCATCCGTTATTTTAGCTGATGATTATTTTACTACCTTAGCCTTTGTAAATATCGATAGCGAGGGGCAAAGATATTTTTCGTTTGCAAGAAAAAACAGCGCTGATGTTATGTTAAAAGAAGATGAAATAAACTTAGAAGTATTAAAAAATTCTAAGGTATTTCATTTAGGCTCATTATCCTTAACTCAAAATCCAGCAAAAGATGCAACTTTTTTTGCCTTAAATAAAGCTAAAGAAGCTTCTTTAATAATTTCTTATGATCCAAATTATAGAGCCTCTCTTTGGCAGAATGAAGAAAAGGCTAAAGAAGAAATGAGAAGTTTAATTCCTTTTGTAGATATAATTAAAATATCAGATGAAGAATGTGAATTGTTAACAGATGAAACTGACTATGAATTAGCTGCAAAAGTTTTAAATGAAAAGGGAGTTAAAATTGTTTGCGTAACACTCGGCGAAAATGGAGTGTATGTTTTTGCAAATGGTAAGGGAGTAGTAATAAAAGGCTTTAAAGCAAAAGAAGTAGTAGATACAACAGGCGCAGGCGATAGCTTTTTTGGAGGCTTTATATATAAGTTATTAGAAGAAGAAATTAATCTAAATGATATAGATTTTGAGATATTAAAAAAAGCTGGTCTTTTTGGCAATGCCGTAGCAAGTTTATGCGTTGAAAAAAGAGGGGGGATACCGAGTATTCCAACAAAAGAAGCTATATTAAAAAGATTAAATGAGGCTTATGAATAATGATATACACCATTCAAAATGAATTTTTAAATATAGAAATTGATGATATAGGCGCTCATTTAAAATCAGCAAAGGATAAAAATGGCTTAGAATTTATCTGGCAAAGAGATGAAAGATACTGGAAAGACTCATCACCTATTTTATTTCCTTATATAGCAAGACTATGGCAAAATAAATACACTTTTAATAGCAAAACTTACAATATGGATATACACGGCTTTGCAAAAGATTCCTTATTTAAAGTAGTAGAGTTAAAAGAAAGCGAAATAACATTTTTATTAAAAGATACTAAAGAAACCTTTAAACAGTATCCTTTTAATTTTGAGTTTTTTATAACTTTTAAATTAGAAAAAAACAGCCTTATTACAACTTTCAAAGTAAATAATAAATCAAAATACGATATGTATTTTGCAATAGGTGCACACCCTGGCTTTAATGTGCCAATAGATGAGAATTTGCAATTTAATGATTATTATTTAGAGTTTTTAAAAAATACAAAGGCAATAAAAGTAGGAATGAGTGATGACTGCTTTGTAAATTTAGAAGATGAAGAATTTAATTTATTAAAAGATGATAAGTTGTTTTTAGAGCATAGTTTATTTGATGATGATGCTATTATTCTAAAAAATATGAATGACACAGTAACATTAAAATCAAATAAAAGCAAAAAATCTATAAGCCTTAATTTTAAGGATATGCCTTATTTAGGCTTATGGCATAAGCCTAAAACTAAAGCAAACTATATCTGTATCGAGCCGTGGACTTCGCTTCCTGCAAGAAAGGGTGTAGTAGAAGACTTAACGCTTCAAGAAAACTTAATAAAATTAAACGAGGGTAAAGCATATACAAATACTTACACAATTACATTTACTTCATAAAATAGTTACTTTTTTATTTGAATATTATAGTAAAATATGATATTATAATTACAAGGATTATAAAAAGGAGAAAATAGTTATGAGTTGTAAGGCTGATATTTGTACATGCAAAAATACTTCTTGTGAAAGATTTGGTAAATGCTGTGAATGTGTAGCATTTCACAAAGCGAATGAGAAGTTTCCTCTTCCGTCTTGTTTAAGACAAGAAAAGAAATAATGAAAAAAACGATGTGTAAAAAGCATCGTTTTTTTCTTAGAAATATAAATAATTAAATTTAAAAGAGATGCAAATTAGCATCTCTTTTAAGTATTAGATATATAAAGAATTTGATGGGAAAACATCGTTTGTAGTTACTCTTACACCAAGTTTTCTTAAAGCCTCTGAGTCGCCTGTTCTTATCATTTCAGTTGAATGTAAGTTAGCTCCTCTTAATTTTACAAGATGTAAAAGAGCCTTTGAAATTGTTGGATTTGTTGATTGAGAAACAGCTAAGGCTAAAAGCACATCGTCTAATTTTAAAGATGAGCCTTTTGAGCCGAGTGCTTGCTTTTTCATCTCTATAATAGGAGATAAGATGCTTTGCGGGATTAATTCTATATCAGGGTCAAGATTTTCATAATGTTTTATTGCGTTTATAACAGCGGCACTGCTTGCTGATAAAATAGGAGAGCTTTTGCCTGTCACTATTGTACCATCACATAATTCTATCGCAACAGCAGGAACATTTGCTTTTTTTGCTTTTTCGTTAGCTGGAGCAACGCAGGCCCTGTCTATATGTGGGTGCAAATCTAATTGAGCTAAGATATTTTCTAATTTATCAAGGCATTTTTTATCAATTTTACCGAGTTTTAAATCGCAAACACCTGTAAAATATCTTGCTATTATTTCTTGATTTGCTGCATATTTTACTTTTTCATCATCAATAATTGCATTACCCGCCATATTTACTCCCATATCAGTAGGGGAGCGATAGAAATTTTCATCGCCTGTAATTTTTTTAAGTATTGCCTTAACTATAGGAAAAGCCTCAATATCTCTATTATAATTTACAGTTGTTTGGCCGTATGCTTCTAAATGGAAAGAATCTATCATATTCACATCTAATAAATCTGCAGTAGCAGCCTCATAAGCTAAGTTTACAGGATGTTTTAAAGGGATGTTCCAAATAGGAAAAGTTTCAAACTTTGCATAGCCAGCAAGAGAATTATTTTGATGTTCTTTATAAATTTGTGATAAACATACTGCAAGTTTTCCGCTACCTGGCCCTGGTGCTGTTACAACAACGAGAGGTTTTGTAGTTTTTACATATTCATTTTTGCCATATCCATCATCACTTACTATAGTTTCAACATCTATAGGATAATTTGGTATAACATAATGTTTATAACTTTTTATTCCTAAGTTATCGAGTTTTGTGATAAAGTTATCTGCTGCTTTTTGATACTCGTATTTTGTTAGTACAACTCCCGCTACACGAAGACCTAAAAGGGAAAATTCATCGATAAGCCTTAAAACATCCATATCATAACTTATTCCAAGGTCTGCTCTTACTTTTACTTTTTCAATATCGTAAGCCGAAATACAAATAATTATTTCCACTTCATCTTTTAAAGATTGTAAAAGCTTGATTTTTGTATCAGGCTCAAATCCCGGAAGAACTCTTGATGCGTGGTAGTCATCGAATAATTTGCCTCCGAATTCTAAGTAAAGTTTGCCGTTAAACTTATTGATTCTCTCTTTGATTTTGCTTGATTGTTCTTTGATATAAATATCATTACTAAAGCCTTTTGCTAACATTAAATTACACCTCTTTTCTAAAGTTTATTTATTTAAAATACTTTGATATTATACCACAGAAAACGATTGACTTTCCATTGCTTTCTTGTCTTGAATTTCACTTTTTTTTCACATTAATTTTAGCAAAGTTATACAAATGTTAATTTAATATTAAATTTTATCTTAAATCGTTGACAAGTTGATAGATAAATAATAAAATGCAGATAAATGGATATTTAATTTTGTAGGAGGTAAGAAGATGAAAAAGCATGTATGTACAGTTTGTGGTTGGGTTTATGATGAGGCAGTAGGCGATGAAGAATTAGGGATAAAGCCAGGGACTGCTTTTGAGGATTTGGATGAAGATTTTGTGTGTCCTTTATGTTCAGTAGGTAAAGACCAATTTGAAGTGCAAGAATAATTTTATAAAAAATAAAGACTTTTATAGTCTTTATTTTTTTATTATAAATATATATATATTGATTTTAATATATAAAGAAGTTATCATAAAATTAAATAGTAAAAAGCAAATATTTTTTAAAAAGGGAATTAAGATTATATTGACTTTACCCTTAGGGAAAAGTTTATAATTATAAGTGTCCTTAAATTTTATATATCATAAGGAGATAACTATGCTAAGAATAAGCCAACTTGCAAATATATATGGAATTTCGGGTAAAACTTTAAGGTATTACGATGAAATAGGCCTTTTAAAGCCAGAAATAGTTGATAAATATACAGGGTATAGATATTATTCATCATCTCAAGTGTTAGAATTAAATGAAATTACATTACTTAAAGAAATGGGCCTATCTCTAAAAGATATATTAAATATATTAAGAGGGGATAGTAATGAAAAATATAATATTTTAAAAAATATATTAAATAGCAAAAAGGCAGATATTGATAAAGAAATCAAGGAGTTAAAAAACAGCAAGAAAAATATAGAACTATTAGAAGAAAAATTAATAAACAATTATAATGTAGAGCTTTCATCGTATAGTGTGGGCATTAAAAAGCTAAATAATATGAAAGTAGCAAGCATAAAAACGCATATATCCGCATATTCTGATCAGGCACATTTATGGGATGAGCTTCTTATGTATTTAAAAAAGGAAAAAGTAAAGTTTCTCCCTGAAAGATTTACTATTTATTATGATATGCAAAATACTGAAACACAAATGGAAATAGAAGTTTGTAAAAGAGTTGCGATGGATTTTAAAGGTAATGATAGAATAATGTGCAAGGATATAAACTCACAACAAGAAGTGGCGTATTTATTACATACTGGAAACCACGATAGCGTATTAAAATCTTATGAGAAAATTTTATTTTGGATTGAAGAAAACAATTATGAAATTATAGATAATATACAAGAAGAATTTCATATGGAAGACTCAATGACTAATAATCCAAAAGAATTTATAACAGAAATTCAAATTCCTATTAAAAGAAAGGGGTAATACTATGAAAAAAATTAACTGTGAGTATGCGCAAATGTTAGATAAAAATGACGCTTTAAAAAAGTACAAAGATGAATTTTATTTACCTAATTATTTGTTTTATGGAGCTAATGGCTTAGGCCCAATGTCTACATACTCTGAAAAAACTTTAAGTAGAGTGAGCCAAGAGTGGAAAACAAAACTCTTATCAGGCTGGTTTAGTGGAGAAATTCCATGGTTTTACTACCCTGAAAGAGTCGGCGCTATGCAAGCTGACTTAGTAGGGGCAAAAGAAAAAGAGCTTGTTTTAGCTCAAACAACTACAACTAATTTACACAGCACCTTAGCTGCTTTTTATAAACCAGAAAAAAATAAAACTAAGGTGGTATGTGACAATCAAATGTTTTCAAGTAATAAGTATGTTCTTGATGCGCAAATAAAATTAAAAGGATATGAGCCTATCAATGAAATAGTAAAAGTAGGTGCAAATGAATTAATTATTAATGAGGATGATATTATCACAGCAATGACTGATGATGTAGCTTTAATTTATCTACAAACTGTTATACATTCAACAGGACAATTAATTGATATAGAAAAAATTGCAAAGGCTGCAAACGAAAAAGGGATAACAATAGGCGTTGATTGCAGTCATTCAGTTGGAGTAATTGAGCATGAATTGCATAATTGGGGAGTTGATTTTGCTGTTTGGACTAATTATAAATATCTAAATGGTGGCTTAGGTTGTCCAGCAACAATATTTATACACGAAAAAAACTTTGATGTTATGCCGGCTTTACCTGGTTGGCATGGATATGTAAAATCAAAGCAATTTTCAAAACTTGAAGATTTTGAAGCAGAAGTTGGAGCAGGAGGCTGGCAGCATGGCTCTCCAAACATAATTAATATGGCACCACTTGAGGGCTCATTAAAAATGATTAATGAAATAGGAATAAAAGCAATAAGAGAAAAATCACTAAAAATGACAGAGTATTTTATAAATTTAGTTGATGAGAATTTAAAAGAGTTCTGCGTTGAAGTAGTGAGTCCAAGAGAAGAAAAAAGAAGATCTGCTCATATTATGCTCTCTCACATAGCAGCGGATGTAATAGAAGAGTTTCTTGATAGTGGCTCTAATATAACAGATGATTTAATTAACAAAATAAAAGACAGACAAAAAATCAAAAACCCTGATAAAAAATATGTTCGTATTGCATTTTCGCCATTATTTATGAGTTTTGAAGATGTTAGAAAGACATTAGAAAATATATATGAGCTATTAAAAAAATCATATGAAAATTAATTAGGAGGAAAAATGGAGAAAAACACTTACGCAAAAGAATTAGGGAAATATGAAGTTATTATAGAAAAAGACAGACCTATAATTATGAAAGATGACACTCGTTTATATTGCGATATTTACAGGCCGAATTCAGATGAAAAATTTCCGGCTTTAGTAGGCTTTTCACCCTTTGGAAAAGTAGCGCAAGAAGTAGGGCGAAAAAGAGCTCCTATTAAGCTTGGAAAAGTAATGTATGAGCAAGGGATAGAAATTAGTGGCATTGATGAATTTGTTTCTAATGGTTATGTTGTAGTAGTAGTAAATCCAAGAGGGATAGGCAATTCAGAAGGCTATTCAACAGGGCTTTTAAGTAAGCAAGACCAAGAGGATTGCTTTGAAGTTATCCGCTGGACAGGGCATTATCACTCAAATGGAAGTGTTGGTATGATAGGCTGTGGATATGCTGGGAAAATACAGCCTTTAGTGGCGGCGATGAATCCACCTTATTTAAAGGCGATTATGCCAATAGAAGTTATGGATGATTTATATAAGGATTGCTATCCAGGCGGTATATTAAGCGATATAAACTATCCTTTATGTAGTTACATTCCTCATACGAGGACTATTTCAGAAGCAGAGCTTGAAAATGATGAAGAAACATTAAAAGAGATGCTCGAAAAAGCAAAAAAACAGCCTGAAATTGCAACGAATTCATACTATTATAGAGGCCTTGATTCATTCCCACCACGCCACTATACTTGGAACATTGATATCTTGCTCCATCCTGAAAATGGTGAGTGGTGGCAAAGAAGGAGTTTTATAGATAAAAAAATATCAATACCTACGCATATAGTGGGGATATATTATGAATATGGAAATTCAACACAGTCAGCTTTTGAAATTTTTAATAAACTAAAAGGTATTCCAAAAAAGCTAACAATGTTAGATGCCGCAACTCAAAAAACAGCGCCTTATAATAAGCCAATTAAAGAACAGTTAAGGTGGTATGACCATTTTTTAAAAAATATCGATACGGGCTTAATGCAAGAGCCTGAAATAAAATTACTCGTTTTAGGTGAAAATAAGTACCGCTACGAAACAGTGTGGCCAGCAGAAAACATAGAGTATACTAATTATTATTTATCAAAGGATAAAAAATTAATTTCAGAAAATCAAAACGAAGTATATAATGAAGAATTAAAACATATACCTCCAACAAAGCAGTCTCAAATGCCAGAAGATGTGCCTGTATTAACATACACTTCAAAAGCTTTTGATAGTGATGAAGAAGTAGCAGGGGATATTAAAGCAGTATTATTCATAGATACTGATATTGATAATGCTCATTTAACTGTTAAGCTATGGGATAAGGATGAAAATTCAGGGTATAGAACATTACTTTCTATAGGGAATGTTAAATGTAAAAAAGTAGAGTTAATAGATAAAGACAAAAGTATCTATAAACATGTAGTTGACTTAGTTCCAATAGATAATATGTTTAAAAAAGGTCATCAAATCGAAATGGAAATTAAAACAATGGACCAACAATCTTTTGCATTTAATGAGTTAGCGAGTTTGCCAAGACTTTATACATCAGGAAGGGTTGCAGGCGCACATCCAATGGCAACGAATGCAAATTATAAAATATATATGGGTGAAAAATTTAATTCGCACATAAGTCTGCCTTTTTTAAAAGGTGAAAAGCATTGGGTGAAGTAAGGAGTTAATTATGAATAATAAAGATAAAAATTGTCCAATAGATATACCAAAATATTGGGATTATAGATATATGGACGGTATAGAAAATATTAGCCCTAATATATATGAAGTTGAAAAGCTTGAAGATGTGAAAATGAAAGTTAGAGATGGCACAACACTTTCAGTTGATATATATAGGCCAAAAACAACAAAAGATATTAAATTCCCAGGCTTAGTTGCATATTCTTCTTATGGCAAATCTATTCAAACTATGGAGCGTGAGACTCTACAGTTTAAAACAATTTTATTTGATCATACAATAGAAGCTGGTGATGTTTATGAGTATGTTAAAAGAGGGTACATTGTAGCAGTCCCAGACCCTCGAGGAATAGGAAAATCTGAAGGCGCATGGGATGGCTTATACGGAAGGCAAGAACAAGAAGACTGTTATGATGTAATTGAATGGCTGGCTTCTTTACCATACTGTACAGGTAAAATAGGTATGATAGGTATATCGTATTTTTCTATATTGCAGCCAATGGTAGCAGCATTAAAACCACCACATCTTACAGCGATTATGATGGTTGAAGTAGTTGATAATTTATATGAACATAACTATCCAGGCGGAGTATTTGTTAATAGATCATTTATGTATACGGATTTTTGCCCTGATGTAAATGCCATATCAACAGCGGAAAGAATATATACAACAAAAGAGCTACAAAATAAAATAGAAAATAGACTAAATGATCCTGATATTGCAAATAACGCATTGTACTCAGGTATACTTAGTTGCTGGCCACCAAGAAATCAAACATATTTCTTTGATGTTTTACTACATAATAATGATGGAGATTTTTGGCGTGAGCGCTCGATTATTGGTAGAGAAGATGAAATTAAAATACCAATGTACTTAGTTTCAGAATATTATGAGCTTGGAAGATTTGCTCAAGGACCATTTAGCGTTTTTAATAAAGCAGACCCAGAAATACCAAAAAAACTTGCAGCCTTAGAAGAGCACGATGATTTATGCCTGCCACATAAAGCATTGACTGCTGAGTATATCAGATGGTATGACTACTGGCTAAAAGGAATTGATAATGGTATAATGGACGAGCCGCCGATAAAATTATTAGTAAGAGGAATCGAGAAAATACGATATGAAAAAGAGTGGCCTTTAAAAAGAACACAGTGGACAAAATATTATTTAAAACAAAATGAAGGATTAAGTCCTGAAAAAGAATTAAATGATGATATAAAACCAGTGGTATTCAATCATAAAAGCCCATTTAATGATGGCTCTATAGAAACATATATGGCCCCTGCTTCTTCTTTTAAAACAGAAGTTTTACAAGAAGATGTTGAAATAACAGGCCCAATTGTAATGCACTTATTTGCAGCAATAGACAAAGAGGATGCAAATTTTACAATTATGTTAAATGATTTACCTATTCAAGGCAGAGCGAAAAATGTAGTAACGGGTAATTTAAAAGCCTCTTGTAAAGCAGACGATGAAAAAGAATTAGAGCCTTGGGAAACGAACAATGATTTAACAAGAAATAAGGCGATAGTAAAAGGAGAAATTAACGAGTATACAATAGAGTTAATGAACACTTCTTATGTATTTAAAAAAGGACATAGAATTGAAATCGAAATTAAAAACTATGATGCTAATCCGTTTCACTGGATGACACAGCTTGTGAATAGTCAAGATATTGAATATAAATTCTTTGTAGATAGCGTAAATGCATCATATATTAATTTTCCAGTTATTCCTTATTCGGATGATGAACAATGGCTAAAAAACGATGAAAATACTAAATAAAACTACCAAAATAAAACTTAAAGATAATTTGTCTTTTAAATTTGTTTTGACATATATGTAGATAATATAGTAATATTTAAGAGTAAATCCTTAAAGATAATAATCAGCTCCTTTTGCTAAATTAATTATGCTGAATAGGAGCTGATTTATTATATTTATAAAATTAATTTTTAATTAAAAGACATTTATATAAATTTATTAAAAAGGAGGTAGGGGATGAAGATACTAAAGCCAGTAAAATATGTTTTGGATACATTAAATGAAAATAATTATAATAGCTATTTAGTTGGCGGTTTTGTAAGAGATGCCATTTTAAATATAGCTTGTTTTGATATAGATATAGCAACAAACGCCCCGCCTACAAAAATACAAAGTCTTTTTAAAGATTATATTATAAACGAAAATGGCTTAAAGTATGCAAGCTTTGTTTTAAGTATTGAAGATGTAAAAATTGAAATAACAAGTTTTAGAAAAGATGGTGAGTATCAAGATAAAAGAAAACCAGATTTTATAGAATTAGTAAATGATTTTAAAGATGATGTTCTACGCAGAGATTTTACAATTAATGCAATAGGCTATAATGAAAAAGAAGGTTTTGCTGACTTTTTTAATGGGATTAAAGACTTAGAAAATAAAACTTTAAGATGTATACAAAATGCAAATAAAAAATTATCCGAAGATCCTTTAAGGATATTAAGAGGACTTAGGTTTTGTGCAAAATATAATTTAAAAGCAGATAAAGACACTAAAAAAGCAATGATAGAAAATGCGCATTTATTAAATTCATTATCAAAAGAAAGAATGTATGATGAAACTTTAAAAATACTTAAAGGCGAATTCATAAAAGAAGTGATAGAAGAGTACATAGAAATTTTTAGTATTATGTTTAGCTTTTTACTTCCTATGAAAAACTTTGACCAAAACACTCCTTACCATGAATATGACTTGCTCACTCACACCCTAAAAGTATTAGAAAATGTAAAAAAAACTCCCCACTTTATTTTAGCAGCCCTTTTACACGATGTAGGCAAACTCACAACAAAGACAACTGATGAAGAAGGCATAAGCCATTATTATAATCATGCGAATAAAAGCTATGAGTTCGCAAAAGATTTTTTAGAAAACAAAGGCTTTTCAAAACAAACTATTACAAAAACTTTAAATTTAGTTTTAAGACATACTGATAAGGTCTATCTTGATGATAAAAAAATAAAATTACTATTGAATAAAATTAAAGAAGAAGACTTTTTTGATTTAATGAAATTTAAAATAGCAGATGATTTATCAAAAAAGAAAAAAGAAGATAAAAGGGTAGTATACTATAAGGAGATAGTAGCAAGAGCAAAAACAATTATAGAAAAAAATGATACTTATAAAATAGAACATTTAAAAGTAAAAGGTGAAGATATATTACAATTAGTAGAAAATAAAAGCGACATAAGCAAAATTTTAAATAATTTATTACAATTAGTAATAAATGAAGAGTTAGTAAATGATAAAGAAGTGCTTATCAATTATGTAAAAACTATAAAATAAAAAACAGCTTAAACAATTGTTTAAGCTGTTTTTTTATTTTTAATTAGTTAGCAAAAGCATTCTCTACTTCTTTTAACATTTTTATGATTTCTAAATCATAAGGGCATCTTGGCTCACAAGCTCCACAAGCGATACAATCTTTAGCGCTCACTTTTAAAGTTGCAAATCTTCCTTTTGCCCAGTCTGCTAAGCCTTCGTATTTTTTTAGATAGTTTAAGAATAAGAAGTTTGAAGGAATATCAATGCCCACAGTACATGGTGCACAGTAGCCACATCTACGACAGAAGTTATCGCCTAATTCTTCTCTGATTTTTACTACTGTTTCTTTTTCTTGTTCTGTTAGAGGAGTTAAGTTATTCCAAACTTTAGCATTTTTCTCAACTTCGCTAACATCGCCCATACCAGGAATAGATATATCACATAAACCGCTATCAGCAATAAATCTTAAAGCTAAGTCATAGTCATCTAAATTACCACCTGCAAGAGGCTTCATTGAAATAGTACCGATGTTTTTATCTAATGCTTTTTGTAATACATTTACACCGTGTAGCTCAACTATATTATAAGGGAACATTACAGTATCTATAATATCGCCATAGTTATCAATAGCTTTTTCCATAGCATCCACATTATGGAAAGTAGCTCCGATAAAACCTATTTTTTTAGCTTCTTTTGCTTCTTTTAGTGCTTTATAAGCTCCGTTTTCACCAAAAACTGTATCAAGGTCAACAGCTTTAACATTGTGAAACTGGTAAATTTCGATATAGTCAGTTTGTAAATTATCAAGGCTTATTTGTACATCTTTTTTCATGCCTTCATAATCTCTTGCCATACTCTTAGTAGCTAAAATAAATTTTTCTCTTCTTCCTTTTAAAGCAGCGCCTAAGTATTCTTCTGATACAGTATAACCTCTTGCTGTATCTATGTAGTTAATTCCGTATTCTTCGAGTTTATCTACTACTTCTTTTGTGTTTTCAATAGAATCTCTTTGAATAGGGATACCGCCAAAGGAAATAGTAGCTACTTCTAAATTTGTTCTTCCAAGTTTTGTAAACTTTTTCATAATAATCCTCACTTTATAAAATAACTTAAGTATAACTTAAAATCTAATCTAATTATACAGCAAAACTAAGATTCTTGCAAGCAAAGTAAATAACAAAGTATAAATTTTATTTTTTTGCAAATAGTATAAATAAACGATAAGTAAAGGAGCTTAAAGTATGAAAAAATTAACAGCAATAACCACAGGGGCAGCTATAAGTTTTTTACTAACTGCATGTAGTATAAATATGGAAGATGCAACGAACAGTATTCAAAATCCTAATATTTATAAAATAGGTATGGCAAGCTACACTTCAACACAGGATACCTATGGATATACACAGGATTTGAACGCTCAAAGTAATGTAAGCACAAGCTATGTAACTTGTATAGTTAGTGATGATGGGATAATAGAGCATGTAGAGATAGATGAAGTGCAAACGACATTGAACTTTGATGGCGAGGGGCAGTTACTTGATTATATGCAATATGAAGTACCCTCAAAAAAAGAGCTTGCCTTTAATTATGGGATGAAGGATTATAGCAGTATAGGAAAAGAATGGCATGAGCAAATAGATGCTTTAGAAAAATATATGGTCGGCAAAGATATCAATATATTTATAGCCGAGGCGAATTTAAGAAATAGAAGCGTTTATAGTATGTATGATGAAAATTATGTAAATGATTATTATACAGACTACGGTTATTTACAAGAAAATTACGGTATAGGCTCAAACACTAACAACTATTATATGCAAAATGAAAACACTTCATATTACAGAAACAAAACTAAGGAAAACTTTGATAGCTACGATTATGGACAATCAAGCACAGATAGTGCACCACCGACAGATGAAGCAAGTTTAATTGAGATGCAGACCTCTAAAGATACTCAAAATTCAAATATTACTTCTATAACAGAAAACTCAATGCCGTATGAAGAAGATTTGAATTCAAGTGATGCTTTAGAAAATAGTATGACTGAAAATGAAACGAATAGTAACACAGAAAATAATACAGATGATGAAATGGGAAGCTGGAAAACAGACTTACAAGCAAGTGTTACAATAAATACAGATAATATTATGTATGCCCTATTAAAGGCTTATGAAAATGCAAGATAAGTAAATATAAAAAAATTCTACTTTTATAGGTAGGATTTTTTTATATTTTATGATATAATATACTAAAATTTTAAAAGGAGGAAAAGTGATGATAAATAAAAGATATAAAACTCATTTTTTAATTGTTTTTGCAATTAGTGCTATTATGCTTTTAATAGCAAGTTTTTACGATTATAAAATAAGTGAATTTTTATATGCGCCCGATAGCTTTTTAGCTGTATTTTTATCTTCGTTTGGCGCTTATTTTATTTTCTTATTCATCCCTTTTACTTCTATTACTTTAATAAGAAGAAGCAAGGCAAAGATTGGCTTTTTAATTATTGGCTTTGCTATTTTATTTGTATCCTTTGTAGTGCCTATTTATTTTGCAAACGAAAGTTTGTTGCGCTCAGGCTTTTCTACAAGGAATGATCCTTATACCTTAGGGCTTTTAGCAGGAGTTTTAACGAGTTTAGTATTTTTATATGTTAGAAGCTTAGATAAACAAAGTCTTAAAAAAGTAATATCAGTTTGTGTTTTTGCATTTTTATTACTGCTTTTTACAGGGATAGTTTTATTTAGCTTAAAGTTTAGTTTTTCAAGGGATAAGTATTCTGATATAATTACTTTGTCGCAAGAGTTTAAGTTTACTCCTTGGTATTCTCCTGAATTTTTTGCAAATAAATTTTCCTTTGTTTGCGAATACACAGCGGGCTGTATGGGCTTATTAACTCTTTTAGTATTTCCTTTCGTGTTTGATTTTTTTGAAGGTAGGGAGGATATACTTTTTGTAATAGTTTATATGTTTGCATTTTTTATGGGCTTATCAAGGATAATGCTCGGCAAAAGTTTTCTTTCAGATGTGAGCATTGCGATAATGATGATGAGTTTAATATTTATTATGCTAACGCCGATTTTTGAAAAATTGTACCTACTTAAAAAACGCCTTGAAACAAAACAAAAACCACTGCCAAAACCAAAGTATAAAAAAGAAAATATAAAAATTAAAAAGAAAAAATAAAAGACACTATCGTTTTGATAGTGTCTTTTTTATAGTTTAAATTAATAAAGGCAGAATTAAACTTGCAAGGCCTAAGAATACTAAAAAGCCTAAAATATCAGTTGAGGCTGTTAGGAAGATACTACTTGCTAAAGCAGGGTCTAAGTTTAATTTTTTTAAGATTAATGGGATGAAAAAGCCAAAAAATGAAGCTATCATATAATTAGAAATCATAGCCATTACAATGATCAAAGAAAGATAAAAGTTTTCATATCTTACATACATCACAGCCGCTGCTAATAAGCCTGTAACACTTGCATTTAATACCCCTACAAAAATTTCTTTAAATACTCTTTTATAATCGTCTTTTAAATTAATCTCTCCTAAGGTTATGCCTCTTATGACTATGGATAAAGTTTGTGAGCCTGCGTTTCCGCCCATGCCTGTGATTATGGGCATGACAGCAGCAAGGGCTACAACTTGCGAAATAGTATTTTCAAACTGGCTTATTACATAGCTTGCAACAGTGGCTGTAAAAAGATTTACTATCAGCCAAGGAAGCCTCACTTTTACACTTTGAAAAACAGAAGAATAAACTGTTTCCTCACCACTTACACCACCGAGTTTTAAAATATCCTCAGTTTGTTCTTCCACTAAAACATCGATGATATCATCAACTGTAATTATACCTAAAAGATGATTTTTTCTATTAGTAACAGCAATAGCCTTTAAGTCATACCTTGAAACGAGTCGTGATACTTCTTCCTGGTCTTCATTTGCAAAAACAGTAATTATATTATCGTCCATAATATTTAATAAGGTTTCTTCATCTTTTGCTATGAAAATATCTCTTAAATCGGCTGTTCCTATTAATTCTTTTTTATGATTTAGTATGAAAATAGTCTCAATTACTTCTGTTTTTGGGCCTATTTCTTTTATTTTTTGCAAGGCTTGCGAGGCCTTTAAATTTGAGCGTAGAGCGATGTATTCAGTTGTCATAATGCCGCCCGCTGTATCCTCATCATAAAGCACTAAGTTGTGAATATCAGCATAGCTTTTGCTTTTCATTAAATTAAGAAGTTGTTTTTTTCTATCAGTTCTTACAAGGCCTAAAATATCGGCAATATCATCATTTGACATAAAATTAAATATACTTAATAAGATAGTATCATTTAATAATTTAGCTATCCTTTTTTGCAAATCTTCATCGCATTGTTCTAATAGTAAGGCTATGTGTTCTGTATTTATTTTCTTAAAGAACTCTAAGATTTCATCGTCTTCAAAATCATTTAAAGAATAGGCTATATCAATAGCATAAATGGAGTCAATAACGGCAGTAAGAGTATCTATATCGCTATCTAAAATAAGCTTTTTTAAATCAATGTTCATATCATTATCTTCATCCATTTCAGCTAAAATAGCAGATATTAATTCTGTTTTTTCTAAGGGTAATTTATTTTTTTCTCTCATAACAAATAGCTCCTCCTTTTGATGATTTTATATATAAATTATAACAAAGCTAAAAAGTAAACGCAATAATAAAGAAAAATTTTACATAAAAAAAGCGGATAGTAAATACTATTCGCTTTTTAAATTAAATATTTTCACTTTTTGTTATAAAGCCTCCAGCTAAAACTAAGTCATCTTCATAAATAACGACGCTTTGCCCTTTAGCAGTTGCCCTTATTGGCTCATTAAAAACTACAGTAAGGCTATCGCTGGATAAACTCATTATTTTTGCTTTATCACCCTTTGCAGCACTCCGAACTTTCATAGAGAATTCATCACCGATGTTTATTTTCTTTAAATTAGTGTATACGACATCGCTGATAGTAACGCTGTTAAAATACTCATCTCCTGAATAAGCTAAAAGCACATCTCCATTTTCGCTTATTTCTTTTACAAACACGGGTTTGCCTAAAGCTATATTAAGTCCTTTTCTTTGCCCTACTGTATAATGATGCACTCCTAAATGCTTATTTAATTTTTCATTAGCTGGAGAAATGAAGTATCCTTCTTTTGCTTTATAGCCTTTATCTTCGATGAATTGTGCATGGTTATTAGAAGGTATAAAACAAATTTCTTGGCTATCAGGCTTATCTGCATTAAATAAATTAATGTCTTTTGCCTGCTGTCTTATCTGTGTTTTTTCATAACCGCCTAAAGGCAAAATTAATCTTGATAACACTTCTTGACTTAATCTATAAAGCATATAGCTTTGGTCTTTTAAAAAACTCACTGCCTTTTTAATATAAAAAGTATCTTCAATTTTTACTACCTGTGCATAATGGCCTGTTGCTATATAGCCTATTCCTAACTCATCAGCTAAATCTATTAAAGTTTTAAATTTAACTAAGGGATTACAGATAACGCAAGGATTTGGAGTTATTCCATCGCAGTAATTTTTGCAAAATGAAGTAACTACTAATTCATCAAAATCTTTTGTAGCGTCTGCTATATGTAATTTTATGCCTAAAAATTCACTCACTTTTTTAGCATCAATTATAGCACCGCTCGTCTCATTTGAAAATTTTATTACAACGCCCTCAACTGTAAGGCCTTGCTTTTTTAATAAGTCAACGGCTACTGAAGAATCAACTCCACCAGAAACGCCAACTAAAACTTTTGTATAATCTAATTGTTTCAAAATCTTTACCAATCTTTCGTTTTTCTTACATTGAATATTGTACACTAAAAAAGTATACTTATCAATAAAAATGTGAGGACATCACAAAAAGAATATTAATTTTTAATAATATTATTTTAGAGTTTTAAAAGCTTAATTTATAAAAAATAGGCAATACTAAAATATAAAATTATATAAACTTTTCGCTTTCTAAAACAGCTATTCTATCGCATTCTTCATTTTCTTTATGGCCTGAATGCCCTTTTATCCATACATATTCCATATTATGTTTATCAACTTCTAAAAGGATTTCTTGCCATAAATCTATATTTAAAGCCTTAGTCTTATCGCTTTTTTTCCAATTATTTTGTTGCCATTTTTTAGCCCAGCCCTTTATTAAAGAGTCTAAGACATATTTTGAATCGCTTGTTAAAATTACATTACAAGGCTCTTTTAAAGCCTTTAGTGCATATAATACAGCAGATAGCTCCATTCTATTATTTGTTGTATCTTTTTCGCCGCCACTTATCACTTTTTCATTTTCTAAGTATTTTAATATAGCGCACCAGCCACCAGGCCCCGGATTTCCTTTGCAAGCGCCGTCTGTATATATATAAACTGTTTTCATAGAAATAATCCTCTTTATTTTTAATATAATTAATTATACAATAATATGACTAATATGTAAAGAATGCACAAATTTTCGTTAATATCCTTGACAATATGTCACAAAAAAAGGTAAACTATATATAAAGAGTGTGCAGACACTAACTTGTTTCGTTAAGCATAGAGCATCAAAAGATGTTATTTTGCTATTTTTAAATTCAGTAATCGTTTAATTGAAAAAGTTTTATCAGTTTATTGTATTTTGTACATAAACTCTTTTTTGTATTGCAAAATAAAAGACATAGATTTTAAAGTGCATTTTTTAAATCACTATTTGAATATAAAAAAACAACAGCAAGAAGCCTACTTTTAAAGTGGGCAAATTTAGTATTTATAAACATAGGTCTTATTAAAGACTCATAACACGAATAAAATTTTATTATCGGAGGTAAAATGGACAATCAAAATCAACAAAAACCAAAAAAACAACAACCCAAAAGAAGATATTATCCTAAGAAAGCAAAGGCTAAAAAGCCAGCAGTAGGTATGCGTATAGTACCACTTGGGGGCTTAAATGAAATAGGAAAAAACATAACAGTGTTTGAATGCCAAGAGGATAAAATCATAGTAGACTGTGGTTTATCTTTTCCAGATAGCGAAATGTTTGGAGTAGACTTAGTTATTCCTGACTTTACTTATGTTAAAGAAAACATTGACTCAATTAAAGGTATAGTAATTACTCACGGGCACGAAGACCATATAGGCTCATTACCATATCTTTTAAAAGAAGTAAAACTACCAATATACGCAACAAAACTTACAAAAGGCTTAATTGAAAACAAATTAGAAGAACACTCTTTAAAAGCTCTGACAGAAATTATTGAAATTTCGCCATTAGACAGGTTGCAATTCGGCTGTATGACAGTTGTGCCAATCCATGTTAATCACTCAATTCCTGATGCAGTAGGTCTTGCTATTGAGTCACCAGCAGGTGTTGTTATTACAACTGGCGACTTTAAAATTGACTACACTCCGCCACAAGGCAAAACAACCGACCTTGCAACTTTTGCAAAATACGGTGAAGAAGGAGTTTTAGCTTTATTGTCTGATTCGACTAACGCAGAAAGAAGAGGACATTCAGCGAGTGAAAAAACAGTAGGCGAGAGCTTAGTTCCACTTTTTGAAAGAGCTGTGGGCAAAAGAATAATGATAGCAACTTTTGCATCAAACCTTTATAGAATTCAGCAAATTTTAGACTTGGCTGTAAAATATAAAAGAAAAGTGGCAGTTTCAGGCAGAAGTATGGTAAAAAATATTAAAATGGCCTTTGAAATAGGCTATTTAACCGCTCCTGAAAATGTACTTGTAGATGTTGAAAAATTAAAAGATTATGATCCGGCTCAGTTAGTAATTATTACAACAGGAAGCCAAGGTGAGCCTATGTCAGCCTTATCAAGGATGTCATCTGGATTGCATCGCCAAATCAGTATAAACAAAAACGACTTTATCATCATTTCAGCTACACCAATTCCGGGTAATGAAAAAATGGTAACAAAGGTTGTAAATGGCTTATTAAAACTTGGCGCAGAAGTAATTTATGAATCCATGTATGATGTTCATGTATCAGGTCATGCTGCTCAAGATGAATTAAAGTTAATGCTAAACTTAGTAAAACCTAAGTATTTCATCCCTGTTCACGGCGAATATAAGCATCTTAAAAAGCACTCTAATATAGCTTTAGCTTGTGGAGTATTGGAAGAAAACATAGTTTTAGGTGATATTGGTGGAGTATTAAAAATCTCAAAAGACAGTATGGAAGTCCAAGAAAGCGTAACAGCAGGTCAAGTATTAGTTGACGGCTTAGGCGTTGGCGATGTAGGTAGTGTTGTATTAAGAGATAGAAGACATTTATCGCAAGACGGCTTAGTTGTAGTAGTGTTTACAGTAGATAGCGCAAGTGGTGAATTAGTATCAGGCCCTGACATAGTCTCAAGAGGTTTTGTCTATGTAAAAGAAAGTGAAACTTTAATAAATGAGGCAAGACAGGCAGCAAGAAATGTTATAAATAAATACTCTAATAATCAGTACAAAGACTGGATGGTTATAAAAGGAAAAGTTAAAGAGCAAGTATCACATGTTCTATACAGAAAAACAAAAAGGAACCCTATGGTTTTACCTATTGTTATGGAAATTTAAAATTATATATTAAAATATCTTGATAAACTTATAGTAAAGTTGTATTATAATAAAGTGAGTAGTAAATTTACCCACTCGATTTATAATACAACTTTACAAATATAAATAAACCTTTTAAAGGTTATAAAGGAAATAATTTATGAAAAATAAACATATTTCGCACGAGGTAATAATAGCAATACTATTGTTTATATCAATAGCTTCATTAGTCGCTGTTGCTAATTTAGATTTTACAATTTTTATAATTGTATTTATCCTATTTTTAATAGCGAGTTTTTTAATAGCTATGAATGCTAAAAATGTTAAAAAAATAATAAGGGAAATTTTCAACGGTGAAAATGCGATAAACTCATCGCAAAACATAAGTTTTGAAAACTTAAACATTCCGGTGATGGTAGCGAATAGAACTATCATTTTATGGTATAATACTGCTTTTAAAAAAGAATTTTTAGAAGATGAAAATCTATTTTTTGTATCTACAAAAAGGATATTTAAAAATTTAGATAAAGAAAAATGCTCAAAAGAAAATGGGCAAAGTATAACAATAGCTAATAAAAAATACACCGTACATTCATCTTTTACAAATCAAAAAGAAGATTTATATGTAGCATATTTTATCAATGACACTGTTTTAAAAGAGCAGGCAAGTGAGTATCTTTTAACAAAGCCTGTTGTATTTAGTATAGTTTTGGATACTTATGATGAAGTATTAAAAGAAGTAAAGGATACAACAAGAGCTGTAATTTTAGCAAACATCGATAAGATAATTGAAGATTTTACAAGCACTTATCATGGCGTTTGGACAAAGCTTGGAACAAGTAGATACAATATAGTAATAGAAGAAAGATACTATGAGAAAATTTTAAATTCAAAATTTGATATACTTAATAAAGTAAGAAATATAAGCGAAGAACATAGCGTTACCTTATCAATAGGTGTAGGAAGAAGCGAGAAAAGTTTTCTGCAAAATTCAGAGCTATCAAGACAGGCTCTTGATATGGCCTTGGGTAGAGGTGGCGACCAGGCCGTTATTAAAAGTGGTGAAGAATTCACCTTCTTTGGCGGAGTTATGCCGAGCGTTGAAAAAAGAAGTAGAGTTAGAAGCCGTATAATTGCAAACACTTTAAAAGATTTAATAAATAAAAGTGAGATAACTTTCATCATGGGTCATAAAATGAGTGACTTAGATGCAATAGGCTCAGCCTTAGGCGTCTATGCAGCTGTTGAAAGCTGTGGGCAAAAAGGCTATATAGTAGTTAATGAAGATGCAACAGTAGCACAAAATTTAATTGATAAAGTTAAAAATACTTTTGCTGATAAAGAAATATTTATAACTCCTGAAAGAGCCCTTGAAATGGCAAGGAGAAGTAGCTTATTAGTAGTAGTTGACTGCCATACTCAAAAAATGAGTGAGCTTGGGCAGTTAGCTGAAATATGTGAAAGGGCAGTTATAATAGACCATCACAGAAGATTAGTAGATGAAATTATAAAATCAGTCGTTTCATACCACGAGCCTTATGCTTCTTCTGCAAGTGAATTAGTAACAGAATTAATCCAATACATCTTCCCACAATCCTATGATATGTCACCTGTTTATGCAGATGCTTTGTTATCAGGAATAATGCTTGATACAAGACATTTCTCAGAGCAATGTGGGGTAAGAACTTTTGAAGCAGCGGCATATTTAAGAAGACAAGGCGCTTCAACAGCAAATGTTTTAAGGCTGTTTTCAGTATCAAAAGAATTGTACGATGCAAAGGCAAATATAGTAAGAAAAGCAAGCTTATATAATGGGATAGCCATTTCTTTAAATGAAGAATTAGATGAAGAAATGATGATAGCAATCCCTCAAGCAGCTAACGACTTATTAGGAATAACAGATATAGATGCCTCGATAGTTGCTGTTAAAATTAAGGATAGAATTAACATTTCAGCAAGGAGTTTAGGCAGTGTAAATGTTCAAGTATTAATGGAAGAAATAGGCGGGGGCGGCCATTTAACTATGGCAGGAGCACAGCTTTACAATACTTCGTTAGAACAAGCCAGCGAATTAATAAAGCAAAGTATTAACAAACACAAGGAGTAAAAAATGAAAGTTATATTATTACAAGATATTAAAGACTTAGGCAAAAAAGATACAATAGTGAGTGTTTCAGACGGCTATGCAAGAAACTTCTTATTCCCAAGAAAACTTGCAAAAGAAGCAACAGAAGGCGCTGTAAAAGATGTAAAAATTAAGGAAAGCGCAAAAGAACACCATAAACAAGAAGAAATAAAAGCAGCTAATGAATTAAAAGAAATAGTAGATGAAAAAATCATCACAATAAAAGCAAAGGCAGGCAAAGAAGGCAAACTCTTCGGCGCTGTTACTACAAAAGATGTAGCTGTAGCTATTAAAGAGCAATTAAAAGTAGATATTGATAAGAAAAAACTTAATATGAATGATATTAAATCTTTTGGTAGTTTTTCTTGTGTAGTAAAAATATACCCTCAAATTCAAGGAACAATAACTGTAAAAGTAGAGGAATAAAATGGATAAGATAAATTCTCAATTAGAAGCAGCAGGGATTGTAGAAATGCCTTTTTCTACAAGTACTGAGCTTGCAATTATTGGCGCCTGCGTGCTTGACCCGAATTTAATACCTACCATAATCGAACAAGTTAGAAGTGAATACTTTTATCATAGAGAAAATAAAATGATTTTTACAGAAGTTCATAAGTTGTTTATGATGAGTATCCCTTGCGATTTAATAACCTTGCTTGAAGCGATAATGACAGCGGGTGTTTTTAGCGATGAGCAAACAGCGAAAGAATACTTAAACAGAGCCGCTGAAACTATGCCGAGTTTATCCAATATTAATTATTACACAAATATATTAAAAGATAGATTTTTAGTAAGGCAGTTAATAGATACCTCTTATGAAACTTTAAGACAAACTCAAGAGGGCATTGATTCTGAACTACTTTTAGAGTCAGCAGAACAAAGGATATATGAATTAAGGCAAGGCAGAGATAATATAAGCCTAAAGCATATAAGTCAGGCAGTTGCGGCAAGTTTTGATAGACTATCAAAAATGGCAGGCGGCGAAAGAGAAAAATACTTAGGTGTAAAAACTCATTTTGAATACTTAGATGCAAAACTTACAGGTATGGGAGGGGGCGATTTTATTATCGTTGCAGCCCGTCCTGGTATGGGTAAGACAAGTTTTGCTATTAATATAGCTACGAATGTTGCAAGTGTTAATAAAATACCAGTTGCTATTTTTTCTTTAGAGATGTCGAATGAGCAGTTAAGTGAGAGGATAATGTCATCTGAGGCATTAATTGACTCAAACGATATACATTCAGGTAATATTAAAGAAAACCAGTGGGAAGCAATAGGTGAAGTAGCCGGTAGAATTTCAGATATGCCGATATACATTGATGACTCATCAAGTATAACAGTCTCTGAAATGAAAGCAAAAATTAGAAAGCTAAATCAAGACCCACAAAAAGACAACATAGGCCTTATTGTAATTGACTACATTCAGCTTATGAGCTCAGGCAAAAGAACAGAGAGCAGGGTGCAAGAAGTTAGTGAAATTACTCGTAATTTAAAAGTAATGGCAAAAGAATTAAATGTGCCTGTAATAGCATTAAGTCAGCTTTCAAGGAGTGCAGAAAAAGGAACAGGTAAAGACTCTCGCCCTCAATTATCAGATTTAAGAGATTCAGGCTCTATTGAGCAAGATGCTGATGTAGTAATGTTTTTATATAGAGAAGGTTATTACTCACAGTCCCCTGAAGTAGTGCAAACTCAAGCTGAATGTATAATAGCTAAAAATAGACATGGTGAGACTGGCAAGGTATACATTGGCTGGGATGGCGCACATACAAGGTTTTACAATATTGATTATGTACACAAAGAAGATGATGAATAAAATCAAAAACACAATAACAGAATATAATATGATTAAAAAAGGTGATACAGTGGCAGTATGCTTATCCGGTGGTGCGGATAGCATGGCACTGTTTCACTTTCTATGTAATGAAAAAGAAAATTTACAAATAAACTTATTCGCTATTCATATAAATCATGGACTTAGAAAAGAAAGTGAAGATGAAGAAAAATTCATAAAGGAATATTGCGAAAATAAAAATATAAAATGCTATATTCATAAAGCCTTTATGAATGATGAAAAAAAGCCACAAGGCTTATCTGTTGAAACTTGGGCAAGAAAAGTGCGATATGATTACTTTCATAAAATCCAAAATGAAACAAATTGTATTTTGGCAACAGCCCATACCTTAAGCGATAATAGCGAAACAGTGCTTTTTAATTTAGCAAGGGGTAGTAATATAAAAGGCTTAAAAGGAATATCACCTGTAAGAGATGGAATAATTCGCCCCTTAATTAATATTACAAGGGCTGAAGTAGAAAACTATTGCAAAGAAAATGATGTTTTTTATGTAAACGATTTAACAAATTATGAAACAATTTACTCAAGAAATAAAATCCGCTTAGAAGTAATTCCAGTTTTAAAACAAATAAATCCGGCCTTTGAAAATGGTATAAATAATTTTACAAAAGAAATGGATGAAACAAACACATTTTTAACTCAATTAAGTGATAATCTTTACAATAAATCAATAAAAGAAGATTATTTTTTAATAGAAGAAATTTTAAAAGCTGATAAGGTGATTATTAAGAATTTTCTAAGAAATATTTTAGAAAACTTAGATTGCTTAAGCTATGAAAACATACAAAGTATTTATAATGCTATAATAAAAAATACTCGATATAAAAAACAGTTAAAAACAAGTCTTTTTTGCCATATTAAAGATGGTAAATTATTTTTTAAAGAAAAAATAGATATTAAGAAAAATACACAGGAAAAGACAGTAGTTTTTGATGAAATTATACAATTTAATGATAAAAAATTCATTTTTACAATAATTAATAAAGAAGATATTGAAAGTTTTGAGAAAAGTAACAAAAACACATTTAATTATTATGTAAATTATGATAAAATAAATAGCAAGCTAAAATTAAGAACAAGAAGAGAAAATGATAAAATCACTCTTAAAAAACGAAAAGTGACAAAACCTATAAAAAAATTATTTATTGAGGATAAAATCCCTTTAGAAAAAAGAGAAAGCTTTACAATTTTAGCTTCTTGTGAAGATGTAATTTGGATTGATAAATACGAGGAAAATCTAAAGTACACACTGCAAGAAGATGCAAAAGAAGTTTTAGTGATAAGTATAGTTTAAAAAATAGTAAAAGAGGAAGAATATATGCAAAAGGATATTAAAGAGATACTTCTTACAAAAGAAGAAATCGATGAAATTATTAAAAAATTAGGCGAAGAAATCACAAATGACTACAAAGAAAAAGACCTACTTTTAATTACAATTTTAAAAGGTGCAGTAGTTTTCTTATCAGATGTATTAAGAGAAATTAAATGCCACTGTGAAATTGATTTTATGGTAGTGTCATCTTATGGTGCATCGACTCAATCCTCAGGCAATGTAAAAATCATAAAAGATATAGATATTAATTTAGAAAATAAAGATGTTTTAATAATTGAGGATATATTAGACTCAGGCAATACTCTAAGCTCGATTGTGGAAATTTTAAAAACAAGAAATCCAAAAAGCATTGAAATTTGCACCTTTTTAGACAAGCCGACAAGAAGGCTAAAGCCAGTAGCTGCAAAATACATAGGAAAAGAAATTCCTGATGAGTTTGTAGTAGGCTATGGCCTTGATTTCAGTGAAAAATATAGGAACCTACCTTTTGTAGGTGTTTTAGACCCTAAAGCATATTCTTAAAATAAAATATAAATTAAAATAAAAAGGAGCTGATGACTTGGTTAAGAAAAAAAAGAATAATAGTACGATTACTATGCTACTATTATTATCATTACTTGTAATATGGCTTTATGCGAGTGAGAATACTCAAGAAAAAGAAGTTTATAAAACAAGTGAAATAGTAAATATGTTTGCCGATGGCGAAGTTGTAGAATACACCCTTGATTTAGGTAATGGCAATTTGACATTATCAATAGACGGGCAAACGGAGCCTATTGAATATAGAGTAATAAATATTGAGGCGTTTATGGAACAAATCAACCCTCATGTTGAAAAATACGATATAGAAAATACAACTCCAATGACTTATGACTGGGTTAGAAGTAGTGGATTTTTAGATTATGCAGATTTAATTATCTCAGCAGTTATGCTATTAGGCCTTTTTGCCTTTGGTTACTTTATGTTCGCACAAACAAGAGGTGGCGGCAGAGGTGCAGTAGCTGTTGGTAAAGTAAAATCAAAAGAATTACCAGATATAGCAAAAAGGAAAACTTTTGAGGATGTAGCTGGTATCGATGAAGAAAAAGAAGAATTAAAAGAAGTTGTAGACTTCTTAAAAAATCCTTCAAAATACGACTCTTTAGGTGCAAGAATTCCAAAAGGTGTTTTATTAGCAGGCCCTCCGGGTACTGGTAAAACACTTCTTGCAAAAGCCACAGCAGGAGAAGCGGGAGTTCCGTTTTTCTCAATGTCAGGCTCTGAATTTATAGAGCTTTATGTTGGTGTTGGTGCATCAAGAGTGCGTGACTTATTCAAAGAAGCAAAGAAAAATTCACCGTCTATTATATTTATTGACGAAATAGATGCAGTAGGTAGAAAAAGAGGCGGTATGGCTGGCGGCGGCGGCCAAGATGAAAGAGAACAAACCTTAAACCAAATCTTAGTTGAGATGGATGGTTTTGATATGAATGAGGGTGTCATTGTTATGGCATCAACAAATAGAGTTGATGTATTAGACAGCGCTCTTCTTCGTCCAGGTCGTTTTGACAGACAAGTATTTGTAGGTCTTCCTGATGTAAAAGGCAGAGAAGAAATACTTAGAGTTCATGTTCAAGGAAAACCTTTAGCTCCAAGCGTTGAGTTAAAATATGTAGCAAAGGCAACACCGGGCTTTACAGGTGCTGACTTAGAAAACTTAATTAATGAAGCAGCCTTAATGGCAGCGAAGAAAAATAGAAAAGCTATCACTCAAGAGGATATTGAAGAAGCTACAATCAAAGTTATTGCAGGGCCTGAAAAACGCTCTAAAGTGGTAACTCCAGCTGAAAAGAACTTAGTTTCTTATCACGAAGCAGGACATGCAGTAGCAACATATTACTCACCGACAGCTGACCCTGTTCAAGAAATTTCTATAATCCCAAGAGGTATGGCAGGTGGCTACACTCTATCAATGCCAGAAACTGACTCAAGCTACACAACAAAAACTCAAATGTTTGATCAGATAGTAACTTTATTAGGTGGTAGATGTGCTGAAAAAATTATCTTAGGTGATATTTCAACAGGCGCTTCAAACGACTTAGAAAGAGTTACAGCTATTGCAAAAGCAATGGTTACAAAATATGGTTTCTCTGATAAAATAGGTAACATCGTTTATGATAATCGCTCAAACAGCACTTATGGAATTGAAAGTAGAACATATTCTGAAAATGTGGCTGGCGAAATAGATGAAGAAATCAAATTAATCGTTGAAGAAGGTTATGATAAGTGTATGAAAATCTTATCAGAACATATAGACCAATTACACAAAGTAGCTAATGAATTAATGGAAACTGAAAAAATAACAGGAGCAAGATTTAAAGCTATGATGTCTGGCGAAGCTGAATTAGAAGGTGAAAACAAAGAAAAAGCACAAGAAAAGCCGAAAAGAAAAACTGCTACTAAAAAAACAGCTGAAAAAACAGTAGAAGAAAACCCAGCACAAGAAAAGCCAAAAAGAAAAACTACTGCTAAAAAACCAGCTGAAAAAACAACTAAAACAACAGCTACGCAAAAATCAGCAGAAGAAAAAGTGGTAGAAGAAAAACCAAAAAGAAGAACTACTGCTAAAAAGCCGGCTACACAAACAGCTAAGAAAGCAAAAGAAGAATTAGACACTCAAGACAAGAGAACAGAAGAAGAAAACTCATAAATTGCTTTTAATAGCTAAAGATATTAACCAGAATGCGATATAAAACTGTTTTAAATCTAATTTAAAAGGCTTAATTGTAAGTAAGGCTTATATAAAAATTCAACTAAAAAGGATGGCAAGATTTATCTTTCTATCCTTTTTAAATGCTTATTATTAACTGCAACACTTGACATAATACGATATATAATATTTAATATAATATAGATGTTTAAATTAGTTTATAAAATAGCGCTTTAAACTTTAAGGAGAATATATGGCAAAAAAAAGTAATGAATACTCTAATGAGAGTATAAGTAGTTTAAAAGGAGCGGATAGGGTTAGAAAACGCCCTGCTGTTATTTTTGGCTCTGATGGTATAGAGGGGTGCGAGCACTCAATTTTTGAAATATTATCAAATAGTATAGATGAAGCAAGAGAAGGTTATGGTAAGAAAATTACCCTAACTAAGTTTTTAGATGGCTCAGTGCAAGTAGAAGATATGGCAAGGGGCATACCTGTTGATTACAATAAAAATGAAGATAAGTACAACTGGGAGCTTGTGTTTTGCGAGATGTATGCAGGCGGAAAATACAATAATAATCAAGGAGATAATTATGAATATTCACTTGGTTTAAACGGCTTAGGTCTTTGTGCTACTCAATATGCGAGTGAATATATGACAGCCGATATAATAAGAGATGGCTTTCATTTTCACTTAGACTTTGAAAAAGGTGAAAATATAGGTGGGCTTAAAAAAACTCCAACTGATAAAAAGCAAACAGGCTCAGTTATTAAATGGAAGCCTGATAGAGATGTTTTTAGCGATATAGCAGTTAGAAGTGAGTATTTTCATACGGTATTAAAAAGACAAGCAGTAGTAAACCCTGGTATAACTTTTATTTATAAAGAAGAAAATTCAAGCAGTTTTTCGCAAACTGTTTTCTTTTATGAAAACGGTATAAAAGATTACGCACAAGAAATTTTAGAAGATACAGCAATTTCTACCATAATTTACGACTCTAAAAATTCGCAAGGTAAAGACAGAGAAGATATGGCAGAATACAAAGTTAAGATGAATGTTGCTTACGCCTTTTCTAATAAAGTAAATAAAATTGAATACTACCACAACTCAAGTTTTTTAGAGCATGGCGGGAGCCCTGATAAGGCTTTAAGAAGTGCTTTTGTTAGCCAGTTTGACTCTTTTTTAAAGCAGAAAAGCCTATACAAAAAAGCTGAAAGTAAGATAAGATTTGAAGATATAGAAGATTGTTTAGTATTTATTTCTTCAGGCTTTTCTACTGTTACAAGCTATGAAAACCAAACAAAAAAAGCTATAACAAATAAATTTATAACTCAAAGCATGACAGAGTTTTTAAGAAATTCTTTAGAAGTTTACTTTATAGAAAACCCTGAGGAAGCTACAAAAGTAGCTATGCAAATTTTAGTAAATAAGCAAAGCCGTGAACAATCTGAAAAGACAAGGCAAGGCTTGAAAAAAACTCTATCTGCTCAAATAGACATAGCAAATAGGGTGCAAAAATTTGTTGATTGCAGAACAAAGGATGTAAACGAAAGAGAGATATATATAGTTGAAGGTGACTCAGCTTTAGGTGCTTGTAAGACAAGCAGAGACTCAAACTTTCAAGCTTTAATGCCTGTAAGGGGTAAGATATTAAACTGCTTAAAAAGCGACTATGATAAGATATTTAAAAGCGATATTATCACTGATTTAATTAAGGTTTTAGGCTGTGGGGTAGAAAGCCCTTCAAAGTATAAAAACGGCGGAATCCAAACTTTTAATATAGACAATTTAAGATGGAATAAGGTTATTATTTGTACTGACGCTGATGTTGATGGCTTTCAAATTAGAACGCTAATTTTAGCTATGCTTTATAAACTAACTCCACAATTAATAGAAGATGGCTTTGTGTATATAGCAGAAAGCCCGCTATACGAAATTTCTTCAAAAGATAAAACTTTTTTCGCTTATACAGAAGCTGAAAAAAATGATATCTTACAAAGAATAGGACAAGCAAGGTATACAATTCAGCGCTCAAAAGGCTTAGGTCAAAATGAGGCTGATATGATGTGGCTTACAACTATGAATCCACAAACGAGAAGATTAGTTAAAGTACTAAAAGAAGATATAGAAAAAACAAGCGAAGTTTTTGATTTGCTTTTAGGAGACAACCTGCAAGGCAGAAAACAGTACATCCAAGACTTTGGCAAGGAATACTTAGATAAATTAGACTTATCATAATAAAGGAGAAAATATGGCAAAGAAACCAAAACGCCCAGCTGGAAAACTGCGACCTACTCTTTCAGATGCAGTTGAAATTTTAAGCGCTGGCGAAGTTATACAAACGCCGATAACAGATACATTAAAAGAAAACTATATGCCGTATGCAATGAGTGTAATTGTTTCAAGGGCTCTTCCTGAAATCGATGGCTTTAAGCCAAGTCATAGAAAACTATTATATACAATGTATGATATGGGCTTAATAAAAGGCAAAAAGCAAAAGTCGGCTAATATCGTAGGGCAAACGATGAAATTAAACCCTCATGGCGATAGCGCGATATACGAAACTATGGTAAGGCTTACAAGGGGTAATGAAAGTTTATTAGTACCTTTTGTAGAAAGTAAAGGCAACTTCGGTAAAGGCTATAGTAGGGATATGGCTTATGCTGCTTCAAGGTATACAGAGGCAAAACTTGAGGGAGTGTGTGAAGAGCTGTTTCGTGATATAGATAAAAGCACAGTTGACTTTGTAGACAATTATGACTCAACTACAAAAGAGCCTGTACTGCTTCCTACTACATTTCCAAATATACTAACTAATAATACCTTAGGTATAGCAGTTGGTATGGCTTGTAATATCTGCTCTTTTAACTTAGAAGAAATATGTAACACAACAATAGCCTTAATAAAAGATGAAAATCATGATATTAAACAAACTCTAATCGCCCCAGACTTTATCGGTGGTGGTACTATTTTATATGACCAAAGCGACTTAGACTCAGTATATAACACAGGCAGAGGCAGTGTTAGAGTTCGCTCTAAATGGGAATATATAAAAGAGTATAATATGATAGAAGTTACACAAATTCCACCTACTACAACAATAGAAGCGATAATGGATAAAGTAGCTGATTTAGTAAAGCAAGCAAGAGTAAAAGAAATCAATGATATGCGTGATGAAACAGACTTAAACGGCTTAAAAATCGCCTTTGATTTAAAAAGGGGACAAGATCCTGAAAAACTAATGCAAAAGCTCTTTAAGTACACTCCTTTAGAAGATACCTTCTCTGCAAACTTTAATGTATTAATTAACTCAACTCCAAAAGTATTAGGTGTAAAAAGTATAATTTTAGAGTGGGTAAAATTTAGAATTGAATGTGTAAGAAGAAGAACTCAGCACGATTTAAAAAATAAAAATGCAAGACTGCATTTATTAAAAGGCTTAAAAGCTATTTTATTAGATATAGACAAAGCAGTTGATATTGTAAAAAACACACAAGAAGACAGAGAAGTTGTGCCAAACTTAATGATAGGCTTTGGAATAGACACAACTCAAGCTGAGTATGTAGCAGAAATAAAACTGCGCCAGTTAAACCAAAATTACATCTTAAGAAGAATTGAAGAAATAGATAACTTAGTAAAAGACATAGAATACTTAGAAAGCTTATTAAATAGCCAAAGTAAGATTAAAAAAGTTATAATAGCTGAGTTAAATGAAGTAATCAAAAATTATAAAACCCAAAGAAGAACACAGGTGTTGTATAATACAAAGGTAGAACAAACAGATTTTGAAGAGGAAAAAATCGAAGCTTATCCAGTAAATTTATTCTTAACAAAGCAAGGCTATATCAAAAAAATAACTCCTCAATCTCTAAGAATGTCCTCAGAGCATAAATTAAAAGATGATGATGAAATCATTTTGCATTTAGATACCACAAACGATATAGAGCTTATGTTTTTTACAGATAAGCATCAAGTATACAAATGCAGAGCAAACGATTTTGAAGACACAAAAGCGAGCGTTTTAGGCCAATACGCCCCTGCAAAATTAGGTATGGAAGCTGATGAGAATGTTCTATACATGCTTCCTTTAAAAGAGTATACAGGCTTTATGCTGTTTTGTTTTGAAAATGGCAAGGCTGCAAAAATTCCTATTTTGTCTTATCAAACAAAGCAAAACCGTAAAAAATTAATCAACGCTTACAGCGACAAATCAAAAATTGTAAAAATTATGCATTTTGAAAAAAATGAAGATTTATTATTTATAAGCGATGTAAACAGAGCCTTAATAGTAAACACAAGTCAAATTTCTGAAAAAACTACTAAAAACTCAATAGGTGTGCAAGTCATTACACTAAAAACAAAACAAAAATTAAAAAATGTAAAACTTTTAGAAAAAGCAAGCCTTGAAAATGAAGCGAAATTCAAAACAAAAAACATCCCAGCAGCAGGTAGTTTCTTAAAAGAAAATGATATAGCACAGCAATTAACATTCTAATAATAAAAAAACTCTTAACTTATTTTCATAAATTAAGAGTTTTTTTAAATAGTAGGCAAAATAAATATAATTTTTATTTATTAGCCTTTGTGTTTTTTCTTTATTTAGCAAATAGTAGTAAAACACCCATAGACTTTAAGTGAATTATTTTTACTATCGTTTTTAAATTTTTTGATAATACCAAAGTATTATTTTTAAAATTCTCATCGCTTTAGCAAAAAGTATTTTCACTAAAACCTCTTTACACAATTAAAGAGAAAGTTTTGTTTTTAGCTATAAAGCTTAGACTAATACTGCCCTTATCAATTTTAATAATAAACAATGAAGTGATTACTATTAAAAAAATGATAAAATCAAAAGACCAAAAACACTAATATTAACATCTTTTTAATATATTATTATATTCGATGTTTTTAAAACTAAATCCTATAAAAGGCTTTAGTAATAGTATTATCTACAAAACTATAGGAAAAATACAAAAAAATAACTTGCAAAATTTTCAAATTTATGATAAACTTAATTAGTCAAAATAAACAGTAACACGAAAGGTGGGACGGAACTTGAATTTATTTGAGATTATAGCAGGTGTTCTTTTAGCATTAGTTAGTATTCTTGTAATAGTATTAGTATTATCACAAAGAGCAAAAACAGGTGGTATGGGAGCATTAGGCGGAATGAGTGAAAACTATGCGAATGTTCAATCGCGCTCAGTAGATGCAAAAGCAGCAACAGCGACAAAGTATGCAGCTATAGCTTTATTTGTATTAGCTATCGCAGTAAGCGCTGTAAGTATTTTTGTGAAATAAACTTTAATCGTCACTTTATGTGGCGATTTTTTAATATACGGGGGAAAACAAATGCCAATTAAGGATAAAATTTTAAAAGAATTGAGTTTTGGTCCTAAAAGTGTAAAACAATTAAAAAAGAAACTAAAGTCGGATAAAAAGCTTTTTTCAGCCTTAGACAGCTTATATAGCCAAAATTCTATAAACCAAAAAAATGGTCTTATTTATCTTAATAAAAATAAGGAAAATAAAAAAGTAAAAAATAAACAAAACAATCAAAATTTACTAAATGCCAAAATAGTAAAATTAAATAAAAGCTATGGTTTTGCAAGAGTAGAAGGAATAGATAAAGACTTTTTCATTGCAGGCAAGTTTTTAAAAGGTGCAGTTGAGGGTGATGAAGTTTTAATTGAAAAAATCCAAACTCAAAAAGATGAAGAGGCAAAAGTTGTAAGCTTTACAAAAGAAAACAACTCAATAACAGCAACTGTAATAAAGGAAAAAGGAAGGTTTTTTGCACAAATAAAGGACTCTCCTACTCTTATTGTGCCTATAAAGAAAACAAAATTTTCAATAAAGAAAAACGATATTATCATTGTCTCTTTACTAAATAGGGGAAAAGGCCATAGGGATTTAGTAGCAGTTATTAATAGCGTTATAGGCTTTATCGATAGCAGTGAAAAAGCTATTGAATTACTCTTAACTCAAAGACAAATACCATTAAATTTTTCAAAAGAAGCTATTAATGAAGCAAGACAGAATATTAAAAACATTGACTTTGAAAGCGAAAAAAATATAAGAAGAGATTTAAGAAAAGAAAATATTTTTACAATAGACAGTGATAAAACAAAAGATATAGATGATGCTATTCAAATTAAAAGAATGGAAAATGGATATAAACTATCTGTTCATATAGCTGATGTAAGTCATTTTGTAACGCCAAAAAGCCTTTGCGATTTAGAAAGCTATGAAAGAGGCACTTCAATTTACTTTGGTGACATTGTAATTCCTATGCTGCCTAAAGAGTATTCAAACGATGTTTGTAGCTTAAATGAAAAGGCTGTAAGGTTTGCTTTAAGTTGTGATATTTCTCTTGATGATAAGGGTAACATTATAAATTATGAGTTTTATAAATCAATAATAGAAAGCAAAATTAAAGGCGTTTATAGTGAGATAAATTCTTTATATGATGATACTGCTACTGATGAAATAAAAGAAAAATATAATTTTATAAAAACTGATTTAGATATAGCAAAAGAGCTATATTTAATATTAAATAAAAATCGTATTAATAGGGGAAGCATGGATATTGAAAGCGATGAAACATACATCGTTTTTGATGAGGATAGAAATCCGATAGATATAAAAAGAAGGACAAGAGGCCTATCTGAGAAAATGATAGAAGAATTTATGCTTTTAGCTAATAGCTGTAGTGCAAAGTTTAGCAAAAAACATAATGTATGCTTTTTATATAGGGTTCATGAAAAACCATCAGAAGAAAAATTAGAGATTCTAAAAGCGAACTTATTAAAAATAGGAATTGTATTAAACGAAAAAAACACTTCCTTGCAAGTAGCCCTAAGTGAGATTTTAGATAGTACAAGGGATACAAAATACGAAAAATTTGTGCATATGGGTGTATTGCGAGCGCAGTCAAAAGCAAAATACTCAAGTGATGCCATAGGTCATTTCGGCTTAGGCTTAGAGGATTACTCTCATTTTACAAGCCCTATAAGAAGGTATCCAGACCTTGCTATCCATAGAGTTATCTCAGATATTATTAAGAATAAGCAAAGCGAAAAAACAAACAAAAAATATACTAAATTTATTCAAAAAGCAGCTGTGAAAACAAGCGAAAAAGAAGTGAGCGCTATGCAAATTGAAAGAAGCGCTGATGATATTTATAAAGCCGCTTTTATGCAGCCATTCGTTGGAGATGAATTTTCTGCAACGATAACATCAGTTACAAACTTTGGTATATATGTAAGTTTAGAAAACACAGTAGAGGGTCTTGTTCATATTTCAAAATTAAATATGATAAACCCTATTTTACAAGAAGGCTTTTCTTTATACTGCCCAATTAGCGGACAAAAATATACAATTGGCGATGAGATAAAAGTATTCCTTGCAAAAACAGATGTGTTAAATGGCAATGTTGACTTTGTATTAACTTTAGAAGATTTAAGTTTAGAAAGTAATAAATAAAATTAACTTTTTAAAAATTAAGATTTAATTTTAATAGTTGTAAAGATGAAGCAATCAAAAATAATAGTAATGAAACTATCGACATTTTTATAAATCATTTAATTACAAAAACAAAAAAAGCAATGTAATACATTGCTTTTTTTATTTAGATTATTAAATTTTTATTCAAAGAAAATTTCTTCAATGGTAATTCCTAATACAGAAAAATGCACATATTTTATACTGGGTATAGGGTCTTCTGGCATAAAATTTCCTTTTATTTCTATTGTATGTGCTAAGCCATAATATGTACCCGAGCCGCCGTCATCAGCAGTTACAGGTATAGCGAATATCGGCTTTTGTGCACTTTTAACCATAAAGAAATTTATAATGCCAGTACTTATTGAAATAAATAATATTGAAAGTAAAACAATGCCTATTGTTTTAAAGATTTTTTTGTTTTTCATAAATTCCTCTTTTGCTTTTTATAATAAGCCATCGTTTATACTATAAAAAAATTTAATTACTGTATTAAAGCGAATGAGCATAATATTATTCTTGTAAAGTTGAGGCTATTTTTGATAATTCGTCTATTATTGCTATTGACTGTGGACACACGCCCTCACATAAACCGCAAGCAATACATTCACTAGCACTTCCGCCTTTTGCATCAGCGAATTTATACATTAATTTTGCCCCTTTTATATCATCGTAAATAATTTTAACATTCATTGCGTTAAGCATATCTGCAATTTCAATATTCATAGGGCAGTCTTTTGTGCAGTACTTACAGTTTGTACATGGGATGTATGGAATACTATCAAGGATTTCTTGAGCTTTTTTGATTGCGTTATTTTCTTTTTCGTTTAAAGGGGTGAAATTATCAAAGGTGTTTAAGTTGTCCTTCATTTGCTCGATGTTTGACATTCCGCTTAAAACAGTGATGATACCATCTAAGGAAGCAGCATATCTTAAAGCCCATGAAGCAAAACTATAATTTGGATTTTCAGCCTTTAACACTTCGCCCACTTCCTTTGGTGGAGAAGCTAAAGAGCCACCTCTTATAGGCTCCATTACTATGATTTCTTTACCATATTTTTTAGCTACCTCATAGCATTTTCTTGATTGAATTGTTGTGTTTTCCCAGTCTGCATAGTTAATTTGCAATTGAACAAAGTCAACATCCTCATGATGTTTTTCTAATACTTTTTCTAAAGCATCTGCATTATCATGAATTGAAAAACCTAATTTTTTGATTTTTCCCTCTGCCTTTCTTTCTAAAAGAAACTGCCAGATATTATAGTCTTCAAAAACCTGTGTTCTTTTTGAGCCTAAGTTATGTAGTAAGTAAAAATCAAAATAACTAACTCCGCATCTTTCTAAAGAAGTGTAAAACATTTCTTTTGCTTCTTCTTCATTTTTAGGCCCTGCCCAAGCTGGTAGTTTTGTAGCAATTTGAAAACTCTCTCTTGGATACCTATCAACTAAAGCAATTTTTGCAGCTGACTCTGATTTTTGGCTATGGTAGCCATAGGCGGTATCAAAATAAGTAAAGCCTTTTTCCATAAACATATCAACCATAGTTTTTACTTGCTCAATGTCAATTTCACCATCGCTAAGTAGTGGTAGGCGCATAAGCCCAAAACCGAGTTTTTTTATTTCTTGTCCATTATAAAGCATAAAAATAATCCTCCTAATTTTTATTATATTTATAGTATAGCACATATAAATATTTTAAAAATTTATTTTCACATTATTTTCACAACTAATAATTAAACAATATATTACTAAAAACTAAGGCTATAACCCCCGGCAAAGACAGAACACTTGCAACAAAACTTGAGTAAAAATTAATAGCTATGTAGCAGCCACTTATAGGAGCTGTGATATTCACAAGTAAAAGACAACCAACGCCTGTTAAAGAGCTTTTTAAGGCTGTTAAAACAGGCTTTTCACATTTACTTATAAAGTATGCGACTATTATTAAAATAGCAAAACAAATTAAAATCATTAACATATCATACAGTCACTCCTATCTTTTCATCGTTAAGTTTTTGCAATTCTCTTATCCTATTTATTAAATATGAATGTCTATGGCCTAAGCTGATTTTTTCATAAATTAAAGCAGTTATTAGTTCCTCATCAGTCGCAAAGGAATAAGAGACTTCATTTAAGTGAATCAACTCAATACACTCTTTTATTTCTTCTTTTAACATTTGCATTTTTGTATCCTTGTTAATAGCGTCATTATTTCTAAGCATAAAAAATCCTTTTATTTTTAGTATTGTTAGCTTTTTTCATTATATGCAATTTTTACCAATAAAAGAATATTTTTAAATTTTATAGCAAATAAAAAATTTATCTTGACTTATATTTTTTTATTTGCTATACTGATAACGAAAATCAATATCGAAATTCGTTATTAATTGTTTTAGGAGAAATAAATGAAGAAATCAACATTTTTAAAAGATGTATTACTTTGCTCTTTAGGCGCATACGGTGGACCTGAGGCTCATATAGGCATATTTTTAAATCAACTTGTAAGTAAAAGAGGGTATTTAAAAGAAGAAGAATTAATTGAATTAAATGCACTGTGTAGCATACTGCCAGGGCCTACAAGTACTCAAACAATTGTAGCAGTAGGATATAAAATGGGCGGGAAATCCTTAGCTTTTTTAGCTATGGTAGTATGGGCATTACCTGTTATTTTAGTAATGACAGCCCTTTCCTTTTTATATCCAGTACTAAGTTATTATAATATAGAAAGCGACTTTATTCGTTTTATTCCGGCTATGGCGATAGCTTTTATTTTAGTAGCTACTTTTAGAATTACAAAAAAGACTATAAAAGATAAACTAACCTTTGTTTTAGCAGCCCTTACCACTATAACAATTTACTTTGTAAGAGATGCTTGGGTCTATCCTTTAGTATTAATTATAGCTGGAATTATAGCCTGCATAGCTTATAAAGAAGATAATATGTGGGAGTATAAAAAAGTAAAATTTCCTTGGATTTATCTTGTCTTACTTTTCTTTCTTGCAATAGCAACATTTATTTTAGCCACTGTTTTTGATAATTTATTTTTTGAATTAATTTATCATTTTTATCGTTTTGGCTATTTAGTATTCGGTGGAGGGCAAGTGGTAGTACCCTTGATGTTTAATGAGCTTGTAGATAATTTGCAAGTAATGACTTCGCAAGAATTTTTAACAGGCTATGGCTTAGTGCAAGGCTTACCAGGGCCGATGTTTAGCTTTAGTGCCTATGCTGGGGGAATGGCAGGAAGAAGTTTTGGAGCTATTGGCCAAACACTCATAGGTATAATATCAGGAATAATAATATTTTTACCGGGTAACTTATTAATTTACTTTGTTTTTCCTGTATGGGATGAATTGAGAAAAATGAAAGGCATTAAAATTGCATTAAAAGGAATTAACGCCTCAGCGAGTGGAATGATATTTGTAGCATCAATTATTTTGCTTATGCAAGTAGGCTTTAGTATAGAAATCATAGCAGTTATTTTAATAAGTAGCTTAGCCTTACTATCAAAAAAAATCCCAGCGCCAGTTTTGGTAGTATTAGTTTTAGCCTTAGGCTTTGTTATTTAATAAGGAGGAAATATGGAAGATCAAGTATTAAGAAAATTATTTTTAGGATTTATTCAAATTCACATATTGCACCATGCAAAAGAAAAGCCAGTTTTTGGCCAATTTATGTTAGAAGAATTAAAAGAGCACGGCTATGAAGTAAGCCCTGGTACGCTTTATCCTATTTTTCATAATTTAGAAAAGGCAGGACATCTAACAATGGAAAGTAAAATACACAATGGCAAAGTTCGAAAATACTACTCTATTACAAAAAAAGGAGAAACTGTATTAGAGCAAGCAAAAGAGAAAATAAAAGAATTAACAGGTGAATTATGAATGATACAAATGAAATAAGAAGAAAAGTTTTAGAGGATTTTCAAATTAAGAAGTTTTGTGCCTATGGGTTTTTGAAAAACTTAAAGTTTTTTGAGCCGTATTTAATAATTTATCTTATGAGTAAGGGGATAGACTTATTTTTTATAGGTATCCTAATTGCAGTAAGAGAAATTATTATTAATGTTTTTGAAGTGCCTTCTGGTTTAATAGCAGATTATTTTGGAAGAAAAAAAGAATTATATTTTTGTTTTAGTTTTTACATTGTTTCTTTTATTATTTTCTTTTTTGCTGATAATTTTCTAATAGCAACAGCTGCTATGATGTTTTTTGGCCTTGGTGAAGCCTTTCGCTCAGGCACTCATAAAGCAATGATTTACACTTATTTAGATAGCAAAAACTGGCAAAGTGAAAAAGTATTTGTCTATGGTAGGACTCGCTCTTTTTCTTTAATAGGTAGTGCTATAAGTAGCGCAGTAGGAATTATTTTAATACTTACGGTACCTGATGATAATTACATATTTTTATTTTCTATAATACCGTATATTTTAGATTTATTATTGATAATGAGTTACCCTAAAATGTTAGATAAATCAGATAAAAAACACGATACATCTTTTAAAAGTATGATTAGCGATTTAATTAATAGTTTTAAACTAAATAAAAAGTTAAGGAATATTTTAGTTGAAGAAGGGATGTTAGAAGCCTGCATTTCTTATATTAAAGATTTAATTCAGCCTATTTTAGAAATAATAATAGTAGGAAGTGGGATAGCTTTAATATCTTCTTTATCAGCGCAAGATAATTTAAAAGTAATCTTAGGTGTTGTGTATGCTGTGCTAAATTTAATAGGCTCGGTTTTTTCTAAAAAAGCATATCTAATTAAAAACAAGGCTAAAAGCATAGACATACTGTATATTATACACATAGCCTTAGCTATAATTTGCCTATTACTTGCAGTGTTTTCAAATCAGTACATTGCCGTTTGCATAATATATGTTTTTATTTATGCTTTGCACAGCGTAAGAAAACCTGTATATACTGATGAAATAGACAACCACATGCAAAAACAAGCAAGGGCTACAATGATTAGCGTTTCAGCACAATTAAAATCGATATTTTTAATGGTGTTTGCTCCGCTTTTAGGCTTTATAGCTGATAACTTTAGTATTAGTGTAGTGATGATAATTTTATCTATTACATTTTTATTAACAGCAAGGCTTCTAAAATTTAAAGATTAAATAAAAAAACTACGAATTATTATTCGTAGTTTTTTATATTATATTTTAATGCTATATTTAAAAAATTGTCTTGAGTCAAGCTCAAAAATCAAACCCTTTTTAAAATCTACTTTAAAGTCGCTTTAAAAACATAAAACATTACTTTATATTTTCTTTAGCATCAAGAGACATTACAAAAAGTTATAAAAATATAAAATATTACAGCGATTCTAACTGATGAAAACTTACCACTTAACCTTTGTTTCAATTAAGCGCCCTACTATATTAAGATTATTTATCTCCTCATTTACAAATACTTTTGATTCATAAGAAGGATTGAAGGCTTGCAAAATAACTGTATTCCCTTTTTTAACAAACTTCTTTAAAGTAGCTTCATCATCACCGTAAAGAATTACGCCTAATTCGCCATCATTTAAGCTGTTTTGCTTTTTAATTAAAGCTAAATCACCATCACTTATGCGAGGCTCCATGCTATCACCACTTACTAAAAGATAAAAATAATCATTAGCATTAGAAACATTCGCATATTCTTGACCTAAGTCATCGTTAAAAGCATAGGCGTTATAGCCGGCTTTTACAGTTCCTATAATGGGTACAAGAACTTGATTTTGATTAGTAGAAGTAACAGTTTTTTGTATACCGAGTAAAAAATCAACAGTTGTATCAAAGTAATCAGCGATTAAACTTAGAGTAGTACTGTCAGGTATACTCTTACCAGTTTCCCATTTTCCTATTGCTTGCTGTGTCAATTTTAAATCTTGGGCAAGTTTTGTCTGGGATATATTTTTTTCTTTTCTTAAAGATTTTATCTGTTTTGCAAACAAATTATTCACCACCTTTAGTTGTATTATGATTTTATTATACACTATTTGATTTCATTTGTAAACAACTAAAAGTAGTGTTTTTATAATTTTTTTAAAAAATAATACTTGACAACAACGATTAGTTGTATTATTATATAAGTAAGCTAACAACGAATAGTTGTAAATGGAGGATGAAAAGATGAAAAAACAAATTTTGTTTTATAATATAATGACGCCAATTTTTGCTATACTGACTTTAGTGAGTGTGGGTGGATTGCTACAAGGCGAGGGCTTTGGTTTTGTAGTATTAAGGATAGTGTTTTTTGCGCATTTAACTATATTGTGCTTTAATAAAGAATCTTTATTAAGAACAAAGTATAAAAAATTACAAGTTATGAAAAGAAGAAGAAAGCATATCTTGCTTGAAAATTATAAAACTCCAGCAAAAAAAGAGCTTAATATATCATAATAATTATTTTTATAATAAACAAACTAACTTATATTTATAAGTTAGTTTGTTTTTTTATTTTGATTTATTTTGTTGTGTAAAAGATATTAAAAATAGTAATTTAATTAAAAATAATGCTACAAATTATAAAAAACACTCACTTGCACAAGTATTTATAAAATGATATAATTTAGACATATATGTAAATGTACAGTTAAATAGAAGAAAAGGAGTAAAAGCAATGAGGAATTTTAAAGACTTAAGCGAAAAAACTGAAAGCTATATAATTGAAAGAAGAAGGTTTTACCACTCTTGCCCAGAGCCATCCCTTCAAGAAATTAACACTACAATAGCTCTAAAAGAAGACTTGGAAAACTTAGGCTTAGCAGTCAATTTGTTCGAAGGTGTACAAGGCTTGTATGCGGATATAAAAGGGGGAAAACCTGGTAAAATAGTAGCTTTGCGCGCTGATATAGATGCACTTGAAATAAAAGAAGAAACAGGCTTAAGCTTTGCTTCTACTAATGGGAACATGCATGCCTGTGGCCACGATGCTCATATGGCTATGCTACTAGGTGCTGCAAAAATGCTGTGTGAAGTTAAAGATGAATTAAAAGGTACAGTTAGGCTAATTTTTCAGCCAGCTGAAGAAGTAGCGCAAGGTGCGGCTATGATAATAAAGCAAGGTGTAATGGACGGCGTTAGCGCTGTTTATGGTAGCCATATTTGGGGTAACTACGATGCACCGGGAATAAGCGTTGAAGCTGGTAATAGAATGGCAGCGCCGGCTGTTTTTAAATTAAAAGTAGAGGGCTTAAGTGCTCACGGTAGTGCGCCAAACTTAGGAGTTGATGCCATAGTAGCAGCGAGTGCCATAATACTTGCTTTACAAACCTATGTTTCAAGAATTAATGATCCAATAAATCCTTTAGTTTTAACAGTAGGCACAATAAAAGGTGGTTCAAGGTTTAATGTTATTGCAAACTTAGTAGAGATGGAAGGAACTATCAGAACTTTCTCTAAAAAAGTAAGGGAAGAAAGCTATGAAATCTTAGCGAACATAGTAGAAAGCACAGCAAAGGCTTATGGCGCAAAGGCTACATTAGAGCTTGATTGGTTGGCAGAAGCTGTTATAAATGATAAAGAAAATGTATTAAAAATAGCTCAAAATGCAGTGGTGAAAATGTATGGCGAGGAATACTTAACTCATCTTGATACAATGATGGGAAGCGAAGATTTTTCTGAGTATATGGCTTTAGCAGATGGCGTTTTTGCCTTCGTTGGTAGCAGAAATCCACAAAAAGGGAAAATTTATACAAACCACCATGAAGAATATGACATTGATGAAGATGTATTAAAAAGAGGTAGTGCTCTTTATGCACAGTTTGCATACGATTACTTAAATGAAGAATAAGTAATATAGTTATAAGGATTAAGATTAAGTAATTTTAAAAACTTAAGTGTAAAAAAGAAAGAAGAAAAGATAATGAAAATAATTAATTTAAAGCCAGTTATGCTTTTTGTAATAGCTGAAATAGCAAGTTTTTTTATTCCACCTGAAGGAATTTTTGGCAGTGCTGTTTTATCAATAGTAGTTTCAATAGCCTTACAATTAGTAGCTGCTTTTGCAATGCATACTTTATATAAAGATTTAAAATTAAGATTTGATGTAGCAAGAAATCTTATATTTGTAGCTATTGGCATAGAACTAATAAGCAATATAGGCTTGCCTTTTTTACTTGAAGGCAGTTTGATTACAAAAATATTCCAATCAGTTATGATAATGGTTTCAGCTTTTGTATCTGCCGGATATATACTTTCCTTTATCATATCTTTAAACGACTTTGCAAAGTTAATGGAAAGAGATGACCTAACTGAAAAACTAATGGGTAATGCTAAATTTTTTGCAGTTTCACTTATAATTGCAAGTACCTTATTAGCTACTAGTAATTTCTTTTTAGATAGTGAATCAAGTTTAGTGGGCTTTTTAGCGATAGCAGCTATCGTAGTTTTAATAGTAAATTTAATAGTGCAAATTATAATATTAAATAGATGTTATAAATTATATAAAGACTTAAATGGCAAAACTATGACACAGGTAAGCCAAGAAGAAGTAGTAATTCAGCCAATTCCTGAAGAACTTGCAAAAAATCCACAAAAATATCCTACCCCACCAAAAGAGCCGGTAAATAAAAAATCAGCTATATTTTATCAATTATTATTTATAGTTTTTGTAGTAGGTATAGGCTATTACTATTTTACATCAGTAGGAAATCCTTTTGATAAAAATAAGGTAGTAGATATAGCAAACGACTATTTACAGCAAGCATATCCTAACACAGAATACACCACCTATAGCCCAGCTGGTTATGACTCATTAAATGAAAACTATGTAGTAACAGCATTTGCACAAGAAAACGAAGGTGTAGGAGTAAACTTAGATTATTTTGAGCTTTATTATGATAAAGACCTTAACCTTGTTTATGATAGCTATGAGTTTAGAGTAGAAAATAAGTACAATCATTTTGATGATTTAGCTATGCAGTATAGAGAATTAATAATAATGCAATTAATTGATATAGGAATAGATGCAAACCCTGCATTATTTAATTCAGGTCTTGAGGGCTCAGATAATACTAATTTAATTATTCATCAAGATTTAACACCTGCTCCAAGTAATATACCAAAAGAGAATATAATAGATATTAAAAACTTTGACTATGAAAATGTTGACATTAACGAAGTTGCAATGCAGTATGGCTGTATCGTTGTTGCAAAATCAGTAGATGAAGGGCAAGAAGCTGATGTAAAAACTATGAGTGAGGAATTACTGCGGATAAAACAAGACCTTGTAAAAAACGATATTCCTTGCTATGCTATACGATTAGTTTTACTAAAACCTAATATAGACGGACTTGATATGGCTGTAATTGATGGTATCGCTTTAGAAGATATCAAAGAAGATACAATAGAACAAACAGTGAGTGAATTAATAGAAATAGTAGAGTAAAATCATTATTATAATTTGCTTAATAATAAAAAAACCGACATTAATGTCGGTTTTATGTTTATTAAATATAGTAATTATATAGAATTTATAGAAAATATGATTATTAAACTTTAAAAGGCTTAACATTGATAATATTAGATGCTAAAATAGCTTAAAAAAATAGCAAGGTTTAGAAGGATTTTCTAAGCCTTGCTATTATAATATTATTTCATATCGTTTAAGATTTTTGCTTGTGCAGCGGCAAGTCTTGCTATTGGCACACGATAAGGAGAACAAGATACATAGTCAAGGCCGATTGATTGGAAGAACTGAATTGATAGCGGGTCGCCACCGTGTTCGCCACAAACTCCAAGTTTTATATCTTTTCTGCCTTCTCTTGCCCATAAAGATGCCATTTTCATTAATTTGCCTACACCTAACTGGTCAAGTTTTGTAGTAGGGTCAAAATCAAATATACGGTTTTTAAAGTAGTCATCTAATATCTGGCTTGCATCATCACGAGATAAGCCGTAAGTTGTTTGAGTTAAATCGTTAGTACCAAAGCTGAAAAATGCTGCATGCTTTGAAATTTCGTCTGTCATTAAAGCAGCACGAGGTATTTCAATCATTGCACCCACTGTATATTCAATGCTTTCATTTCTTTCAATGAACACTTCTTTAGCAGTTTGCTCAACTATATTTTTAACGAATTTTAATTCAGCAGAATCACATACAAGAGGAATCATGATTTCAGGATAAACATGTATACCTTTTTTTCTCATATTTAAGGCTGCTTGCATTACTGCCCTTGTTTGCATTTGTGCAATCTCAGGATAAGAAATAGCTAAACGACAACCTCTATGCCCGAGCATAGGATTTGCTTCTTGTAGTTTTTGAACTGTGCTTTTTAAAGATGTGAAAGTAACTCCCATTTCATAAGCAGTAGTTGAAGTCTCATCATCATCGTGGGGTAAGAATTCGTGAAGAGGAGGATCTAAGAATCTTATTGTAACAGGTAGACCGTCCATTTGTTCAAATATTCCTTCAAAATCTTCTTGTTGCATTGGTAGTAATTTATCTAAGGCCTTTATTCTTTCAACATTTGTTTTAGCTACTATCATTTGACGCATAGCTAATATTCTATCTTTTTCAAAGAACATATGCTCTGTTCTACAAAGGCCTATACCCTCAGCGCCGAATAATCTTGCCTGTCTTGCATCTTTTGGGCTATCTGCGTTTGTTCTTACTTTTAAAGAGCGTTCTTCATCTGCCCAAGCCATGAATTTTGCAAAGTCGCCGCTTAGTGTAGCGTCTATTGTAGGGATAACATCTAAATAAACATTACCTGTTGAACCATCTAAAGAGATGTAATCACCCTCGTTTATTTTAATATTGCCAAATAAAGCAGACTTATTAGCTACATCAACATATAAAGTAGAACAACCAGAAACACAACATCTACCCATACCCCTTGCAACAACAGCAGCATGACTTGTCATACCGCCTCTTGCAGTTAAAACACCTTTAGCAATAGCCATACCCTCGATGTCTTCAGGGCTTGTTTCTATTCTTACTAATATTACTTCTTCATTTCTTAAACTAACAGCTTCTTTCGCTTCTTGTGCAGAGAAATAAACTCTACCACAGGCAGCACCAGGAGAAGCAGGTAGGCCTTTAGCAATTACTTTTGCTTGCTTTAAAGCATTAGGCTCAAATTGAGGATGCAATAAAGTGTCTAAAACGCTTGGCTCTACTTTTAATAAAGCTTCTTCTTTAGTGCATAGACCTTGCTCGTATAAATCAACAGCTATTTTAATTGCCGCTTGAGCAGTTCTTTTACCGTTTCTTGTTTGAAGCATATATAGTTTGCCTTTTTCAATAGTAAACTCTAAGTCTTGCATATCTTGGTTATGCTGTTCTAAAGTTTTTGCTATATCCATAATTTGATTATATGTATCTGGCAAGATGTCAGCTAATTCTTCAATAGTTTTAGGTGTTCTAATACCTGCAACAACATCTTCGCCTTGCGCATTCATTAAAAACTCACCATATAATTTTCTTTCACCTGTAGCAGGGTTTCTTGTAAAAGCAACACCAGTACCACAATCCTCACCCATATTACCAAAAACCATTTCTTGAACAGTTACAGCTGTACCCCAAGAAGAAGGGATATCATTCATTCTTCTATAGTATTTAGCCCTTGGATTATCCCAAGATCTAAATACAGCCTCAACTGCTAAAATTAATTGTTTTGCTGGATTTAGTGGGAAGTCTTCACCGATGTGATCACGATAAATTTTCTTATAATCTGCAATTAAGCCTAAAAGCATTTCATAAGTTAATTCGTTATCATAAGTTAGGTTGTTTTCGTGTTTTATTTCTTCTAATCTTTCTTCAAAAATAGACTTTGGAATACCCATAACAACATCAGAGAACATATGAATAAATCTTCTATACGCATCATAAGCAAACTTTGGATTATTAGTTAATAAAGAAAGCCCCTCAGCGACTTCATCATTTAAACCAAGGTTTAAAATAGTGTCCATCATCCCTGGCATAGAAGCTCTTGCACCACTACGCACAGAAACTAAAAGAGGATTGTTTGGATTTGCAAATTTTTTGCCTGTAATGTTTTCAAGTTTTTGTAAATAGTCAAAAACATCGGCTTCGATATCAGGAGTAATTGCCTTGTTTGATTCGTAGAATTTTGTACATGCATTAGTTGCGATTGTAAAACCTTGTGGTACTGGCATACCTAAATTAGTCATTTCAGCAAGATTTGCACCTTTACCTCCTAATAATTCACGCATACTGCCATTACCTTCGCTAAAAAGGTAAATAAATTTGTTGCTCATCTTAACCTCCGAAAAATATAAAATTGTTATCTTAAAAATAATTATATCAAAGATAATCAATTTTTACAATACAACAATAGTATAAAAATGCAAAAAAAAGTCCATAACAAAAAACTTTGTTAGTATTAGCGATTTTTCATAGTAAATATTAGATGAAAAGTGTAAAAAAAAACAATTACTTCGTTAAATTACTGACAAATTAAAATACTAAAACAATTAAAAGAAATTGTATGCTTAATTTTTCAAAAAAGTATTGACACTTTATAAAGTTTATGATATTATATAACTCGTAACTTATACAGGATACGGAGAGGTGTCCGAGTGGTTTAAGGAGCTAGTCTTGAAAACTAGTGATTCGAAAGAACCGTGGGTTCGAATCCCACCCTCTCCGCCATATTCTTTAAAGTTACATTAATTTTATATAAAGATATTATAACTTTGACTTATGGAGATTTACTCAAGCTGGTCGAAGAGGCGCCCCTGCTAAGGGCGTAGGGTGGGTAACTGCCGCGAGGGT
>CAYJFZ010000010.1:0-60779 GCA_964369975.1 uncultured Oscillospiraceae bacterium
CTGGATGTGGCTTTGCTTTTTTTACATCTTCGCCTCCAACAATAACATCAACCAAACTTGATATATTAAATTTTTCTAAAATATCTACAATTCTATAATGATATTTAGTTGTAATTATGGCAATCTTAAAATTCTTTTCTTTTAATTTTCTCAATATATTTTCTGTATCTTCAAATAATTTTGTATTATCTAACATAACACTATCTGCTCTTTGTTTAAATAATCTTGCAAAAGTTATTTGATTTTCTTTTTTCTCATCACCTGTCAAATATGTGTATGTATCGGATAATTGCATACCTATAGTTTTTTTTACATCAACTATATTCGCAGGGTTATAATTCATTTCCACTAAAGCAAAATTCACAGAATCAACTATACCACTTGTTGCATCGCCTAACGTGTAATCAAAATCAAATAAATAAACTGAATACTTTTCCATAAAAATTTACCTCCAATTCTAACATATGTTCAATAAATTTTTTACCACCAATTAATTTACTAATGCTACTCCAATATACTCTTAACTTTAAATTCATAAGAGATACAACTTCCCTTAGCATATTTTCATAGAAATTTATCGCTGAATTTTCTCTTTGTAGAGCAATTTCTTTTTAACACCTGTTGAGAGGTAGTCAGTATTACGCTCTTATAAAACTTGTGCATACCACCAGTTTAACTGGTGGTTTTGATTTGTTTTTTTATTATAGCAAAGATATTTTTATTAAATATTAATATCACTAAACTTATAAGGCTTATCATTTCAAATATTCTAAAAGTTGTTGGGGATGAGTATCTAACATTTACTGTACCACTCTCGCTGTGCGAAGTAAATCCTACTTTTGCATCCGACAATTTTTCTGGCTGAACTTCTTGACCATTTACTAAAATTTCATATCCCGGAATATACATAAATGGAATTTCAATAATATTATTATCACTTGAAATGTCTATTGTATAATCAAATTCAAGCTCTGTTCCATATCTTGTAAAATTGCTTACTGTTAATGTTTCATTATCACTTTCTATAATAGGTTTGTCGGCAATGATACTATCTAAATTAGCACCTTCAACTAAATATTCTGCTTGTCCGACCGATAATGAATTATCCAAACTATTAAAATAATAATGTTTATTTTGGAAATACGACATACTATTTTCAACAAAGGATACTTCATAATATGAGAATGTTGAGCATATAACCATAAGAATAGATAATATACACACAATTATTCTATTATCTCTACTGCTAACCCAAATGAAAATTGTAAGCCCTACCAAGGCACTTGCAGCAACGCCATTAATTGTTAAAACTCTATATGGAAATTGAACAGCATCTAACATAACGCCTATTAATGGTATTTTACTTAGTATATCCCAAGGGAAGTAGGCAGTTGTGGCAATAGCTGAAATGACAACAACAGTTGTTAAAAAATCACCTACTTTAATCCATTTAGAATTTTGTTCTTCTTTTTTAACCATGAGTCTATATATAAGATAAAACCCTACTGCAATAATAGATATCCACCCAATAGGATTTGCACCTGTTGGATCAAAATAACTATTTGAAAATAAATTTATTATATTATATTTTGATACCCCAAAAGGTGACTGCGACCTTGAAAAAACAGCAAGTCCGAGCTGTGTCATCATCAATAACATTGGCCCTATAAACCACAGATTAATAAGCACAACAGCAACAGCGGAATAAACTAAATAAAGTATTCTTCTTTCTTTAGAAAACAATTCCTTTAACGAAACTAAAAATACAACCATACACACAATAACTACAAGCTCAGTAGTTATAAAATGAGATTGCAAAACTCCGGTAGCGCCTAAAACAAGGTACTTCCAATCTTTTTTCTCGCCCTTTATTATTGCATACATTCCATATAACACTAATGGTAAAAATGATATAGCTGTAAATTCTCCAATTGCACTTCGTTGATATAAAACCATTAGTCTATATGGATTTAATAAGTATATTATTGAAGTTGTAAGTGCTATGTGCCTATTATCGAATAATTTTTTAAATGAAATATATGCAATTATAATAGTTAGTATATTAATAAAAACTATATATATTTTATAGCAAGTAGCAAGGCTTATGCCTAATAGCGATAACAGCGCTGGAAAATACATTAATAACTCTGGATAAAATAAAGAGTTTGGATATCCATAATCATTAACTGTCCCGCCGTGTACGCGAATAGGGAATTGTCCGCTTTGTATAGCCCTTGCTATTCCTTCAATTCTACCTATATGAAAAGTAATATCATGTCCTGCGAAAATATGCTCATTTACAAGGGGGATAGATGCTATAAAAACTACTAATAACATAATAAAAGCAATAGAAATTTTCAGTTGTTTGCTTGATATTTCTTTTTTCATAAAATATACATGATACAAACTATCTTCTTTAGCATTTATTGCAAAAAACCAAATAGCGGCTAATAAAATGGTTAAAAAACAATATAAAAATGTGTCATTATAAATTATTTGCTCGCTATATATATTCATTCTTCCTATTTGGAAGTTTTCATCTTGAGTTTGAATAGTTATAAATATGCTATCAACTTTTTGATCTAAATTAAAAGTGTGTTTTAGTGAAGATTTATTTTGAGGCAAATCTTCGTAAACAAAAACCTTGCCACCTGAATTATCTAATGATGTATAATCAGTTGAGTATATACTCAAGATGGTAGAATCATCATTTGATAGATACTGCACTTCTACTGAATAATCTGCCTTATTATAACTCAGTGGTCCAATAACAAAAGTGTTTATAGCATTTTCATCATATGGTATAAATTCTAAATGATCCGCATTATCTTGTGTGTATTGGGCTATATACTCATTCCTAAAATCACTTTGAGAAAATTGAGTTATGTGTCTGTCATTATCTATTCTATTTATGAACAACAAACAAATTACCATTGCAAATATAAAAATCGAATATCCTTTGTATTTTCTACTTTTCATTTAAATCTCCTAATTTTTAAATAAATCGATTATATCAGAAGTAAATTCTTTATGTGATAAATACCCATCAATCAATACTACTGTTTCCAAAGGCCTTTCTAATACATTATCATATAAGACCATTTTAAAATTTGACTCATTGGATATTACTTCAACACTATTTAATAAAATTTTTGCATCTTCATCCAATATATTAAACTCAACATCTCCAGGACTTCCAAACAAATTAAACTGAATATCATAAGGATTTGCTATGTTTTCATTATCTACATTTAAAGCTGCAGTAAAATTTGATTTACTATTAGTGAAGTCAAGGCCCTCGTTGAGTAATATTTCATAAATATCCTCATTTAGCTCTATGCCACTATTAGCTATAAATAGCGTGTAATCTTCGTTTAAAGCTAAGGTTAAATATTCATTTAAATCATTTGTTGTCATAATATCATTTGCTTTTACAACTCTACTATATTTAGAAAAATCGTTATCCAAAGATACATAATCTTTATTATCTTCTTTTTGTAAACTCAAATAATCATCTAAAACATCAGATAAATCATCCGTTACCTTTTTTGCACCATAATAATTTAAATGCCCCATATCGGATAAATCCTTTTGATAGTCAAAGCCTATTCTTTGTGCATCAGTTGAGATATAATTTAAAAATTCTATACCGTTTTCATTTGCAAAATTTTCTATCCAATTAGAAATTTCAACTTCTCTTTGGTTATAAACATATGGAACTAAAGTGAAAATAAGCTGTATGTCTTCATCTTCACAAAGTTGAACTATCTTCTCTATATATTCAACAGAAAATTCATAAGGGGTAAAAGATACATCTGTTTTTATATTAGGGTCTTGCAAACTTTCATTATTTTGAAATGTTATACCATAGCCTTTTAAAAAATCTTTGTCTTGATGTGGATTATATAAATCTAATTCAAAAAGCATTTTCCACCTTGTGTGATACCTTGGCAAATTTAAAAATTCTTCATATGGAGTTAATTCAATTCCAACATTTTCTGCTGTTTGTATTAATTGCAAATAATTTAACCCTATATCAATATTAAAACTCGTTGCATAATTTGTTTTATCAATTTCAGCTGGCTGGATATATGAATGGCCATACATCATTCCATACATTTCTAAAACTATAACTTTAGGCGATTGAGTTTTCAATGTTTCTTTTATATAATGGTAAGATGTCCACATAGGCTGTGACCATGAGTAAACATTACAAGCTGAAATATTATTTTCTTGCCATAGAATGCTGGGCATATACCCATTATTAACATGACTTGAGCCAACTATTATTACATCTAATGTTTCATCTTCTTCGGAATACATTGCCGAAAGTGTTGTTTGCCTATCTCTTAAAAAGTTTGAAACTGTAAAGAGCAAACCAAATGTTAAGATTATAAATAACAAACTATATATTAATTGTCTATACTTTTTCACAAACACCTCTTAAAACTGAAAATAAATAAATGGACTGGCATCATAATTTGGCCCATAAACGCCAAAAACAACTATAACTAATATAACTATCCAGTAAAAAATCCATCTAAATACTCTATTTTTTTCTATTATAAATTTATACACATCAACAGAATTATAAATTAAATAATCTGCGATAAATAAAACTAATAATGATACTCCGGCTACATATAAATCGAATATATCTAAACCGTAATCAAAAAATTCTTCTGTAAAAATAAGATTAAAATTAAAATTTGTAAATATTTTTTCTATAATACTAAACGCCTGTGTAAGATTTTCTGATCTGAAAAATATATAAGTAAAGCAAACCAATAAAAATGTCATAATTACTTGCATAAATTTAAAAGGTTTTGATTTAGTGTTCAAATTAAACTTTTTATAAAGTTTCTTTTTATGATTTTTAGTTACAATTTCAAAAACTCTAAATATGGCATGTATTAAACCCCATATGACAAATGTCCAGTTTGCGCCGTGCCATATACCACTTACTAAAAATACTGTAATAACCGCTGTATAAATTGCAAATTGCGGATTTTTAGAAGACCAAACTATCGGATTAAATACATAATCTTGAAACCAAGTTGATAAAGAAATATGCCATCTTTGCCAAAATTCAGATATGCTTTTAGAGAAATACGGTGCTTTAAAATTTGTCATAAGCTTGTATCCCATAACTCTTGCAGCACCTATTGCGATATACGAATAAGAAGCAAAATCACAATAGATTTGAAATGCAAAAACAATAGTAGCTAAAAATAGAAAAGCGCCATTAACATTTGTGTAATTATTGTAAACGCTATTAACGAATATAGCCAACCTATCGGCTATAACTAATTTTAGAAAAAAGCCATATCCCATAAGCAAAATCCCTCTTCTCATATTTTCATAAGAGTAGCTTTTTTTCTCATTAATTTGGCTTAATAAATTTGTTGAACGCTCAATAGGACCTGCTACTAATTGAGGATAAAAACTTATAAAAAGTGCATAGTTAATAATATTTTTTTCAGCTTTTGTTTTTTTATTATAAACATCTATTACATATCCAAGTGACTGGAATGTATAAAAACTAATTCCAACAGGGAGCATAAAAGATAAAACAGGAAGCATTATTCCTGTAACGCTTTGTACATTCTCAATAAAGAAGTTATAGTATTTAAATAAAAACAGCACTCCCAAATTAGCTAAAACTCCGAGTGCCAATGATATTTTTCTAAAACTATTATTGTTTTCAAATTTTTCTATTAATATTGAGGATATATAAGTTGTGAATATCGTAAATAAAATAAGTACAACATAGCTTGCGCGCCAAGACATATAAAAATATAAACTACTAATTAGTAAAAATATATTTCTTGCTCTGTTAGGAATTATAAAATACAATATTGAGACTATAGGAAAAAATAATAGAAAATCTATTGAATTAAATAGCATAATTACCTCATTTTTTAATTAATTTAAATGCAAAAAGCAATTGGTTTATATAAATCCTGTTAATTATATCATATTTTCTTTGCTTTATCAAAATTTTTTTAAAATCTATTAAAAATTAAAATATATAACAAATAAACATCACAAAAAAACTTAAAAGGGTTAAAGATTTAAAGCTTTTGTCTTTTTAAGTTTTTTATGCGATATTTTTATAGCTTTGACTTTTATATATTTTATTTTAATAGCATTTAGTCGTTTTTATAGTATTTACTATTCATGTAATTATTTTTTCTTATCCTATTTTAACATATTATCAAGCTCAAGTTTTCCCAATTCATAAGAAGATACAACTTCCCTTAGCATATTTTCATAGAAATTTATCGCTGAATTTTCTCTTTGTAGAGCAATTTCTTTACCACGCCTTGTATAAAATTTTGCATAAACTTTTTCAAGTTTATATTTGTATTCATGAAAAAAAGAAGGCTCTTTATCACTCGTTCCATCAAGAATGTTTCTGTTTTCATCGAGTGAGTATAAAGGCTCATTAACTTGCCCGTTATAAAGGATTGTTCTTGCAATACCTATAGTTCCAGTAGCATCTATCTTATCAGCGTCAAAAAGTATTTTTTCTTCTATAGTAGTAGGGGGGTTATCACCTCTAAAACGATGAGTTTTAATACACGAGGCGACTCTTTGAGCAAAGTTGACACTAAAATTATTAGCTATTAAAAAATCATATGCTTTTTTAGCACCCACAGTGGCGTGGCATAGTTTTGGATTTTTAAACTGGTCATCTCTTGCTATATCATGTAATAGGCAAGCTGTAATTAAAACATCATAGTCAACATTTTTTTCACTACTTGCAATATCTAAGCCAACGAACAAAACACGGTATATATGCTCTTTATCGTGAGCTGTATCCGACATACACTCAAGCATATATTTCTCAATTAGTTGATATTTAATTTTGTTCATTTTCATCCCCTTTAATAGATAATAGTTTGTTTATTGAGTATAGCATTAACATAATATTTCCTTAAGAAAAATAATCTTACAATAAGGCGTGTTTTTAATTGTAGCTATAATAATTAGGTTTAATTATTCATGTAAGATTAAATCCTTGAACGCTTTTCCTGTTGAAGTGATAGCTTCTTCTGTTGGAATTCGCTCAATAGCTGAACCACCATAAAAGCCATCTAATAAAGGTACAGCATTAAAAAAGTCTTGCACAATTTGTGGGTTATTAAGTACTCCACCGTGACAAAAAATATATGGCTTATGCTCTAAGTGCTGAATTTTATTTATAATATTATTTGCAATAATTACGCTTTCTTCAAAAGTAGGGGCGTGATGCGCGCCGATGATGCCACCTATACACGCGCCAAAATGGATAACGATTACATCTGTTTTAGCCTTTACCATTTCAACTGCTTGATTTTCTCTCCAGCAAAAAGAAACTGTAAATAAATCCTTTTCTTTTGCTTTTTTTATCATATCCACTTCTTTTAAATAGCCCATGTCTGTTTTTTCTAAATTTATGAGTTCTTCTTCCTCAAATAGGCCAACAGATGGATTGTTTGCAACAGCACTGTAGCCCATTTTTATATATGAATTTAATAATTCATCAATATCGCAAAATGGATCAGCAGCACTTACTCCTGCTATAACAGGGGTGTTATTTATAACACCTAATATTTCTTTTGATAGCTTTTTTACAATGTCATTAGCATTCTCAAAACCAAAATATGCACTTAAAGAGCCTCTACCGTCCATCCTATATCTTCCAATAGAGTCTATTAGAATAATGTCTGCACCACCTATTTCCTCGCATTTTGCAGAAAGGCCGATACCTGCGCCTGCCATAACAATGATGTTTTGATTATTTAAAACTTCGTCAAATTTATTTTTTATTTCAATAGAGGTAAATCTATTTGCCATATCTGCCACCTCCTAATTTTATAGACTTATATTCTTTAACAGTATTTACTATTGCAGCTTCAACTGGGATTCTCTCATTAGAAGATGCCCCATAAAAACCAACTATCCCAGGAACATTATCAAAGATATATTGAGCATCACTCGGCTTTGATATAGGCCCACCGTGGCATATTACCATAGCGTTTGGGTTAATGGAATGAGCAAGTTTTACCATTTCGCTTATTTTACTTGCACAAACTTCAATAGCAGGAACATTTTCAGCGCCTACTAATCCACTTGAGGTTAAATCCATATGGGCAACTATTAAATCAGCGCCAGCCTTTGCCATTCTGGCAGTTTCATCTAAATTGAAGCAGTAGGGAGTTGTAATTAAATCCATTTTTCTTGCAAGTGCTATCATTTCAACTTCTTTTTCATAGCCTAAGTTTGTTTTTTCTAATTCTTGGGCTAATATACCGCCGATGCTACCGACTGTAGGGAAGTTTTGCACGCCCTTAAAGCCTCGTTCTTTAATAGTATGAAGAAATCTTTCTATATCAATATATGGGTCTTGAGCAAATACTCCTGCTATTACAGGAGTGTTTTTTGCAACGGGCATGATTTCATCTGCCATTTCCATTACTACTTTATTTGCATTACTAAAAGGCATTCTTCCGGCTGTTGCCCCTCTACCTGCCATTCTAAATCTGCCTGAATTATATAAAATTAATAAATCTGCCCCATAATCAACAGCACTAACGGCTGATAAACCACAACCGGCACCGACACCGATTATAGGTTTTCTATTCTTGGTCATTTCTCTAAATTTTTCTAAAATTATTTCTCTTTGCGTTGCCATTTTTAGCCCTCCTTACTTTTTATAAACTCATCTAATTTTTTTGCAATACAGATAGCGAATTCTTTATCATTTATATCTGTATCTTTTGTGATTATCTTGATGTTTTCATCTTTTAAATTTATTTTTATTGTTTTAAATAATACTTCATCAGCTTTTTCATCGTATAATAAGCCGTCCTTAACGCTTAATTTTGATAAGCCTTTAGTAGGAATTGCTACTGCACAATATGGGTGAGAGCCTTTTAATTGGTTTGCAAAATACTCACCGACTTTTAAGTTATCTTCTTCGTTTGGTCTAAAGTGAGAGGGGTTATTATTGTGTGAATAAATTACTCTACCTTTATATTTTTCTAACTGTGAAGAATAAACTAAATCCATAGCGCCCGGGCAAACGATGAAAGGAATATTATTTATAACAGCTGAGCGCATTCTATTAGTCCCTGCTGAATCATCAGCGCCGAGCACATGAGCGCTTACTTCTGTAGTAGTTACATCAAGGACGCCTTGAAAATAACCTTTCGAAATTAGGCTTTCCATTATTTTGCCCTCGCTACCATTTGCGTGGAAGGTTATAACCTCATAACCCTTATTTTCTAAATACTCTTTTGCATAAATTATGCAAGGAGTTGTAACGCCATACATTGTAGCTGCGATTTTAATTTTTTCTTTTTCGTTTTCTTTTTCAATAAGTCCCACAGCATTTACTGCTCCTACTATTGCACCTGCACCTTGAGTGAATACAGCCTTTGTTATAGAGTTTAATCCTGCTACATCACAAACTGAATTAAGTATGATTATATCTTGGCCGCCTACATGGCCTGCGATAGTAGGAGAAGAGCCTAAGGTTGATATTATAAGTTTTGGAAAACCTATAGGTAATTTTCTCATAACTGTTGCAGATAAGTCTGTGCCACCACTTCCACCAAGGCTTATAATTCCATTTATTTTATTTTCTTTAATAAGTTGTAATACCTTATCAGTTGCTCCTTTTTTTATTATGGTAAGAGCTTCGTTTCTTTTTAAAGCGGTAAGGTCTATTTCTTTTTTAGCGCCGATAGTTGCTATTTCAGTATTTGTTATATCGCAAGGGCTGTTGTGATTTGAGTTTCCTGATACATCAATTAATAAAACATCTAAGCCGAGATTTTGTATTAAATCTTTTAGATATAAGCACTCCTCGCTCTTTGTGTCAAAGGTTGCCATTACTGCGACTGTTTTTTTCATAAACACCTCTTTTAAAATACAAGTTAAGTTATTTACATAATATAAATTTTTTGAATAAAATTTAATAATTTATACTTTGATATAATGATGTTCTTTGCATATTCATACATATAAATCATTAATTGTCTGTTGCTTGTATTGTATCACGAATTAAGCTGTATGGCAACATTGATGCTAATAAAATTATGCAAATTTAAAGGGCTTGAAAACATAAATTTTCAAGCCCTTGTACTTTAATTAATATAAGTTAAAATCCTTTTTTAAATTAGCGATTTTCTAAAGGTAGGGTTTATTTTTATAAAAATTATAAATATTTTTTTAGGTATATTGATTGTAGCTGCTCATTAGCAAGTAATTGCTTTGCAGGCTCAAGTTTAAGTATCGCACCGAGTATAGAAGACATTGCACGATGACTTAGTAAGGCTTGATTGTCAAAAATTAAGTTTTGCAATTTGCCTCTTTCAATAGCCATATTTACAATCCTATGTGCAGAATTTACAGGAGTAATTTTGCGAGCGCCTATACTTTTAAGGCTCATTGCATTAAATTTACATTTACGTACACATAGTCCGCAACCTAAACAAGCACTTTCATCAACAACTGCTTTTTTTGATTTTTTTGCGTCGACTTTTGTATAATCTTGCATCGTGATAACATCGATAGGGCAAACCTTAAAGCAAGCACCACAGCCAGTGCAGTTATCGTGAACTTGTGGTAAAAAGTTTGAAGTGTTAATTGTTGATAGGGTGCCAAAGCGTTTAACAGCGCCGAGTGCTTCGCAACAGCAGCCACAGCAATTACATATGAATGGCACATCTTCTTTAACATTTTCACTCATTTGAACAAGATCGTACTCATAAGCTCGCTCGATAGTTGCAATAGCTTCGCTTTTTGTAATCTCTTTAGCGTAACCGTATTTTACAAGGCTTTGCGCTGCTGTGCCTAAAGTAAAGCAGATATCATCCATAGGAGCAGAACAGTTATTGCCTAAATGATAGTTTTTATGGCGGCAATAGCAAGTGCCAACAGCTATAGTTTTTGAAGATTCTATAATACTCTTAGTTGACTCATAGCTTAAAATACTAAGTGAGTCTGTTTCAATGTGATGTTCTTGTCTGTATGCTTTGCTGATATCAAGGGCAGCTTCGTTGACATTAATTTTTGCCATTTTAGTTTTTCCAGGTAAGAGTAAATCGCTCAAAAAGTCATCATTTTCGTGTAGGTACTTGTGAAAAAGCTCAGATAATTCTTTTTGATTTGAGCGAATGCCAACACGCATAAGAGCAAACTCAAAAAAGCCTATCATAGGCGGAGGTAATACAAAGGTGCGCATACCATTTTCGTTTACTACATCAAGTAGCATACCTTTAGCACTTAGCTCAACTAAGTGTTTCTCAGTTTCAGTCACAGTTTTTTTAAGCACTTTAGACGCTTTTTGGGCTGTGAATGGTTTAAGAGGTAAGCGAGATAATAGCTTTGCTTCATTTTCATCTACAAGGGCTTCTAACAAGGCGTATAAAGTTTGCGAATGAGTTGCCCCTTGTGGCATAAGATTTAATCTATCTGCAAAAGATACAAATCCATTTTTAACTGTATGATGTCCCATTTTGATTACCACTCCTTATATTTTTTATTACTTTAATTATATATCAGTTAAAGATAATAATCAATAAGTCAAAAAAAGATGAGTGATTAAATTCACTCACCTAATAAAACTTAATATTTAGTTACTATTTTTAAAAGCTTGAAATATAACTACAATTAATTAAATCTCATCAAGTACATAGTTATATCTTTTTCTGCCATTTGTTTTATAATCTTCATACCGCATTTTTCATAACCTTCCTTGCACAAAAATAAATTAATGAGCCACTTATGAAAATAAAAGCTTAGTAACTGTGTTTTAACTTTAGCATATAGTACAGGATATGTTAATATAAAAAGGATAATATTTGCGTTGTTTTTAAGTAGCTATTATTAAAGTTTTTCTTTATTATATAGGCTTATTTTTAATAAAAAATTTTTTCTAATTTAGGATATATCAGTGTTTTTTTATTTTTAGATGTATACTAAATTTTAATAAGTACTAAGCTTGTTTTATCTTCCTTGTTTCGTTGACAAACCTTTTTAATTATGGTAATCTAATTAGGATATTAACAAGTGATAAAACATATGAAAGGGCGGGATGAAATTGGAAAAAAGGGCAAATAAACTTTTTTTATTAATAGCAGTATTTTTATGTAGTATTTTTATTTTAGCCTTTACTTTTTTGTACAGAGTAGATGAAAGAAAAATGAAAACAATTTCTGTTTTTGATTATATACAAGAAGCCCCAGAAAATTTTGATTATAGTTTATCAGTGAGTGAAAATGATGATGCGTTTATTATAACAGGCTATGCGCTTGTGTTAGATGAAACTTTAAAATATGTGCATAACAATGTAGTTTTATATAATAAGGATGAAGAGCTTTATATTAAAGTGCCAACCTCTTTAGACTTATCAGCAGATGTTCACTTACCAGAAGGAGAAGGCGGGTACATCTTTGGCAAATTTTCATCAGTTATTTTAAAAGAAGATTTATCTCTTCCATATGAAGAATATTCTTTAGGGTTTTTATATCTTTCAGATGGCTATGAAAACCTAATTTTAACAAATGAAACTTTAAAATAAATAAAAGGAGTAAAATTAGATATGAAGACCAAAAATGATAATATCATATGGGCAATATTTTTAATAGCAGTAGGCATATTTAGTTTAGCTCTGCATACAAATTTTGGAGACGATAGTTATTATACAACTTTGCTACAAAGAGATAGCCTTATAGAGTTCACAGTAAATCACTATAAATACTGGACTTCAAGGAGTGTAGTCGATATAGTAGTTGCGATTTTTGGCTGGCTACCACTTATAATATTTAAAATATTTAATGTTATAATAATATTCTTTTTTGCAAAAAGTATTTTATATATGGCGAATATTAAAAAAGACACAACGCCTGTAATGCTTTCTTTGATATTAATATTTTCGTATACATGGATAGACTTATATTCTGCTGGCTGGTTTACAACAATAACAGTTATGTTTTGGCCGTTTGCGGTAGGGATAATTTGCCTATCTTTCGTAGTAAAAAATGTAGTTCATAAAAAGCCATTAAATAGTATTGAAAAGATATTAACAAGCATTGGGATAGTATATGCTGCAAATCTTGAAATAGTTGGCGCTTTTTTACTTATAGTTTATTTAGGGATGTTAGCCTATGGCTTTATAAACAATGGTAGGGTGAATAAAATTGTCTGTATTCATTTAGTTATTACTATATTAAATTTAATTTATATCATTACAGCCCCTGGAAACCAAATTAGAAGTGGATTTACAGTTACTGCATTTTATCCAGATTACAGTATGAATTCGATTTTTGATAATATATTTAATGGAGTTTATAGAGCTTTACAATCTGTTTTTTTAAGTTTAAATACATCAGTTATTTTGCTTTTGTTTGTGATATTTTTAGCTATAGGCGTAAAATATAAAAAGAGCGTTGAAAAATTAATATATATTATTTTTTCTGTCGCACTATTATTAATAGTTTTAATATTAAACAATTCAGTTCATATTCCAGTTATTTCAAACTTTTTTGAAAGCAATGCAGTTGTGAATGTAAGTAATATGAATTCAATAATGCCGTATGTAAGTTTTATTTTTCTTTGCTTCATTATGCTTTTTATTATGGCGGGAGTGTATGTAGCGATAGGCCATAACTATAAATCATTTTTAGCCTTATTAATATTGATAGCAGGCTTTGCGAGTGCAGTATCCTTAGGTTTGACTCCGAGTATAGCTGTATCAGGGGCAAGGGCTTATGTAAGTTTTGAATTTAGCATGATAATCGCCGGTGTATTTGTTATAGGTGATATATACCCACTATTAAGTAAAAGTAAAAAATATTTAATAAATATTGTTTTTGTACTCGCCTTTATTATCTGTAGCGCTATATTAGTAGAAGGCTTTATGTATCCGCCATATGTTTAAACATAAAGCACAAAGAAAAATTTTATAAAAAATTATAAGCAAAAAACACAGATTTATATCTGTGTTTTTTTAGATTGTTTAATTGTTATCAACTTCTCTGCTTAAAATGGTAGAGTCTATTGCGTTTATGGTGTATTGATATTCTGTTTTATCTATCCACCACTCAACTTCATATTCTGGTATACCATCATCAATATCAAATTCTACTTTGATATAAGAAACTTCATTTTCGCTCATGTTTGCATCGCTTAATGCTATTGTTTTTGCTTGTTCTTGAGTTATATATTCGCCTTGAGTTGTTTGGCTTTGATTAGCTCTTATTTCATAGTCATAGCTTACTACTTCGCCAGTAGCTGCGTTTATATCATAGTCATATTCTGTATCAGCTGTATAAAAAGAAACTTCATATTCCATAACGCCATTATCTTTTTCAAGTTTTGTTACTATATGCTCTACAAGACTTTCTTTTATATTTGCGTGTTGTAAAACTATTGATGTTACTTCTTCTTCAGTGATGTATACGCCTGTATCCTCAGCGTTTTGAGTATCAAGGGACTTTTCTGTTATAACAGGTGTAATAGCTTGCTTGTCATAATCATAATCTGTTATATTGCCTGTTACAGAATTTATTTCATAAGCATATTCTGCATCTTGTGTATAAAAATCAATCTTATATTCAGCTATAAAATCATCAGTATCAAGCCACACACTAATGTGCTCGATTTCATTTTCGCTAACTCCTGAATGACTTAATGCAATTTCTCTTGCTTCTTGTTCACTAATTCTTGAAAAAGTAAGTCCTGCCCACGCTAAAGCAAAAAGTATAATAGCACTTAAAACACCGATGCCTATTGATTTTAAAATTTTAGTATTTATTTTCATATTTTTAACCTCTTTCTTGCCTTCATGGTTTTAGTATATACTACAAAGATTAAAGTAACATTAAAGATATTTTATTTTTTAAATTTTACAATAAATGTGCTTCCCTCATCTAAAGTGCTTTCTATTTCAATTTTTGCTTTATGAATTTTTGCAATCTGCGCTACCATAGATAAGCCAAGTCCCATACTGCCATTTTCATTAGCTGTTCTTGAGGGGTCAACCTGGTAAAATCTCTGCCAGATTTTTTCTTGATTTTCTTTTGATATGCCTATGCCGTTATCACTCACTGATAAAATGATAAAATCATCTTCTTCATAAAGGCCTACTTTAACTAAGCCAGCCTCTTTTGTATATTTAATAGCATTACTTATTAAATTAGAAACAAGCCTTGTTATCATAGTGTAGTCCATAGTAGCAGTTATATTCGGTGTGATATCAAAGACGAAATCAATATAAGAAGGGGCGATGAGTTTATATTCTTTACAAATATTTTGAGTTAGCTCGCTAAAATTAATATTTTTAAAATTCGCTTTTTCAATTCCTCTATCAAGTCGATTAAGAGTTAATAAGTTTGAAATTAGCCCTGACATTTTCAATGCCTGTCTTTGAACAGTTTCAAGGGCTTCTTCTTTATCATCTATACTAATACCATCGCTTAAGGCATATTCACATTGAGCTAATATAACTGCTGTTGGAGTCCTAAGTTCGTGAGATACATCTGATGTGAATAGCTTTTCTGCCTTGAATGAATTTTCTAATTTTTCAAACATCGCATCAAATGTATTTGAAAGAGCTACTATTTCTTCACTGCCCTTATCTATTCCTATACGCAAAGACAAATCTTCATTTTCTTTTATTTCTTGTGCTGTGTTTATGATTTTATCAATAGGTGAAAAAGTCTTTTTAGCTATAAAATAACTTCCTATTGCCCCTAAAATGATTAATAAAGGTAAAGAAAATAAAGCTATTTGCAAAATTGTCTTAGTTGTATTAGCAACTACATCTATTAGCATAACCCCACGAACCCAGACATAAGAGTTATGGTCTTCTACTTTTGCTAAGGTATCGTAAATATAGTAGGTGTTTTCATCAATTACTAATTCTATTACTTCCTTATCTTTAAAATCACTTTCTATTTCAATAGGAAGACTACCTAACAAATGTTCTCCATCTTGGGAAAAAACTACTGTATACACGCCGTTTTTAAATAAATCAACATCGTCAAAATCGATTTTTTTATCATCATACTCTATTTCATCGGCATTGTCAGTTACTACTTTTGTGACTGCGTTTTTGCTGTTCGTTGTGATAATTCCATCGCTTAAATACAGCATTGTAAGCATTAATATTGTCGCCATTAATACCATTAATACTAAATTCCACAAGGTTAATTTAATTTTTGCAGATAATCTTTTCATATAATCTCCCTTATGACATAACCACTGCCTCTTACTGTGTGAATTAGTTTTTTATCATAGCCGACATCTATTTTCTTTCTAAGGTATCTGATATAAACATCTATAACATTTGTTCCACCTTCATAGTCAAAGTTCCAAATATTATTTTCAATTTTTTCTCTTGATAGCACTATGCCTTCATTATTCATCATATATTCTAAAACAGCATATTCCTTTGCTGATAGATTAATTATATCATCGCCTCTTTTTACAATATGCGATTTTATATCAAGTGTTAAATCGCCAACAGATAAAATATTTGTAGCCTTGCCTGTTTTTTTGCGAACTAAAGCTCTAAGTCTTGCCATAAGTTCTTCAAACGAAAATGGTTTTACTAAATAATCATTAGCACCCTTATCTAAGCCTTTTACCCTATCTTCTATTGCATCTCTTGCAGTTAGAAAAATTACAGGTGTTAGGATGTTTCTCTCTCTCATTTTATCGACAACCCAAAAGCCGTCTTTTTTTGGCATCATAACATCAAGGATGATTACATCATACTCAGCGCTTTGTATATAGTCAAAAGCGTCTTCGCCATTAAAACAGCTATCAACACTATATCCTTCTAAAGTTAATTTTTTAGTGATAATTCTATTCATATCAACTTCATCTTCAGCTATTAAAATTCGCATAAGTGTCCCTCCTTTATTTATCTTTATATTAATTATAAAATACAAAGATTAAAACAAGATTAAAACATAGAAAAACTATGTTCTTTCTAAAAAGGTAATTGTGCTAATTTCGCTTGCTTTTGCAAGGATTTCATCTATTTTTTGTGGGCTTTGCATTTCAAGGTCTATTATCACAGAAAGCCCTTTTTTAGGTGATAGCTTTGATTTTTCAATATTTATGTCTTTGATACTGCAGTTGTGAAAGTGGATAACATCCAAAAACTCTTTAAGCCCTTTATCATTTTCAAATTCTGCGTGAATAGTGAATTTATTCCTATGTTTATATATTCTATCCTCAACTTTTGGTATAAAAAGAAAGACAAAAAGAACTATAATACCACTTATTATTACAGCCTCATAATAGCCTATACCAATTACAAGGCCTATACAGGCAGTTACCCATAAACCTGCAGCAGTAGAAAGGCCTACTATTTTATTATGCCCTGTTACAATAATGGTACCAGCGCCTAAAAAGCCTATACCGCTTATAACTTGAGCACTTAGTCGTGTGATGTCTACATCGTAGGCTGTGTAGTCTGCCATGTATTGTGAAACTATCATAGTTAAACTGCTTCCCATGCACACAAGTATATGAGTTTTTATTCCGGCTACTTTTCCTTTAATACCTCTATCAGCGCCAACGATAAAGCCCATAACCACAGCCATTAAAAGCCTTGTGGTAATTGAGATAAAATTTAATTCGCTAAATAGTGTGTGCCAATTTATATTGATTGTATTTAAAGTCATTTGAATATCTCCTAAAGTTATTTTTAAAAGGGTAGAAAAGGGCGGTGAAAATGTGCAGTAAGTTTTGAATGCTATTTATTCAAAACTATATTTGAGATTTCGTTAAAATGTGAAATGGGAACTCCCTTCATATATTTTAAGTCATTTAATTTCATAGCTTTAAAATTTATTTTTATTTTGCAAGTATTAACAGGCTTATTCCAAGGATATTGAACATATCTTATAACATCAACTTCATTCGTTAGTATAAGGCAGCTGCGTTTTTTAAAAACTCCATAGTATAAATAAATTAGCTTATCATCAAAGCCATACCTTGAAAAATTATAGCGAAACCTATATTTTTTATGTATTTTAAATATTTTGCCACAAAACTCAAAATTAGGAAATAAGTCTTTAATAGTTTTATCTAAAAGTTTTTTATTTAGCATAGGGAAAATTACAGCAGAGCCCACATCTTCTTTAAAGCCTAAAGTATTAACAGATACTGAAATTTTATTAGTCAGTCTTTGTGTAAAGCCTTGATGAGTAGTTACACTACATATTTTTTTAATATTTACAGAAGAAATTTTACGATTTAAAAAGCCTTTGTGTATTTCAAGGAAGTCCGCTTTTTTGTATACTGTAAAACCATAAAGTTGTGTAAAATTAATATAAAAATTAATTAGTAAAAGCGATAAGGTGATAACAAAAATAAGGATTAAAAAAGGCATGATAGGAATTGTAAAATTTTCGCCAAGCTCATTTCTTACAATAAAAGAGGCCGAGCTGAAAAGAAAGGCGATTATCTGCAAATAAGACCTTTTAAAAAATGAAAAGAATAATAAGTCTAAAAAAGATAGCTTGTAAATTTCATTTTCATCTTGATTTTGTACACTTACATCTTCACTCAATTTTTGTAAAAGTAAATTTCTAAAGTTATAAGCCTTGTCTTTTTGAAGAGTTAAATTCATTTCCTCTCTTTCTTCAAGACCTCTATCAAGGATTAGCGTTCTTAGAGAAAATAATTTTTCAGAAAAATTTTCTTTTATTGAAACACCCATAATTAAATTAAGGGGTATTTCTAAAGTTTTTTTATTAAATATGCCAGTGTGATAATATAGTACATTATCTTTAATATAAAAGATTTTGTTGTACCATAAAAGGAAGGCAATGCCTAAGCGAATTAAAAATAATAGAGCGGTTGCTATTGTAGCAAGGGCTAAATTAAAATTAAAAATTATATTTAAAAAAGCAAATGAGGGAAGGCTATTCCATATCTCTTTTAGCATACTGCGAAGTAAATCAATAATACTCTCTCTATTCTTTTGCATCATTACCTGCCTTTTGCATAAAAGAAGCATTTAAGTCTTTTAAGTAGATTTCTTTTAAGATAGTGTTGATTTTTAAAATGATTTCATTGCCCTCATTTATAGAAATTCGATATAAACGATGAGTTTTAGTTAAAGTTTGAACGCTTAATTCAACTAAATTAAATTTCTTTAAAAGGGGGTTTGTAGTAGTTGTTATGTTTTGGATTTTTGACATAGGAATTACAGCTTTTCTAATTATAAAAAAGCCCTTAGTGTATATTAAAGCCACTTCGCTAACTTCACATCTCCAAGTTTTAACATGGATAAAAGGAGGTATAAAACAAATAAATAAAGAAAAAATAAAAATAAAAGTAAAGATATTAATTATTATATTTTCACTTATAGCTAATTTATCGCCGCCATAATGCCAAGCGATAGCTAAAAGTAAAAATGCTAATACCATAATAAATACATTGCGCATTAGAGTATAAGCTATTATATTTTTTCTTACGATTTTATCCACGACTTTCCTCCGCTGAATGAGTTTTAAGATATACCTTTTGATATTTTATGAATTATTTATAATATTTTTTAGCTCGTTTAATGCCTTAATTATACAAGGTTTAATAGGCTTTTGCAACTTATTGACTTATGTGAGTTTATTACATACTTTTGAATGCGCAAATGATACCATATAAACAATAAAAAATTTAAGGAGAATGATTATGGCTATAACAATTTATGGAAGTAATACCTGTCCTGGGACAATGAGAGTGGTGAGTGTTTTTACCGATAACAATATCATGCCAAACTTTGTGAATGTAACAGGGTCTATCGCATTATTAAAAGAATTTGTAACTTTTCGTGATACAAGCAGTCTTTATGACTCTGTAAGAGGAACTGGTGCAATAGGCTTTCCTTTACTAAAACTTGAAGATGGTACATATACTCGAGATGTAAATGCTGTTTTTAAATCTTTAGGCATTGATGTTGTAATAGATTATCAAAGATAATTATATAATATTAAATGATTATAATTTAAAGTAAATTGACACAAAGCTTTGTGTCAATTTATTTTTTTAGGATGTTTTTATCTAAGATATTTTTTAAAAGTAAAGAGCCTATATTTAATTAAATATTCAAAATAAAAAACTCATAGTAAAAATTAATATTTACTATGAGTTAATTTTTTAATAGAGAATAATTTTAAAATTAAATATTATAATTTAAGTTCATTTCGCTTACTACTTTTTCTAAAATTTCTCGCCCTTGGTAGTATTCAAAGGAGTCTATTGCTTGCTTTAAGTTTAATAATAAATCATCGATACTACCCTTCCAAGTATAGCTTAGTGATTCTTGGATTAGCTTTTCTAATGCGTCAATATCAAAAGTAGTTAAGGCGTTTTCTATTTCTTTTAAATTATCTTTTAATAAATTAGCATCGCCCTCTTCTTTTTCTATAAAAAAGCTACTGTCTTTTAATTTTAAATGCTCTTGTATACAAGAAAGTAAATTTTCAAAAGAAGTTAAAAACGGCCTTGTGTTAGAGTAGATATAAGCTGTGTTTTTACTTATAGCAGCATCTTCTAAATGCATTGCTTTTTTAGAAACATCAAAGGCACCTATTGAGCCAGCTGCACTTTTTAGTGCGTGCATTTCTATTCTAAATGTATCAAGGTCTTGATCTTCAAGAGGGATATTTAGATTTTGCAATTTTTTAAGGCCATCATATAAAAAGGTGCTTAGCACATCGTAGTAATCCCCAAGATTGCCGCCTATTAAATTGATTCCATAATTTGTATCAATACCGCTTATTGATATTTGAGTATCTTTTCTTTTCTCCCACTCATTTAAAACAGGAATAGAAAGCTCTTGTTTTTCTAAAGGCAGCCATTTTTTTAATATTTCATTTAGCTTTTTGACCTCGATAGGCTTTGCTAAAAAGTCGTTCATACCCTCGTTTATAAATAATTCTTTTGCGCCGACAAGGGCATTTGCAGTAAGGGCTATTATAGGCAAATTCTTATAATAATCACCATCTAATTTTCTTATTACTGCTGTTGCGTCTATGCCGTCCATCTCAGGCATCATATGGTCCATAAATACTAAGTCGTATTTATTATTTTTAATTAAGTCAACAGCTAAAGAACCATTGATTGCTGTTTCTAAATTAAATTTAAACGGAGCCATTAAACCTTTTGCAACTTTTAAGTTTACAGGGTTATCATCGACAACAAGAACTCTTGCAGTAGGCGCTGTAAAGCTGTGAGTCTTTTCTTTCTCTCTTAAATACTTATCAGAATTTCCAAAAATTTGAGCCATTTGAATACAGCTTAATGGCATACTAATGACATTTTCTTCTTGATAGATAGTTAAATCATTTGGGTCTGTTGTAAATATAATATTGATATTAAAACTTGATTTTAAGTTTAAATTATTTATTTTATCACTATGAACGATAGGAGCAATTAAGTAATCAAAACTTTCTTGAGTTAAGTGCTGTAATAATTCTGATTGATTAGTGCAGATAGTGCAGTGAGCGTTTAAATCTTGTATTGTTTTATGAATGGATTTTGCATAGATGTCCCTTGCTTCATATAGTAAAACTTTCACACCGTCTGCTTTTTGTGCAATAGGAGAAGCTTTAATAAATTCTTGAGGGATTCTTGCTGTAAATGTTGAGCCTTTTCCTTCTTTGCTTTCTACAGTGATTGTCCCACCCATCATCTCGCACAACTGCTTTGAGATAGAAAGACCTAAACCAGTACCCTCGATATTTCTGTTTTTCTTTGTGTCAACTCTTTCAAACTGCATAAAAAGAAGCTCTAAATCTTCTTCTTTAATACCGATACCAGTATCTTGGATTGCAAAAATTAAATCAGCTGTATTTTCATTTTTTTCATAGGTAACACTTAAATTAATATTGCCTTGCGTTGTGAATTTAATTGCATTACTCAATAAATTTAATAAGATTTGTCTTACCCTTATTTCATCGCCTAAAAGCATACTTGGGATATCTGCTTGGATAAAAGAGGTAAAAATCAAAGGCTTATCTTCTAAGCGTACTTTTGAAAGACTTATTACATCATTTAAAAGGGAAGTGATGTTATATTCAAGTTTTATTACTTCTAATTTTCCTGATTCTATTTTTGAAATATCTAAAATATCGTTTATTATCACTAATAAACTTTCACTTGCTTTTTTTATTTCTTTTGCGTATTCTTCGCTCGTTCTACCTTTACTTTCTCTTAAAACAATCTCAGCCATACCTAAAATAGCATTTAAAGGTGTTCTTATTTCATGGCTCATATTTGCTAAGAAATTACTTTTTGCTTGAGAGCTTAATAAGGCCTCTTCGTGAGCTGAGCGAAGCTGAGTATCCATTTCATTTTTCTTGTGTGCATTAGCAAAGAGTTTACCGATTATATCAAGCATACTCTCTTGAGCTTCTGAGTAAGATAGGGTTTTTGAATTTGTGCCTGTTGCTATCATGCCGTAAAGGTCGTTGTATAAAAATATTGATGAGGCGATACTACTATCACTGTTTTCAATTTGCTCTTTTACATCGTTTTGCCATTCATCATCCATACCAGACATAAAGTCATTTATAGCCTTACTATTTTCAAAAATTTCTCGCAATTCTTTTGACACTGAGTTGTAATTTATAATTACATTAGAATCTTCTCTTGTGTGAATTTGAAATTTTTCACCTTTATTTATTAAATTAGTTATATAGCCTTTTATATCATCAACCTTAAAAGCCATACCACCAAGGTCTTGCCTATAAACATGTGTTAAGTAAAAAAACTCATGCTCTTGTATTTTAATATATCGCCATAAAGTAAATTCATCTGTTTTATAAGCAGTCGTTAGAATTCTTAAACAATCAAGAAGCACAGTGTCAAAATCGTCAGACTCTGCCACTGCTAATAGTTTTTGAGATACATCATTTACAGCTAATAGCAATTGATCTTGCTCTGTTAATGATTTTGTCCTTATTTCAATTTCTTTTTCTAAATGTACTTGATGGTTTTCAATCTCTTTTAAAGTTTCTTCTAATTTTGCTTGAGAATTTTTTAAGCTGTCTATATTTAGATGTCCGCCGATAACACGGGTAGCTATGCCGTTTTCATCTTTTGAAACAATCCTACCAACATCCCTTGTCCAAATATAATGACCATCTTTATGGCGCATCCTTATTTCACATTCATAATTTGGCCTTGTGCCAGCTACGAATTCATCTAACAATTTGGATACTAAAACAAGGTCTTCTGGATGATTCATGCTTTCCCATTCAGATAGTGAGCCATTAATTTCATCTTGGGTGTAGCCAAGCATGCTTAAATATTCATCATTATAAGAAATGATGTCTTTTTCTAAATCCCAATCCCAAGTGCCAAACTCTGCTACTTCAATTGCAAGATTTAGTATGTCTGTACTTTCTCTTAGCATTTGTTCTGTGAGTTTAATATTTGTAATATCTTGCAAAACTCCACAAAGGATTAAAGGCTTTCCATCTTGGGTATACTCAGTAACCTTACCCTTATCATGGCCCCAAATTATAGAGCCATCTTTTTTAATCATACGAAATTCAGCTTCGTAAATAGGAGCATCACCTGCAAGATAGCTATTGATATTATCTTCTGCTATTTTTAAATCACTTGGTAAAAGCATAGACTCCCATGTGGAAACATGGGGGGTTAATTCTTCTAATTCATAGCCTACGATTTCAGCCCATTCTTTACTATAAATAACATGGTCTGTCACTAAGTTCCAAATGAAAACGCCAACTTTTGTAATAGAAAGCGTTTCTGTTAAATGATCAACAGTTATTATATTCTTATCTTTTTCTAATGACATAATTTCTCCAATCTAAACTATTGTATAGTTTTAATCTGCATCTATCTTAGAAATTTCTTCAAATTCATCAGCGACACTAACAAAGGCTTTTACCATAACAGGGTCAAAATGAGCGCCACTTTCACTAACTATTATTGAAACGGCTTCCTCGTGTGTTTTCGCTTGTTTATAAGGGCGCTTTGAAATTATAGCATCATAAGCATCTGCAATAGCAAGCATCCTTCCGCTAATTGGAATATCAAGACCTTTTAAAGAGTTAGGATAGCCTGTGCCATTCCATTTTTCATGATGAGAAAGAGCGAATTCTGCGGCTGTGTTTAAGAAAATAAAGTTGTGCACATCTTTAACAGAAGACTTTATTATATCATAGCCGAATAAGGTGTGTTGCTTCATTAAATCATATTCTTCGCTTGTTAATTTGCCTTCTTTTAAAAGGATTTGATCTGAAATACAAATTTTGCCTACATCGTGCATCTGCGCTGCGTGGGCATACATGTTCATATCAATGTCTTTTAACTCGTTAGAGTAAGGGGAGTCATCTATTAATCTTTGCATTAAAGTTTTTAAATACTTACTTGTACGCATAATATGTCCGCCTGTTGTGTGGTCTCTTCTTTCAACCATTTCAGACATCGAATAAACAACAGCGTACTGCAATTCTTCAATATGGGCTATTTGTTCTTTAACCATATTTTGCAGATTAGTGCTATAGCTATGTAATTTTAAATGAAGCTCTACTCTCTTTTTTAAAAGGGCAGCGGAGAAAGGCTTTCTAACATAGTCAACTGCGCCTAAATTTAAGCCCTGAAATTCACTACTACCATCGTTTTTAGCAGTTAGAAAAATAACAGGAATACTCCTATAAGGCTCATCTAATTCTTCCTTTATTTTTTGGATAACTTCAAAACCACTTAATTCTGGCATCTCTACATCGAGCAAAATTAAGTCAGGGGCAGTGTTAGGAATTTCAGTAAGTGCCATCTTAGCGTCTTTTATGAGGATAACGCTGTATTCATCATATAACGCCTTTCTGGCAATACTTAAATTTGTAACATTGTCATCAATTATCATTATTTTTTTAGGATGTTTCATTTTATACCTCTATAACTCAAGATATTAGCAAAGCTAAATTTAAAAGCTGTAAACTTTAGAAAAATTTATTATATGAATATATCATTTTAAAGATTTTTAAACTTATTTTAAACATAAAAAATAAAATTATTAGCAAAATAAATTATTAAATTCTCGAATTTTGCTTAATTATAACATATTTTGCTATTTTTTTCAACACAGCCTATTGTAGGTAGGGTTTAAAAGCAAGCTATATGTATAGGCTTAAAGCGAATAATTTTGATGTGAGTTAGATAAAGCTAAGTTGAGTTTTATTGCAAAGGCTACTTTGATAAAAGACATCTTTTATTGTTCGATAAATATGAAAATATATATTTTTGGTATAGCAAAAATTATATAAATAAAAATCCCCTTAATAAATTTTTCGTTTATTAAGGAGATTTATTAAAATGTTTCGTAAATGTATTCATCGTAGAAGTTATAATAAATCCAATTAAACCAAGTGGAATAATGTTCATCTAAAGAAAGTAGCCACTCGCTATCTTTTATAATAATAGCTGCAGGCAATCTATCAATATCATAGTTAGAAAAAATATCATCTTTTATGTTTTCATCTTCAATATAAAGGTGGAAAACATCTATATCATCATATTTTGATAAGGTGTTTAATAAATCAGTGGTGTGATTTACATCGTCTATGTTTTCGTTTGAAGTTATAAAAATTACACCATTATCTACTTTTGAAATATCTTCATAAACTATCTGTGTAACAGAGCTTGGTTTTTCTTGAAAAATTAAAATTTCATTTGCATATTTCATACAGTGATAGCCTAAAACAATTAAGCTAATTAATGAGTATACAATCAATCCACAAGCTATAAAATCAATATTTATCTTATTTGATTTTGTGAAAATATCAGCAATTATAAGCGCTGCAAGGAATATTAAAGGCAGTATAGTAAGAGGGCTAAATGGCCCTGCTGAAATAACCTATAAAACTATATTAAATTCCACTAATCTTGATATGCCAAAATTATTAAACGAATATAGTAGAAATGTTCTTAAGTAGTGAGTAAATGTGATATTAACTCTATATAAAGCTAATAGAATTAGTATGTACACTCCTAATCTTACAAAGCGATTATTTATAAGTTTTTTTAAATTTTGCATAAATTCTCCGATTAGATATAGATTATATTTGTTTTAAGCCCATTTCTAAGTCAGCTAAGATGTCTTCTACATTTTCAAGGCCTACTGCCATTCTTACAAGACCTTCTGGAATTCCGGCTTCAATTAACTCTTCTTTTGTGTATGGGGAGTGAGTCATACTCGCAGGATGCTCTACTAAAGTTTCTGGAAAGCCAAGGCTTACTGCAAGAGTGCAAAGCTCTAATGAGTGCATTAATTTTGCACCAGCTTCTCTACCGCCTACAACCTCAAAAGATAAAACACCGCCGTATTGACTCATTTGTTTTTTAGCAATTTCATGGCCTTCGTGAGTAGGAAGCCCTGGGTAGTATACCTTTGATACTTTTTCGTGAGCTTGTAAATACTCAGCTACTTTTAAAGCAGAAGCACAGTGTCTGTCCATTCTTAATTCAAAAGTTTTCATACCTCTTATTATTAAATATGATTCAAAAGGCCCAATAACAGAGCCAGTTAAGTCTTTTACGCCCACTAATTTTGCCTCTTGCATTAATTCTTTACTACCACAGATAAAGCCTGCAATTACATCGCCGTGACCGTTTAAATATTTAGTAGCTGAATGAACTACAACATCAGCGCCAAGCTCGATTGGTCTTGTTAGGTAAGGAGTAGCGAAAGTGTTATCGCAGATAACTTTTATTTCGCTGTTATATTCATGGGCAATTCTTGCTACTTCTTTTATATCAGCTATTTTTAAAGTAGGGTTTGCAGGAGTTTCTAAATAAACTGCCACTGTATTTTCTCTTAATGCAGCCTTTACCTGGTCTAAATCAGAAGTATCTATAAAACTTACTTCTACGCCGTATTTTGAAATACCAGCGTTTAAAAAAGCATAAGTACAGCCATAAAGCACAGTGTCAGCTATTATGTGAGTGTTTGCCTTGCAGATTGTCCAGAAAATAGTAGAGATTGCTCCCATACCAGAGCTTGTGGCAACGCAGGCTTCTGCTCCTTCTAAAATAGCTATTTTATCCTCGAGTATGCTTGAAGTTGGATTTCCAAGTCTTGAGTAGATAAAGCCGCCTTCTTCTCCTGCAAAGCGACGAGCGCCTTGCTCGCAAGAATCAAATTCAAAAGCTGATGTTTGATAAATTGGAGTACCGATTGCGCCATACATAGTTTCTTTTTTATTTCCTGCGTGTATAGCACGAGTTCCAATTTTCATATTTTTTGTATCCATAGTTCCTCCGATAAAATTATTATTTTTTATTACTTATAGTTTGTAATATTATTATTTATAAATAGTATAGCATAAAATTAAAAAATGTATAGAGAAAAATAAAAAAAAAGAAAGTGTAAGTTTTACACTTTCTTTTTAGTTAATTACTTGTTTTCATCGCCAAAGTATAAATTTTCAAAATCTTTAATTGATAAAGGTTTTGAGAATAGATAGCCTTGCGCTGCATCACATTTAATTTTCTCTAAGAAATCTCTTTGATGGACTTCTTCAATGCCCTCAGCTACTGTATACATACCTAAGCTATTAGCTAAAGAGGTAATACTTTCAACGACTAAGCGGCCTCTATCATCCTCATCTTCATCATTTATTTTCATAAAGAAACTTCTATCTAATTTTAAAGTATTTACTTTGAAGTTTTTAAGCATACCTAAAGACGAATAGCCAGAGCCAAAGTCATCAATAGAAATTGAAAAACCATAACTTTGTAATTCTTTTAATAAGACAGTTAAAGCCTCTTCATTTTCTAAAACGGTACTTTCAGTAAGCTCGATTTCGATGTATTTTGGATCTACTCCATAGTAATATACTATCTCTTTTATTTCTTGTAAGAAGTTTGTATATTGTAAATGTAATCGAGAAAAGTTTACAGATATAGCCAAACACTCTCTGCCTTGCTCTTTCCAAGATTTTAGCATTTTGCATACACTGCGAAGCATATATTTATCAAGCTCTATAATAAAACCATTTTGCTCAAATAATGGGATGAACTCATCAGGATAAGCGACTGCTCCATTTGTATCAATCCATCTAACTAATGCCTCAGCTCCTGAAATTGTGCCGTCTAAAATAGAGTATTTAGGCTGTAAGAAAACTTTGAAATCTTCATTTTCTAAAGCTTTGTGCATCTTATTAGCAAGCTCTGTGTCCTTTAATAGCTTCAGCCTTACATTTTCATCATAATCCCAGATGTTTGTTTTTGTATTCTGTTTTGCAAAAGAGTGAGCAATGTTTGTTTTATGAATTACATCATTAATATCTGTTTCACCTTTTGATAAAAAGTATCTTCCGTATCTAAAAGAGAATTGATAATCCTCAAAACCCAAAAGTGATTCTTTGAAACTTGCCTCGTACTGTTTTGATGATTCTTCTAAGTTTTCAAAATGCTTACTTTCTGCAAACAACATAAATTCTTCAGCCGATACCCTTGCTTGAACAAAGCTATCCCAAGGAACAGTTTTGCCAGTATTGGCAATAGCACGGATTACCTTATCACCCTCTTCAAAGCCGAACATATCGTTTATAGCCTTGAAGTTAACAGTGTCCATTTTTACCATTGTATAGTCTTTATGAGGGTTTTTATTAATAATATCACTTACTAATAATTTGAATTTAATTAAGTTTGGAATTTTTGTTAATTCATCATAGTAAGCTGTTTGCTCTAAGTCTTTTGCCGATTTATTTTTAGAGGAAACGATGTATATAATTGCAACGAGTGAGCCTATAACTAAGAAAAAGCTAATTAAAATCATGCTTCTTGAAATAGTATTAGCACTCTCGCTTATACTTTCATGTGATATTTCAAAAAATAATGTCCAGCCATTTATTGCTATTGGGCGATATTCTCCATACTTTTCAATCCCGTTTAAAGTGTAAGAGATACTGCCAGAATCCCCGTTAGAAAAATCTTCTACTACAGAATCAAAACTAACTCCATCATTAAATTCAGCATTTTTAAAAGCGTCAAAACTTAAAACAAATTCATTTGTGCTAATAACAATATTGCTATTTGCATCAACTACTAAGTTTAAGCCTCTTTCATCTGTAAAGGTTGTTAAAAGCGTTGCTAAGTAGGTAGTATTATACTCAACAGCCAAAACGCCGACTACTTCACCATCCATAAAAATAGGCACTGACACTACTGCGACAGTGTTTTTAGTATAAGGTGAAGTATAGGTGCTTGAAGCATACGAATTTCCTTGAATGGCTTGTATGAAATATTCTTCATTATTAACATCGTGTCGTTTTTTTGTAACGGAGTCAAAAGCTTCGCCATCAGCTTGGCAAATTATAACAGTATCATAATGAAGCAAATCTTTCTTGTCGTATACATAATCAAGGATAGCTTCCTCATCATCGCCTATAATTACTAAGGTTTCAGCTATGCTATTTAAGTTGAAAATCATGCTTTCAAGTTGTCTGTTTAAGTTAAGTTGTTGCTGGTTTGCCATATCAGAAAGAGTGCTAGTTACTGATTTTTCAAGTTCATTATCAACAGTGTTGTAAAATGAAACTGTACTAACAGCAATAGCGATAAAAAACGATATACTTATCATAATAGTGACAATTAAATTTTTGTTTTTCATAATCTTCTTCTTTTAGCTAAATTTTGATACTATAATATAATTACATTATAGCATATATTTTATATTTTAACAAAAAGGCAAATTAGTGTCAACATTTTACAATGAATTTCTAATAATTAACACAGTTATACTTTTTTAGCATAGGTTAATGGCTTTTTGCAGAATTATTAATAATTTTTGCTTGTGAATTTTTATCTATTGTATTTTTAAAAAAATATATAACTTTATCAGTCTTGTGGCTTTATAAAATGCTTATCGCAAACGGCTGTTATAATTTGTATCATATTAGTATAGCCAGTTTTCTCTTTTAAGTTACGAATATAGTCATTTAAGGTGCGCTCTTTGATATTTAGTAATTGGCATACCTGCATATTTGATAAGCCATTTGCTTTAGCTTGGATTACTTCAAGTTCTCTTTTTGTAAAATCAGTAGTTTTAGCCATACCGATTTTTACTATCGGTGCATCTTCTGGATAAAAGGTGTTGCCTTGCATTATAAAATCCATAATTTCAAGTAAGTCTTCATCTGTATAATCCTTATACCAAAAGCCCTCACAGCCTATTTTTTTTGCCCTTAGTATGTGCTTTTGTGAAACTAAAAATGTTAAAACGATGATTTTAATATTAGGGTATAACTGCTTTATTTTTTCAGCTTCAATTAGGCCATTTTCTTTTTTGTTAGTATGAATATCTAATAAAATTAAATCTACTTTTTCTTTTTGTAGGTATCTTAAAATATCATCAGCATCTCTGATAATATCGCATAGAGTATACCTATCATTAGAAGATTTAATAGCATATTTCATAAAGTTTTGCGAGCTTATCTGATCTTCGACTATGAGTGTTTTATACATATTTTCTCCTTTTTAAAGGGGTAAATTAATGGTATCTTTTGTTTATCAAGGTTTCAAAAATTATAACGCCCATAAATGATAATATACTAAACATAAACATTATAGTAATATTTTCAAATGGAGTTCGTGGGTCTTGTTCAATAATAATTCCCGCTACCCTACTTTCAGACACTACACCTGTTAATGAAGTTTGCGCTACTAAGGTTTTCTCATCCCCTGACTGGGTGAAAAAATTAGCAGTAAGGCTTGCTGATTCTGTTGTGTAGTCAACTAAAAGGTCTGAGTATTCAATTATGATATCATCTATTGTAGTGCCTACTTGTGCTGTTAGGCTTATGTCTTGTGCTACAAGGCTTGTCTTTTCTATGAAAAATTTACCGTCGCTATCGCAATTAATTCTTTCAGGAGCAGAAAGGGTTATGTAATCCGCTGGGATGTCAACGCTTGCAAACTGATTAAAGCCCCAGTCAAAAAGATTATGAGTATCTGTATATTTTATAGCACTACTTTGAGAGTGCATAACAACTGCTATTAAGGTCATACCATTTCTTGTAGCTGCTGTCACTAAGGTGTTTTGCGCATCAGAAGTCCAGCCGTCCTTTGTCATAACTAAGCCATCTAAGATATTTACTCCATTATTGAAATGATTAGATGCGTTAAAGTATCTTGATTCAGTCCTTAAATTAGTAGGTGCCATTTCATACCTTGAGGCAGTGAAAAAAGAATTAAATACATCGTTTTGTACACAGTGCATTGCGATTAATGCCATATCATAAGCCGTTGTGTAGTGATTATCATCAGGCAGACCACTTGGGTTTGTAAAATTAGAATTTGTTGCCCCTAAAGAGTGTGCATAGTCTGTCATTAAAACGCCAAAATCAGCTATACTGCCAGAAATATTTTCAGCTATTACATTAGCTGCATCATTTGCAGACTCTATTGCCAAAGCATACATAGCCTGCTCTAAAGAAATAACTTCGTTTTCAAGTAAGGCGACATGGCTGACATTTTCAGTAAAATGAATTGCAGAGGCATTAACTGTTAAAGCAGTATCAAGACTTAAAGTTTCCAAAGCAATTATACCTGTTAGTATCTTTGTGATACTCGCAGGATACATTTGTCTGTCCATTGACTTATTATATAAAACTTGCCCTGTTTGTGCGTCTATCAAAACAGCGGAGCTTGAGATTACTTGTGGTGTACTACTTTGTGCAAAAGAAACCGAGCTGCTAAATGAAAAAAGCATAGCGCAAAGTAAAAATATGCTGATTAGTTTTTTCATAAAAATCCTTTTTTAGTATTAATAATTAATTATACTATTTTTTATACACTGTTTTCAATAGCAAAAATTAGTATAAAAAAATTTATTTGTGAATAAAATTCAATAAAACTATAAGACAAACTTTAGGAGGAGTATGAAATATATAAAAATATTTTTTGTTTTTGGCTATTTAGTGATTATACTTTCAGCTGTTGTTTTAACACCTTTAACTGTAAGTGATAGTATTTATGCGATAGCTTTATGCGAAAGTGATAATGAAGATTTTATTCCAAAATATGAAATAAATAAAGAAGAAAATATACTAATAGCCATTGACCCAGGACACGGTGGAATTGATACAGGGGCGCAGTATATCATAGATGAAGTAGAATTAATTAATAAAACGAGTGAAGCGTTATTTTTGCTTTTAAGTGAAGATGAAAACTTTACTCCTATTTATACAAAAGATTTTAATAAAGATGCCTCTATTGATGATAGGGTGAATTTTATAAACGAAGAAAAACCAAGTTTAGTTATAAGTATTCATGCTAATAGCGATTTTGCAAAATCGACAAACGGCTTTGAGTGCTACCCTACTGTGCCGGGTAGATTATATCATGAGGAATCCTTAGCCTTTGCACAATTAATAGTAAAATACATGCAAGAAAGCGGCCATAAGATAAGAGGGGAAACTGGGATAAAATATGCTTATTATTCAAACGGTAATAAAAAAATAGTACATTCAAGCGATGATACCGTTAGAAGTCTTAAAAGTTTTGGGATAGTTGAAAAAGTTAATTGTCCGAGTGTGTTAGTAGAGCAAGGCTTTATTAGTAGCTATGAAGATGTAGAAAACTGGGCAGGTGATGAGGGGGCAAAAAAAGCGGCAACTGTATACTATGAAGCAATAAAAGAGTACTTTAATAAGAGTTAATTATTAAAATTGCTTTGCTATTTCTATAAGTGCTTAGCTTTGAATTTAATAAAAGCGATTACTTATTGTTTAATTTTAAATGCGAGTATATATGATTTTTTATTTAGCTTATAGGTGTATTTTAAAATTAGCAAGGCAAAACTTAAGACTAAATAATATATTTTTAATGGCGCTTATTATTTTTTATAATAAAAAAACAGGCAGTTTTGAGAAATACTCAAAACTGCCTGTTTTAAATTTTTAGTTTTTTAAGCTAATTTGCTGTAACAATTTTTATGATTTTTAAATCGACTATATAAAAACAAACCAGCCAAGTTACAAACACAACAACAGTGAATAAATGTGAAAAGTCAAACATAAACATAATTGTTAGTAATACAAAAACAAATACACTCATATTTGATTTTTGTTTTTTTATATAAGCTGTTTTTTCTTCTTGATTTTGAACTGTTTTTATTATATCACTAAGTATAGCCCATTTTTTCCTTTCGATAAGGCATACAATAATAAATGATATTACAAATGCAATAGCTACTAAAATTCGAAATAAAACACTATTTGTAAAAGCAAAATCATTTATATATAAACGAAAATAATCAGACATATAAACTAAATAAATAAAAAGCACTACAGCGGAAAAACTATAAAGGATTGTATTTAACTTTTTATATTCGTTGAGCATAAAAGTCTCCTTTTATTTTGATTATTGTATAGCTTATAAAAAAGCGATATTAATAAATGCAAATTAATTTTGTATAATTTTATTCAGGTTTCATTATTGGAAAGAGTACGCATTCTCTTATAGGTCTGTCCATTAAAGTTGAAAATAATCTTTCAGATACACCAAAGCCATAAGCAGGTGGCATACCGTATTTTAGCGCCTCGATAAAAGTTTCATCGTGGTCGTGTGCTTCATCATCGCCACTTTCTTGCATAGCTCTTTGCTCTTTAAAGCGTTCTTCTAAGTCAAGTGGGTCGTTTAATTCAGCATAGCCGTTGCCCATTTCACTACCGGCTAAGATAACTTGCATTTGTGCTACTTTTCTTTCATCATCTTTTCTTCTTTTTGGCAGTGGGTTTAATTGTACAGGCTGGCCTACTAAAAAGCCAGGACCTGCAAGGTCTTTTCTTACTACTTTCCAAAGTGTGTCTACTAAGCGCCAGTATCCTATATTCTCATCAAAGGCAACTTCGTATTCTCTTAGTTTTTTGATTAATTCTTCTTTTGTAGAATCAAAAACATTAACACCCGTTTTATCTTGAATAACTGTTTCAAAGTCATAAACTTGCCAAGGTGCATCCATATCAATTTCATAGCCTTTTGAAACAAATTTAGAAGTGCCTAAAGTAGCCTTTGTAACTTTTTGATACATTTCTTTTATAAAGTTCATACCGTCTTCTAAATCAGCATAAGCCCAGTAGAATTCCATTTGAGTATAATCTTGTAAATGTTCGCTACTCATACCCTCGTTTCTAAACTGTCTTCCTATTTCAAAAGTTTTTTCAAAGCCTGCTACAAGTAATTTTTTTTGCCATAATTCACCCATAGATATTCTTAAAAACATATCGATGTCTAAAGCGTTATGATGAGTTGCAAAAGGAGTAGCAGCAGCACCACCTGAAGATGTTTCTAAAATTGGCGTTTCAACTTCTAAAAAGCCATTTTCGATTAAATGATTTCTAATCGTTTGCCAGAAAACTTGCTTTTTATAAAAAATATCCCTTACTTCGCTATTCATTATAATATCTAAGTATCTTTTTCTTAGCTTTGTGTCCATATCAGAGATACCATGATATTTTTCAGGCAGTGGTTTTAAAGCCTTTGTCAGGTGAGTGTAGCTTTTTGCTTTTATAGTTAATTCGCCCATTTTAGTCTTCATCATAGTACCAAAAATACCAATAATGTCGCCTATGTCACATTTTTTAAATAGCTCAAATTCTTTTTCACTTAAGATGTCTTGCCTTAAGTAAATTTGAATTTGTCCTTTTGAGTCTTGAATGTGCATAAAGCCTGTTTTGCCTTGATGACGCTTTGTCATTATTCTGCCTGCAACTTTTACTTCTATATCGTTTTCGTGAAAATACTCACTCTCAAAATCTTGATATTTTTCTTTTAAATCATGTGAAGAGTTTTCAGGATAAAACTTCTCGCCACCAAAAGGCTCGATGTCCATCTGTCTTAAATCATCTAATTTTGAAAGCCTTACTTCTTCTTCATCACTCAATTTAGTAATTTGTACATTTTGATTTTCCATAATTATAAATAGCCCATAGTGGGCTGTATCCTTTCCTTTAATCATTAAATATATAAAGTATTATAGCATATTTTATAACCGTTTGTAAATTATGATTTTATAATGGCATTACTAACTAAAACAATGTGTGAAAAATATGTGTTTATATTGACAGTGTATTATTTGTGTGATACAATCATTTTAACAATCCGACCGAGCGGTCGGAACTTTAAAAGAGGATAAATTATGATTAAATACAGCGTTAAAAAACCGCTTACAGTCTTTGTAAGTATTATATTGGTATTTGTTTTAGGGGCAGTGTCATTTATGGGGCTTTCTACTGACTTATTACCAGCTATAGAGCTTCCTTATGTAGTAGTAGTAACTACATATCCGGGCGCAAGCCCTGAGAGGGTAGAAGTAAGCGTAACAGAGCCAATAGAGCAGTCAGTTGCTACTATTTCAGGACTTGAAAACATTACAAGTACTTCAAGTGAAAATGTAAGTATGGTAATGCTTGAGTTTAATGATAGTGTCAATATGGACTCTATTATGATAGATTTAAACAATAGCATCCAGATGGTGTCGGGGTATTTTGATGACATGGTGCAAGCGCCGATGATATTAAAAATAAACCCTGATATGCTACCTATACAGACAGTTAGTGTCGATGTAGAGGGCATGGATTTAAAAGAGCTTACATACTATGTCGAAACAGAGCTCCAGCCTTACTTTGAAAGAATTTCAGGCGTTGCGACTGTTGAAGTATCAGGGGCAGTGGCAGACTATGTAGAAATTGCCTTAAATCAAGATAAAATAGATGCTATTAATGATAGTATCTTAGAAAACCTTGACAGCGAGCTTTTAGATCAAAGAAGTGAATTATATTCAGCACAAAATGAATTAAATGATGGTATTAACACTTTAAATAGTGAAAGAGATTCAGCTTTTTCACAATTAGCTAATGCACAAGCAGAGCTTGACTCAGCGATAGCGCAGGTGCAGGCTATCGCTTCCCAGCAAGCGAGTATAGAAGCGCAAATTGGCCTAAGAGATGGCGCAACAGAAATGATAGCAGCAAGAGATGGTTTAAGCGGGTTACTTTTATCTGTCGATACTTTGATTAATAACCCAGCATTCGCTGCCTTTGGAATAACCGAAAATAATACTTTCCAAGAAGTTTTTAATATGGCGGCTGTTGATGCAACAGGCACTTTAGCGCCTATAGTAGCTCCTTTTCAAGGAATGGTTTCGGTAAATCAATTAGATGCAAACACAACTCTCTTAGCCTTTAAAACTCAAACACAGGCAAGCATTGATGCAATGAATAAAGAGCTTGATGCGATGGGCTTTGATTCTTCAAAAGATTCAGCTACCTTAACAGGAGAAATAGCGACGCAAAAATTAGAATTAGAAGACGCTTTAGTAGAAGCCACCTACCTTGCAACACAAATGGAGAGCACAATAACACAGCTTCAAACAGGCTATGCCCAAGCTCAAGCAGCTCAGGCGAGTGCTGTGGCTACAATAGGCTCACAAATGGCTCAACTTGATATAGCAAAACAAGAGCTTGAAATGGGCTTAGAAGAATTTGAAAAGGCAAGAGATGATGCCTTAAAACAAGCTAATATCGACTCTTTAGTAACTCAAAGTACCCTTGCGGGTATCTTAACAGCACAAAACTTTTCAATGCCAGCGGGCTACACTGAAAATGAGGGCGAAAAGCTAAGCGTTAAAATCGGTGAAGAGTTTACTAATATAGAAGAATTACAAAATTTACTGCTTATTGATATGGGGATAGACGGAGTAGAGCCTATTCACTTAGGCGATGTAGCCGATATTTCTATACAAGATAATGCTTCCGATAGCTATACAAGAATTAACGGCAATGCAGGGGTGATGATTTCAATACAAAAATCATCAATAGCCTCAACTACTCAAGTCACTGATGCTGTAAATGAGGCAGTAGCAGAGTTAATGCAAGAAAACCCTGATGTAAACATCACTACATTAATGGACCAAGGTGTTTATATTAATATGATTATTTCAAGTGTTTTACAAAACCTTGTTTATGGTGGTATTATAGCGTTTATTATCTTATTATTGTTTTTAAAAGATTTAAGACCTACATTAATAATCGCTTTTTCAATTCCAATAAGTGTATTGTTTAGTATAGTATTAATGTATTTTACAAATGTAACTTTAAATATTATTTCTTTATCAGGCCTTGCTTTGGGCGTTGGTATGCTCGTTGATAACAGTGTTGTTGTTATTGAGAATATATATAGATTAAGAAGTGAGGGCTATTCAAAAGTTCAAGCGGCTGTAATAGGTGCAAAAGGCGTTGGCGGAGCGATATTCTCATCAACTCTTACTACTGTTTCAGTATTTTTACCTATCGTATTCACAGATGGCTTAACAAGACAGTTATTCCAAGATATGGGCCTTACAATAGCGTATTCACTATTTGCAAGTTTACTTGTAGCTCTAACTTTAGTGCCTGCGATGGCATCAACAATGCTTAACTCAACAAAGCAAAAAGAGCAAAAGTTATTTGATAAAATGCTAAATGTATATGAAAAAGCTTTAGCTTTTAACTTAAAGCATAAATGGATAGTTTTAGTATTAACTATTTCTTTATTAGCTCTTTCAATATTTAATGCCTTTAGTATGCCACTAACTTTAATTCCAGAGATGGACTCAACTGAAATGCAGATGAGCTTTACTATGGATGAAGAAACCCCTAAAGAAGAAGTTATTGAGCATGCAGAAAAAATAGCTACTACTGTTAGCGGTATTCAAGGCGTTGATACAGTAGCTATGACAATGTCCTCAGCTGCATCTTCAATGGGAATGGGCGCTTTAGGCGGCGGCGGTAGCGATAATAATGTAAACTATTATATTACTATCGACCCTGAAAGTGGCGTTACAAACTTTGATGTAACAGAAGAAATTAAAGCTCTTACAAGTGAGTATGAAGAAAACTTATCTATTACTGCAAGCAATATGGACTTAAGCGCTTTAAGTGGTACAGGTATCACTTATGAGATAAAAGGCAATGACTTAGATGTACTTGCACAAACTGCAAGCGAAATTGGAGAAATTGCAAAAGGCGTAGAGGGCGTTGGCGAAGTAAACGATGGCAACAGCGATGTTCAAGAAGAAATCAGAATTGATGTAAACAAATATGAGGCTATGGAGCATTCACTGACAGTAGCACAGGTGTTCCAATTAGTAAATGAAGCCTTAATTGAAGAAACTACAGCTACAGCCCTTACTTTTGAGGGTAAAGAGCTTGATGCGATAATTGTGCCAGATGGCGTTGTTGATTATCAAGAGCTTTCTCAATTAGAAGTGGCAACTTTTATAAATGATGATGACGAAGAAGAAGCTGTTTTACTAAAAGATATAGCTACTATCTACTCAGCACAAACTCCACAATCTATTGCCCGTGATAACCAATCAAGAACACAGACAGTAAATGTGTATATGGAAGATGGCTATAATGTTAGCTTAGTAGGTAGAGAATTAGAATTAGCTCTACAAGACTATGTAATGCCAACGGGCTATGCGCTCGAGGTAACTGGTGAAAATGAAATGATAGAAAGCACTATGGCAGATATGTTCTTAATGATAGGCCTTGCTATTATATTCATTTACTTAATAATGGTAGCACAGTTTCAAAGTTTATTATCACCATTTATTATAATATTTACTATTCCTTTAGCTTTCACAGGCGGTTTATTAGCCTTACAAATCTTAGGTATGGAATTATCAATTACAGGTCTTATCGGCTTCTTAGTCTTATCTGGTGTTGTAGTTAATAATGGTATAGTTTTCGTTGACTATGTAAACCAATTACGATTAGAGGGCGTTGATAAAACACAGGCCTTAATAAAAGCAGGTAGAGATAGAATGAGGCCTATCTTAATGACAGCCTTAACTACAATTTTGGCTATGAGTACTATGGCTTTAGGCGTTGGTATGGGTGCCCAATTAAGCCAAGGCATGTCAATAGTTACTATAGGTGGCTTAAGCTATGCAACCTTACTTACTTTATTCTTAGTGCCTACTTTATACGATATACTTCATAAAAAACCTATAAACAAAATCGATGTAGACTTTGAGGTGGAGTAGTATGACAAACTTAAATGCAAAGCAGGAGAGTATTGTTTTATCAACTATTCAATTAATAAATTCAGGAATAGATATAAGAGATATAACAGTTGATAAAATAGCACAAAATGCAAATGTTGGAAAAGCAACAGTCTATGATTACTTTCAAAGTAAAGAAGAGGTTATCAAAAATGCAATAGTGATAAACTTAAAGCAAAGAAACAAGGTATTAAAAGATAGCCTTATCTCAAAAACAAATTTTAAGGAAATGGTATATTCTTTATACGAAGCGATTTTTGATGAGATGGTTAGCAATTCAAGCCTTTCTATAATCAACTTTTTTACTGCCTTAGATAGTGCTGATAATATTAAAAGTTTCATGAACTCTACTGAAAATGTATTAGTAGAAATAAATGAAGCTATACAAGGCTTAATGCGAATTATCCTTATGCAAGGAATGAAAGAGACAGTAATTGATATAACAAATAAAAGCGAATTATATATTGAAATGGCTTTGTTTTCAAATATTTCTTGTGTGGGTAAAATGGCAGGGGCAAACTTAATACAAGATAAAAAACAAAGCGATGAAGAAATTAAAAAAACTGCTTATGAATTATTGCTAAAAGCCTTAAATTAAACTAAAAACTTATAAACCTTTGCTAAAACAAAAATCAACAAGGAAACTTGTTGATTTTTTGTTTTGAAAAATATTACATTTTTTGAAAATAATATATTTTTATTGTAGGGATAAAATTACTCCTTTTAGTAAAAATACTAAAAGAGAGGTGATGATTATGGAAAAAAATCTATCTTATTTTCTTTTAGGGAATATAGAAATGGCAAAGCTTACAACTGAGCAACTTATTGACATAACACAGGATAATGAATTTAAAAGTATGTTAGTAGATGACTTAAAAGAGTATGATGCTTTTTACTCAAGGCTGATGATAGAAAAATCAGCAAAAGATGAAGTAAAAGAAATAAATCCCTTTGTCAAAATGTCAACTAATATGACTATTGGTGCAAAAACACTGCTTGATAAAAGTAATGCAAACTTATCAGATATGCTTTGTGATGGCTTTGGTATGGGGATAAAAGATGCAACAGAAAATATTAAAAGGGCAAAGCAAGTAAACGAGAGAAAAGAAATGATTTCTTTAGCAGAGGATTATAAGCAACTACTAATTGATAATGTAGCAAAATATGCAAAATTTAGAACTTTTTAAATAACTTATAAATAGATTAAACAAAGAAAAACAAGTCTATTTATGCATTATAAAACGAGTTCGGGTAATACTTTGCAAGAATAAAAAAACACTATAAATTTTTATAGTGTTTTTTGTTAGTAAAATTTAAGGGAAAAGCAAGACTGTATCATTATACAATTTGTATAATGATGCTTAAATATTACCAAAAGCAAATAAATGGCATTAATAAAAATTAATTATATTTAATTAAATAGCCTTGTATCTTTCATAATTTAGTAATATATGTTTAGTATAATTTAAGCAAGGTGTAATAAGTTTTATATATCGGGGCATTTTAGCAAAGGAAAATTTTGAGGTGTTTAGTTTAGGAAGGGTATATAAGACTTGATAGTAGTAATAAATTTATTAACTAAAGTCTAAGCGAAGAAATTATTGCCGTTTAATAGCAAAGATACATTGCAAGATTAGTTAGCAAATATCAAATTATTATCCTTGGTGGGCGATGTAGACAGGCCCTGTTAGTGGATTTATCAAGAGGCTATCAATATCTTCTAAAGAGATATAAAAAACACCTAAATAAAAAGACAGATATATGCGGTATATCTGTCTTTTTTCTTTATTGATTAAAAGCAAACTTCCATAGTAATTAAGTTTGATGCTTCTTTTTCAAAGCCGGCAGCTTCTAATGCTTTTTCTAACTTTTCGTTTTCTCTTGCAAAAGTGCAGGTTACCTTACTTGTGCCAACAGCCTTTGCTAAAGATTTTGCAAACGCTATACACTTATCTAAATCACCGTGCATTAATGGGATATGTAGTGCGACATGTTGTTGAAACCTTGCCCCGCATACGATAGTTGAGCCACTTTCCTCATCATGATAAACCTTGCCTTCAATAGCATAGCCTTTTATGTTAGCTTCGTTTATATGAAAGAAAGTTCTGTTTGATGAGAAGTAGTTATTAAATTCGTCCTTTAAAGGTAGGATTAATTCTACTGCTTTTGTAAAATTAACAGGCTTAAACCCGCAGTTTTCACCACCGTCAAAATTAGTTAAAGAGTAGCCTGTATGCTCTGTTACAACTTCTAAGCCGTTAATTCTTGCAAGGCCTGCGCTCGCTGCATTATTTACACCTGTAAACATTGCCATAGAAGGGCAGTTATAAACTTTTGCAAGTTTTAAGTATTCTAAATAAATTAATTTACCAACACCTTTTCCTTGGTATTCTGGGATAACTCTTAGAGTTTCAAGCCAGCCTGTTCCGTCGTGTAGAACGCTAAATCTGCCAATACCAACTAATTTTTCACCATCATAAACGCAAATCATTTCGCCGTCTATGCTGTTAAAATAATGCCATGCATCAAGCAGGTAGTGGTAAGAGCCCATTGTGTCTTGCTCTGCTTTTGAGCAAGCGAGTAAGTCCTCGTACTGTGCGTATTTTACTGTAAATGCCATAAGTATTCTCCTTTAAAACTTAAAATTTATTAAAATGGATATTATCCCTTTTTACGGTGTAGTAGAAGTTATACCAAAACTTTCAAGGTATAGTTTTGCGTTATCGCTGTAATGAGTAGTGCCGTCTATTGTCACTAAGATACATTCTGCGCTTTCTATTGAGTTGATATAATTTAAGGCTTCATCTACTTCCATAAAGAAAATAGTAGTAGAAAGAGCATCGGCAACCCCACTATCAGGATGCAAAATAGCAACGCCTTGATAGTATTCCTCAGGGTATAAGGTGTCAGGGTCGATTAGATGATGGTACCTTCTGCCATCTTGCACAAAGTATCTTTGATACCCTCCAGAACAAACCACACTCATAACGCCATTTGCATAAGCTATATCTGTTGTGCCACCTATCGCAGTAAAGTTTTCATCAACGGCTGTGTTTTGTATACCAATTGCCCAGCGAGTGCGCTCGCCATCAAAAGGCTGGCCGTATATTCTAATATTGCCCCCAGCAGAAAGAGCGAAATTATCATAGGTTTGTTGTAAGTTAGTACTGATTAATTCAGTAGCATAACCTTTTGCAACTCCACCTACATCAAGCTGTGTATTTTCATCAGTTATAAATACTGTGTTATTTTCTTCATCAATTATGATGTTGTCCATTTTTGCATATTCGTTTGCTTTTTCAAGGTCTTCGATTAAAGGAAGCTCTACTGAGCCATTATTAGAATGAAAAGTTCTTGTATCGTGCCAAATAGTTAGAACGCTACCTAAAGCGATGTTTAAATTACCATTACTTTTTTCATGCCATTCTTTAGAAAAAATGAGTAAAGAAATTATATCCTCGTCCACTTCTACAGGCATAATTCCCGCATTATCATTAATAGTTTTGATATTGTTTACACCCTCATAGTTATTGTAAATATCATATAATTCGTGTAAACGATAGAATTCTTCTTCAAGATACTGCGTCATTTCGCTAAAGGTTTCTTCGTCCTGATAGCTAACTAAAGATATTAAAGTATCAAAGGCGTTTAACATAAAAAAGCTTTGTTTTTCTCTTATTTCTATTTCTTGTGCAGGTGTGCAAGAAGTAAAAACTACGGTTAATATTAATATAAAAGATAAGATTTTATTTTTCATTTTTTAAATTTTGTTCTCCATTTATCATATTTATAAGGTATTATACCACAAAATACATCTATTTACTATATTAATTTTAGTAAAACATTGAAATTTATAAAAATAAATATTATAATGTATTTAAGTATTATTAAAAATAAAAAGGAGAAAAATTATGGACAGACAAACACTAAAAGACAATATCTGTAAAGTAATTGATGAGAATAAAGAATTGCTTTATGATATCGGTATGCAAATTTATCAAAATCCAGAGCTTGGTTACAAAGAGTTTAAAACAAGCAAACTCGTAAAAGATATGTTTGAAAAATTCGGCCTAAAGTATGAAGATGGTCTTGGAATTACGGGCGTAAAAGCAAAACTTTTTGATGAAAAAAGAGATATCAATGTGGCTGTAATGGGTGAGCTTGATGCTGTTGTATGCCCTGACCATGTGGATGCTGATAAGACGACGGGTGCGGCCCATACTTGCGGACACAATGCTCAGATTACTACTATGCTCGGCACTTTAATAGGTATTAATGCCTTTAAAGATGAGTTTAAAAGTGGCAATGTAACGTTTATGGCAGTACCTGCTGAGGAATGTGTTGAGTTAGGCTTTCGTGAAGGCTTAATAAAAGAAGGCAAAATTAAGTATTTAGGCGGAAAACAAGAATTAATTAGTATCGGCGCTTTTGATGATATTGACATGGCAATGATGGTACACGGCTCATCAACAGGAGAAAAAAATACTATAACTGCCTCATCAAAAAGCGTAGGCTTTATAGCTAAAAATGTAAACTTCATAGGAAAAGAAGCCCACGCAGGCGGAGCTCCTCATTTAGGCGTTAATGCACTTAATGCAGCAGCCCTTGCTTTAATGGCGATAAACTCTGTAAGAGAAACTCTAAAAGACCAAGACTGCATTAGAATACATCCTATTATTACAAAAGGCGGTACATTAGTAAATATTGTACCTGATGATGTAAGAATGGAAATGTATGTTAGAGGTGCAAGTATACAAGCGATAAAAGATGCAAACTTTAAAGTAAATAGAGCTTTAAGAGGTTGTGGGGCTGCCTTAGGTGTAGAAGTAGAAATTTCAGATATGCCTGGCTATTTACCACTTCATCAAGATAAAAACCTTGCTACTGTTTTTGGCGATAATGCAAAGGCTTTAGATGAAACTGCGACTATTTTATTTAAAGAAGAAATGGAAGGTGGCTCAACAGACGCTGGCGATGTAGCTACTATTATGCCTTGTGTACACGGTGGAATAGGTGGATTTTCAGATGGTTTTCATACAAAGCATTTTGAAATTAAAGATAAGTATTTAGCATTTATTGCCCCAGCAAAAGTAATGGCTTGCAGTGTTGTTGACTTACTTTTTGATGATGCAAAGAAAGCAAAAGAAATAAAACAAAACTTCAAAAGCGAGTATAATTCTAAAAACTATGATGGTATTTGGAAAGACATTTTAGAAGTTTAAAATTTAAATTTAAAAACTCTTACTCAAGATTTTGAGTAAGAGTTTTGTTTTATTTGTAATTAGAATATTCTAAATTTATTATATATAAGCTAAAGTCAATGAGTAAGAAGCAGGACATAGCATATGCTTTATTTTGTAAAGAATTTTCTTGTAAGTGGCGTCAAAAATAAAGAAATTTATGCAAACCTTTACTATAAAGCATTGTTATGGTATAATTCGTATTTAGAATATTAAATTTATGAGGTGTGAAATGAAAAAGAATACAGCAATAATCCTTTTGATTTTAGCGGCTATAATTTGGGGTGGCGGCTTTGTTGCTACAAAAATTGCCCTTGATAGCGGCTTGTCAGTAGGTATATTAAATAGCGTAAGAGGCTTAATGTTTACCCTTTTAGTATTTGCATTTTTTCCAAAGCAGATACTTAATATGTCAAAAGCTCAATTAAGAATAGGCTTACTTGTAGGCGTATTTAATTTTTTAGGCTTTTTATTTCAATCAATGGGGGCACAGTACACAGCTCCTTCAAATTCATCATTTTTAACTACAACTAATGTAGTAATGGTGCCTTTATTAGCCTGGGCTATGTATAAGATAAAACCAAAACTGCAAAACTTTTTAGCTGTTGCAGTGTGTTTATTTGGTATGGCGATACTTTCAGGCTTATTTAATGCAGAATTTATAGTTAATATAGGCGATGTGTATACTATTATCTGTGCATTATTCTTTGCTTTATCAATAGTAATGCTTGCAAAACCACCAGAAGGTGGACATTTTGCAGCAAGTGCTTTTTTATTAGGTCTTACTTTATTTATAGGCTCAAGTTTATACTTTATAGTTTTTGAAAAAGCGCAAGTGCCAACATTTGAAATTAGCGATGTGATACTGCCTGTTATATATTTAGGAGTAGGCTCAAGCTTTATAGCTCAGACTCTGCAAGTTCTTGCACAAAAATATGTACCTGCTTCAACTGCGAGCTTAATTTTATTATTAGAAGCTGTTTTTGGTAGTATATTTAGTATAGCTTGGGGCTTTGAGAGCTTTACAAGCAATCTATTAATAGGTGGCAGCTTAATTTTACTAAGTTTAGTATTGAGTGAAATTCCACTTATAAAACCTTCAAAACAAAAATAATAATATTATATTGACAATATCAGTTTTTTGTTGTATTATTGTATTAAATGATACATACAACGAAGGAGGAGTGAGAATGGCATGGAAGTTTTCAGATAGCAAGCCGATTTATATTCAAGTAGCAGATATTTTAACTATGGATATAATTAGGGGAGCATATTCTTTAGGACAAAGATTTCCCTCTGTAAGAGATTTAGCCTCTGCTGCTAATATTAATCCTAATACAATGCAAAGAGCCTTAAGCGAGCTTGAGGAAAAAAATATTTTGGTTTCACAGGGTACTAACGGTAGATTAGTAACAGATGATGAGGGCTTAATACAAAAATTAAAAAATGATATTATCAACGATAAGTTCTTTTCTTTTTATAAAGAAGTAAGAGGTATGGGGCTTTCAAAAACTGATATTATAAATTACATTAATAGTTTGGAGGAGTAAAATGCAACCATTAATACAAGCAAAAAGCCTTGTTAAAATGTATGGAAACAAGGTAGCGCTGGATAATGTTTTTCTTAATTTATACAGCGGAAATATAGTAGGGCTTTTAGGGCCTAACGGAAGTGGTAAAACAACACTTATTAAATTAATAGTAGGTTTATTAACACCTACACAAGGAAGCGTGAGCATTGACGGAATGCTTCCAGGGCCAAAAACAAAGGAAATAATTGCGTATTTGCCTGATAAAGAAATTTTACAAGGGAATATGGAAGTTATTAGCATTGTTGAAATGTTTCGTGATTTCTATCAAGACTTTAGATTAGAGTTAGCTTACGAAATGCTTAACGGCTTAGGAATTGACCCTAATCAAAAATATAAAAGCCTATCAAAAGGAATGAAAGAAAAAGTACAGTTAGTATTAGTGATGAGTAGGAATGCTAAAGTGTATTTATTAGATGAGCCTATAGGTGGCGTTGACCCAGCTTCAAGGGAATACATATTAAATACAATAATTAAAAACTATAACCCAGACTCATTAGTTTTAATTTCAACTCATTTAATTGCTGATATTGAAAGCGTATTAGACCAAGTTATCTTTATTCAAGATGGTAAAATAGGCCTTGTGTCAACAGTTGATGATATTAGAAACACACATCAAAAAAGTGTTGATGAATATTTTAGGGAGGTATACAGATGTTAAGCAAATTATTAAAATATGAAATTCGTGATACCTTTAAATTCTTCGTGCCTTTTTATGGCGTAGGCTTATTATTAATAGCTGTTGCAAGTGTGTGGACTAAGATGAACATCGACTCGCCCGAAATTTTAAGCAATGAGTATATGGCTTTAATTAGCATAACTTTAGGTGTGGCTGTTGTTATAACATTTACTGCGATTTTTTCAGCTGTAAGTATATTCATCATTACAAGATTTTATAAAAATATGGTGGGTACAGAAGGCTATTTTATGCATAGCTTACCTGTAAGTGCTCATTCATTAGTTATATCAAAACTTATATCTTCAGCAATTTTAATTTTAGTTAATGTTGTTTATGTAATTGTGGCAATACTTATTTTTGTAGCAGTTATGGACTATACTTTAATTGGAGTTTTCTTTGAAGATTACTTTATGGAAGTAATAGAGTTTATTTTTACAACTGACTTTTTACCTACAATATTAACAAGTGTAGCAAGTAGTATCTTAGTGATATACTTAAGTATTTGTTTAGGCAGTAACTTTAAAAATAAAGTTATTGGCGGTGTTGTATGTTATGTGTTAATTTTAATAGCACAAAGTTTTGTGGTAGGCTTTCTTTCAATAATATTTGGTATTGAAATATTTGATGATGGCTATCAAACATTTTCTAATGTTATAAATGTATTAACAGCGGCAGTTTCATACTTTTTATCAGTACATATATTAACTAATAAGTTGAATTTGGAATAGTATAATAAATTTTATATAGAAACTAAAAAAGAGACAATGCGAATAAGCATTGTTTCTTTTTAATTTTTGTATTTAGTTGAAGTATGTTAAATTTTAAAAACAGTATTATTTATATAGATTGTTAAAAGCATCTGTTATAAAATAGGAGACTTTGGAAGTGTTAAAATTTTAGACAAGATTTTAATTCGTCTATACTGAGATACTGACCATCAATTTTTCGATGTAGCATAGAGTGGCAGTTAGGGCAAATGGGTATTAGGTCGTTAATAGGATCAACTTGGTATTCTTCACTGATTTCGTGAAGAGCGACAATGTGATGGACATGAATAAATCCTTTACCAACTTTGCCGTATTTATCTAAAAAGTTTAAGTTACAAACTTGACAGGTACAACCATAATGTTCAAGACATTTATTACGAGCGTCTGCGTTTCGCTCATATTTATTTACAGTGATAGTTGTAACTGCCCCCTCGTAATATTTGTCTAATTTACTTATAGCAATTGTATCATAAATGTCATCTTGTGATTCTATTAAAATTGAATGTAAGAGAGTAGATTGGTTGATTATCCACTCAAACCAAGAATCATCGTTCAAAGCACTATTAAATGGAACTGCTATAATTATTCGCATTGATTTTGATGAAGGCTTATCATCAAATGAAAAAATAGGGTTGTGTAAAAGTTTGGTTTTTAAATATGAAAAAAGTGCATTATCGAATCTAATATATAATTCTGAACTAATTGTATTTTTGCTTAAACTTCTTCTAATTACAATATGATGTTCAGAAGAACCATACTTCAAATCAATATAGTTCTTAGTGCTTGGCTTAGCTAAAGTGAATGAACTATTAATGTTTGAAAGTTTTTCGAAATAATCTTTAAACTTTGTCCAAAAAGAAAAGTAATATGTAGAATTGTTAATATTAATAATAGAGTTAGATTCCACAATGTTCATAATGATACCTCCAATTAAATATAGTTATATTATAACATATGTGATTCATAAATACGAGTATTGACTGAAGAACTTTTAAATTCAGTGCAAGAAAGAGTGAAGATTTTAATATACACCTATATAAATAAAATAGGCGAAGTATTAAAAACAGAATAATCAACAGCAAGAGGGTTAGCGAAAAGGGTTTCCAAAACGGAAACCCTTTTTAAAATTTATTTATACTTTAAATGTTTTTCTTCTTTGTTTTTTTCTTCTTTTTTTTCTTTTTCTTCTAATTCTTTTAATTCTTTTTTGAATAGATATTTTTCTAATTTTTCTTCTATTTCTTTTGGCACTTCTCGTTTTTGTGGGAAAACTGCTGAATTTATTATAAGTTCACTAAATTCTAAAACTGGAGCAGTTAAAGCGTGTAGGCCTTCTTCGCTTAAATATTCCATAGTATCGTGGCTTGTATGTATAAAAGTAGAGCCTGGTGTACCAAATCTCATAAAGTTTATCCCTGGAATTCCATTATCAGCAAAAGGAATAGAGTCGCTTGAGTAGACATCTTGCTTTACTTCTATTGCATAGCCTTTAGTTTTCATATACATATCGCAGAATGCTGTTAATTCTTTTGAAGCTGTTACGCTGCATACATTAGCGCCTAAAACAGCAGCACCTACATCAACATTTATCATAAATATATGGTCTTTTAATTCTTCTTCATTTGCCTTAACATAGGCTTTACTTCCGCAAAGTCCTATTTCTTCTGAGCCAAACCATGCAAATTTTAAAGTTCTTTTAGGTGGATTTTCCATAAAATGCTTATACATTTCCATGATTATTACAGAGCCTGCGGCATTATCAAAAACACCTTTAGAAAACTCTGTTGAGTCGTAGTGAGCGCCTATACAAATAACTTCATCTGGTTTTGCTGTACCTTTAATAGTTGATATAACATTGTGTGAAGTTGGGTGTGTAGTTTTACCTTTAACTTTAATTCTTGCTTTAGTAGCGTTATTTTTAACTATATCAAAAGCATCGTGAATTAGCATATGAACAGCTGGCATATTACCAAATTTTAAAACTTGCTCTCTTAAAGTTCTTGTAAAGAAATCACTTTCTTGTCTATTTTCTTTAAGGCTTCCTGAAAAGCTAACAATAGCTGCAACTCCTGCTTCTATTAACATTTTATAAGTTGGAAGTCTTAAGTAGCCATTTAATAACACGATTTTTCCTTTTGCATCACATAAGTTAACTTCATTAACATTTTCAACATATAAAAAATCAGCTGTTAAGCCATCTTCATCAGTGTTTAAACAGCATTTATATCCTGTTACTTCGTATGTTTTTTTGTAAGGCTCTAAGATTTCAAATTCTGCTACTTCGATTTCGCCATCTGTTATTTCAAATGGTACTAAATCGCAATTACCACCTGCTGCCTCAATTTCTCTTTTGATTAAATTTGCCGCTCTTAATTCATCCGCGCTACCTGCTAATCTTTCAAATTCAAATTCTTTTAGGTAGTTAAATGCTCTTTTTTTGTCGATGCTCATTATTGTCTCCTTTGTTTTTGTTTATTTTTAAAATTATAACATTATTAAAATTTTGTGTCAAACGAATATTATAGTATAAACACTGCGTTTTTTATATTAACTCAACTGTAACAAATACATCATCACCGATAGTTTTGTTTAAATCATTTCTTATGCTTTTTAGTATGCCTAAGATATAGCAAATTGAGCCGTCTTTATTTTTAAGGCCCATATTTACAACACTGCCTGTGTAGGGGATGCCATCAAAGGTGGCTGATACTTTTATCCTGCCTTTGTTAAATAGTTTTTTTATATCATAAGGGAAAACAACATAGGCGCCACCACCACTTGCAGCCATTATTTTAGTAGAATATTCAAAATAAGTCATATTTTCTCCTATTTTAAGGCTTCATCAATGCCTTTATATATAGCCTCGTATGGTAACTCTCTTTTGTAGCTAAAATTTACACAGCCCTTTAAGGCTCTGCAATAAGGTGTATTCTCTGCTACTTTTTTAACAGCGCTACTTTTTCCAAAATACACAGATATATAATGCTTTCTACAGCCTATACCAACATAAGAGTCATTTAATTTCCATGTTGGGATATGAGATTTTTCTGAATAATATTCATCGAACTTTGCGTCTTTAAAATTGGTTTTGATGTAGTTAATTAGTGGTTGTACTTTGTTTTGGCTTGCCTCATCAACTAAATTTAAAAAATTTTCTATTGGCATAATAACTCCTTTAATCTAAGATTAGATTTATTATTGTGTTTTGAACTAAAAATCCTTTTGCTGTAAGGGATAAATTATCACTCGTTAGTATACAGTAGCCCTCTTTTTGTAAGGCTTTTAGCTTTTGGATAGTGGAAGTGGGGATAGTGATATTATACTCATTTAATAAATGAGTAAACGATAGACCTGTTTTTAAGCGAAGGCTTAGCATAATATAATCACTGGCTGTGACTGCTTCATCTTCTATGATGGTAGCATTATTTATAAACTGGGTTAAATCGTTTTTATAGTAATGTCTTTTGCCATTAATACAGCTATGGGCAGAAGGACCAAAGCCGATGTAGTTTTTTAGTTGCCAGTAGCTTTTATTATGCCTGCTTTCAAAGTTTGGCTTTGAGTAGTTTGATATTTCATATTGTATATAGCCTGCTTTTTCTAAGTAGTCAGTGGCATATAAATAAAAATCTGCACTTTCATCTTCACTTGGAAGATTCTCAAAATCTGTATTATAAAACTCTGTACCTTCTTCAATTTTTAGCATATAGCAAGAGATGTGTTTTACATCGTTTTCTATAAAAAAATCAAGGGTGTCTTTAAGTTCTTTATTTGTATAATTAGGTAGGGCTATCATAATATCGCAGCTGATATTTTTAAAGCCTATTTTTTTTGCATTATCTAAGGTGGATTTTACGCTATCGTTAGTGTGAACTCTGCCTAAGGTTTTTAAAGAAGAATCAAGGACTGTTTGCACTCCTAAAGATAAACGATTTATCCCCACCTTATAAAAATCTTCTAATTTTTTAAGTGTCAAGGTTTCAGGGTTTGCCTCAAGAGTAATTTCTGTGTTTTCATCTATTGGCAGTAAAGCTAAAATTTCTTTTACTTGTTTTGCACTTAATAAACTCGGAGTGCCACCGCCAAAATAGACAGTGGGGCAATAAGTTAAAGTATACTTTTGTATTTCTCTTTTAAGGGCTATTATATATTCATCGCTCACAAAACAATGGCCACCGAGAGTGTAAAAATTACAGTAATGGCATCTTGATAAGCAAAAAGGGATGTGGATATATACAGAAGAAATCATAATATCTCCTTTGTTTTTTATTTATTTAATTGTATAGTATTACGAAAATTTTATCAAGGAAAACTTTACTATATATAGTTAATATAAGTTCAATAAAATAAAATAGGCATCTCTACCATTAGATAATATTAGCAAAGCTAATATTTCTAAGAATGTAGAAAAAACCTCTTTTGTAAATATTAATATACCAAAAGCCAATATAGATGTTAAGAGTCCTTTTTAAATGATATTACGGAAAATCTTAGATTTGTTAAAAAAATGTGAAAAAATATTTTTTTGATAAAAAAGGTGTTGACAAAAATAAAAATATGCGTATAATAGTAATTAGCAATCGATATAGCAGATTGCTAAAAAATGAAATCGGAGGCATGAAAATGGATATTTCAAAAAGACATAAAATGATACTTGAAGCGATAATTTCAATGTATTTACTTGAAAAAGAGCCAATTGCCTCAAATTCATTACTCAGCAATTTAGCCATAGATGTTTCATCAGCAACACTTAGAAATGAAATGGCGTTATTGACAAAACTCGGCTATTTAGCCCAGCCACATGTGGCTGCCGGCAGGGTGCCGACGAATAAGGCATATAGGTATTATGTTGAAAACATGGCGTTACCTAATAGTTTGCCACAAAGTCAAAAAGACTATATTAATGAAAGGTTTAACTTATTAGATTCTGATACGCAAAAACTTTTTCAAGGAACAGCAAGACTGTTTTCAGATTTATTTAAAGTCTGCGTTGTTATTTCTCAGCCTATGGATATAGATATGATGTTTGCAAACTTTATACTATTAAAAACTGGCAGATTTAATGTAGCAATAGTAGCTGTAACCTCTCAAGGTGATGTGCATACTCGCTCAGTTAGATTAAATACAGACATAAGCGATGAAGAACTAAAGCAAGTTAGCGAATTTATAAATATGAAGCTATGCTTTGTAAACTATGCCGACATTGATAAAACTTACTACGACATGCTTTTAGAGAGATTTAAAAATGAAAACTTAGCCTTATCACAGGTATTAAGCGGAGTTTTAAACTTGATAAGTCAAGCAGGAGAGCAAAACTTATACATCAGCGGATATGAACATTTACTAAATGTTACGCACCAAGAAAAAGGAATAGCAAATTTATTACGCCTTTTATCTAATACTGAATTATTAAAAAGTATAGTTGTGCCAAAACAGCAAAATGTTAGTATAGTTTTTGCAGATGAGTTAATGATAGAGGATATAGAAAATGCCTGCTTTATATCTACAAACCTTTATGGGCAAAGTGGTGTAAGGGGTACATTCTCAATAATTAGTGCTCAAACGATAGATTATGAAAAAATGTTTTTATCAGTTGATTATTTTGCAAAACTTCTAACTGATACAATAACAGGAAATGAAAGGGAATAATAATGCAAGATAAGAAAAATAAAGACTTAGAAAATGAAGAAGTTTTACAAGAAGAACAAGAGGTAACCATAGAAGAACAAGAGGTAATCATAGAAGAGCAAGAAGTATCACCTTTTGAACATTTAGAAAAAGAAGAGCTTATTGAAATAGCACAAAAATTAACAAGGCAAACTCATATAGACAATGAAGTTTATAAAAGAACCTTAGCTGAATACGACAACTTTAGAAAAAGAACAGCTAAAGAAAAAACAGAAACTTATGCAATGGCAACTACAAATGCTGTTATGCACTTGCTTCCTGTTATAGATACTTTAGAAATGGCTTTTTTATCACCTTGCGAAGATGAAAACTATAAAAAAGGCATAGAGATGACTCTTATGACAGCGAAAAGTGCCTTAGAAAAATTGGCAGTTGAAGAAATTGATGCCTTAGATAAGCCTTTTGATGTGAATTTACATTCAGCGGTAGTTAAAGAAGATGTTGAAGGTAAAGAAAGCGGGATAGTAACAAAGGTATTGCAAAAAGGCTATACATTAAATAAAAAAGTTATCCGCCATGCAACAGTGGCAGTGAGCAACTAAAAAATGGTAGTAGACTATTAAAATTAATTAGTGAATAAAGCATAGTGCTTTTTCAAATAAATTTAAAATCAAGAACAACGATATATAAAGGAGATTTTTATTATGGGTAAAATTATAGGTATTGACTTAGGTACAACAAATTCATGTGTTGCAGTTATGGAAGGCGGCGAAGCCGTTGTTATTGCTAATGCAGAAGGTATGAGAACTACACCATCAGTTGTAGGTTTTTCAAAAACAGGCGAAAGATTAGTAGGCCAAGTGGCAAAGCGCCAAGCTATTACTAATCCTGAAGGTACAATTTCTTCAATTAAAAGAGAAATGGGTACAGATTATAAAGTAACTGTTGATGATAAATCTTACACACCTGAAGAAATTTCAGCAATGGTACTGGCAAAACTAAAACAAGAAGCTGAAAGCTACTTAGGCGAAAAAGTAACAGAAGCTGTTATCACAGTTCCAGCTTACTTTAACGATGCACAACGCCAAGCTACAAAAAATGCAGGCACAATAGCTGGCCTTGATGTTAAAAGAATTATAAATGAGCCAACAGCGGCAGCCTTAGCTTACGGTATTGATAAAGAGCAAGACCAAAAAGTTTTAGTTTACGATTTAGGCGGCGGTACATTCGATGTTTCAGTTATTGAAATGGGCGATGGCGTTCAAGAAGTTTTAGCTACAGCTGGTAACAACCGCTTAGGTGGCGATGACTTCGATGAAAGAATTATTAAGTACCTTGCAAACGAATTCAAAAAGGATAATGGTATTGACTTATTAAATGATAAAATGGCAGCTCAAAGATTAAAAGAAGCAGCAGAAAAAGCAAAAATCGAGCTTTCAGGAGTTACTCAAACTTCAATTAACTTACCATTTATAACAGTTGATGCAACAGGACCAAAGCACTTAGATATGTCTTTAACAAGAGCAAAATTCGATGAATTAACAGCTGATTTAGTAGACGCTACAATGGGCCCTGTTCGCCAAGCACTTAAAGACTCAGGTCTTGATACAAGCGAATTAAACAAAATTTTATTAGTTGGTGGTTCTACAAGAATTCCAGCTGTTCAAGAAGCAGTTAAAAAAATTACAGGAAAAGATCCATTCAAAGGCATTAACCCTGATGAATGTGTAGCCTTAGGCGCTGCAATTCAAGGCGGTGTTTTAGGCGGCGATGTTAAAGGTATGCTATTATTAGATGTTACTCCTTTATCATTAGGTATTGAAACTGTTGGCGGAATTACAGCTAAAATTATCGAAAGAAACACAACTATTCCTACAAAGAAAAGTCAAAAATTCTCAACTGCTGTTGACAACCAACCTTCAGTTGAAATAAATGTACTACAAGGCGAAAGAGAATTCTCAAAAGATAATAAATCTTTAGGTATCTTCCATCTTGATGGCATTGCACCAGCTCCAAGAGGTGTTCCACAAATCGAAGTTACTTTTGATATAGACGCTAATGGTATCGTATCTGTTTCTGCAAAAGACTTAGGCACTCAAAAAGAGCAGTCTATAACAATTACAGCTTCAACAAATATGTCAAAAGATGAAATTGAAAAAGCTGTTTTAGAAGCAGAACAATTCGCTCAAGAGGATAAACAAAGAAGAGAAGAAGTAGAAACTAAAAACTCAGCTGACTCTATGATTTATCAAGCAGATAAATTAATCAAAGATTTAGAAGATAAAATCACAGAAGAAGAAACAGCAAAACTAAAAGAAAAACAAGATGCTTTAAAACAAGCTCTTGAAAGCGATAAAATGGAAGACATCACTGCTAAAATGACAGAACTTGAAGTGACCTTACATGAAATTAGCCAAAAATTATATGAGGCTACAGCACAAGAACCTCAAGGTGAAGCTCAAGAAGCTCAAAATACAGATGAGACAATAGTTGATGCTGATTACACAGATGTAAAAGAAGATAAAGAATAATTTAATAGCCTATGTTTAAAGTGGATATATAAAAATAATATATCCACTTTGCATAGCTTATAACTTGAAAAATAAAATTTTTAGTAGTATAATAAGCTAATTTACAAAATTTAGAAATATATGAACGATAAGATGAGGGAAAGAAAGTGGCAGATAAAAAAGATTTTTATGAAGTGCTTGGTACAAGTAAAAATGCAAGTGAAGCAGAGTTAAAATCAGCATATAGAAAACTTGCAAAAAAATATCATCCTGACTTAAATCCAGATGATGCAGTAGCCGAGCAAAACTTTAAAGAGGTCAACGAAGCATACGAAGTGCTTTCAGACCCACAAAAAAAACAACTATATGATACTTATGGGCACGCAGGAGTAGACCCAAATTACTCTTCAGGCCAAGGCTTTGGCGGCGGTGGTTTTGGTAGCTTTGAAGATGCTTTCGGCGATATATTTGGCTCGTTTTTTGGTGGTGGATTCTCTCAAAGAAGTAATCCTAATGCTCCTAAAAAAGGCGCAGATATAAGAGTAAGAGTTAATATTTCATTTATGCAAGCAGCCCACGGCTGTGATGAGACTATAACTTATCAAAGACAAGAAACTTGCCCAGACTGTAAAGGCTCCGGTAGCAATAAAGGCTCAACTCCGGCTGTCTGCCCAGACTGTAATGGCTCGGGCCATATTATGGTGCAACAAAGGACACCTTTTGGAGTTATTCAAAATTCAAGAGTTTGTCCAAAATGTAGCGGTAAAGGTAGAATTATTACTGATAAATGTAAAAAATGTAATGCCGAGGGTAGGGTAAGTGTAACTGTTAAAAAGCAAATTAATATCCCAGCCGGTGTTGATAGTGACCAAAGTCTTGCTTTAAGAGGCCAAGGTGATATGGGTGCAAACGGTGGGCCTGCGGGCGATGTTATTGTTTTAATAGCAGTAAAGCCAGACCCTATTTTCACAAGGAAAAGATATGATGTTTATGTAACTGTGCCAATTACTTATACTCAAGCTGTTTTAGGTGATGAAATTGTAGTGCCAACAGTTGATGGGAAAGTGCAGTACAATGTGCCTGAGGGAACTCAAGGCGGGACTACATTCCGCTTAAAAAACAAGGGTATTAAATACTTAAACGGCAGAGGTAAGGGCGATCAGTATGTAGTAGTAGAAGTTGAAATTCCAAAAAGGATGACAAGGGAGCAAAAGAAAGCTCTTGAAGCTTTTGAAGCAACTTTAAAAGATGAAAACTATGAAAACAGAAAAGGCTTTTTTAAAAAATTAAAAGATTTGTTTGAATAAATAAAAAGCAGGGTTATTTTTAGCCCTGTTTTTTTATTTAGTTTAATTTCTATTTTTAATAAGATTTTTTTAAAACTATGTTATTATGTAACAAAACCAACCTTAAACAGAAAATATGTATTTTGAATATGGAAAAAAGAAGTAGCTTATTTTATATAAATATAAAATATATAATAAAATAAGAAATTTTTAGATATTTTACAATATTTACATATATTATAGATATGCTATTGATATATTTTGATAATAATAATATAATATAGATAACAATAAAATTAAAATTTTAATTGATGAGGTGTTTTATGGATGCTTTTTTAGCACCTATTGTGATAGGTGTATCTTTAGCGGGTGTGTGCGTAGTGAGTGTTTATCGTGCATCAAAGTTTGATTATAGATGCACAAATTGTAAGAAACTTTTTAAAGCGAATTCCATTCAAGCGACCTTTGCTCCGCAAAGCAGAGGTAAAAAATATCTATTTTGCCCTAATTGCAGAAGAAAATATCTTTGCGATCTTGTATATAGAAGGAAGTAAATTTTGAATAGGTATAAGTTTTTGATTTCTAATACAGTGTTGTTTTTTATAAGTACTTTTAGTAGTAAGTTTTTAGTGTTTTTGTTGATGCCTATATACACTCAAATGCTTACTACTCAGGAATATAACGCTGTAAACTTAATAATGCAAACTGCAAACATAATGATACCGCTTGCTTCTTTTGGTATGGCAAATGGTATTATTCGCTTTGGTTTAGATAATAAATATTCAAAAGTGAAGGTGTTTACAGTTGCTTGTAAAACTTATTTTTTAGGATTTATGTTTTCTTTATTGTTTTATCCTGTAATTATTAATGTTGATATAGTCGGGGAGTATGCCGTTTATGTTTATATTTATTTATTTGCAAGCTGTCTAAGAACACTTGTTCAGCAATTTACAAGAGCGAGGACTTTAACAAGGCTGTATGCAGTAGATGGTATTTTAGCGACTGTTAATACTTTATTATTAGTATATATATTATTAGTAAGGCTTGATATGGGACCTGTTGGGTACATATTAGCTATTATTGGTGCAGACTTATTAAGCGCTTTATTCTTAAGTGTTTTTTCTGGCTCGTTTAAATATTTAAAGCTAAAAAGCAAGGTAAAACAAGTTTCAAAAGAAATGATTTTTTATTGCTTGCCTTTTATACCAAACAGTATGTTTTGGTGGATAACAAATGTGAGTGATCATTTTTTAGTATCTTTTATAGTAGGTGAAGATGTGGGCGGCTTATATGCAGCAGCTTATAAATTGCCGGGGATTATAGTTTTATGCAGTACTGTTTTTACTGAGGCGTGGCAGATTTCAGCAGTTAAAGAAAGTGGGCAAAAGACAACGAATAAGTTTTTTAATAATGTATTTAGTATATACCAAAGTTTGATTTTTATAGCGGCGGCATTTTTGATTCTTACCTCGCAATTTTTTATGAGTTTTATGGTAGCGGATAATTACTTTATTGCTTGGGAGTATATACCAATACTAATCATCGCTACAGTTTTTTCCTGCTTTGCAACATTTTTATCAAGTATATACATGGTAGAAAAAAATGGAAAATCAAATTTATTAACAATGATGGCGGCGGCCATTGTAAACATAATTTTAAACTTAATATTAATCCCAGAGTATGGAGCTCAAGGAGCAGGTATTTCAACTTTAATTAGTTACTTTACTGTTTTCTTTTTAAGGGCAATAGGCACAAGAAAATATATCAAACTAAAATTTTCACCAGTTCTAATTTTGATAAACTTAATTTTGTCTTTATATTTAAGCTATGTAGTAATCAGCCAAAGAGAAAATTGGCTTATATTCGGTGTTCTTATAGTGGGAGTTACAGTTATTATAAATGCAAAAGCTATACTTAGCTTTTTAAATATGTTAATGAAAAATTTAAAATTAAATAGGAGGTAGTTATGAAATTACAATTCATCGGAGCAACTCACGGAGTAACAGGTTCAGCACATTTATTAACAGTGAATGGTAAAAACATACTCGTTGATTATGGTATGCGCCAAGGTAGAGAAGAAGATATCGACACAGACTTAACTATACCAGCTGGCGAAATTGATTTTTTACTACTAACACATGCGCACATTGACCATAGCGGGTATATCCCTTTGCTTGTTAAAAATGGGTTTAGTGGCAAAATAATCACAACAAGTGCAACAGCAGATTTAGCGCATATTATGCTTTTAGACTCAGCTTTTATCCAAGAACAAGAAGCTGAATGGGCAAATAGAAAGGCTACAAGAAGTGGCAAAAGCCCAGTTGAGCCTTTATACACTAAAGAAGATGCTATGCTTGCCTTAGAGCTTTTTGAAGAAGTTGAGTATCTGCAAGAAGTAAGCATTTGCGAAGGCGTAAAGGCTGTATACCACGATATAGGCCATCTTTTAGGCAGCGCTGCGATTCAAGTGTTTGCAAAAGAGGGAGAAAATGAAAGAGTTATAGTATTTTCAGGCGATATAGGAAATACAAATCAGCCACTTATCAACGATCCGCAGATAGTAAAAAATGCAGATTATGTTGTTTGTGAGGCAACTTATGGAGATAGACAGCACAGAGAAGTAAAAGATTATAGAGTGGATTTAGCCGGAGTTATTCAAAAGACTTTTGATAAGGGTGGCAATGTTATTATCCCAGCTTTTGCTGTGGGCAGAACTCAAGAGTTATTATACTTTTTAAGAGATATAATTGAAAAAGGCTTAGTAAAAGGGCATGAAATCCCAGTTTACTTAGATTCACCTCTGGCTATTGAGGCAGTAAAAATATTTGAGGAAAATGTGCATGGCTACTATGATGAGGAAGCCTTAGAGGTTGTAAATTCCGGAGTAGAGCCTATTAACTTTCCGACATTAAAACTTACTGTAACAGCAGATGAGAGTAAAGAAATAAACTTTGATAAAAACCCAAAAGTTATAATTTCAGCAAGCGGTATGTGTGATGCAGGTAGAATTCGCCATCACTTAAAACATAACTTATGGAGAAAAGACTCAACTGTTATATTTGTAGGCTATCAAGCGGAAGGCTCTTTAGGTAGGCATTTATTAGACGGCGCTGATAGAGTAAAACTTTTTGGTGAAAGTATTGAGGTAAATGCTGATATAGTAAAACTTGACGGTATAAGTGGGCATGCAGACCAAGAAGGCTTAATTGATTGGTTAAGAGGTTTTGAAGAAAAACCAAGAATGGTGTTTATCGTTCACGGTGATGCTGATGTTATGCCAGTTTTTGAAGAAAAAATAAAAACTGACTTAGGTTATAATGTTTATGCGCCATACTATACAGATACCTTTGATTTAGTAAGTGGCATACAAACAGTGGTAGGCCCAAAAGTATTAGTAGAAAAGCCAAAACCACAAACAAAACACTCACAAGCGTACACAGCCCTTTTATCTGCGCTTGATAAATTAACAGCGGCAGTAAAAAAAGCAGATGGTTATCCTAATGATGACTTGAATAAAGCTACTGGTATGATTGATATGATAATAGAATTTTTAAAAAGATAAGTTATAATCGTGTTATTTAATAATAAAAACAAAAAGAGGACGCACTATCCTCTTTTTTGTTTTTTGAGTAAAAGTATATGGTGTAATTTTTTATAGCTTGCTGTGTATACTTAGTTAGTGAAATATATTATACAGTAATAAGCTAAAAAGCATATTAATTATATGTAAAGCTATCATATATAATATACATAATATATAAGAAGTGTTGTTTTAAATTAATGTGAAAATGAAATATAGTATGTATTCAAGTATCGAAGTTTGTAAAAAATCAATAATATACAATTTTTACTAAAAAATTACCATAGCTTTTTTATGATAAAAAGTATATTATAGTATTACGATTATTTCATCACACGACATTTTCAAAACTTTTTTCAAAAAAGATAAAAAAAGATGTTGACAAAGCAAAAACGAGGTGATA
>CAYJFZ010000011.1:0-57832 GCA_964369975.1 uncultured Oscillospiraceae bacterium
AATCACTGTTTTTTTGCAAAAAAAGAGTCAATTTAGCTGATAAACACTGACTTTTCTCAGGTTAACATCCAAATTGACCGCCTTATATGGTGCGGATAACAAGATTTGAACTTGCACAAGATTGCTCCCACCAGCCCCTCAAGCTGGCGCGTCTACCGGTTCCGCCATATCCGCATATTAACCAAATAAATTTGGTTAACACTTATTTTGTGTGAAAATAATTCTATCATACACTTTCGCTTGTGTCAATATCTTCTTCGCTTTCATATTGATTTAAAGCTATATCTTGTCTTTTAGTATCTAAAGTGCTTACATCTTTTAGTTTTCTATTTATCGCCCTTGTTCTAACTCCTACTAATTTATCTAATTCTTCAGAAGTTTGGCGAATTCTATCTTGAGTTTTTTCTAAAATACCACCAAAATTATTAAACTCTTGCTTTACTCCTTCTAATACTTTCCACACTTCGCTTGAGCGCTTTTGAATAGCTAAAGTTCTAAAGCCCATTTGTAAGGAGTTTAGTAAGGCTGCCATAGTTGTAGGGCCTGCTATATTAATTTTATCTTTTTGCAATTCTTCTACCATACCTCTTCTCACTACCTCTGCATAAAGGCCCTCAATAGGTAAAAACATTATTGCAAATTCAGTTGTATAAGGTACATCAATATACTTATTTTTAATATCTTTTGCAAAAGATTTTATTCTATTAATTAACACTTTTGCCGCTGCATCTACTTCAATTTGTGAGGCTGTATCATAGGCATCTAATAAGTTTTGATATGCGTCCATAGGAAATTTTGCATCTATTGGAAGATATACAAAGTCTCCATTATCGCCAGGGAGTTTTACTGCAAACTCAACTCTCTCGCTTGAAGATTTTTTAGTAGCTACATTTTCTTCATACTGCTCGGAACTGAGTATCTGCTCTAAAATTGCCCCAAGTTGAACTTCGCCTAAAATTCCTCTTGTTTTTACATTTGATAATACTTTTTTCAAATCGTCAACACCTGTTGAGAGTTTTTGCATTTCCCCTAAAGATTTATATACTTCTTCTAATCTTTTACTTACCATTTCAAAACTTTTACTAATTCTATCCTCTAAAGTTTTTTGTAATTTTTCATCGACAGTTTGGCGCATTTCATCCAGCTTTTTTTCATTGCTTTCTTGCATTGCGCCTACTTTTTTCTCTAAAGTTTCTCTTATTTGATTTAGTTGTTTTTCGTTGCTGTTTGTAAAAGTTTCAAATCTTTTATCCACTGATAAAGACATCTCATTTACTGTTCTCCTAAGAGTTTGTATACTTTCTTGGGTACTTTTTGAAAACTCTTCAAACCTTTTTGCTTCAAGCTGTGTGATTTGGGTTTGTGAGTCTTTTTGCATAGTACTTTGAAGTTGCATTTGGCTTTGGATAAAGTTTATTGTATCTTTTTGAGACTTGTCCATAAAATTTTCAAAGTTTTTATTATTCTTTACTTCGTTAAGTTTTACTATTAAAAGCAGCATTGTTATCAGCACTACTATTAGTAAAGCTATAATTATGTAATCCATTTATCACCTATTTTTCTTTAGCTAATTTTTCTATAGCATTTTTGATTAAATCAATAAAGGCTATTCTATCCCTTACACCCACTGCCACTTTTACATTAGGCGCTTTTTTTGTTACATTTCTTCTGTCTGTTACCGTCATACCATAAGTATATCTTCCGTTGATATCAACAGTTACATTCAAATCCTCAGTTTCTACAAGCTCTGGATGTAAAAGCCAAGCTAAAGGTAGTGAATCGTGCATAGCAAGGCCGTCTGCCTTCATTCTTTCTTGATAATGCTCTTTATAAATACCACACATTTCGCAAACTATATCTGAAAGCCAATTGCCATTTTTTTCATATTCGCTTAACTCATCAAAGCTTATGTATCCTTGCATAGTAGCATCAAGGCCTGCCATATAAATTTGAACACCGCTGTTAAATAAAATAAAAGCTGCTTCTGGGTCTTTAATAATATTTGCTTCTGCTACCATAGACGCATTCCCCATTAAAGTAGAGCCGCCCATCAAAACTATTTTGTCTATTTTTTCTTTTAACTCTGGGTGAGCTACTAAAAAAGCAGCAATATTTGTCATTGGGCCTACTGGCACTAAGGTAATTTTTTCTTTTGAGTTTCTTAAAGTATCTGCCATAAACTCAACTGCTGATTTATCTATTGGTTTTATTTTAGGCTCTGGTAGTGGATTTTTTATATCACCTAAGCCGTCCATACCGTGCACTATACTTTTTAGTGGCGGATTAAATTCATTTACTAAAGGTTTTGCTGCACCTTGAGCTACCGGAATGTGACCTCTATTTACTAACTCTAAAATTTTAAGAGTATTTTTTGTTGTATCACAAAGTGCTCTATTGCCAAAAACAGTAGTAAAGCCTAAAACATCAAATCTATCATTTGCTAAAGCTGTAAACATAGCTATTGCATCATCAATACCTGTGTCTACATCCATAATTATTTTAATTTTTTCCATCTTGGTACTCCTTATTCAAAATAGCTTATTGCATCGCTTAATAATTGATAGTATTTTAATCTATCCATTTTTATAGCAAGCTGAACATTCTTTGCTTTATTAGCTTTATTACCTATGTAATCAAAGACGGTTTGCCCGAAAGTTTCTGTTCCTTGAGTTTCACATACTACAAAATAATCTTTTGTTTCTAAGGCATTTTCTTCATCTAAAATCATAGCAGCAGCAGCCGTTGCATCATATATGCTCCCTTTATAATTTTCCCAGCTACCAAAACGGAATTTTAATCTTTCAGCTATTCTTTTATCGCTTTCTAAGAATTTCTCCATCATCGGTTTTAATTTTTTACCCTTCGCATAAGCTGTTTCTATCTCGCTTGAAGTCACGTAATGTTCTTTACCAAAAACTAAGTCGCACATAGTTATTTTTATCCCACTATCTAAAACAATACTACAAGCGTGAGGATCTCCCCAAATATTAAATTCAGCATACTGTGAATGATTACCAAAAGATCTTGAGCCACCCATCATATATATTCTATTTATATATTTTTTTAAATCCGGATATTTTAATACAGCAATAGCTATATTAGTCATAGGTCCTAAAACAAGTAAGTTTAATTTACCATTTTCTTCTTTTGCTATTTTATAAATTAAATCCCAAGCTGCCTCTTTAACTGGCTCTTGTTTTGCTCTTGGCAACTCATATCCACCCATTCCGTTTTTACCGTGCACTTCTGAGGCATCTTTTAATGGTACGATTAAAGGCTTATCAGCCCCTTTTGCAACTGGACAATTTATTCCTAAAAACTCAGATAAATCAAGAGCATTTCTCGTTGTTCCTTCTAAGCCTACATTGCCGTGTGTTGTTGTCATTGCTTTAATTTCATACTTTTTATTTGCCGCTGTCATCATAATGGCAAAAGTATCATCAATACCAGGGTCTGTATCAATTATAACAGGTATTTTTTCCATAAGTTGTCCTCTTTCATTATATAATTTTGAATTTATACATATTTATGATTATTATATCATAGTTTTTTTATTTTTAAAACAATTTCTTTGACATATTTTTTTTAATAGCTTATAATATGAAATATCTATTGCCCTAACAAAAAGGAGGAAAAATGAAAGCTAATTCTAAGAAAATCGCCCTTAGTGGTATACTTGCCGCTTTTTCAATAACAACAATGCTTTTAGGCAATTTTATTCCTCTTGCAGCTTATATGACAGCGTGTATCAGTGCTTTATTTATTATCCCCGTAGTGTATGAATATCATTTTAACACAGCTTTTAGTTTTTATTGCAGTGTTTGTTTTTTGGCTTTACTTTTTGTTCCTAATAAAGAAGTAAGTTTTATGTATGTTTTCTGCTTTGGTTTGTATGCTGTAATAAAGCAAAAGATTGATAGACGCTATAATAAAATTATAAAAATTATATTAAAATTATTATTTGTAAATTTATCATTAATAGTTTGCTATTCCTTATTAATTATAGTTTTCCCAGTTGATGAAATAATTAAAGAATTTTTAAGTTTTACTCCTTTTTTATTCGTTTTATTTATAGCTTTATTTAACTTTACTTTTTTATTGTATGATAAATTATTGCAACGCTTAACGGCTGTTTATGTAGTAAAATTTAGAAAAAAGATTTTTAGTAATAAATAATTTTTATAGCAAAAAACCGATGTTTTAAAACATCGGTTTTTTATTTTTAGGAGAAATCAGATTGGATTAAATCTTTAATTGTTTGCATATTAATATCTGTTGAAGCTAATTCATCAGCAAAGCGTTTTAATTCACTTTCTAATAGCTCTTTGTTTTTTACATTTTTTTTGTATTTCATTTGATGTTCAAGTGTTGCCCAGGAGTCTTGCGATAAAGTTCTAATTTGTATTTCTATTGGAAGCTCATCGCCCTCAAAATTCACTTTTGCTAAAATATGCAAACTTCTGTATCCATTAATTTTAGGACTTTTTATATAGTCTTTAATTTGAATTATATTAAAAAATTCATTGTTTTTTATGCCATCTAAAACTAAATATACATCATCTACAAACCTACAAATTATACGAAGTCCTAAAATATCATAGATATTTGTTAAAGAAGAAGAAAGGCTAACTTCAAAATTATATCTTTTTAATTTTTCCTTTGTACTGTCTTGTGTTTTTATGCGTGAATAAATATGCTCTATCGCATTATTATTTTCCCTTGAAATTTCCTCTAATATTCTTTGTGTGCTATCATTCAAGCACTTGAATTTATCATAATACCCCTCATAAAAATCGTACTGCATTTAGTGTCTCCCTTTATTAGATTACTACTGTAAAAATTATAGTTTTTCCATTTAGACTTTTTGCGCTTATCTCACCTTTATGATTTTCTACTATTGATTTTGCTATTGAAAGACCTATGCCAAAGCTATTGTTATAGCTTCTTGCTTTATCTTCTTTATAAAATCTTTCAAATAAGTTATCGTAGTTGCCTACTTTTAAATCATCTGCTTCATTTTCAATTTGAATTATAGTTTTATTTGATTTTTTTGTTAGTGAAATATCTATAACACTATCAGCTTTTGAATATTTCACAGCATTTTCAAGTAAGACTGATATTAGCATTCGAATTGACTCTTCATGAGCTGTTAAAGTGATATTTTCGTTTGTGTTAATATTAAACTGCTTATTATTTTCTGCTAAAAGCGACTTGTAATTATCCACTGTATTTTCTACCATTTCTGTTATAGAAAAGTCAGTTTTAATTTTATCATCATTTTTTTCTTCAAATTTTGTCAAAGTTAAAAGGTAGCTTACTAATGTATTCATTCTTTTTACTTGAGAATGATTGCTATTTGTCCAGTCAGTTTCTCCGTTAATTGCTTCTATTACTTCTGTGTTAGCTTTTATTATAGCTAAAGGTGTTTTTAATTCATGGCTAACATTTGTAATGAATTCTTTTTGTTTTTCTTGTGCATTAACTATTGGAGCTACTGCTTTTTTGGAGAAAATACAAGATAAAATAAACACTAATACAAACACTATTGCAAATAAATAGCTTAGTATATTAATCATAATATCAATTATATATGCCTGCTCTTCATTGCTTAAAAATACAAATTGTCTTGTATTTCCATTATCAATTATTCTGTATTCAAAGCTGCCTATCTCGCCTTCGCTGTCTTTAAATCCATTTTCATTTTCTTCTAAGAATTTTTCTAACATTTCCATTGAACTATCTTTCAAAGCAGGAGAAATATTATCAAAATTAGAGCTTAAAACAATGTTATCCTCCCCTAGTTCAACATAAAAATATCTCAATGAATATTTTCTATCTCCCGAAAAAGGCATAAATACATGAGGTGGGGCAGCAATTGAGTCAATAGACTCTCTTGGAATTTCGCCGTCGTTTTCTGCTATTATATTCATTGCCATATTATTTATTGCATCAAACAGTCTATTCGCTGTTAAATTAATAAAAACTACAAGACTAAATAAAACTACAAAAGTAATACTTGTAAATATTAAAACAAATCTTTTTCTTAACTTTTTTTCCATTACTTCACCTCTAAGGAATAACCTACTCCTCTACTCACTTTTATAATTACATCTGCATTTAGAGATAGAAGTTTCTTTCTTAAATATGATATATATACCCACACAACACTAATTTCACTTTCTGAGTCATATCCCCAGATTTTTTCCATGAATCTTTCTGTTGTTATAACGCGCTTTGGATTAATCATAAGCATTTCAAGCATTTGAAACTCTTTATTTGATAATTTAAAATTACCACTTGGAGAATTTAATTCAAAACTTGCCCTATTTAAACTTATATTTCCAAAAGTTAAAATTGAAGTTTGATTGACCGCATTACTCCTTGTCATCGCCCTTATCCTTGCTAATAATTCTTTTAATTCAAAAGGCTTTGTTAAATAATCATTTGCTCCAAAGTCAAGGCCAGAGACTTTATCCTCGACCTCGCTTTTTGCAGTGAGCATTAAAACAGGAATGTTGTTTCCCATTTCTCTTACCTTTTTTAAAACGGAGATTCCATCTAATTTAGGCATCATAATATCTAATATTACTGCATCATAATTTGCTGCACTAATATAATCTAAGGCATCTTCACCATTATAAACGGCATCTACGGAATACTTATTTATTTTTAATAATTCTACTAAGGCGTTTGATAAAGACACCTCATCTTCACATAATAATATCCTCATAAACTTTGGCTTACCTCCTTTTTTTAGTTTAGTATATCATATAAAATATATTTTTTCTATTATTCATATCTTAGCGCTTCTATAGGGTCAAGTTTTGCAGCCTTGCTCGCTGGGTAGTAGCCAAAGAATAAGCCTATTCCCATTGAGAAAAGTATCGCAAAAATTGTAGCTGTAAGACTTGGGAATGAAGGAAAGCCCAGTAATGTAGAAGCTCCTATACCAATGCCAAGACCTAAACTTGCACCTATAAGTCCACCTATTAAACAAATTATAACAGCTTCTGTTACAAATTGGAACATTATATCTTTTCTTGGTGCACCTAAGGCTTTTCGTGTTCCTATTTCTTTTGTTCTTTCAGTTATAGAAACAAGCATAATATTCATAACACCTATACCACCTACTAATAATGAAATAGCAGCTATTGCAGCTATTGCAAGCTGTATAGTTACAAGCATTTCTGTCATACTCTCAAGCATACTTGAAGGGTCTGAAACTTGCGCTGTGTAAGTGGGGTTATATATGTAGTAACTCTCAAAATAAGTTTGTGTATATTCTTGCATATCATCTAAATTTATATCTTCTTTAAAGGCTGCTGAAATACTTGAATACCCTTCTTGAGTGTTTGCTATATTTTTTGCAGTAGTAATGGGAATATATACATCATAAATGGGATTATTGGATGAAAACCCCATTAAACTCTCACTGCTTTCACTTACACCCACTATATAAAAATGCTCGACTGCACTGCCGTTATATACTTCAACTTTTTGTCCTATCGGGTCAATTGTACCAAACATCTCAGTAGCTAATTCTTCTTCTATTATCATAACATTAGAAGCATTTTCTATATCGGCTTCACTTAGCTTACTACCTGTTAAAATAGTATAGCTTTGTGAATTTTGATACTCATAGTTTATACCTGTTGTGCTTAAATTAAATGTCGTATCATTTGCTTTTGTACTAAGGTTATTTACGCTTTCACTTAACGAAACATAGCTTAATTCTTCACTAAAACTTTCAGTGAATTCTTCCACCATTGAAGGCGAAATATAATCTTCATCGCTTAAATCACTTCCAGTGAAAAGTCTTAAATTCCCACTTGAGTTTTCCTCATCTTTTTGCGTTATGGAAATAGTTAAACTATTTGCACCTATACTACTGATTGTATCATTTACAGAGGAAGTCATCGCATCGCCCACAGTTAGTATAGCAATAACCGATGAAATGCCTATAATTATTCCAAGCATAGTTAATAGCGAGCGCATTTTATTTGCTTTTAGGGAAGCTATGGCGAGTTGTATATTATCTTTCATACTCTTCCCCCTTAACATCCTGAATTATTACTCCATCTTTTATAGTAACTACTCTTTGACATTGAGCGGCTATTTCTTTACTATGTGTAATTAAGATTATCGTTGTATTATCATTTTTATTAAGTGAGTGGAATATATCCATAACTTGCTTTGAAGTTTGTGAATCTAAGGCACCTGTAGGCTCATCTGCTAATATCATAGAAGGAGAGTTTGCAAGTGCTCTTGCAATTGATACTCTTTGTTTTTGTCCGCCTGAAAGCTCTGGTGGCAAATGGTCTACTCTATCTGCCATATTTACTTTTTCTAATAATTCTAAAGCTCTTCTTTTTCTTTCTTGAGTACTTACTTTTGCATATACCATAGGAAGTTCTACATTTTTTAATACATTAGAGCGGTTTATTAAGTTAAAGTTTTGAAAAACAAAACCTATTTTGTTATTTCTAATTGCCGCTTTTTCATTTTCTGAAAAAGCATCTACGTTTGTATCATCTAAAACATATTCACCAGTTGTAGGCTGGTCAAGTACTCCTATTATATTCATTAAAGTACTTTTACCTGAGCCACTCTCGCCAACAATGGCGACAAACTCACCTTCTTCTATATCTAAACTTATACCATGCAAGACTTCAAGTTCATTAGGCTTTCCTACAAAGTAGCTTTTTGTTATATCTTTTAATTGAATTACTTTAGCCATATATTATCTCCTTTGTATTATTGTCTACCGCCTTGACCCATTCCACTCGGCGCTTGTCCGCCGCCCATTGGCATCATGTCCATTAAGCCTTCCGCTTCTTCGCTTATATCTGGGACTATTTCACTTTGCAATTCTAAATTAGTTACAACTATCATTCCATCTTTTAATTGATTAGATGATATTTGTGTATAGTAACCATCATTTTCTAATAATTCTACTTGAATTTTTTCATAGTTTTCATCTTGTAAATTTTCACTCGCCTCTCCCGTTTGAACATAGATAGAACTTACACCTTGCACAGTTTCAATAGCTGTTAGAGGAATTAGATATTCACTTTGGGTTGTTTTTACTATTATATTAGCTTGCGCATTCATACCTACTAATAAGTCGGATACTTCTGTTAACACATCAACTTTAACTGTAAAATTACTTGAAGATGAGCCAGCGCCTTCTTGCGTTGCAGTTGGAGAAATTTCACTTACTACACCCATAATTTCAATCGCTGAGTTTTGAGTTGCATCTGCTTCGATTATAGCTTCTTGACCTAATTCTATTTGATTGATTTTGCTCTCTGTTATTGATATTTCAATTTCTAAAGAATTTGTATCTTGAATTTTTGCTAAAGTAGCGCTTTGGCTTGTCATTGTGCCAACATCAGCGTTTACCTCTGTAACTTGACCTGTGATTTCAGCTGTAATATAGTAATCATCTATTGAGTTTACTAAGTCATCATATTGGTCACGCATAGTTTCTAAATTAGTATTATCATATCTTGCATCATCTGCTTCTACTTGCTGTTCTAAGGCTGTGTTGTAGTTTGAAAGAGTTGTATCATAGCTTTGCTTTGCTGCATTATAAGCATCTTCATAATCTTCATAATTTAAGCTTGTTTTTGCATTTTTTAATTCAGTTTCTTTTGCTTGCAAGTCACTTAAAGTAATCGCTTGCTGAGCTACTGCATCATCATAAGCTGTTTTTGAAACTGCTGCTAAGGCAGCGTTATAATCTGGTAATAACACATTATTATAATTATCTAAATCTATATTATATTGTGCTAATAAGGCAGTATAATCTGAGTCTGCCGGATCAGGGGCTATCGGCATTGTAGGCACTGCAATAGCATTTTGAGCTTGTAAGTATGCTGAATATTCTGTGTTTACTTTTATAGCAGCCTCTTGATTTTTTGCATACGCTTCATCATAGGCTGTTTGTAAATAAGCTATAGAAGTTTTAACTTTTTCAAAATTAGCTAAGGCTGTGTTGTAAACTTCTAAAGTGCCACCAGTAGAATAAACTACATCATAAGCGCTTTGAGTTTTTTCTTTTGCTTTATCAAATGTATCATTTAAAGAGTCTGATAATATTTGTATATCTTCTTCTTTTTCTGCAATGCTTTCATATAAGTCTGTTGTATCTAAAACAAACATTGTATCGCCTTGCGTTACATAATCTCCTGTTGAAACTTTTACTTCTACTATTTTTATATTAGCTACAGTTGCTGAAACAGTAGCAGACTCGCTCGCTTGCACTGTCCCTGTTCCTGATATTAATTCCTCTAATACTTCTTTTTGTAATTCTTGAGTTCTATAGTATTGCTTTACTTCTTCTTGAGCTGATGAAGTTGGTATAGTAACAATTAATACTGCACCTACTGCTACTAAAGCTACAAGGCTAAATAATATTTTTTTATTTTTTAAGATTTTGCTAATCATAGTTATCTCCTTTTAAGGTAAGTTTTTTAGTTTGTATTGAGTAGTATAATCTTTAAACCTTAAACAAACCTTAAAGAAATAAAAATTTTAAAATAAAAATCACACCCCTTTATTTTTCAATAAAAGGGTGTTAAAAATATTTACTCGTTATAGAATAATTTTAAATCAGCTTTATTATCAAGAAGCTTTAAAATTGTTTTAAAGCCACCTTCAATTTTTCTGCTTTGAGTATCGATATCTGAATTTAAAAATTCTACTGCATATTTTACAGCTCCAGCTGCACCTAATGGGAATACATCTTCATCGATGTCAAAAGCGTGATTATGGTGAGCTGCACCTATTCCTTTAGCTTCGTTTTTAACTCCTAAGAAAGCAAAAACACCAGGGAATAATTTTAAATATCTTGCAAAACTTTCAGATGCCATCCAAGGCTCAATATTCACTACTTTTTCTGTACCTATTTCTTCTTTTATAACTTTTTGTGCTAAGAGTGAACATTCTTTATCATTGATAACAGCAAAGCCTGGCATTGAGAAAGCATGATAATGAGGAACACATTTATATGCCTTACAAACTTCATCGACTAAATGCTTAAATTCTTCTCTAAATTTTAAGCCTACTGCTTCCCTATCAAAAACCCTAACTGAGCCACCAAATTTTACTGATTGCGGGATAACATTACCTACATTACCACCTTGCAACACACCGACTGAATAAGTAAGAGGTTTATATGGGTCAATTTTAGTTAAGCGAAGCGATTGCATACCTTGATAAATGCCAACAAATGCATCTATTGGGTTAATCGATTGGTCAGGCCTTGAGCCGTGGCCACCTTTTCCTTCGATTTCAATTAGGAAGCCCATAGCACCAGCCATCATTTCAGCATCATTAATAGCCATAACTCCAGTTTCTAAACTTGCGTATAGGTGAATAGCAAATGCAGAATCAATTTTTATATTATTATCTTCTATATATTTAAAGATATATTTACAGTTTCCTGTTCCTTCTTCGCCTCTTTCAAAACAAAGGTAGACAGTACCATTAATATCATCTTTGTTATTAAGTAAAATTTTCGCAGCGCCTAATAGCATCGCTGTGTGTCCATCGTGACCACAAGCATGCATACAGCCTTCATTTTTACTTACGCTAACTCTTGCACCTTCTTTTAAATTATCTTTGTTTTCTTGCACTGGCAGAGCATCGATATCAGCTCTTAACATTACTGACTTGCCTTCTTTTTTACCTACGATTTTTCCTAAAATTCCGCCGTTTTCAACTTCTACATATTCAACGCCTAATTCGTCTAAGACTGTTTTTATGTATTTGATAGTTTCAAACTCTTTTCCTGATAGTTCAGGATATTCATGCATATGTCTTCTGATTTTAACCATAAAATCTTGATGAGATTTTGCCTCTTGTAAATACTTCATAATAATAATTTCCTTTCTATTTTTATTTTCATTTTAGCTTTATAGCCTTCTTTATCTAAATTTTAGCATAGCAAAAGTAGCAATGCAATTATATATATAAATGTTTGTATTTTTATATAAGATATTTCTATTTTTTTATCTATTTTGTACATAAGCTTTAATAAAATATTTTTTTGCTATTACTTAATTTATAATGATATACACCACTTAAAACTATTTTAAGTATAAAAAAACCCTTTAACAAAAGTTAAAGGGTTTTTTCTTGTGATTTTATCTTATTATAATCTTTACTGGCTTTTACTAAAATATATATATAGGTTATACTTACCGTTGTTATTATAATTTCAATTCCCATCCTTAAGCTTAAACTCAAATTGAGTATGTTTAAATTACTTTCAATTGGAAGAATAGTTAAGACTACCACTTGTATAAAGACTGCTATTATTAATACTATATTTAATCTTTTATAAGTTTTAAATATTCTTGATAAACTATTATATCTAAAATCAATATTCTCATTTTCTTCAATATCTTTAAAGCCTAAAATCAATTTTTCTAAAATATATAAGTTTGCAATTATTAGCGCTGTCATAAATATAGATGATATAAACATCGGAAATACATTGCTTGCTGCTGTATTCATAAATATAAAGCCTGATATAAATATCATCATTAAAGATGGTGTTCTAAGATTTTTAAAATTCTCGCTTTTCTCACTTACTTCAACAAGGCCTGCCATTAACATTATGTAACCTATAAAATCCGGTATCACATCAAACCAAGCTTCGTTAAATAAAATTGTTATATTTATCATAATGAATATACAGGCATATGTAATTTTTTTCATATAACGCTCCTAAAAGTAAAGTTTTATTTAGTTTATCATATTTTTTAAAAAAACACAACTATTCACATATGTAAACAAAATAATCTTTTTACAAAACCTTACTTCTATCTTATTAAAAAAATAAAAATATGAAAAGCATATGCTTTTCATATTTTTATATCTTAATAATAAGAAATATTATTTTTGTTTTGCTTTTAGTTTTTTAACTTTTCTATCTGTTTGGATAGAGAATACCACTAAGCCTACTAAAGTAGCTGCATAAGGTATTGAAACTATGATTTGGTTTGGTATTGATAGTGATTGTAAGATATTAGCCATAGCATCAAACATACCGAAGATGAAAGCTGCTATCATACTACCTATCGGAGAAGCATTACCTAAGTTCATAGCTGACATACCTATAAAGCCTTTACCCGCAGTCATACCTGCACTAAAGAAAGATACATAGCTCATTGACAATGATACACCACCAAAGCCACAAAACAGCCCTGAAAGCGCCATAGCTTGAAACTGTACTTTTTTAACATTAACACCTACAGACTCTGCTGCATGTGCATTTTCGCCAACAGCACGAATTCTAAGGCCAGTTGGAGTTTTCATAATGATAAAATATACTAAAGCAACTGAGATGAAAGCAAAGTATACCATTAAGTTTTGTCCTGAAATAATTTCACCTATTATAGGAATATCTTTAATAATTGGTATTTCTAAACTTGGAATAGTAGCAGAGTTTAGTGAGGAAGAAACGCCTTTTTCACCTGATACCATATATAGTATAAATACAGTAGCACCAGCTGAGAAAGTGTTAATAGCAAGACCTGAAAGGTATAAACTTGCTTTTAATTGTACGCCCATATAAGCTAAAAATAAAGCTATTGAAACACCGGATAAACTACCGCATATAAAGCCCACTAAAGCGCCTAAGTTATTAGCATAAGCTAAGGTCGCTTCATAGCCTACATCACCAGGAAGAATATCGCCTAAGATGCCCATTTTCACATAAGCAGATGAGATAACACCTACTAAAGCACTCATTAACATAGTACCCTCAAGTGAAAGATTTAATATACCAGCTCTTCTTGCTACTAAGCCGCCCATAGCTGCAAAAAGGATAGGAGTTGTAACTCTTAAAGTAGCAACACCGAAGTCAGGAGTTAGAATAAGTTCTAAAATTTGAGCTAATAAATTATCCATTATTCGCTTCCTCCTTTTCCTTTTCTAATTTTTTTGCATTACTTACTATTAATTTATGCTTGTATTTTGATAAGAACATCTCTGCTGCAACAAGCATAATGATAATAGCTTGTATAACACTTACAAATTCAACCGGTACATCAGAAACCCTATTCATAGAGTCAGCACCAACATTTAAGTAAGCTAAGAAGAAGGCTGCAAATGGTACATATAAAGGATTGTTTTTAGCTAAAACACCTACCATGATACCATCAAAGCCATAGCCAGGAGAAATACCATACCAGATAAATCTATCATACATACCCATCATTTCAACAGCGCCACCCATGCCGGCGATACCACCGCCTACAAGCTGTGTAACTATTGAAACTCCGATAACGCTAATACCTGAGTATTTAGCAAAGTTTTGGTTTGCACCAACCATTCGAATAGCATAGCCCCATTTTGTTCTATAAATAAATAGGTATGCTATTAAAGCTACTGTTAATGCTATAAATATACCTGCATGTATACGAGTACCTTGAACAATTGTATCAAAGCCTACTTGCTCTGGTAAGCGGTATGAGTTGAGTTTGCCACTTTCAGTATCACGCATTAAGTTATAAAGTATGTAGTTTGATGTTTGTAGTAAAATATAGTTCATCATAATTGATGAAACAACAGCATTTGCTTTAAATCTTACTTTTAAGAATGTAGGAATAAAAGCTGCCGCAACACCTACTGTAAAGCCTACTGCAAGTGCACCTGTTCTTAAAGATAGAGCTGACCAAGCTGGAAAACTTACTAAAAATAATGTAGATACATTAGCGCCTATTAAAAATGCACCCTCACCTATCATATTAAATTGATTAGCTTGATACATTAGACAAATTGCAGTACCTGTAAAAATATATGGTGTCATCATTGTAACAATTTCACCCATACGAGATACTCTTTGTAGTGGGCCTATAGCAAAAGCTGTAATAGCTTCTAATGGGGCTTCACTAACAAAAGCGATAACGATTAATGCCAAAACTAAGGCAATTAAAATCGCTACTACTGATTTGAACATATCAAATCTTTGTTCTATTTGTTTACTAGTCATATACAGCCCTCGCTATCTCTTGTGGAGTTTGTGTTTTAACGCCTAACATATATTCGCCAAGCTCTAAGTCGCCTATACTGCTTGCATCTTCAATATATGCTGCTATTTTACCCTCGTTCATAACTAATAAGCTATCAGAAAGCTCTAATACCTCATTTAAGTCAGCTGATATTAATAATACCGCTACACCTCTATCACGAAGATTTACAAGTTCTTTTCTTATAAATTCAGTTGCACCAACATCTATACCCCTTGTTGGTTGGTTTGCAATAATTAAGTTTGGGTTACTTGAGAATTCTCTTGCAACTGCAACTTTTTGCATATTACCACCTGAAAGCATTTTTACAGGCTGCTGCCTATCATCACATTTAATTAAAAAATCTTTAATTAAGGTATCTGATAATTCATCGATTTTCTTTTTGTTTAAGAAAAGTCCTCTACTAAATTCTTTTTTATAATATCTATCAGAAATAACATTATCTCTAACGCCTACTGAAGCAGCTACGCCGTAAGTCATCCTATCCTCTGAGATATGAGATACACCAAGCTGTCTTATTTGTCTTATTTTTTTGCCTTTTATATTGGTATCACTGATAATAATTTCGCCTTTGTCATAGCCCATTAAGCCTGTAATTGCTTCACTAATTTCAGTTTGTCCATTACCTTCAACACCGGCTATGCCAACGATTTCACCTTTTCTTACAGAGAAAGATATATCATCAACTATCTTTTTACCTGAGTCAGATAAAATGCTTAAGTCTTTGATTTTTAATACCGGCTCTTTAGGCGATGGTTTTTCTTTTTCAACTTTTAAAATAACATCCCTGCCCACCATCATTTTTGAAATATCTCTTTCTGATACTTCATCAACAATAGCATAGCCAACACTTTTACCCAGTCTTAAAACTGTTAATCTGTCACATAGCTCTTTTATTTCATTTAACTTATGACTGATAAACACTATTGTATGGCCTTGTTCTTTTAAGTTTTTAAGCTCAACGAAAAGCTCCGCTGTTTCCTGTGGAGTTAAAACAGCAGTAGGCTCATCCAATATTAAGATTTCAGCGCCCCTAATAAGTGCTTTTAAAATTTCAACTTTTTGTTTTGAAGCAACAGATAAAGACTCTACTGTAGCTCTTGGATCAACTTTTAAATTGTATTTTTCAGAAGCCTCTTGAGTAATTCTAAAAGCTTCTTCAAGGTCGAATAAACCTTTTTTCTTAGGCTCCATGCCTAATACTATGTTTTCTGCAACGGTTAAAGATGGAACTAACATAAAATGCTGATGAACCATACCAACTCCGTGAGCAATAGCTTCTAAAGGGTTATTAATTTTAACTTTTTCACCTTTAATAATTATATCGCCTTCTTCTTGTTGCTCAATGCCAAAAAGCACTTTCATTAAAGTAGTTTTACCCGCACCATTCTCACCTACAAGTGCATGTATTTCTCCTTTATTAATCGAAAACACAACTTCTTTGTTTGCCACAAATCCATTTGGATAGACTTTAGTTATCTTATCCATAAGTAATATTTCTTGTGACATTTCCTCACCTCACTTTAAAATGTTTTATTTAATATCTATTTTACTAAAAATTTATGCATTTGTAAATAAGAAAAGCGACACAAATTATGTGTCGCTTTAAATTTTATTTAAAAAATTAGTCTACTTCTGCTTTTAATTCTTCAAATCTTGCTTCGTCCATTCCGTAGAATGATTCAACAACAATTTCACCTGAAGCGATCATAGCTTCGATTGCATCGATTTCTGCTTGAACTTCTGCTGGAACTACTGCTAAGTAGTTTTCATTTTTAGCAATACCTGTTGCGCCTTCTGCTAAGCCGTACCAGTCAGTTGCACCGCCCATGTATTCGCCAGCTAAAATTTCTTCTAATTGGCTATATAATACACTACCAATATCCTTCATAGCTGAAGTGACGATTGATGCTGCAAGTTCTGGGTTGCTTTCTTTGAATAATTCGTATTGGTCAGAGTCAACACCGATACCCCAAACGCCAGCTTCATAAGCTGCTTCTAAAGTACCATTACCTGTTCTACCTGCAACACCGTGAAGTACATCAGCGCCTGCTGCGATAGCTGTGTTACCAAGTTCTTTACCTTTTGGTGAGTCAATGTATGTTTCTGAGTAAGAAATTTCGATTTGAATTTCAGGGTCTACATATAATGCACCTTGAATGTAACCTACTAAGAAGTCATTGATAACTGGATCTGAGTAACCGCCCATGAATGAGATAACGCCTGTTTCTGATATTGATGCTGCTAAAGCACCAGCTAAGAAGTCAGATTCGTTAGCTCTAAAGCCTAAAGCTTGAACATTTTCCATTGGGAATTCGATAACACTTTCATCATAAATTAAGAAAGTTGTTTCTGGATACATTTCAGCGTTTGCTAATACCCAGTCACCGCCGATACCAAAGCCTAAGTTATTCATAACGATAACATCATAGCCTGATTCTACAGCTTCCATAAGTGTTGATTCAACTTTTGAGTGATCATCACCGTATTCGATGTAATCATAAGTAATAGCTAATTCTTCTGCTGCTAGTGTTAAACCAGCATGAGCTGAGTCATTGAATGATTTGTCGCCTAAGTTTGAAGTAACTAAGTAAACACTTAATAGCTCTTCGCCTTCGCCTTCACCTTCAGCTGTACCTTCGTCGCTTGAACATGCTACTAATGAAAGTACCATAACAGCTGACAGCATTAAAGCAAGTAATTTTTTCATTTAAAAATTCCTCCAATTTACAATTGTTAATAATTTACTCGGACTAAGTTAATCCTCATATACTAAAATTATGCGATATATTTCAAATTTTGTCAATACATAATTTTAACGCCGTTTACATATATTTTACAAAAATTACATTTTTTTAGCTATAATGCACAAAAAAAAGCTTGTTTTATAATATGGAAAATATGACAATTTAATGACAAGCACATTTTTGCCGTTTTGTTATATTTTTAACATATTTTTTAATTGTTTTCCTGGCGTATTTTGCCTTTTAAAATTGACTTTGTTTTAAATTTTATATATAATACTTTATAATATTTAAAATAAAAGGATGATTAAATTTATGCCAGATGTATATTACAATATAGGTTATAATACCGTTTTTATAATAATAGCCTTAATAGCTTTAAGGGCAGTTTTTAAAATAGTGAGAAATTATGCCGAAATAAAAAAACTTAAAGAAAACGAAAAAGATGATAAAAACTAATATAATAAAAAGCTATGCGATAAATAATCGCATAGCTTTTTTTATTTATTTTACTGTGTATGTGTTTGTAGTAAAGTCAAACTCACCTACAAATTGTCTGTCGTCTCCTTTTACTGTTCCATAAATATTTAATATATTAGGATTATTTTCATCAAAATTTGTTTCAACACTTAAATAACCAAAGGCTGTAATGCCTACTTTTTGCTGTGTTTTATAAGAGTCTATCATTTGCCCATCTTTTGATACAGTGGCGATATGATAAAAGCTGTTAATAAAATTACTATCTTCTATTTCATTAAATAGACTTGTTTCAAAGTCTGCATATACCACTATATATTCATCTGAATCAGTTTTTGGTAAAACAGAAAAAATCACTTTAATATTTTCATCATCATTATAATAGCCCAAGTTTAAAGTATCTTTAAAATCAAGTGTTTGTGAATAATTATTTTCTCTTGAAAATATTTTATAGTATTCAGGGCTGAATATATACACATCACCATTATCAAAAAATCCTGCCTGCGCACCACCGCCGTACATACCGCCCATTATCCCTAAGAATGTATTTTCTTTTGTTAGAAGATTATGTAAGACTATTGTAGAAAGACTATTATCACCCCAAGTGGAATTTGATACAGCATGAAGCTGTGTTTGTGTAGCTTCGTGAGTGGCTATTATTCCATATTCATCTACTAAACTTTCATTTATAAATTCATAGCTAACTCCTATTGTTTCATTTTCAAAATCCAAGGCTAGCTTTGAATAAAAATAATCATTTTCAAGTGTTACCTTTTTTAAATCTTCGCTTAAATAAATTCTTGCAAAATCAATTTCTTCACCGGGCATAGCATACCAAAAGAAATCTGGATGCAACATATCGTGCTCTATATATAAAGCCTTTGTTTCATCATTAACTCTTAAATAAGCTATTACAGTATCTTGATATCCTACTATCTCAAAATAATTCATCTCATCTTCATAATTTAAGTTATGCCAGCTCATATCAACAATATCTTCTTTTTCTAAGTAGATATACTGACTTACATTATCAGTTGTTCTATAAACAACAACACTTAAATCATCAAAAGGAAGAATAAATCCACTGTAATCAAGATATCTAAAGGTATGATTTGAAATCTCTTGCGCTGTGTAATAATTTTCTCTTTCTTTTAAAGAAGTTTCTTGCCCACTCATAGAAAACTTTATATGCCCATTTGTTTTACTATTTGAATACATAAGTAAGAACTCGTTATTCGCCTGCACAGCAGAATATAAAACATAATCATCACCCATAGCTTCTAAGGAAGATAAATCAAGGGCTATATCTGTTTTTGATAAATCATCACTATTAAAGATGAATACCTGTTTTAAGGAAGTGATTATTAAATATTCATCATTTACAAAGACACTGCCCCATATAGCATCAAAATTTACAAAGCCATAATCTTCGAATATACTATACTGCAAAACTCCTTTAATAGGCAAAATTATCGTATCACCATTTTCATTTTTAATATTCAAAGTAAAGTCAAAATAATTATCATTAACTTTTATTACATCGCTTACCGTTATAGTATAGCCTAATGCTTTAAAATGATTTAAAGTAAAATTTCCTATTAAGCTTTCTTCATTTAATGTTGCGATTGCCTCATCAAGGTCTAATAGATATTCTTCGCTCATTTGTAACTGCCTTTGGGTATCATTTAATTCACTTACCTCAAAATCATTTTCTATATTTGGTTTACTTTCGCTACAACCAACGAAAACGAGCAGTAATAATATTGCTAAAAGTTTTTTCATATTCCACCTCTATAAATTCTATTTTTCTAAATACATTGATACTTATATGTTATCATTTGCACTTTACATAATCAAGTATTTCTTAGTTATTCTTAAATAAATAAGTGTTATCCTTATTTAACTATTGAAATATTTACATATTTTTGTTAAAATAAGGGTATATTGAACTATTTTTATATAAAATGGTATAAAATTTCATCATTTTAAGAGGAGGAAGCTTATGAGCGAAACAAACGCAAATCAAAACTTAGAAGTTTTAGAAGCTGATAGTACTGATAAAGTAGTAGTAAATCAAAGTGAAGCTGATAATAATAAAACTTCTACACCCCAAGATGAAAAAAAGCCTAAAAAAGAAAAAGAGCCTTCAGTCGCAGGAACTTTTTTAAAGAATTTACCGAGTGCTATTTTGAGCACTGGTATAGTGAGCTTATTTTGGATAGTATTAAACTGGCTTAGCTATTCAGGAATTCGCTGGGCAATCTTAGCGCCTTTAAATTACTTAACAGGGGCTACTATCGGACAATACGAGGGAACTATTTTTGGAAGTGCCATTGCAAGAACTATACTAATTTTATTCTTAAATGGATTTATTGTTACTTTTATTAATCATAAAGGCAGTATTAAAAGTAAAATAAAGACAGCTTTAAGACATTATAAAAACTCACTATTAAATTTAATACCATTCTTTAATAACATTACTAAATTTTCTTTTAGAGATAAGGTATTATTCCCAACTAATATAATGGGAATAGGCATAGGTTTTTTAATTTTTGGTTTACTAACAGGAGATGCCTCTGCTCAAAACAGCTTTGTTATGCTAATTGTTTTTGTTGCAGTAGCAAATGAAATTGCTAATAAAAGAGGTATTATCATTGCCTTATTAAATTTAGTATTTTCTTTTTTTGGAAGAAAAAGAATTTCAAGAAAGCCTGCTGATGGAGTAGTAAATGGAATTGCCTTGGGCTCTTTATTATCTATTATTTATTCTTTAATGACTTATACTTATGTACAAGAAGTTTACAGAATAGGTTTTACAATTTTAGCAGTGGGTACTGCTTTATATATCTTTAACACTATAATGACAAAAAAGGAGTTGAAAAAATGGCAAGAAGAAAAATAAGTACAAGGCTCTTAACTGGATTTTTAGCGGTTTTAGCATTTTTTCTAATTCCTATTAATGTCTTTAGTTATGGGAATTACTATATCAATTTTGATAGCGGTGTTTTAGTAAGCACTAATGGCGATTTTACGTATGAAGAAGCGATGGTAGATTATACTATTTCAAATGTTACTTATAATAGGAATGCTACAAGTGATAACAGTGTAGACTTATTTTATAAAAATAATTATGATACTCCTACTATAATAACTTTTGATATCGACTATGGAACACAAGTTTCCTTAATGGAAAATTTAGCAAGAAGCAATTATTTAACAGGCACTTATAATGATACTATCGATATCATCCCAATTTCGCAAAAATTCGCAGTAGAGTATACTGCTGATTCATATTCTACTGATACCTTTTATTTTAACTTCACTGTAATTGAGGCAGAATACGAAATAGTACAGTATGATAACTCTACTGGTGAAATGACCGTGACAGATACATTCAGTATCCCAGAAGGCACTGTTTACACTGATATTTCCTTTTCTGCTTACTCTGTTGATGAAAATAATCCTTTAGGTGCTGACTATGCTTATTTATGGGATAAACAGTATCAAAAATACAACATCATCTTACCGGGCGATACACCGAGTGATAGCTACTATATGTATATAGTATTTGGTGATTTGTTAATAGCTGATAGCAATTTTGCAGTTCGTGCAAACGATTCTGACTTAAACACACCTTACGGCGGTGGCGGTGGTGGTGGCGGCTCTACTTCAAATGTTGTTGATATGATAGCAGCAGGTAGCGTTGCAGCTGTTGCAGCTACTACTGTAACTCAAATGAGTAGTAAAAAATCATCATCTAATCAAGAGGAAGGCGCTGGCGGTGTCATTCAAACCTTTATTGAAAGCATTAGCTTAAGAAAAGGTAACAGTTTTTCTATTGTTATAAATGAAAATATAGAAATTAAAGATATCGATTTAAATGAAGATTTAACTGTTGATATTCCTATAAAGGTAGACGGCGGCGAGGGCTATGACTGGACATTTGCAGCTGTTGCTGTTTTAGGCGAAGATAGTAAAAAACTATTAAGATGTGTGGCGGTTAAAACTTTTGAGCATCAAGGTATGCTTTCTATCGACTTTACAAATCAAGAATTAAGCGGAGAAGACTGGGTTTATATCAACATTATCGCAACTGCTGATGTAGACGGCAAAAGACATTTAGAATATGAATTCTTTGAAGCTATTGTACTACCTAAAAAGAAATAAACTAAAATAATTTTATATTTTTTAAATTTAATAAAAATTAAAATACGATGGCAAATGCCATCGTATTTTTTATTTATCTTTTTTTGTAATTATTATTAATAAAGAGCCTTTTTTCACTTGTATTTTTACATCTGTATCTAATAAAAACTCATTGCTTATTCCTATTGGATAATCATTTGTGATAGTATCATCTTCTACTACATACTTTGCATTTTTTATACTTACTCCCTCACTTTTAGAAAAGGAGAAAACCGAAAAATAGCAATCTTTTTTATATTCTAAAGATATTTCTTCATCTGTTATTACTACGAATTGTGATTTTTCATCTATCATTTTTGCGTTTATTTTGTTTTTTGATAAAAAATTCAGCATTTGGATATTAGCTATTGTATGCTCTATTCTATCCCCACCAGTCATAGCAAAAAATACTGCATGAGTAAAGTTATTTTCTATTATGTATCTTGCTATATAATAACTGTCTGTATCATCTTTTTCTTTTGGTAGTACAATTATTTTTGCAAAATCTTCTTTAGGTTTTTTGGAAGAATCAAAATCACCTACTATTAAATGAGGCTGTATATTTTGTTCTTTACATTTTAGCCAGCCTTTATCAGCAGCTATAATAAAATCATCTTTTAGTAAATAATCTTTTAAGTTTATTTTTAAATCGCTCGCACCTACTACAACACATCTTTTTATCATTTTACTTGCCAGTCCTTAATTTGTTTTTGAGTAGTGTATAAACTTTTATAGCTGTCGTATCTTGATAAAGCTATCTTTTCATCTTCTACAGCCTGTATTACTTTACAGCCTTTTTCATTAATATGCCTGCAATCGTTAAATTTACAATCCTTTGAAAATTCATTAAACTCAATAAAGTTTTCTGCTAAATTTTCAGCTGAAATAAAATTTTCTTTTACTAATTCAATAGAAGAAAAACCTGGGGTATCAGCTATCATCAACTCATCTTGAATAAAAATTTCAACATGCCTTGTTGTGTGCTTGCCCCTATTTAACTTTTTGCTAATTTCATTAGTTTTTAAATCAAGGTCTTTAAAAATCCTATTCATTAAAGTAGTTTTACCTACTCCAGAATTTCCTGCAAAAGCAGTTAGATTATTTTTCATCACTTGCTTTAAACGGCTTAAATCAAGTGAATTTTCATCATCTATTACTAAAACTTCAAAGCCTGCTTTTTCATAAGTTTGTTTTACTAGACTATCTTCTTTTAAGTCAGTTTTTGTTATAACTAAACATACTTTTACACCCTTACTTTCGCAAATAGCGCAAATTTTATCCACTACTAAATAATTAATTTTAGGTTGAGTTGTAGAAACGACAAGGACTAATAAGTCTAAGTTTGCAAATGGTGGACGGATAAATTGATTTTTTCTTGGGTGTATATCAGTAATTATTTTTTCATTTATATCTAATTCTACTTTATCGCCAACTAAAGGTGAAAGGGAAAGATTTCTAAACTTTCCCTTTGCTTTACATTCTATTATATCCTCGCCGACTTTTACATAGAAAAATCCGCCGATGCTTTTTAAAATTACTTTATCTAACATATATAACCTTTACTTAAACAGCCGTTTAAGGCAAGTCTTGGATTTATGGATCTACTGGTGGATCTGGATCTGGATCTACTGGTGGATCTGGATCTACTGGTGGATCCACTGTTGGCTCTACTGGTGGATCCACTGTTGGATCTACTGTTGGATCTACTGTTGGATCTACTGTTGGAGCTACTGTTGGAGCTGGTGGCTCTGGTGTAGATGGTGATGGTGATGGACTTATTGAGCCTGAAGGTGATGGTGATGGTGATGGTGTTGCTGGCTCTGGAGTTGCTGGTTCTGGGCCTTGAGATATAACTACTGACACCCTTGTACCCGCCATAACTTCCTCATCCGCTGCTGGGCTTTGCTCTATAATTGTTCCTGCTGGTGAGCCATCATGTCTTTCAGTTTGTGTACCTAAAGTTAAGTTACTGTTTGCAAGAATTTGCCTTGCATCTGTCACATTAGAAACACCTACTATATTTGGCACCTTTGTTTTTGTTGTTGATGCTGTTTTATCAGTAGCTAAGTATAAAGTTACAGTACTACCTGCTGAAACTACTGTTCCCTTTTCAGGCTCTGTTCTTATAACCTTACCTATACCTACTTCTTTTGTTTCTTCTACTTCTATTATAATATCAACACCCATGCTACTTAAAATCGCCATCGCTTCAGCACGAGAGGCATTTTTTAAATCTGGTAATTGTGAAGTTTGTGGGCCAAGGCTAATTTTCAAATTAACTGTAGCCTTTTCTTTAACTGATTTTGGCGGATTAGGGTTTTGTGAAATTACTAAACCTTCTGCCACTTCATTTGAATAAACATACTCTACTTCATAATCAAAAGAATAGCCTAAGTCTTTAATTTGGCTTTCTGTCATTCCTGACAAATTAGGAAGTACTACATCTTCTTGGCTTACTAATAACGGGCTGTTCGCATTGTTTAAAATAAATATAATAGATAGTAATGAGCTAACAGCAAAAGCTGCAGCAATACCTGCTATTATAGGCAAAGTTAGTTTAAAGCCTTTTTTCATTTTCACTTTTTTTGTAGTTTTCTCTTTATTCAATCCGTCCACCGCTATCGTTTTTGTTAATCCACTATCTGCTGTATAATCAAACCTTGCTTGTGGATTAGCTATTAATATTTTTAAATCTTGATACATATCTTTTGCTGATTGGTATCTTTTATCTGCTTCTTTTGATATTGCTTTTAATACAATTTGCTCTAAGCCATAAGGAATTGTTTTAACAATCTCTGTAGGTTTTTGAGCTATATCTGATAATTGCTTCATCGCTACTGATACTGCTGTATCTGATTGAAAAGGTAGCTTACCTGTTATCATTTCATACAGTATAATACCGATACTATAAATGTCACTTCTTGCATCAGTATTTTTACCTTTTACTTGCTCTGGGCTAATATAATGTACTGAGCCTATGGCCTTATCTGTAATAGTTTGGTGATTTGCAGTTGAAAGTCTTGCAATACCAAAATCCATTACTTTTACTGTACCATTTTCTAAGATGCTTATATTTTGCGGTTTTAAATCTCTGTGTATAATGCCATTTTTATGTGCATATGACATAGCAGCAAGAATCGAGCCTGATATTTTCACAGCCTCTTGCCAAGATAATACCTGTCTTTTTTCGATGTATTCTTTTAAGGTTACACCATTTAAGTATTCAAGTACTATATATTTTTCTTCTTGCGTTATTTCTACATCTAAAACCTTAATGATGTTTTTATGATTTAGTAAAGAAATCGCCTTGCTTTCGTTTTTAAATCTTCTTACTAATTCCTCATTATCAAAAAGCTCTTTTTTTAGTATTTTAATAGCTACTGTATCATTTGTCTGTGTATCAGTTGCCTTATACACATTCGACATGCCGCCTGTACCTATTAAGCTTATAATACTATATCTGTTATTAAGAGTTTTTCCTATATAATTGTTATCCATTTTATCCCCCTATTGCTGATAATGTGCTACTACGACCGTTACATTATCAGATGCATTATTTAAAAGCGCTAAATTTATAAATGCCTGTGGCAAAGATAGGCTATTTTTATTTTCTAAAATTAAACTGCTTATATTTTCATTCGTTACAAAGTTGTATAAGCCATCGCTCACTGTTAAAATTATGTCCCCTTTTTCTAAATCTAAGGTATACATATCAACTTCTACTTCTTCTTCTACGCCTATGGCTCTTGTTATTAAGTTTTTTTGTGGATAAGAGGCTATCTCTTCAAAAGTCAAAGCCCCTTGTTTATATAATTCATAGGCTACTGAATGATCTTCACTAATCTGTGTTAATTTTTTATTTCTAAATATATATGTCCTACTATCGCCTACATTATATACCCTGCATTTATCATTTATTAAAGTAAAACCACTTAAAGTAGTGCCCATACCTTTATAATCAGGATTATTTTTAGCTAAGGTAAAAATTTGCGTGTTCGCTTTATCTATGGCATTTAAAATTATCTCTTCATCATTAAAGCTACTTGAATTTTCATTCATATAAATAAATTCTTCTAAGTTCTTAGTTATTATATCGCTTGCTATGCTGCCGCCATTTGCGCCGCCCATTCCATCACAAACAAACCCAAAAAATTTATCTTCACTTATTTTTCCGGCTAAATACTTATCTTGATTTTCACTTCTTCTGTACCCTATGTCACTTTGAGCTGAAATTTTCATTTTTCACCTGTTTTCGTTTCTTAGTTGTCCGCAAGCTGCTGAAATATCTTGACCAAGGCTTCTTCGAATTGTAGCATTTATTTTCAAATTCTGCAATTGATTTTTGAAATTTTTAATCACTTTGTCATCACTTGAAGTAAACTCTTCGCCTTCTATTGGATTTGTGGGGATTAAATTTACATGCGCTATTATGCCTTTTAATAACTCTTTTAATCTTTGGGCATCTTCATTAGTATCGTTTTCGCCTTTAATCATAGCATATTCAAAAGATATTCTTCTTTTAGTAGTATCTGCATAATGTTTGCAGGCTTTCATTAATTCTTTTAAAGAGTAGGCATTTGCTATTGGCATTGTTTTTTTTCTATTTTCATCTGTTGTTGCGTGTAGGGATATCGAAAGAGTAATCCCCAAATTCTCTTTTGCTAATAAGTATATTTTATCAACTAAGCCACAGGTTGATAAACTAATACTCCTCTGACTTATATTTTTGCCTTGTTTTGAAGAAATAATCTTTATAAAATTAATTGAGTTATCATAATTATCAAGTGGCTCGCCTATACCCATCATTACTATATTACTTATTCTATCATTTATATCAAGCTGTGTTTTATAAACTTGGTTTAGCATTTCTGCTGTTGTTAAGTCTCTTATTTTGCCATCTTTTGTAGACGCACAAAATTTACATCCCATTCTACAGCCTACCTGAGTTGAGATGCAAATACTATTACCATGCTCATATCTCATTAAAACTGTTTCAATGAAATTTTCATCATCTAATTTATACAGGTACTTTATCGTACCGTCTTTTGAAATTTGCTTTGTTTGAATTTCTAATTTTGAAATATAAAACTTTTCGCTAAGTGTTTCTTTTAAGGCTTTTGAAATATTACTCATCTCACTAAAGCTACTTACATCTTTTTGATGAAGCCAGGTATAAATCTGCCCTGCGACAAATTTTTTTTGCCCTATTTTTAATAAAATTTCTTCTAAGTCTTGTAAAGAACAACTTAAAATATCTATTTTGTCCATTTTATTATTTTATCATACTTTTCGAATAATTGCCACAAAAAAACCGTCGTATTCTGTAAAATTTGGCAAAAAAGTTATCATTTTCTCATTTATTACTGCATTTTGTGGCACTAAGGTAGGATTTTCTAATTTAAAATTAGAATTTTCATTTAAAAACTTCTTTACTACCTCTTCGTTTTCATCTTTATTTAAAGTACAGGTTGAATAAATTATTACCCCTTTTTCTTTTACATATTTTGAGGCAGTAGCTAAAATTTCATACTGTAACTGTGTAAGAGAATTTATATCGCTTAAATCTTTATATCTTAAATCTGGTTTTTTAGGGATTATTCCAAGTCCTGAGCAAGGAACATCTGCAATAACTACATCAAAGTCTTTTAAATTTTCATTATAAACTTCGCCCCTATTTACTCCTGTTGTAATATTATTAATTCCTAAGCGCTGTGCTGAATTATCTATTAAAGTAAGCCTGTTTTCATTTGGGTCAAGCGAAGTGATACTGCCTGTGTTATTTAAAAATATGCTACTTGCAAAACTTTTACCACCAGGCGCTGCGCATAAATCAAGCACCTTCATATCTTCTTTTATCTGTGCTGAATATACACTAAATACACTACAAAAACCTTGAACGAAAAAATACCCTTCATCAAAGCCGACAAGCTTTGTAATAGAATTTTTAACTTCCACTTCTATACAGTTATCAATTTGTGTATCTTTCCATACGATACCCTCTTTATCTAAAAGGTGGGTATACTCATCTTTTGATATTTTTAGTAAGTTAATATTTATATGTAAAATAGGAGTTTTAAAAAAACTTTTTATTATTTGTTTATATTCATTTGGATACTGCGTTTTTAATAGTTTTACTATATCAAGGTTTACAGAATATAAAACACTCAAAGCTTCATCTTCATTTTTAAAGTTTTCATTTTCAATGTCAAAATTTATACATTTTCTTAAAACTGCATTTATCATCCCTTTTGCACTGCTCTTTTTAAAGTAAGAAGCAAGGTTTACTGCTTGATTAACAGCAGCAGACTCTGGCACTTTATCCATGTATCTTATTTGATAAAGACCACTACGCAAAATACTAAGTACTTCTTTATCTAACTTTTTTAATGGTTTTTGAATGAATTTTTGCAGTATGTAATCTATAGTAATTTTTCTTTCGATTGTTCCATAAAAGATTTTTGTCATAAATGCTTTTTGAGTATTATCTAAATCATTTGCATTTATAACAGAAGAAAGCACAAGGTTTGAATACCCTGAGCTTTCTATTTTTATTAAACCATTTACAGCACAAATTCTTGCTTTATCTATGGCCATTTAATCTCCTCGCCTACCGAACAATAAGACTAATCTTAATAAGTTCGCTACTGAAACAGCTAAGGCTGCAACATAAGTTAAAGCCGCTGCATTTAAAACTTTTTTAACTCCATCTACTTCTTCGCCTCTGACTCTACCGCTTTTATCAAGAGCTTCTACAGCCCTTGCACTTGCGTTAAATTCAACTGGTAAGGTTACTAATTGGAAAAGCGCAACGCTTGCAAAAAGTAATAAACCTATATTTATTAAAAAGCCTGTATCTAAAAATATACCTGCTAATAATAACGGGAATGAAAGTGTAGAGCCTATTTGAGTAATAGGGATTATTGCCGCTCTAAGTTTTATCGGTGAATAGTTTTCAGCGTACTGAACAGCATGCCCTGCTTCGTGAGCTGCTACTCCGATAGCTGCAACAGATGCACTTTGATAAACAGAATCTGATAATCTTATTACATCACTTTTAGGATCATAATGATCAGTTAATTTGCCAGATACTCTTTCGATGCTAACATGTCTTAAACCGTTTGCATCTAAAATTCTTCTTGCAGCCTCACTACCTGTCATACCACTACTTGTGCCAATTTGTGAATACTTATTAAAAGTAGAATTAACTTTACTTTGTGCCCACATTGCAAATATCATAGCCGGTATTACTAAAATAAAATAAAATATATCGAATGTATAAAAAAACATTTTTTTGCCTCTTTCCTCTTTGTTAAATTGCTAATTTAATATATACTATATCAAGCAAATTTGAAATTTATGTTAAAACTCATGTAAAATTTTAAATTACACTAAATTATCACCTTTTTTCAGTCTTGCACCTGCACAAAAAGCTGTGCCTGTCATTGCTTTTGAGCCCTCTGGCTTTACTTCACTTAACTCAATAGCAAAATCATTGCAAGCGACTATTAAAGGATTAGTTGATAAAATTTCTCCTGCTGTTCCTTGTAAATTACTAATTTTTGCCTTTAGTACCTTAATTTTTTTATCTTTATAATTAAAATGAGTACTTGGCCAAGGGTTTAATGCCCTTATTTTATTGTGTAAAACTCTTGCATTAATATTAAAGTCAAATTCTGCCATCTCTTTTGATAAGGGAGGTGCTAAAGTGGCATTTTCATCATCTTGCTTTGTAAGTGTAAAATCACCTAAAATTATTTTATCTATTGTTTTTGATAAAAACACTTTACCTTTTTCACTCACTTTACTAAAAAGCTCTGTTTGAGTTTCATCTTCACTTATATCTATCGGCAGTACATCAATAATATCACCTGTATCTAAGCCCTCATCAATTTGCATAACAGTAACACCTGTTTTTTCATCTCCATTGATTAATGCCCATTGAATAGGAGCTGCACCCCTATACTTTGGCAGCAAGGAAACATGCAAGTTTATACAGCCAAGTTTTGGGGTATCTATCACAGCCTTTGGCAATATCCTACCATAGGCTACTACTACAATTAAATCTGGCTTTAAGTCTTTTATAACTTCTTGCATATCACCTTTTAATGTTTTAGGCTGATACACTGGTATATTATGTTCTAAAGCTAATATTTTTGTTGGTGGTGGAGTAATTATTTTTTTTCTTCCTACGGGTTTGTCTTCCCTTGTAAAAACTGCTGTTACATTAAAGCCATCTTCTATAAGTTGTTTTAAAGAGTCCCTTGCTATACTGGGAGTTCCCATAAAAATAATATTTACATCTTTTTTATTCATATACTTCATCCAAATTTAAAGCCTTTACTTCCTCAGGGCTTAAGTCTTCTAAGAATACCTTTGTATGGTCTAAAATTGTAACTCCATTTAAGTGGTCAATTTCGTGTAGTACAGCCCTTGCTAAGATATCCTCTGCTTCTAAAGTAAAGAAATCGCCGTTTCTATCTTGAGCTTTTACTTTTACATACTGAGGTCTTTTTATTGCACCATTTCTGCCTGGAAAAGATAGACAGCCCTCAAAAATATGCACTTCGCCCTCAGTTTGTAAAACTTCTGGGTTTATTAATTCAATTACTTCATCTACTTCATTATCTTCTTCATCAATGTATTGGTCTAATACTATGCACACTCTTTTTAACATACCTACTTGTGGCGCAGCAAGGCCTAAGCCGTTTGCTTTCATCATAGTTTCTTGCATATCATCCAGTAAGTCACTAAGTCTTTTATTAAACTCAACTACTTCCTTACATCTCTTTTTTAAAATTGGGTCTCCGTCTTGTACTATTGTTCTTATCGCCATTGTTTTCTCCTTATTCTTGTAGTGGATTTAAGTTAATATGAATATTAGCTTTATTATCTTTATTCTTTAAATATATGTCTATCGCCTTTGTTAAATAACTTCTAAATAATTTATTATTTATACATTTTAGCGTTAGCTTGTATCTATATGTTTTGTTAACCATTTCAACATCAAAAGGCGCAGGGCCTAATACCATTATCGGCTCGCCTTCTAAAAATTTAACATTTTCTTTTAGTATGTCTAAAAATTTCTTTGCATCTTTTATGCACTGCACTTCGTTAGTATGTGAAAAACCTACTGTTGCAAGTGAGCAAAAAGGCGGGTAGGTATTTAATTTTCTATAAGCTATTTCTCTGTTATAAAAGCTATCGTAATCGCTGTTTTTAGCTAAATTGATTATAGGATTTTGACTGTCTTGAGTTTGGATAACAGCCTTTGCTCCCTTGCTTTGTCTGCCTGCTCTTCCTATAACTTGCGTTATTAGGCTAAATGCTGTTTCGTTTGCATTATAGCTTATTTGATTTAAAGAGGCATCAACGCCTAAGACGCAGACTAAATTAACATCTTTAAAATCAAGACCTTTTGCCACCATTTGAGTGCCTATTAATATATCATACTCTTTTTCACTAAACGCTTTAAGCATTTTTTGATGTGAAGAGTTTTGAGTAGTAGTATCTGCGTCCATCCTTAAAATTTTAGCTGTGGGTATAGAGTTTTGTATATATTCCTCTATATGCTGTGTTCCATAACCTCTATATTTTATTTCACCTTTACATTTTGGGCAAGTGTGAATTAAATCATAAGTTTTACTGCAATAATGACAAACTAATTTATCCTTTGCCTTATGATAAACTAAGTTTACAGAGCAGTCTGTGCATTTTAAAGCTTCTTTGCAATCAGAGCAAACTCCTAAGGTTTGATAACCTCTTCTATTAATTAATATTATACTTTGTTTGTTATCTATTATATTTTGCGCTAAGTATTTTATTATTACATTTGAAACTACATTCCTATCTCCTGTTAAGGCTTGCTGGTGAGTGTCAATAATTTCAACTTCTGGCAGGGGCATATTATTGTATCTATTTTTTAGTGTGTATAAATTATAATAGCCACTTTTTGCTAAATAATAGCTTTCAATACTCGGCGTAGCACTTGCTAAAACTAATTTTGCACCTTGATTTTTAGCTAAAAATGAAGCTACTTTTATAGCTGAATATCTCGGTGAGTTCTCACTTTTAAAAGTTTTTTCGTGTTCTTCATCTATTATTATTACCCCTAAATTATCAACAGGGGCAAAAACAGCACTCCTTGTTCCTATCACTACCCTTGCTTTTTTTGATAGTAGGCGGTTATATTGTAAAATTCTTTGAGTATTTGTAAGTTTTGAATGTATAACACTTACAACATCTCCAAAGTAACTTTTTAATAAATTTATCATTTGAGCAGTTAGCGATATTTCAGGCACTAAGAGCATAGCCCCTTTACCCTGCTTTAACATTTCGCTAATTAAATTTATGTATATCATGGTTTTACCGCTCGAAGTTACACCATAAATTAAAGAAGGTTTTTTATTTTCATTTTGCATAATTTTTAAAAAAACTTCGTTTTGTTCTTTTGTAAGCTGCATTTGAGCTTTTGTTTTTTCTACTTTGTCAAAATAAATATCATCTTGTTTATCTTCTTGTTTTACTAAAACTAATTTATTTTTAACTAAATTATCTAAAACTTGCTTTGTAAAGCCTTTTTCTTTAATTTCATTTAAACTTTTTTCGGCTTCTAAAATTACATTATATAAGTCTTTTTGCTTTTGTGTTTTTATTAAATTTATATCTGCTTTTTCATTTATATAATAAATATTTTCTTTATACTTTGTTAGTTGTGGCACTAACTTTTTATCTTGTATTTTATACAAGGCACCATAAGGCAAAACAGCTTTTACAGCCTCATACCAAGTGCAAAAAACATTATCTTTTAAATATTTTATTAAATTTAGTGAGTTTTCATTTATACTGATATCTTGATTTTTCAAATCATATATTGTTTTTAATTTCTTTTCATTATTTTCTTCATTTTGTATATCTAATACTATTCCTATTCTTAATTTATCCCCTTTACCAAACGGGACTAAGACGATAGAGCCGATTTTTAAATCATTTATAAAATTTTGCGGTACTATATACGAAAAAAGAAAATCAAAATTTAAAGTGGCTTTATCTACCGCTACTTTTGCTGTAATCATAAAGCCACCCCCTTTGTTTATTTAGTATTATCAAAAATGTCTATTATAGATTGTGCACATTGGCTAACGGAATTATTTTCTACTATATAATCATAGCTACTTTGAAAACCTAACTCTTCTTTAGCTTTAAATAGCCTTTGTTTTATAGTCGTTTCGCTTTCTGTTTCTCTGTTGCGAAGCCTTCTTTCAAGCTCTTCTAAAGAAGGAGGTGTTAAAAATACTGCTAAAGAATCAGGATACACTTTTTTTACATTTTGTGCGCCCTCTACTTCGATAACTAATATTACTATCTTACCCTCACTTACCTTTTTTTCAATTTGGCTTTTGAGTGTTCCGTAATAATTAGAGCAGTATAGAGTATGCTCTAAAAATTCACCTTTTGTTATTTTTTCAATGAATTCAGTAGTTGATAAAAAGATATAATCTTCTCCGTCAATTTCAGTAGGCCTTTTAGCCCTCGTTGTCGCTGACACTGATAAGCAAAATCTTTCATCCATACCTAAAATATGTTTTACTACTGTATCCTTACCACAGCCCGAAGGCCCTGATATTACTATTAAATTCTTTCCTATACTACTCATCTTCTATCTCCATAAACTTTAAAATACTTCCTTCATCTATTCCAAAAATTCTCTCTGCTGAAAAAGCAGTAAGAATAATTTGATTTGAGTCTGTAACTAAAACAGTCTTTGTTTTTCTGCCAAAGGTTGCATCAATTAATATTTTATCCTGCTTTGCCTTTGTCACCATTCTTTTAACTGGTGCTGAATCAAAGGATAAAGCTGCAGTTATTCTATTTTTATTTATCATACAGCCAAAGCCTATATTTAACATAGACATATTCTCACCTACTCTATATTTTGTATTTGTTCTTTTATTTTTTCAATTTCACTTTTCATATCAACTACAAGCCTTGTAATATTAATATCATTTGACTTTGAGCCTATTGTATTTGCTTCCCTGTTTAACTCCTGAGTTAAAAAATCAAGTTTTCTGCCTTGAGAAGAATTTTCTTTTAAGATGTTTTCAAATTGAATAATATGGCTTTTTAGCCTTGTTATTTCTTCATCCACTACCACCTTATCTGCAAAAACTGCAGCTTCAGTTAATATCCTTGCTTCATCAATTTGTTTGTCTTTTAAGATTTCTTTTAGTTTTTGATAAAGTTTTTCTGTGTACTCTTTAACTCTTAAAGGCGCTATTGTTTCCACTTTATTTAGTAAGGCACTTACATTTGAAAGTTTTAAAAGTACATCTTCTTTTAATTTTTCGCCTTCTATTTTTCTCATTTGTAAAAACTGTAAAACAGCCTTATCTAAAACTACTTTTACATCTTGCCATAAAGCCTCTGTGTCTTCTTCATTTTTTTGAGCAGTTAATACTCCCTCAAATTTTGATATGCTAAGTACATCTTGATTTTTTTGAACACCTAAATGCTCTGCAATTTCACCTAAGGCATCATAATAGCTTTTTGCAAGTGATAAATCAACAGATAATACTACATTAGTGTTTTCAATGTTTTTAATGCTAACGCTTACTTCAACTTTTCCTCTTGCAACTTTTGATGATACTTCTTTTTTGATTTTATCATCTAAAGCAAAGTATATTCTATGTATTCTTGATGAGTATTCAAAATAGCGATGGTTTACGCTTTTAATTTCAACGGTAATCTCTCTTGAGTTAATTACTTCATTTACCTTACCGTAGCCTGTCATACTATATGCCATAGACTTCTCCTACTTCTTAAATTAATCCTTTTTAATGGTCACAGCCTTTAAAAAGGTCATCGTTTAGTATTATTTCTCCATGATTTTTAAAAAAGACATCTTTATATCTTCTAAAGTTTTCAATTTCTTCATTAAACTTAAAATTTACAGCCCCTTGACTTTCACCTAAGGCAACACTTGCTCTAATTAAGCCATCTAAAAATTTATCATTAGGTGTATTTATATCAAGTAAAATAGTTGTATTCCCATCTACTAAAAATAATGACCAGCCGAATAAATCGCCGCCGTCTGATAATACATATCCTTGTAAATCCCCATCGAATCTGTTGTTATTTAATAAATCAATTACATCAGGCTCTTGTATAGGTTTCATTGAGTACATAAATTTTCTCCTTGTATTCTACTTTGTTTGTTTATTTCTTCTTACGCCTTTTTCAGCCGCTGCTTTCAATGCTAAAATTTCGCTTGGTTTTAATTCTCTGTGTTTTCCTGGAGGTAGCATACCAAGTTTTACAGGGCCTATAGATTTTCTACTTAAACGCACAACTTGTAAGCCCACCGCTTCACACATCCTTCTAATTTGGCGGTTTTTGCCTTCTTTTATTGACATTTCTAAAACTGATCTTTCCTCACCTTGAGCTACTACTCTTATAATAGCTGGCTGTGTTTTACTACCATCATCAAGATAAACGCCGTCAGTTAAAGCGATGATTTGTTCTTCGGTTGCTGATGGGTTTACTGTTACTCTATACATTTTTGACACTTGGTGTGAGGGATGAGTTAGGCTGTTTGTAAACTCGCCATCGTTTGTGAAAAATATTAACCCTTCACTATCTTTATCAAGTCTTCCAACAGGATAAACCCTCGTTGGTATATCTTTAATTAATTGCATAACAGTTTTTCTGCCTCTGTCATCACTTGCTGTTGTTATAAATCCCCTTGGTTTATGAAGCATATAGTAAACGAATTCTTTTTTCCTATCAAAATATAGGTTTTCGCCATCTAAAGACACTATATCCTTATTCACATCCATTTTATCGCCTAAAGTTACTTTTCTACCATTTAACTTTATTCTTCCTTGCTTTATATACTCCTCTGCTTTTCTCCTTGAGCAGTATCCATTATCCGCTAAAGCCTTTTGTATTCTTACATCTTTCATTTTATCCTCAAATTTCTTCTTGGCTTGTTTTTTTCTTATCCGCCGCTTTTGTTATTATTCCCTCTACTTTAGTTACCACATCAGGTACCATATTAAGCACTCTATCTACTGTTTGCCCACCTTCTGCTAACTGAATTAATCTCACTTCATTATTTTGCACTACTAAAAAACCTACCGGTGATACAGTTGCCCCTGAAGAAGCAGCCCCACCAAAAAGGTCTTTTTGTTTTTGAGTTGCAAAGTCAGTACCACCTGAAACAAAGCCAAATGTTACTTTTGAAATAGGTATCACCTTTATTCCCTCGCTAACTTCTATTGCCTGTCCTATTATAGTTTGAGAGTCAACAAGTTCCCTCATTTTTTGCATTGCTTGTGCAAGTAAGTCTTGAATTGGATGTTCCATATTACTCTCCTTTTTGTGTTAAATATTTTGTTTTGTAGAATTTATATTGTTTGAAAACATAAACTGCTACGAATATTAAAATTCCCGTTTGTGCTGTTATTTTTATATAAGCATAGACACTATCTTTATAATTATTCTCAAAGTCTGCTATAAATATAGGGCTTTTAAAATTTATCTTTAAATTACTTTGCAAAAAAGTAGCTAAAGTATAAAAACTATTAGTGGTAATTGCGTATAGTTTTTGAGTGCTATTTGCATCGCTTGAATTTATAGGAATAGTAAAACTTACATCAGTAAATTTTATCCTATTAAATAAAATTCTCATAAAGCCTTTTGTAGAATTTACTATATCCTTTATTATACTAAAAATCTCAGTAAAAGACAAATTTTTATCATTAAAATCATCTAATATAGAAGTTTTCTTTGCTTTTTTATCCCTTTTAGGTTTTTTTGCTTTCTTTTTAGTAACATTGTCTGCCTTTGAGCTATTTTTTAAAGGTTCATCATTTTGCTTTGTTATAGTTTCATTTTCTTTATTTTCTTTGCTGTTATCTTCTATTGGCCGGCTTAATTCTTGAGTAGCAGTTTTAGAAATAGGTATTTTTTCTTCTAATACTTCTTTTGTTAAATCTTGTTTTACTAAGTCTTCTTTTACTAAGTCTTCTTTTGCTAAATTTTCATCTTCATCTTCTATTTTATATTCAAAAATTTTCAATTTGAAAAAGGCGAGGTTTATTTTTATTATTAAGCCTTCGAGTTTTGTATACTCAATAAAGAAATGCCTTGGCGCGATTATAATCCACAGTAATAAAAATATTATACATAATAATATAATAAGTAAAATATTTAAAATACTAAAGATTATATTCATCGTCCTCTTGTCCTTGATTATCATTCTCTGCTTCTTTTATTACAGCTTTGGTTATTTGCGGTAAGTTTTCAAGGCTGTTTAAAGAAAAGCTTCTTAAAAACACAGGTGTTGTTTTATAACTTATGGGTCTTCCTGGTATATCTAATCTACCTGCTTCTTCTATAAGGCCTCTTGTTATTAGAGTATTGACAGAAGAAGTAGAGTCTACTCCTCTTACTTGCTCAATAAACGCCCTTGAAATTGGCTGGTTGTAGGCAATGATTGCTAAGGTTTCCATAGCCGCATTAGATAAAGGGGTGTTCTTTTTAACGCTTAGTGCCTGCTTTATTTCTTGGGCTGCTATTATATTGCTCACAAAGGCGTACACATCACCACTTTGCATAAGAACTATACCGCTGTTTTCTTCGTTGTAAACTTCTTTAATTTCATCGATGATGTATTTCATTTGTTTTTTATCTATTTCTAACACTTCCATTAATTTTTGCAAACTTATCCCATCGCCACTTGCAAAAATAATTGCCTGGGCTTTCTTTACACTCTCTTTTAAATTTTGATTTAAAGACATATTATCTCCTTGTATTTTCTTTAATGCTCATCTGCCCATCATCATTAACAGCTACCCTTTGCGCCCTTATTAACTCTAAGATGGCAAGAAAGGTTGCAACAGCTTCGCTTTTTGATTTAACAACATTAAAAATATTTTTTATATTTACTATATTGCTTCTCATTAAGTTTTTTAAAACTGAATAAATTTTTGACTGGACAGACACAACAGGAGCACTAACTAAAGGCTCAAATTTTTCTTGCTGTGGTGGTCTTCTTCTTAAAGATTTATCACTTAATTGCATATAGGCTGATAGTAAGTCATTAACGGGATGCTGAATATCATAAGTTAAGTCAACTTCTACTTCTTGCGCCTTTATTAAAAATAAATTATCCCCAATAAAACTCTCTTTTAAAAATGCTGCTGCTTGTTTTGCTTGTGAGTATTCTATTAGTCTTCCTTGAAGTTCTTGTTTTAGTTTTTCGCCCTCATCGTTTTTAGGAAGGAGGTAGACTGATTTAATATAAATTAGCCTTGCAGCCATATCTATAAAATCACTTGCTATATCTAAGTCTTGATTTTGGTATTCTTTTATAACTTCTAAATACTGATTTATAATCGTTATAATTTCTATTTCAAAAATTTTCATCTTATTTTTTGAAATCAAGACAAGCAGTAAATCTAAAGGGCCTTCAAACTCTTCGATTTTAAATTGTAGTTGCTTCATTTATTCTCCTAAAATATCATATCGATAAAAAATGTTAAGCTATCAAGTCCATTAAAGATAAGCCCATTAAAAAATCTAAGTGGGCCATCGAATATGCCAAGCCAAAGGCCTGCAAATACTATAAAAAATATCTGTCTTTCATATTCCATAATTTTAAAGTACATTCTATCTGACATAAAGTAGCCAAAAATCCTTGATCCATCAAATGGAGGAAAAGGCATTAAGTTAAATATACCAAGTGAAATATTTATAGACATCATATACCAAGAAATATCTAAGGCGATGTTTACTATTGTATTACCTGAAGCATAGCCGAATGAAAATAATAAAATTTTATAAACGATAATTGATATAAAAGCCAAAGCAAAGTTAGATAAAGGCCCAGCTGCTGCTGAGATAGCCATACCTTGCTTTCTGTTTTTAAAGTTGTTTGGATTTACAGGCACAGGTCTTGCCCAGCCTATTCCTAAAAATATTAAAGATAGACTTCCTACTAAATCAAAATGTTGCATTGGATCTAAAGTTAGTCTGCCTTGATATTTTGCTGTGCTATCCCCTAATTTGTACGCTGCATAAGCGTGTGCGAATTCGTGAACAGGGATTGTTAGTATTAAAACAATTGCTCTAATTGCAAGTGTGTATAAATCAAAATTCATATATTTTACTCCTTACTTAATTCAATACTCAAATCAATACTATATTATATAATTTTTTACAGTTTTTTTCAAGTGAATATTGTTATTTAAAAGCTAATTTTTATATAATATACTATATTTGTGTCAAATTTTAAAAAAAAGATGTAAATAACACTTGCAAAAAGTCTTTTTTTGTGATAAACTATTTTAGCGATAAAGAATAAGCAAAGTTTACTCTTGCATATTTTTTTAAATTTTGTTATAATATCATAGTTATTAAACTTTAGGAGGTGCAGATAAATGGCAAAATGTGATTGTTGTGGTAAAAGTGTAGCTTTTGGTATAAAAGTTTCTCACTCACACAGACGCTCAAACAGAACTTGGAAACCTAATGTAAAAAGAGTAAGAGCTGTTGTAAACGGTTCGACTCGTTATGTACACGCTTGCACCAGATGTCTTCGTTCAGGCAAGGTTGTAAGAGCTGTCTAATTAAAAAAAACTAAAAGCCTACACTTTTGTGTAGGCTTGTTTTTTATTTTAAGGATTTTGTAGCCTTTGCTTTAGAGGGCGGTTTTTTAGTAGTTTTCGCTGTTTGCTTTTGTGAAGCCTTTACATTCGTTGCTGATTTAATATGTGTAACTACTGCTTGATTTACCTTATCCTCAGGCGCTTTGGGGGTTGGATACCAGCCTTTTGCGTGCATAGTTTCAAAGATTTTGAATTGTATATCGTGTTCTTCACTTAAAATTTTCATAAGTTTTGATTTAGATTGCTTGTTTGAGCATTCTCCCGCAAAACTATTATAATTTGAAGCGATGAATTTTTGAGTTGAAAGCATATCCGTTAGCATTGTTTTATCATCGTAACTCATTAAAATCCCTCCTATTGAATTTGATTAAATATTGTATTGAAATGTTCTTGGTGCTTTTGTGCTGTTTCTTTACATAATTTTTTTAATTGTGGATCTTTTACATTTTGTGCATAATAATTAAACTTATCAATAAGTGTTTTTTCTTGAATTAAAAGCTCATTATATGCGCCAAGTTCTTTTTCGGTTAAATTTTTCATAATAACTCCTTTGGTGTAGTATTTGATGTTAATATTACTCCATTTTAAAAAAATATACGCATATCCAAATTTTACATAAAAAAACTGATGCATTATTTTGCATCAGTTTTTAATTTTTTATTTATTTTTATTTTGACCAAATTTATATTCTGTACCATTTAATAATCTTTTTACATTCGCCCTATGTGCATAGATAATCATAATATTTAAAATAGTCGCTACGCATAAATTTAAAGCTGAAAATTCTTTTGTTATGTAAAACTCTATCAATGTGAAAATAAAATATGATAAACAAGCCACGATAGAAGCAAGGGATACTATTTTTACAGTAAAAGCAATAATTAAAAATACGCTTAAGGCACAAAGCAATGAAAACGGCGTTACTGCAAGCATAGCACCTGCTACAACACTTATCCCCTTACCGCCTTTAAATTTAAAGTAAATAGGAAACATATGCCCTACTACACAGCCTATAACTGTTATATATAAGCCAAGTTCAAAAACAAACTGCCCACTCACTTCAAAAGAAAATAAATTTAAAGATTCAATCATTCTGTAATCCTGTAAATATAATCTTGATAGCATAACTGCAAAAGTGCCCTTTAAGGCATCGCCTGTTATAGTCATCGCCGCTGCTTTTTTGCCAAAAGTTCTTAGCATATTAGTCATACCTGCATTACCTGAGCCAAAGGTACGAATATCTTGCTTGTAAATGGTTTTACTAATAATAATAGCAAAACTTAAAGCCCCCATAAAATACCCTATTAAAAACACAATAAATAAATCAGTCATTAGTCTTCTCCTCTTTGCCTAATAATTAATTTCATAGGTGTTCCCTCTAAACCGAAAACTTCCCTAATTTGATTTTCAATATATCGCTGATAAGAAAAATGGAACAATTCCTTTTTGTTGCAAAACACAACGAAAGTCGGTGGTCTTGTCGAAATCTGTGTGATGTAGTAAATTTTAAGTCTTTTACCTTTATCACTTGGCGGTTGAACTCTCGCTGTAGCCCTTGCTAATATATCATTTAATACACCTGTTGTTGTTCTAAATGAGTTTTGCTCATCTACAAATTTTATAAGCTCAAATAATCTATCTATTCTTTGTCCTGTTTGAGCTGAAATAAATATAATAGGTGCATAAGACATAAAGCTAAAGTCTTGCATTAGTTTTTTTCGCATAAGCTCCATTGTTTTATCATTTTTTTCTACTGCATCCCATTTATTAACAGCTATAATACAAGCCTTGCCTTGCTCGTGTGCAAAGCCTGCTATTTTAGAGTCTTGTTCAACAAAGCCTTGAGTTGCATCAATCATAATAACGCAAACCTTACTTCTTTCAACTGCTGCTAAAGCTCTTATAACAGCATACCTTTCTATACCCTCATCAACATTGCCCCTTTTTCTCATACCAGCTGTATCAGTGATAATAAATTTACCATGTTTATTTTCAATAAAGGCATCGACTGCATCACGGGTAGTGCCGCTTTCATCTCTTACTATCATCCTATCTTGACCTAAAATTTTATTAACAAGGCTTGATTTGCCTACATTAGGTCTTCCTATTATAGCAACAGAAATATCCTCATCCTCATCTTCGTCTTCTTGTGAGTAATTTATATGCTTAAAGCATTCATCTAAAATATCGCCTGTGCCGTGACCGTGTACTGATGAAACAGGAAAAGGCTCGCCTATACCTAAGGAGTAAAAGTCATAAATATCATCTGGGACCCTTCCTACGGTATCGCATTTATTCACTACTAAAACTGTAGGTTTACCACTTCTTAAAAGCATTGTCGATACTTCATAGTCAGTAGCCGTTACCCCACTTTTAATATCTGTTACAAATAAAATAACATCTGCTGTATCAATAGCAATTTGCGCTTGCTGTCTTATATGTTTTAAAATACTATCATCGTTTACCATCTCAATACCACCGGTATCAATTAGTAAAAACTCTTTATCAAGCCATGAGGCCTGTGCATAAATTCTATCCCTTGTAACGCCTGGGGTGTCTTCAATAATACTAATTCTTGCCCCGACTAATTTATTAAATAATGTGCTTTTGCCTACATTTGGTCTGCCGACAATTGCCACAATCGGTTTTGCCATACATTATCCCTCCTTTATTGTGTAAATAATTCTTGTGCTAAAGAATATCCATCGTTTTTATAAAATTTCGTTTTAACTTTTAGTGCTGTTTGCACATCTTTAGGTGTTTTATCATCTAAGAATAAATCTTTTTCACTCCTTAGCATATCATCACATAAATACAAGGTATCGCTGATTAAATTGCCCTCTAATTGATTTATTAAATCTTTAGCTACTATCAGCCCTGTAACCCATACATTACCTCCGAAAAAGTCATTTTTAATTCCGTGTACCTTTACATTGATTTCTGGGTAATCTTTATTAATTTTTGCAAAAACATCCTTTAGTAAAGGATACATCGCCATACCTGTTGCAATATCTGCTATTACCTTTTTATTTTCAAGGCCTAAGTAGTCTACTTCATCAAAAAAGCCATCTAAAAACTGCCTTGTCATCCCTACGCCATTTTCTATTTGCGCAAAATCGCCGTAGTACTTTGTATCAGGAATTTCTCTTTTTGCTAAAAAGAAGAATTCATCTGATAAATAAGTTATTCTTTTGCCGTGTTTTTCATTAAAGTCTTTAGTTAATTCTTCTACTTTATCTATTACTTCGCCAGCTGTTTTTTCATCAAAAACTTCTAATTTTTCTAAGTTTTCTCTATACCTTGTTATGCCTATTGGCACTATCGCCACGCTCTGCACAGAAGGGTATAAACTTTGCAAATCTTTAATAGTTTTTTCTAATTCTTTGCCATCGTTTAAGTTTCTGCAAAGAACTATTTGAGTGTTCATTGTTATCCCACTATCGCTAAACTCTTTCATTATTTCATTGATTTCGCCTGCTTTTTTGTTTTTCATCATCCTAACTCTTAAATCTTCATTCGTTGTGTGAACAGAGATATTAATAGGCGAAATTTTTAAAAGTTTTATTCTTTCTTTTTCCCTTTGCGAAAGGTTTGTTAAAGTGATATAATTTCCAAATAAAAATGATAATCTTTCATCATCATCTTTAAAATACAAGCTTTCTCTTAAGCCTTTTGGCAACTGGTCAACAAAGCAAAACACGCATTTATTTTTGCAAAAATGTTGCTCATCTATTAAATAAGTTTTAAAATCAAGACCTAAGTCTGTATATTCATCGTCTTTTTGAATTTCTATATTTATTGTAGAATTTTGTCTTTTTATTACTAATTGTAATTTCATTTCTGTGGAGAAAAACATTAAATCTAACACATCAAACACTTCATTACCATTAATGCTAATAATTTCATCTTGCTTTTGTATATTCGCTTTATAAGCTAAAGAATTTTTTTTAACATCATTTACTATAATAGCCATAACGCTTCCCTCCTATTATATTTATATAATTATACCATATTTAAAAAATAAATTCCACTAAATAAAAAAGGGATAGCAAAATACCATCCCTCGTTTTAGTTGTAAAATTAAGCTTCTTTTACAATTACTGCTCTACCTTTGTAGTATCCACATGCTTTACATACTTTATGTGGTAATGTTAATTCTCCACATTGTGTACATTTTACAAAAGCTGGTGCAGACAATTTCCAAACATTTGACCTTCTCTTGTCTCTTCTTGCTTTTGATACTTTCCTTTTTGGTACTGCCATCTATAAGCACCTCCTCTAATCGTCGTTTTCTTCACTTAGTAGTTGTTTTAAGACTGCAAGCCTTGGGTCTATAACTTCTGTGTTACAATCGCAATTTTCTTCTTTTGGCCTTGCACATATAGGGCAAAGACCTTTACAATCATCACTACAGACTAAGACCTGAGGAATTTCCAGTGATAGTTCCTGTATTACGAGTTGTTTTATGTCAAGTGTCATATCGCTGCTTATTGGAATTTCCTCCATAAGATGTGTGAGCATCGAAGAAGATATTACAAATTCTTGCAAAACATCAAAATCTTTTAAAAACAGCTTTAAACATCTTGCACAAGTACACTCGGCTCTTGCTTTAATTAAAAGAGATACAGTTATTTGCCTGTCTTGCACTAAGTTTACTTGTACGCTAACAGGAGAAATAAATATTGCATCTGGGTTCACATTTTCTTCTGATAAATCAAAAGAAAATTTAAGCTGTTTTTCGTTTTCATTTTTTGTGAAAACATCTTTTAAATTAATTAACATAAAGCACCTCTTTAGGTTACTTAAACATTATATATATCTTTACTGCTTTTGTCAAGTTTTTTTTAATTAAAAAGACAGCATTTTGCTTATAATGAAGCAAAACCTGCCTTTTTAGTTAATTATGTAATTATAAATACTTGCTTACTGATAAAGGTAGAGTTTCAACTGCTGCTGAAACAGTAAAAGTAACTTCGATATTTGGAGTTAATTCATCTATTTTAGAAAGTAAATTGCCAAAGCCTTCAAGGTCGCTGTTACCTACTCTTAAAATACCATCCATAAAGATTTTTTCAATATCGTAGTTGCCTGCTAATACGCCACAGAAAAATCCGTAAAACTTATCATAGCTATCGATTGAATATTCATTTAATTCCATAACTCTTATAGCTGTAGAGATGTTGTATGTGTATTCCATTGATTTTTCAATAAATACAACGCTACCTTTCATCTCTTGTACACTTTCGTTTACAAGCTCAACTATTTTTTTTGTTTTGCCGCTACCTTTTGTACCTACTATTAATTTAATCATAATCTTTACCTCCAAAATTTTTTATATTAAATTTAATCATTTAATTTTTCTTCTAATTGCTTTCTTTTTTCCTCAAAGCCTTCTTTACCTAAAAGGGCAAACATATTCTCTTTATAAGCTTCAACTCCCGGCTGATTAAAAGGATTTACTCCTAAAAGGTAGCCTGAAATTGCACAAGCTTTTTCAAAAAAGTATATTAAATAGCCTAAGGTGTACTCATTTTTTTCTTCTAAGGATAATACGATATTAGGAACATTCCCATCGGTGTGCGCTAAGATAGTACCTTGCATTGCCTTTTGATTTATCTTTGACATATTTTGATTTGCTAAGAAGTTTAAGCCATCAAAATTTTCTTTTGATAAGTCAATAAACAAATCTTCTTTATGATTTTTAAATTCAACTACAGTCTCAAAAATGTTTCTTTGTCCATCTTGGATAAACTGGCCCATTGAATGTAAATCCGTTGAAAAAATAACGCTCGCTGGGAAAATACCTTTTTGGTCTTTACCCTCACTTTCGCCATAGAGCTGTTTAAACCATTCATTCATCATAGTAAAATCAGGCTCATAGCTTGCCATTATTTCTGTTGTCTTGCCTTTTCTATATAGAATATTTCTTGCCGCTGCATAGTTATAGCAATCGTTTACTTTATTTTCATTAAAATCTTCGGTTGCTTTTTGTGCGCCCTTCATTAATTCATCAATACTAAAGCCTGCTGCTGCAATTGGCAGTAAGCCAACAGCAGTTAAAACAGAAAATCTTCCACCTACATCATCAGGAATACAAAATTTCTCATACCCTTCTAAATCTGCTAAGGACTTTAAAGTACCTTTATTTTTATCAGTAGTTGCATAAATTCTTTGTTTTGCACCTTCTTTTGTGTATTTTTCTTCCATATACTTTTTAAATACTCTAAAAGCTAAGGCTGGCTCTGTAGTCGTGCCAGATTTTGAGATAACATTAACACTAACTCTTTTCCCCTCGCATACTTTAAGAATATTATTTAAATATGATGGACTTATGTTATTTCCCACAAAATACACTTTTAATTTATTTTCATCTAAATTATTATAATAAACGCTACCTAAAAATTCTATCGCAGCCCTTGCACCAAGATATGAGCCACCTATACCGATAACTATTAATACATCGCTATCATTTTTAATTTTTTGTGCAGCTTTTTTTATCCTATCAAATTCTTCTTTATCGTAATCAAAAGGCAAATTGAGCCAGCCCAAATAATCACTCCCAGCACCTTTTTTTTCGTGCAGGATATCGTGGCACAGCTCAATTGTTGTATATATATTATTAAATTCTTCATCGCTTATGAATTTTTTTAAGTATTTACCATTAAATTTTACAGCCATAAGCATCCCTCTACTTTTCTATTCATTTCTATTTATACATTTATAATACACTAATTTAAGAATGTATGTCAACTCATTTTGCCACTTTTAGCATATTGATTACATCTGCCCTATGTACTTTGTTAAAAGTGCCAAAGCATTAGAAAAATCCATTTTTTCAACATCTTCACTTAGGACTATATCATACTCTCCTATTTTTTCAGTTTCTGTGTATAAAGATATACTTCCCACTTTCATCCCTTTTTGCATAGGTGCTTGAATATAAGAAGCTAAATCCACTTGGTAGCTTAAGTTTGAAGTGCTTGCTTTTACAAATAATAAATTCTGCGGTACACTAAATTCAATGCCTACAGTTTGATTTAATGCATTCTTAGTATCTACTTGTAAAGGTATATTACTTGTATCTGGAAAAGGCTTTGTTTCAAAGTTAGTAAAACCAAAGTCAAGTAGCTTTTTACTTGCTGAAAATCTTTCTTGACTGCTATTCGAGCCCAGTACAACACTTATAAGCGACATTCCGTCCCTTACAGCAGAGGCAGTAAGGCATACTCCTGCCCCACTCGTTGTGCCTGTTTTAAGCCCAGTTATCCCTGGATAGGATTGCAGTAGTTTATTAGTATTAACTATTTGAGTTTCACCATCTCTTAAATAATCCACCCATATTGTTGTATACTCAAAAATCTCAGGATGCTTTATTAATTCACTCGCCATAATGCTTACATCTCTCGCTGTGGAATAATGCCCCTGTGCATCAAGGCCACAGGCATTCACAAAGTTTGTATTATTCATCCCAAGCTGTCTTGCTCTTTCATTCATCATCCCGCAAAAGGCTTCTTCACTTCCAGCAACAAATTCTGCAAGGGCGACCGCTGCATCATTTGCTGATGAAACAGCCACAGCTTTTAATAACTCATCAACTGTAAACACTTCACCCGGCTCAAGCCAAATTTGACTCCCACCCATAGAAAAGGCGTGATTTGATATTGGCACAATATCAGAAAGAGTAAATTTTCCACTCTTTAGTTGCTCAATTACTAAAAGCATTGTCATCACTTTAGTAATTGAGGCTATAGCCACTTGCTCATCAGCATTTTTTTCATACAATACCTGACCTGTTGAAGTTTCTATTAATATGGCGTTTGTGCACTGCAAATCAAAATCACTGGGAGTTGCTATTTTTTCTATGTAGCTATCGGCATTTGCCATAGCCTCGATTATCACAGGATTAAAAACATTCACGGCCTCGTTTTCGTAAATAGAGGTATCTTCTGGTATTAATTCTCTTTGTGCATAAGCAGTTGTGCAAAAAGAGAAAAAAATAGCAAAACTTAAAAAAACACATATTATTTTCTTCATAATATTCTCCTTGAATTTTAGAGTATTAATTTTCACTTTATATATCTTATGATAAAAATGATAATATTATTAAACTTATTGTTATTTTAAAAAATATTTGATATAATATTATGACAATATAAAACTAAAGAGGTATAGATGAAAGTTTGTTTTTTAACTTTAGGCTGTAAGGTAAACCAGCAAGAGACAGCCGCTATGATAGAGATATTTAAAAACAACGGCTGCAGTATTGCAAAAGATAGTGAAGTAGCCGATGTTTACATAGTAAATAGCTGTACTGTGACTTTAAGCGGAGATAAAAAAAGTATACAGTGGATAAATAAAAAAAGAAATGAAAATAAGGATAGCGTTATTGTATTATGTGGCTGTATGCCTCAGGCTTTTCCACAAAAAGCTATGGAAGTTAATAATGCTGATATTATAATAGGCACTAAAAATAAGGGCGAAATTTATAATTTAGTAACTGAGTTTATAAAAACTAAAAAAAGACATATTGACATCCCTTCATACGATGAATTAAATAGCTTTGAAGAACTGCCTTTAGCAAAAGATTCTTTACACACGAGGGCATTTTTAAAAGTGCAAGATGGCTGTAGTAGAAACTGTGCTTTTTGCATAATCCCAAAAGCAAGGGGTAAGGTTAGAAGTAGGACTATTGAAAATATAAGACAACAAGCTGAAAAATTAGCCCTTTCACATAATGAAATTGTATTGACAGGAGTAAATATTTCTTGCTATGGTCAAGATTTAGGCAATAACATCTGTGATGTAGTTGAAAATTTAAGTGAAATAGAAGGCATTGAAAGAATAAGAATAGGCTCACTTGAAATAGACTTATTCACTGATGAAATGCTTTATAGACTAAGTAAGCTTGAAAAGTTTTGTGCGCATTTTCATCTATCTTTACAAAGTGGCTGTGATAAAACTTTAAAGGAAATGAACAGGCTGTATGACACTGAATTTTTTTCAAAAAAATTAGCTGTTATTAATGAATATTTTACAAAGCCATCTTTTACTACTGATATTATAGTAGGCTTTCCAAACGAAAGCGAAGAAGATTTCCTGCAAAGTGTAAGATATATGCAAAAATGCCAGTTTTTAAAAGTGCATGTTTTTTCTTATTCAAAAAGAGAAGGCACTACCGCCTTTAGTATGGACAATCAAATCCCTGAAAACATAAAGCAAGACAGAAATAAAACCATGACTTTTAAAAGCAATCAAGTTAGACAAAAAATAATGCAAGACTTTATTGGCTTTCATGACAATGTGCTACTTGAAAAAAAGACAAAAGACGGCTATTTTACCGGCTATACTACAAGATACATCCCTGTATTATTAAAGGATACAGGCTATAAAAAAGGCGAGATTGTAAATATTGAACTAATCGGTATACAGGGCGATAAAATGATAGCAAAACCTTTATAATTAAATAAAAAACAGATAGTTTTAAACTATCTGTTTTTTTAATTGTTTAATAATTTTACAGGATAAAACTCGCTACTACACATTACAAACTTTTCCCCTACTTGCACAATAGGATATTTTATATCTAAAGGCAGTACCCTTTTAATTACGGCAATACTTTTATCATTCATCAAAACATTTGAGCCTGCTAAACTTGCACTTATATTTTGAATAAATAACTTTGCTAAATCGCTATCAAAGCTGTTTGAGAAGTCATTGAGCATAATATCGCAAACTTCAAAAGGGGTATATTCATCCTTATAAACCCTTTTTGAGGTCAGTGCATCATACACATCTGTTATCGCTGTTATTTTTGAGAATAGGTCTATCTCATTTCCTTTTAAGGCATCGGGATAGCCCTCGCCATTTATTTTTTCATGGTGGTGGCGAACACCTCTTAAAACAGCCTCGCTAAAATTCTCACTATCCTTTGTTAATAAATCATAAGAATAAACAGGATGCAGTTTTATAATTTCAAATTCTTCTTTAGTTAGTTTTCTTGGTGCATCTAATATTTCTTTAGGGATCTTTGTTTTGCCTATATCGTGCAACAAACCTATTAAAATTAAATCCCTTACTTGGTACTCTTTTAAGTAAAGCCAGCGAGCAAACAAGCCATTCAAAACACTCACATTTGTAGAATGCACTTCTAATTCTTCGTGCATAGGCCTTGGCATATTTACACTTTTTAGTATATCTTGAGTGCCTATTTCTTTTAATTTTTCTACTGCGTTTTTTTGCAAAGTATTAACATCTTCAAATGTTATAACTTCTTTATTTTTAACATCGTTTATAAATTCGCCCACACTGCTCGTTAGCTTAACATAGCCTTTTGTATGCGTATAAAATTTATTGATTATTTTTTTAGGTGGCTCTTCTTCTTTTTCTTCTACCTTATTTAAAAGATTATGCCTTTGGATTAGTTTTTCATAAGTAGCATTTGAAACTCTAATTGAATTATTTTCAGTATTAAACTTTTTTAGTCTTTCAAACTTTATTTGTGTTAAAACTTCGCCCTGTGCTAAAAGGACGACTTTTCCTGTGTGATTATAAATTGTATCGTTAATCGGCATATCAATATACAGATAGTCCATTGATATGCTTTTTAGCCCAGGTGTAAATTCTGACATACCTTCTCCTTTATATACTCGCTATTTTGCAGCCATAGCTTGAAGTGTCTACATTTATAGGGCTAACTCTCATAACCTCATACATATATTCTACTTCCTCTTGATTATTTAATGAATATTTTAATCTTATTATATCCCCTCTTTCAAATACTAAAGGGGGCGCTTCTACAGCTAAGCCTTCTGCACTTAAATCTGCTATTAAGGCATCAATTTCTTTATTAAAAAATACTTCTTGGCCTTGAATGAAAACACTGTTTATAACAGTGGGGATTTTAGCTGTAAACCTTGTATATTTTCTTTGGCGCAAAACTGCTCCTTTTGAAATAGCTATCTCAACTGCATTATCTATATACACACTTCTTACTTTTCCTACAAACTGTATGGGAATTTCATCAACGACAAATAAAACAAACACTGTTTTTTCTCTTTTTAACTTTTGAGCATCTGTTGTTCTTACTTGTATACTTCGCAAGCTCTTATTATCTTCAATGACCACTGATTCTAATAAAAAGCTATTGTTTTCTTTTGATTTGATTACTACTTTTTTATCTAAAAAGTCAATCATAGAATAATCTTCGCTATTGAATTGCTTGTCCATAAGGTCCCTTCTAATATTTTCAATAAGTCTATTTTATATATTGTATTATACCATATTTTATATTTTTAAAAAAGAGATTTCAAAAAAAGTTAATAAATTACACAACTTATTTACAAACTTTATAAAGATTTGCATTTTAAACTGGCAACATTAATCCATATATTATGAGATAAGTTTTATATTTACTTGTGTAGATTTTATTTGCTCGCCCTACTTTTGCTTTTAGTATTATTTTTATATAATAATTTATTAAAAAAGAAAGTCAAATTATTTTCATCAAGGAATAAAAAAGTACTCTCAAAAGCTATTATCTACTTTCTTATATAAACTTAAAACAACGGCGCTTAAATTTTAGCGTCGTTGTTTTTTTGTGTAATATTTTTTATGGTGTTTCTGCTGGAGGGTCTGTTGGCTCTGGTGGTGGTGTTGGAGTTATTGGGATGTTTGTTAAATTCACGGTGCATGTGGCAGTTTTTGCATTAATTGTAGCTGTTATAGTTACTGTAATAGTAGCCTCTGTATGAGTTTTGCCTGCTACTATACTTATATTGCCATTACCATCAACTGTTACAAAATCACTGTTTGATGAATATGTAAGCGCTGTATCCCCTTCAGCTGGTCTTGCTGGGTCAAGAAGTACAGCAGTTGCCGTTATTGTATCGGTAGCTCCGCTTTGATAGTCTAAGGTTATTGAAGTTTTATCTAAATTAACGCCAGTTACTACATTCGGCTTTTTGCTCACCTGTACAGTAACTGTGTCAGTAAAGCCTTTTACAGTGGCTGTTATTGTAGCGCTTCCCTCTTTTATAGCTGTAATTTTACCGCTTGCATCTACAGTTACTATCGAAGTATCACTACTTTTCCATTCTACAGTCTTATCACCTGTTGTGTCAGTGGGATTGTATACTACGCTCAGAGTTTGCTCATCACCCTCTTGCATATCTATTGTTTCACTACCGTTTATGCTTATACCTTCAAGAGGTTTTGGAGCTACTACTTTAATGGCATGTTGAGCAGTTTCGCCGGATAAGGTGCAAGTGATTGTTACCTGTCCTTCTTTTGCTGTAGAAGTGACCACACCTGTACTTGAAACAGTTGCTATTTCAGAATCCGATGATGCCCAATTAGCTGATGAAGCATCTGCTAAGGCATCAGTTGGGTTAAGTGTAAGGTTTAATTGTGTGCTTTGTGAGGTTGCCATTTCACTTGCCCCACTAATCGAAATTGAGCTTAGTGCTTGCTTTACATTCACCTTACAGCTAACTGATAAATTAGTTCCATCAATTTTTGCAGTTATTGTAGCTGAGCCTATGCTTTGTGCTGTTATTTCGCCATCTTGCTCTACGCTTACTACTGCTGAATTATCAGTTTCCCATATTATTTTTTTGTTTTCATAGTTTTGATTGCTAACTGATAATAATAATTGCTCAACTGCTCCTTGTGCTAAGTTAAGCTCTGTTACTGCTGAATTATTTGCTTGTATATTTAAGTTTACTTTTGCAAAGTTTGCAGTAACTGTAATTTGAGTAACATTATCATCTATATCAGGCACTGTATACACTAAAGATGGTGAAGCCGGATTTGCTATTGAGCCAACTTCTACGCTCCAGCCTATAAAGATACCGCCGTTTTCATAGTTTGCTTGCGCTGTTACACTTTCTGTTGATAGAGTTCTTTTTACACTTTGCTCTACTTCACCACTAACTGAGCCTAAACTTGCATCGCTACTCGCAAAGAAGATATTAACCCTTGCCCCTCTTACTGCAAGTGGGTCTTCGCTGATTATGCCTGTCGGTGTTTCTTCTCTATTTGGAACATCATTTAATGGCTTTGGTCTATCATCTTCTGTAATGTATGCGTGAGTCATTATATAATCAAATAAGGCTTGCATACCGGTTTTGCTTAAATGTATACCATCGCCTATTGTGTAATCTGTTTTAGCAAAGCCTGTTTGTTCATCTTTTAAAGCTTCTGATGAATTTAAAAACTTAACGCCTAATTCTTCGCAAAGCTCTGATAAGGCTTTATTAAATGAGTCAATAGTTTGCATATTAACTTCAAGATTTTCTCTTCTTAAATCTATAGGAGGTATTGCATTTATAATTATATCTGCATAAGGATATGCTTTTTGAATTAAGGTAATCGAATTTTTATATTCTTGTATAAACCTTTGTGTTGACCAGCCGATTGTATTATTCGTACCATAAGTTATAATAACTCTTTCTGGCTGGATTAATTCTACTGCCTGTGGCACTGTTAATGCCTCATCATAGCCCTCAAAAAAAGCTATTTCTAAATCGGCAACATGTTGTATACCCATTGAGGTAGCAGCTACTACATTATCCCAAGTAGTGTGGCCATACATCATTGTTCTTACAGTGTTGCTATCGCCTATAAAAAGCGTTGAGTCTATATACTCTTGCCCTGCATTTTCTGTTAATTCTAAAACTGTACCTGTGAGCATTTCTGTATCTATTACTATATCATCTTTATTGTAATCTTCATCTAATTGTTCTAAGTTCGCTTTTTGCACAGCCGATAAAACGCTTACGCCGATAGCTGTTATAACTAAAATAACTAATATGGCACTAAGTGCTAATATCGCTATACTTTTAACTTCTTTATTTTTTGCAGAACTTATTAAATTTTTAATATAATCCAAAGCTTTATTCATTATTATCTTTACCTCCAAAGTAAAACAGTTACTATTATTTTACTACAAAACATAAAAAAAATCAAAGCAAACTGGCTACTTTTTATTTGTTTGTAATATTTTTAACACTAAATAATTTCTTTAAACAAAAAAAGCGGTGTTACCCGCTTTAATGTAAAGTTAAAACAATCTACTTAGCCAATCAGCAAAGGCATCAACTATTAATATCTTAGGCTCTTCGTTTTTAGATAAGCGATATATACATAAAAAAGCCACTACTATTCTTATAATGTTCAACACTTCAGTTAATAGTAAAATCGGCATACCAATAAATGGTATTACTAATAATAAGCTACCAAGAAATATGATAGCTAAATTTGCTAAATAAAATAAAAAGTCTAAAATTAGCGCCTTTGATATCATCCTAAGCGCCCATTCATCCCTATCTACAAACATAACAAAAAGTGCTAAAATTAGCATTGCATAAGGTATGTTAATTATCATTAATCCAAAGGCTAACATCGCATATACTTTATACGAAACACCAAATTTTCCTACTTTCATATCCATCATCCTTTTAATAAATTTTCTAACTGATTATATCATAATATCTATTGTTTTGCAAATTTTAAGAGTTTATTTCTTATTTTATACATAAATTAATTTGTATACAAAAATTAAAAATAGGAATAGCTATACAACTTTTATTTTTGATTATTTTTATTAAGTTATATTTTTTTAGTCTGTTTATTTTGGCTTTACCATTCTTGTAAAACTAAAATAAAAAATCCCCTTAAAAAGGGGATTTAATTATTTTATACTAATTCAATGATTGCCATTTCTGCGGCATCTCCACGACGAGGGCCAATTTTAATTATTCTTGTGTATCCACCGTTGCGTTCTTGGTAGCTTGGTGCGATTTCATCAGTTAATTTTTTTGCCACTTCTTTTTTAGTAATATATGAATATACTTGTCTTTTTGCGTGAAGTGTGTCTTTTTTGCCCAGCGTAATCATTTTTTCAGCCATCGCTCTTACTTCTTTTGCTCTTGTAACTGTAGTTTCAATTTTACCATTTTCAAGTAAAAATGTTACCATAGCCCTTAGCATAGCTTTGCGGTGGTCTGTTGTTCTGCCGAGTTTTCTTGTTCCTGGCATATGAGTCACTCCTTTTCTTTAAAATGGACTATTCTTCTTCTTTAGGGAATTTATATCCTAATGAAGCTAATTTGTGCATAACTTCTTCAAAGCTTTTTCTTCCTAAGTTTCTAACTTTCATCATTTCACTTTCTGTTTTATTAACAAGGTCTTCAACAGTGTGAATACCTGCTCTTTTTAAACAGTTAAATGAACGAACTGATAAGTCAAGGTCTTCGATAGTCATTTCAAGAGTTTTCTCTTGAGTTTGCTCATCTTTTTCAACCATCTTAGGCAATTCAACATCGTTTGATAATCCTACGAACAGATTTAAATGTTCAATTAAGATTCTTGAGCCGATGCTCATCGCTTCATTTGCGTTAATAACGCCGTTTGTCCAAACTTCAATAGTTAGTTTGTCATAGTCGGTTATTTGACCGACACGAGTGTTTTCAACAGAATAATTAACCTTTAATACAGGTGTAAAAATACTGTCTATTGGCAATACGCCAAGTGTTGTAAATTCTTGTGATTTCTTTGTCTTATCAACCGGAATATAACCTCTACCTCTATCAAAGGTAAGCTCCATAATTAAGCTTGCGCCTTCGCTTAAAGTAGCGATGTACCAATCCGGATTTAAGATTTCAATATCAGAGTCAGCCTCGATTGAAGCTGCAGTAACAACACAAGGGCCAGTAGCATTAATTCTAACTGTTTTTGCCTCATCACTGAAGAGTTTTGCGCAAATACCTTTAACATTTAAAACTATTTCCGTTACATCTTCTTTGATACCGTTAACATAAGTAAACTCATGTAAAACGCCATCGATTTTTATACTAGTAACCGCAACACCTGGCAGTGATGATAGTAAAATTCTTCTTAAAGAATTTCCTAAAGTTGTACCAAAGCCTCTTTCAAGAGGCTCTACTACAAATTTGCCATAATGCCCGTCTTCGGATACTGTAGATGTTTCTATTCTTGGTTTTTCGATTTCTATCATTTATATAAACCCTCCTAATTATACAACTAATACGGCTGCTAAACTTTATGCATTTCCGATGCCGGAGTGGGTTATTTTGAGTAAAGCTCAACTATAAGTTGCTCATTAACATCAAAGTCTAATTCTGCTCTTACAGGTTTTGAAATTACTTTACCTTCAAATGATGATTTCTCTCTTGATAAGAATGAAGGTGTTAATTTGTCGCCTTTTTCTTCGATAAGAGTTTTGAATTTTACAGTTTGTCTTGATTTGTCACAAATAGATACTACATCGCCCACTTTTAGTGAGTATGATGGTATATCTACTTTTGAGCCATTTACTAAGAAGTGGCCGTGATTTACTAATTGTCTTGCTTCTCTTCTTGTATTAGCAAAGCCTAATCTAAAAACAACGCTATCAAGTCTTAATTCTAAAAGTTCTAAAAGGATTTCACCGGTAATACCGTGTGCTTTTTCTGCTTTTTCATAGTATTTTCTGAAAGGTTTTTCTAAAACACCATAAACGAATTTAACTTTTTGTTTTTCGTTAAGCTGAATACCATATTCGCTTTGTTTTTTTCTATTAGGTTTTGGGTTTCTTTTAGTTTCTTTGTAAATGCCTAACACTGCAGGAGAAATACCTAGCGTTTTGCATCTTTTTAAAATAGGTGATCTATTTTTAGCCATTTGTTAGTTATCCTCCTAAACGCGTCTTCTTTTTGGTGGACGGCAACCGTTATGTGGTATCGGTGTTACATCCTTAATCATATTAACTTCTAATCCAGCTGATTGTAGAGCTCTTATTGCTGATTCTCTACCTTGACCTGGTCCTTTTACATATACCTCCACAGTTTTTAAACCGTGTTCCATAGCTGCTTTAGCTGCTGCTTCTGCAACCATTTGTGCAGCATATGGAGTTGCTTGTCTTGAGCCTCTAAAGCCAAGACCGCCTGCACTTGCCCAAGAAATTGCATTGCCTTGAACATCAGTAATTGTAACAATTGTATTGTTAAATGTAGACTGAATATGAGCTGCTCCGCGCTCAATATTTTTGCGATGTACTCTTTTGCGAGTAGCTGTTTTTTTAACTGCCATTTATCTTGTGCCTCCTTATTGTTTTTTGTTTGCAACAGTTCTTCTTGGACCTTTACGAGTTCTTGCATTAGTTTTTGATCTTTGTCCTCTTACTGGTAAGCCTTTACGGTGTCTTACACCTCTATAGCAACCGATTTCAATTAATCTTTTAATATCTAAAGCTGTCTGTCTTCTTAAATCGCCTTCTACTGTTACGTTTTGTGCTTCGATTTGCTCTCTTATTGCCTGTACTTCGTCATCTGTTAAGTCTTTTATCCTAGTATCTGGGCTTACGCCAGCTTTTTCGATAAGTTTTTTTGATGTAGATAGACCCACACCAAAAATGTAAGTTAAAGCAACTTCAACTCTCTTCTCTTTAGGTAAGTCAACACCTGATATACGAGCCATATACAGTACCTCCTGTTATTTTTAAGTGTCAATTATTAGCCTTGACGCTGTTTATGTTTTGGGTTTGCGCAAATAACCATTACACGACCTTTGCGTTTGATAATTTTGCATTTTTCGCACATTGGTTTAACGGATGGTTTTACCTTCATAATTACAACCTCCTTATATATGCATGTCTTTTATTTTGAACGCCATGTAATGCGCCCTTTTGTTAAATCGTAAGGTGACATTTCAACTGTTACCT
>CAYJFZ010000012.1:0-54581 GCA_964369975.1 uncultured Oscillospiraceae bacterium
AACCGCCGTGGCTTTTCCGCAGAAAAGCAAGTCCAACTGAAGATAAATACCTAAAGAGAGTGCTAACGCACTCTTTTTTATTTACCAGTTGGACTTGAACAACAAAGGGGCGAACACATAGGTTTGCCCCTGCGGTTTAACAAAATCGGAACGGTCAAGAGCGCTTTCTGCAACATTTTTAATATATATTGCAATAAATTAGTATATATGTTATTCTAATGATAAATATTTATTTTATATTTAAAGGATATTTGGATGAAAACAAAATTTATAATAATGTTAATGGTTATTGTATTATTACTATCAGGGTGCTCAAATAATAGTACTTCTGACGAAAGTGATAATAGTACTGGATATGCTACTTCTATTGAATACAATGGTAAGGGGAATTATATATTTGCCATTGAAGTAGATGAGTTCGATGGAGATGTTCTTGAGAATGGAACATATACATTCTCCACAGCTTCAACTACTCAAAGTGCTATTATGTATGATATTTATATTTCTGAAGAACTAAAAGATCCATTGAATACCCTTAACGAAGAAGAGTTTTTCAATACCTCTGGAGGGTTATATCCAATTGATTTTGAAGTAACACTTATGAAAGGTGAATATGTGTATATTGTTTATTATGAACAATTAATGGATGCGGATGGAACCCTAACTATTACTAAATTAAATTAATTTTGTACATTTACAATATACCACAACTATAAAGACTAAACAAAAGGAAGAGTATAGTATGAAAAAATTAAAAAATTCACTTAAAATACAAATAAGGAAGGCAGAAGTTAGTGATGCTGAAAAAGTGATAGAGTATATGAAAACAGTGTATGGTGAAAGTGAAAACTTAACAGCAGCACCACATGAATTTGAAGTGACAATAAAGCAAGAAGAAGACTTTATAAACAATACAAATAACTCTATAAATTCCGTTATGCTAATAGGCTTAATAGATGGCGAAATTGTATCTATTGCATCTTTATCGGGCTCGCAAAGGAAAAGAATGCAACATCAAGTAGGCTTTGGTATATCAGTATTAAAAAAATACTGGGGCCTTGGTGTCGGCACTAAAATGATGGAAGAAGTGATAAAATTTGCAAATAAAAATGAAGTGATAGAAGTAATCCATTTAACCGTTAGAGCTGATAATGTCTTTGCTATTAAGTTGTATGAAAAATTCGGATTTGAAAAAGTAGGTCATTTTGAAAAATACTTTAAAATCGACAATGATTATTTTGACTCAATTAGTATGAATTTATATTTGAAAAAGTGAGAATAAAAATGCAGATAAAAGCAGTTTATATAAGCGTAGATGAAGAAGAATTAGAATACCTACTATCCTTGCAAGAACAAAGTTTAAAAAGTGAGTTTATAGTAAAGCAAAATAAAACTCAAAAAATAGACATAGATGTATACTGGGACATTTTGCATTTTGTACTAACAAGTCAATCTGCTCTAAATCCGCCTGACTTAAATGATTTGAGCGCCCTTATAATAGGTAATTTACCTTTTTTGAGCGATAGTGAGGACTATATAGCCTACAACACAAAAGACGAAGTGAAGGCGATTTTTAAAACTTTGAGTGAAGTTAATATCTATGATAAGACTATTAACTTAAGTATAGAAACAATTATTGAAAACGAATTATACCCCACAAATTTAAAAGACTATAAAACAGGGTATGATAGAGTATTAAAAGAAGAAGTCAGAGAGAGTTTTGATAAATTAAAAGAGTTTTATAAAAATGCAAATGATGAAGATAAGGTTGTAGTTGTAGGTGTTTTTTAAGTCGTTTTAAGTAAAATGGATTTTCAATATAAATTTCTGTAGTTACTACTTTAGCCTTAAAAGAATTTACTGCAATATAAAAATTTTTAATGATAAAATATTTTACTTCAGCAAATATAAAATTAATGATATTGTGTATCTAATAAAATATTAACATTAAACAAAATTAAAAGTCACCTACGAAAATATAATCGTGGGTGACTTTTAAATTAATAAAAATTCAATACTATAAATCTTTTTGTAACTATCTTAAGAACAGCCTTTTCATTAAAATCTTATACATAAAAACACAAAGTGTAATTATATATATAAGTCCAATTAATAAAAAGAAATATGGATTTATACTCATTGAGGAATATTCACTAAAATGCGCAATGGCATAAGAGGGCCAAAAGGCAGGAGCAAGACCTGTTATAAAATTAAAAGGTGCAGGGATGTAAAAAGAAGCTACAGGAATTACTAAAAAGAAACCGCTCATCTTTAAAGTAGCAAAGCCTTCGACCTTGTTTTTAGAGAAAATATTAATTAAAAGCATACCAAAAATTACACCTAAAGCCGATACAAGATTAATTAAGAATGACGCGAATAATGGCACAGGATATAAGTTAATGCCTACAGTTACTATCATACCGCTAATTACTGAAAGCACAGTGAAAAACAGGCATTTTGATAAGATGTAAGAGGAGAATTTTATAGGTAATACCCTAACGGCTAAAACTGTGTTGTTTTCTCTTTCGTCTAATAGCATCAAGCCCATAATTGCACCGTAAATAACAGGGTTCATAACTACAAAAAACACCATTAAAGCTGGGTAATGCTCTTTGATATTAATGTTGATATTAGCTAAAGATTCACCTATTATGGGTATAATTAACCTACCTATAACTGCTAAAATTAAGGGGTAGACGATTAAAAATAATAATAAACTGTCTCTGCCGATGATTTTAATTTGAGAAGAAATAAGGTGATTTAATTTTTTATTCATACTAATTACCCCTTCCCATAATCTTTTTATCAAATAAATTAACTGCTACTTTAAACAATACAAAATCAAAAGCTAATACTACGATAGTGCTCATTATAATAGTGATTAAATAATAATCTTTAGTTATTGCATTTACTAAATTTAGCATATAGTAAGTTGGGAATAGCCAGAAAATATAATCTAAAAAATCTAAATTTGGCGAGTTGACATAGCTTAAAAAAGGCACAAAAGCAAGGGCGAAAAATATACCCATAGGCAAAATTAAATCAGTAAAAGATTTAAAAAAAGTGCTTGCGATTAAGCCTACAATTACAAAGAATGAGCAGGATATAAAAGCTGAAAGTACAGCAAAAAAAAGATTAGTTTCAATATCTTTTAAAAAGCTAATTATGATAGATAAAATTAAGGCTAACACTGTTAAAGTAAAAGATAAACTAAGTACTTTTGATAAAATATACTCACTTATTTTTACAGGGGTAGTCAATAAGGCTTGCAGTGAATTTTGCCCTTTTTCAAAAAATATCATTGCACTTAAAAGTAAAAATCCACAGACTGCAAAGTCTGTAATAAATACTATTGGAAAGGCAATAGGCATAGTGGATTTAGGAAGCATATATACAATAAAAGTCCATAAACTCGCCATCATTACAGCAGCTAAAAAGATATTATATTTTAATTGAAACTTAAGATCCCATAAAATTAATTTTTTTAATCTCTTCATATTAAGCTCCTTCCGGTAACTTTTATAAAGACATCTTCTAAAGTAGTTTCTTGGGAGTGGATAGTCTTTATTTTATATGTTTTGATTATATTTAAAAACTCTTCGTTAGTGCCAAAAGTATCAAGGCTATATTCTTTTTTTAAGTTGTTATCACTTTCATCAAGATACTCAACGATTAAGTTTCGCTGGCCGTATTTTAATTTTAAATTTTTGGGAGTATCAGTTTCTACGATTTTACCATCGACAATAAAAGCGATAGTATCGCATAAATTATCTGCTACTTGCATTGAGTGAGTTGTGATGAAGATAGTTTTGCCTTTTTGTTTTTCTTTTAAAATTATGTCTTGAATTATTTTTGAGTTAACTGGGTCTAAGCCTGTAGTCGGCTCATCAAAAAAAAGCAAATCAGCATCGTTTAACAAAGCTCGTATAAAGTTTAATCGAACTTGCATACCTTTTGAAAAGTTTTCTACCTTATCGTTTCTTTGCTCATACAAGCCGACACTTTTTAATAAATCATCAATATTAACATCGCTTTTTTCATAAAAAGATTTAAAGAAATTTAAGTTTTCAACAGCAGTAAGCTTTGTGTAGTTGTTTGGAAGTTCAAAGCCGATACCCACAGATTCATAAAAAGTATGGGTTAAATCGTTTAAGTCTTTATCGAATATACAAACACTGCCAGCGTATTGATCAAGTAGCTTTATTAAGATTTTTTGTGTAGTTGATTTTCCTGCACCAGAAGGGCCTAAAAATCCGAAAATTTCACCTTTTTTTAAATCGAAGCTGATGTCATCAACAGCCTTAGTGTTTGAGTTTTTATAAGTGTAGCTTAAGTTTTTTACTTTTATCATTTCATCCTCCATTTTTAATGCCCTTTAGTAGTATACTCATAGCTAATTGGCATAATGCTTTTGAATCTTCCTTACTTTTAAAAATAAGCTAAATACTTGCGTTTGTCAATAAGTTTATGTAAGAAATTTCATTATTGAAACAAAAATTATAAAATGATACAATAAAAAGAAAAGGAATATACTAATGATAGATAATATTAATATTACAAAATGCAAAAAAGAAAACAGACAAGAGATAGAAAACTTTTTTGCTTTAATGGTAGACTATACTTATAAAATCAATGATATTGATAGCGATGAAGACTTAAAAAACGAGATAGCAGATAAAATAGCATTATTTAATACTGCAGTTAAAAATGATAATAAATCACCTTGTCTTTATGTTGCAAAAAAAGATGAGAAAATAATAGGTACATTAGCGTATTTTCCTGTTAGTAAACTTATAAGTGATTTAAGCGAAGGAAAAGCAAAAGGCTTATTTGAAATAGGCTGTGCCTTAGTAGATGTAAATTGTCAAAGGCAGGGTGTTATTGATGCCTTGATGAAAGAAGTTTTAGAAGAATTAATTTTAAAAGGAGAAAAAGAAGTCACCTTTGATTGTGGGTATAATATAGCTCAAAAGATATGGACAAAAAAGTTTGGCACTGCTACTCTTATAAAAGAAAACTATTGGTCGAGTGGCTCAAGTCATATGATATGGATATTAAATCCAAAAGATATGCTAAAAAATATAAACTAAAAAAAGCTATGCAATATTGCATAGCTTTTTAATTTTTTTCAAGTTATAAGAGAATGACTATTCCAAACAAAATAAGAATAACTGCGTTAATTCTAAGCAGTAGCTTTATGGATTTATTATTTAGCTCACTTGCTTTTTTAAAAAGATACATACCAGCGATAATACAAAAAAATCCTATAAATAAAGTCATTGTTATAAACCCTTAGTTTTAATTATTGAATTGCTTTTTTATTTGCTCTTTGTCTTTGAGAATGATCTAAAATAGCTTTTCTAATTCTTAAAGATTGTGGAGTGATTTCAACTAACTCATCTGGTGCTATAAATTCTAAGCATTCTTCAAGGCTCATTCTTTTATGCGGAATTAGTCTTAAAGCATCATCAGAGCCAGAAGCACGAGTGTTAGTTAATTGCTTTCTTTTACAAACATTAACAACTAAATCCTCAGATTTTGGGCTAACACCAACAACCATTCCAGAATATACAGCCTCGCCCGGCCCTATAAATAAGGTGCCTCTTTCTTGGGCGTTATATAAACCGTAAGTTATAGACTCGCCATTTTCAAATGAGATTAAAGAGCCTGATAAACGAACAGGTAATTCACCTTTATGTCCTTTATAGCCATCAAAGATAGTGTTAAGAACACCCTCGCCCTTAGTATCAGTTAAAAATTCACTTCTATATCCAAAAAGACCTCTTGAAGGCATTTTAAATTCAATTCTCATACGAGTCTCACCCTGCGGTGCCATTTGTACAAGCTCTGCTTTTCTTTGTGATAATTTTTCAATTACACTACCTTGATAAGAAGTAGGAACATCTACAACTACATGCTCAAACGGCTCTAATAAGTTGCCGTTTTCATCTGTTTTTAGTAGTACTTTTGGTGGAGAAACTTGGAATTCATAACCCTCACGACGCATACTTTCAATTAATATAGACAGATGCATTTCGCCTCTACCCATAACTTGAAAACTCTCGCTTTGAGTTGAATCAGTAACTTTTAAAGCTACATCTTTTAATAATTCTTTATGAAGTCTGTCTCTGATTTGTCTTGAAGTTACGAATTTGCCTTCTTTACCTGCAAAAGGTGAGTCATTAACAGCGAAAGTCATCTCAACTGTTGGCTCATCAATAGCAATAAACTCAATGGCTTGAACATTGCTTGGGTCGCATAAAGTGTTACCGATAGTAACTTCTTCAATACCTGAAAGGATAACAATGTCCCCAGCAACAGCAGAAGTTACAGGCACTCTTTCAGTACCCTCAAAAGCATAAAGAGCAGTAATTCTACCTCTTCTTTTAACGCTTTCATCATTCCAGTCACATACTATTACATCTTGTCCTACTTTAGCTGTGCCTGTTTCGATTTTACCAATGGCAGTTCTACCTACAAAGCTGTTGTAATCAACATTTGATATAAGCATTGAGAAAGGCTTTTCTTCATCTGCCTTTGGGCCTGGGATGTATTCTAAAATTGTATCAAAGATAGGCTTAAAGTCTACACCACGAGCTTCGGGTGAAAAGTTTGCAATACCTTCTCTGCCTGAGCAAAATATCATAGGGCTGTCTAATTGTTCATCAGTAGCACCTAAGTCTAAAAGTAAAAGTAAGATTTCATCTATAATTTCTTTTATTCTTGCATCTGGTCTATCTATTTTATTGATAACGATAACGATAGATAAATCTTGTGCTAAAGCTTTTTCTAAAACGAAACGAGTTTGAGGCATAGGCCCTTCAGCAGCGTCAACTAATAAAAGAACGCCATCAACCATTTTTAATACCCTCTCAACTTCGCCACCAAAATCAGCATGTCCAGGTGTATCAACAATATTTACTTTAATATCATCATATCTAAAAGAAGCATTCTTTGCTAAAATTGTGATACCTCTTTCTCTTTCGATATCACCTGAGTCCATAACTCTTTCATTAACTACTTGATTTTCTCTGAAAGTACCGCTTTGCTTTAGCATTTGGTCAACTAAAGTTGTTTTACCATGGTCAACATGGGCAATAATAGCGATATTTCTTAAATTATTATTTCTTTCCATTCTTCCTCCATATTATCTAAAAACACCCTATGTATAAGGGTAAATCTTTATACTATTCACATACATTATATATTTTACTATGTTTTCACAATATAATCAAGCACTTTGTTAAAATAGATAAAAAAATCTTAATACTTTTGTGCATATCGATAAAATAAATTTAATATTTAAGTTTGAAAATTTTGTTAATAAGTTGAAGTGAATTGTAAAATATGGTATAATTAGTTGTTTTTAAGTGTTTAAAATGAACATTTATATTTATAGGAGAAAAAAATGAGAATTTTGGGTATAGACCCTGGATATGCTATAGTTGGCTACGGTGTGGTAGAATATGAAAAAAATAAGTTTTATCCGCTTGAATTCGGAGCTATTACAACAAAGGCAGGAGATGAATTCGAGGAAAGGTTAAAGCAGGTTTATACAAGCCTTGATGAAGTGATAAAAAGAGTAAAACCACAGGCTTTATCAATAGAGCAACTTTTTTTTACTACAAACCAAAAAACAGTAATTCAAGTAGCGCAGGCAAGAGGAGTAATCCTTTTATGTGCAAAACTAAATAATATACCTGTGTTTGAATACACTCCACTGCAAGTAAAGCAGTCAGTAGCAGGCTACGGAAAAGCCTTAAAAAAACAGGTGCAAGAAATGGTGAAGATAATCCTTCGCCTTGAAAAAGCGCCAAAACCAGACGATACAGCCGATGCCTTAGCTTTAGCGATTTGTCACGGCTACTTATATAAAACAAAATTATTAAATTCCTTAGGAGGTAAAAGATGATATATAGCCTAACTGGTAAAGTAGCGCAAAAATCACTCGATGAAGTAGTTATTGATGTAAATGGAGTTGGATATTTAGTGTTTATTCCTTCTACCGTTCATTCAATTTTACCCTCAATTGGAAAAGAAGTGACTATTTTTACTTACTTAAATGTTAAAGAAGATGATATGCAGCTTTTCGGTTTTTCAAGCAAAGAAGAGCAAAAAGCATTTAAAATATTAACAGGGGTTTCTGGAGTAGGTCCAAGGGTAGGCCTTGCTATATTATCAGTGCTTTCTTACGATAGGATAGCCTTAGCTGTTCAAAGCTCTGATGATAAAAGCTTTACAGCAGCCCAAGGTGTAGGCCCAAAACTTGCAAAAAGGATTGTTCTTGAATTAAAAGGCAAATTCGATGCTGTAAGTATTGGAGGAGTGAGCATTCAAGATATATCTCATCAAGATACACAGGGGCAAAGTTTACAACAAGCGATAGCTGCCTTAGTCTCTTTAGGCTATTCTCAAAGCGATGCAGCCTTAGCTATATCAAAACTTGATGCCTCTTTAGATACACAAGAATTGATAAAACAAGCACTTAAAGTTATGGCAGGAGGTAAGTTGTAATGAATGAAATTTCTTTTCAAGATGAAGATAGGCTTATCACGACTTCTGAATTAAGCGAAGATAGGGATAATGAAAATTCTCTTCGCCCTAAAGTTTTAAGTGAATATATAGGTCAAGAAAAACTAAAAGAAAACTTAAATGTTTACTTACAAGCGGCAAAAATGCGTGGTGAAAGCTTGGACCATATTTTGCTATACGGCCCTCCCGGTCTTGGTAAAACTACCTTAGCGGGGGTTATTGCAAATGAAATGGACTCAAATATTAAAATCACAAGTGGACCTGCTATTGAAAAACCCGGTGACTTAGCAGCCCTATTAACAAACTTAGAAGATGGCGATGTATTATTTATTGATGAAATCCATAGGATGTCAAGACAGATAGAAGAAGTATTATATCCGGCTTTAGAGGACTTTGCCTTAGATATTATTATAGGTAAAGGCCCAGGGGCGCAGTCTATAAGAATTAACTTGCCACAGTTTACTTTAATAGGTGCTACAACAAGGGCAGGTCAATTATCAAACCCTTTAAGGGATCGCTTTGGCGTTATACTAAAACTTGAGATGTATACAAAAGAAGAACTTGCAAAAATTATAATGCGCTCAGCTAACATTTTAGATATAGCCTGCGATGAAGAAGGCGCTTTAACTTTGGCTACTTGTTCAAGAGGTACTCCTCGTGTAGCTAATAGACTGCTAAAAAGAGTCCGTGACTTTGCACAGGTAAAGGGCGATGGAATAATAGATAAAAGTATAGCTCAATTATCTTTAGATAAAATGGATATAGACTCCTTAGGCCTTGACGCATTAGATAGAACAGTTATGAAAACGATTATAACAGCATATCAAGGAGGCCCAGTAGGCCTTGAAACCTTAGCAGCGGTTATAGGCGAGGAAGCAATTACTTTAGAAGATGTATGCGAGCCTTACTTAATGCAACTCGGCTTTTTATCAAGGACTCCAAGGGGCAGAGTATGTACACAGCTTGCATATAAGCATTTAAATATTCAAGATACAAATACTAAACAACAATCTTTAGAAGATTTATAAAGGAGATTTTTAATGGCTAAATTATTTGGAACAGATGGTATAAGAGGTATAGCAGGGACAGAATTAACTCCTGAGTTATGCACCAATATAGGTAGGGCAACGGCTATAGTTTTAACAAGTGAGTTAAAACACAGGCCTAAAATTTTAATAGGTATGGACACAAGGATATCAAAAGATATGATTAGTGCTTCAATATCAGCTGGGCTTTTAAGCGTTGGCGCTGATGTTATTCTTTGCTCAGTTGTGCCAACGCCTGCTATAGCTTACTTAGTAAAAAAATATTCTTGCGATGCAGGTGTTATGATTTCAGCTTCGCATAACCCTATGGAATTTAACGGAATAAAAATATTCAACTCAAACGGCTATAAATTAGCTGATGACATTGAAATGAAAGTTGAAGATTTAATTAAAAATAGCGAAAATATGAAAAACTTAACAGGTGAAAACTTAGGAAGTATAAAATTCATCGATACTGCTATTGATGATTATATAGAGCATTTAAAAACAGCGGCAAATCAAGATTTATCTTGTATGAAAGTTTTATTTGACTGCGCTAACGGTGCAGCGGCTATGACAGCGAAGAAGCTGTTTTCACAATTAAATGTAAAAGCTGATTTTATAGGCGATGAGCCAAATGGGCTAAACATCAATAAAGACTGCGGTTCTACTCATATAGACAATTTAGCAAAATTAGTAAAAGAAGGCGGTTATGACTGTGGTATAGCCTTTGATGGAGATGCTGATAGGTGTTTGGCTGTTGATGAAAAAGGCGATGAAATAGATGGCGATAAAATCATTGCCATTTTAGCTACTCGAATGAAAGAAGAAAATAAATTAGTAAATGATACAGCTGTTGTAACAGTAATGTCAAACTTAGGCTTTATTAAGCACATGCAAAAAAGAGGAATTAAAACCTTGACTACCGCCGTTGGCGATAGGTATGTTTTAGAAGAAATGCTAAATAAAGATTTATGCTTAGGCGGTGAGCAATCAGGCCATGTTATTTTAACACAGCACGCAACAACAGGCGATGGACAGCTTACAGCAATAGCTCTATTAAACTACTTTGCAAAAGAAAAAAATGAGAAAAAAGTAAGCGATTTTAATAGCTGTTATTCCAAATTCCCACAGGTATTAATAAATGTTAAAACAACAAATGAGAAAAAAGAATTATACAAAACAGATGAATACATCCAAGGCTTCATTGAAGCAAAACAACAACAATTAATGGGCAATGGTAGGGTGTTAGTTCGTTTAAGTGGTACAGAGCCTTTAATAAGAGTAATGGTAGAGGGCGAAGATGAAGCTACTATAAATTCATGCGCAAACGAAATAGTAGACAAAATAAAAGAAAGATTAAAAATATAATATATGAGAGCAAAGAATAAATGGCAAGATTACAGCCTTTTAGATGCAACAGACGGATATAGATTAGAAAATTGGGGCGGGATAATTTTAGCAAGGCCAGACCCACAGATAGTATGGAAGTTTGATAAAAAGAGTAAACAGTGGGATGATTTACACGCAATCTATCATCGCTCACAAAAAGGCGGCGGTAGCTGGGAGTATAAAAAGAATTTTAAAGAGCAGTGGGTTATCTCCTATGATGATTTAAAATTTAAAGTATCCCCTACAGGCTTTAAGCATACAGGGCTTTTCCCAGAGCAGGCTACAAACTGGGATGAGTATATAAAACTAATTAAAACACAAAAAGAGCCAGTGAATGTGCTAAACTTATTTAGCTATACAGGTGGTGCTTCCTTAGCTTGTGCAAAAGCAGGGGCGAAGGTATGCCATGTTGATGCCTCTAAAGGGATGGTACAATGGGCTAAAGAAAATGCAAAACTGTCTAATTTAGAAAATGCGCCTATTCGCTGGATAGTAGATGACTGCGTAAAGTTTGTTAAAAGGGAAATTAAAAGAGGCAATAAATACGATGCCATTATTATGGACCCTCCAAGCTATGGCAGAGGCCCAGATGGCGAAGTATGGAAGTTAGAAGATAATATATACGACTTAATTAAACTTTGTAAAGAAGTGTTAAGTGATACACCTTTATTTTTTACAGTAAACAGTTATACAACAGGAATTGCGCCGAGCAGTATAGAGTATATGCTTAGCGAAATTATACAAAAAGAATATAAAGGCAGTATTTCTTGCGATGAAATAGGCTTAGTAGTAAATTCAACAAACAATGCCCTTGCTTGTGGCAGTACAGCGTTTTGGAAAAGAGAAGGATTATAATAATGCAAACAATGATACAAGTAAAAGACTTATATTTTAGATATGCAAACGATGCACCTTTTGCGATAAATGGGGTAAGCCTTGAAATAAAAAAAGGTGAGTTTGTTGCTGTTTTAGGCTCAAATGGCTGTGGAAAATCTACATTAGCAAAACATTTTAATGCCATATTAGTGCCAGATAAGGGCGAAGTTTTAATCGAGGGAATAAGTACAAAAACAGATACGGAAGTTTTAAATATAAGACAAAAAGTAGGTATGGTTTTTCAAAATCCAGACAACCAAATAGTAGCAACAGTAGTAGAAGAAGATGTTGCCTTTGCTTTAGAAAATTTAGGAGTACCTCCTTTAGAAATAAGAAGCAGAATAGATGATGCTATGGATAAAACTGGCGTTTTAAAATATAAAGATAAAGCACCTCACAACCTTTCAGGTGGACAAAAGCAAAGAGTGGCAATAGCGGGCATTATAGCAATGCGCCCTGACTGCATAGTCTTAGATGAGCCTACTGCAATGCTTGACCCTGAAGGCAGAAGACAGGTTATGAAGACGATAAAACACTTAAATAAAGACTTTGGCATAACCGTTGTATTAATAACGCATTACATGGACGAAGCAGCCCAAGCTGATAGAGTTATAGTAATGAGTGAGGGTAAAATAGAAAAAGATGCAAGCCCTGTTGAAATATTTTCACAAGTTAGTTGGGTTCAAAGTTTAGCTTTAGATGTGCCTCAAACGAGTGAAGTAGCCTTTGAATTATCAAAGCATGGTTATAACTTATCAACAAAGGCAATTTCAATAGATGAATGCGCAAAGCAATTATATGATTTTTTAAAGGGGGAAAGATAGTGTCAATATTAAAAGTAGAAAATCTTTCTTACACTTACAATATGAATATGCCAGGGCAGACAAAGGCTTTAAATAATATAAACCTTGAAATTAAAAAAGGTAGCTTTGTAGGAGTTATTGGTCATACTGGCTGTGGCAAATCAACTCTTATCAGCCATTTTAACGGGCTGACAAAGCCACAAGAAGGAAAAATTTATTTAGATGGGCAAGATATTTGGGCAAACGATAAAAACATAAGAGATGTAAGATTTAGCGTAGGCTTAGTGTTTCAATATCCTGAGTATCAATTATTTGAAGAGACCTGTTATAGAGATATAGCCTTTGGGCCTAAAAACATGGGTCTTACTGATGAAGAAATAGACCAAAGAATAAAGTTTGCTGCAAAGTTTTGCGGGATAAGTGATGAAATGCTACAAAAATCACCTTTTGATTTATCAGGCGGACAAAAAAGAAGGGTGGCAATAGCTGGAATAATTGCTATGAAGCCTAAAGTATTAGTATTAGATGAGCCTTGTGCAGGTCTTGACCCTCAAGGCAGACAGCAAATATTAGATCAAATTAAAAAATACCACGAGGAAACACAAAGCACAGTTATATTAGTTTCTCACTCGATGGAAGATATAGCAAACTATGCGGATGAAGTAATAGTTATGCAACAAGGCGAAATTTATAATTTTGATAAAACTGAAAATATATTCACAGATGCTTTAAATTTAAGCAATATGGGACTTGGTATCCCTGATATAACAAAGGTGTTTTTAAAATTAAAAGAAATGGGCCTTGATATTGATACTGATGTTTATACCATTCCTTACGCTGTGAAAACACTCTTAAAATACAAAGCACAACAGGAGGCTAAAGATGCTTAAAGATATAACAATAGGTCAGCATTTTCCGGGCAACAGCCCAGTGCATAAATTAGACCCAAGATTAAAGATAATGTTAGTTGTAGCTTTTATAGTATTTTTATTTTTAAGCACTAACTTTGGGGGGATACTATTAAGTACTGTTTTTGTTGGCGTTACTTTTTCTATGAGTAAAATTCCTTTAAAAATGCTATTTAAAAGTATGAAACCGATACTGCCGCTAATCGTTTTTACAGTGGTATTAAACTTATTTTTTATAAAAGGTGAAGTGCCTTTAATTAGCTTTTGGATAATTGAAATTTATATAGAAGGCGTTAATTTTTGTATAGTTATGGTAGCGAGAATTATATTATTAATAGCAGGAACTTCTCTATTGACATACACTACAAGCCCAATAGCTTTAACCGATGCTTTAGAAAGGCTGATGAAACCTTTAGAAATAGTAAAATTCCCTTCTCACGAAATGGCGATGATGATGACGATTGCACTAAGATTCATCCCTACTTTAGTAGGAGAAACTGACAAAATAATAAATGCACAAAAATCAAGGGGAGCCTTATTAGACTCTGGCACATTCACACAAAGAGTAAAGGCGTTAGTGCCTATATTAATTCCTTTATTCATCTCAGCTTTTAAAAGAGCAGATGAGCTTGCTATTGCTATGGAAAGTAGATGTTACAATGGTGGCGAGGGAAGAACAAGATTAAAACAATTAAAAATAACTAATCAAGATATATTAAGCTGTTTGTTCTGCTTTACATTCTTCGGTCTTATTTTTGCGACAAGATTTTTATTTGATAGGGTGATATAATTGAATGTACTATTAAAACTTGCCTTTGATGGCAGTAATTATCACGGCTGGCAATTACAAGATAATGCAGTGAGTGTTTTTGAAGTTTTTCAAGATGCGCTCATTAAAATTTTAGGCCACAAAACCGATATTAAAGGTTGCTCAAGAACAGATACAGGCGTACATGCAAAAAGCTATTATTTAAGCTTTACAACTCATAAAGATTTAACTTTATCAAAATTGCCCTTATCTTTAAATGCTAATTTGCCTATTGATATAAGGGTGATAAGCGCAAAAGAAGTGAGTGATGATTTTCACGCAAGGTATAGTAGCGTTTCAAAAGAGTACACCTACTATATTAAAAATAGCCATATAGATGATGCCTTTAATAGCAAGTATTATTTTAAAGTACCCTATAAATTAGATGTAAAAAAAATGCAAGAAGCAGCAAAATATTTTGAAGGCGAGCATGATTTCAAAGCGTTTATGTCGCAAAAATCAGATATAACCGACTGTGTTAGAGAAGTGTTTTTTGCAAAGGTTGAAAAATGCGATGATATGATAATATTTAAAATTTCAGCGAATGGTTATTTATATAATATGGTGAGAATTATGGCAGGCACTTTAATAAAAGTGGGGGCCTTAAAGATAAATCCAGAAGATGTAAAAGAAATAATCAATTCAAAAAATAGGATGAATGCTGGCAACACAGCTCCGGCTAAAGGCTTGTTTTTAACCGGCGTAGAATACTAAAAGCACAATTATTTCACAAAATAGTGATATAATATCTTAAGGCAAATAACAGCGAAAGGAAAAAAATGAAAGGGATAAATAAAGAAAATAAAGACTTAGTGCAAAAAAATAAACAAACCCTATTTAAAAACTCTTTTTTTAGAGTGGTATGGGCTGTTTTATTATCAGCATGTATTTTATACTTTACAGGCCTATATGCGCCTCCTCTTGCATACTTTGGAGATTTTTTAAGTAATATGGGTGTGTTTTTTTCTTTCGGTGAAGGCTTTCCTTTAGAAGATGATTTTTCAAGCGTTGAGCAAGTAAAGACTACTTATAATGCATTATGTGTTATAGACAGGGATGAAGTTAAAATTTACTCTCCTACAGCAAAAGAAGTATTTAGTTATCCTCATGCGATGCAAAATCCAATTATGGACACTTCACACAGTAGGATTTTGTTATACAACCCTACTCAAACTGTTTTTAAAGTGCTAAATGCGAGTGAGGTATTATATTCTATACAAACAAAGAATAGAATAACATCAGCGACTATTTCGCAAAATAATACAATAGCAGTAACTACTGAAAGTTTAACGCATAACGCTCAAGTGAGTGTGTATAATTATTTATTAGAAGAGCAGTTTATATGGTACTGCGCTAAAGGCTATCCCAGCTATTCTTATATCAGCGATGATGATAAGTACTTATTAGTAACAACCCTAACTTCAAACGCAGGTATACTTAAAAGCGATGTTTTTGTTATAGACATTGATAATAAGCAAGAACTTTTTAGTATTTCTTGTGAAGGCTATCCTTTAGAAATAAATGTTTATGATGATACGGCGATTTTAATTTTTCAAAATGGAATACAAACTTACAACTTAGAAACTCAAGAAAAAACTCAAGAGATTTTACTGACAGATACAAATATATTATCAGCATATTTTGATGAGCCTTATATATTAATTTCTAAAGGTTCATACGATGTTAATACTAAAAGTACAATTAACCTATTGACACAGAACTTAGAATCTGTTATATCAATAGATATACAAGATACGGTTAAAGATGTATTAATACAAAATTCAAGAATTTACCTTTTAGGTGAAAAAGCTATTTATGAATATAATTTTGATGGCGAATTATTAAACGAAACGCAGGCGAATACTAATCAAAAATTCTTAGTAGATTTTACAGCGCCTTTAGTGATTACTTCACAAGAGATTTTCAAAATAGAAAATAAAAAATAATTTGGAGGGATATAGTGATAGGAGATATTTTAATAATAGCACTTATGCTATTTTGCATTTTACAAGGATATAGTAAGGGCTTTGCTTCGTCTTCTGTAAACTTTGTAGCGAGTATAGGTAGTTTAATAGCTTCTTATTTTGCAAGTGTGTATACGGCAACTTTAATATTTGATAGATTCTTACAAGAAAGAATAGTAAATACTGTGTATGCCTCATTAAATACGCTTACAAGCGAAGTGGACATTACAGTAGTAGCAAATGAATTTATGAAAAATACTAATACAGAATTTTTAAGGTTTTTTATAGAGCCAGCCTTACAAAATGCTGATATGCAATCAATTATGCCTACTTTAGAGGGCGTAAATTTATTTACTGATACAGTTATTCAACCTGTAATAGAAACATTTATGGCGATAATCTTATTTATAATATTCTTTATTATTTTAAGAATTATTTTAAAAGCTATAGTTGAAAGTTTAAAAATAGTAAATAAAATTCCTGTTATAGGAGCTTTTAATAAATTATTTGGTTTAGCAATTGGCTGTGTTATCGGTGCGATAAACTCAGTCTTAGCGATATTTGTAATATTTGTTTTGGCTACATTATTTGATTTTACTTTCTTGAAAACTAATTTTATAGAAGGTAGCTATATAATAAATGCAGTTATGACATTTATAACAACAGCAATATAAAGGAGAAAAACTTATGTTATGTGAAAGATGCAAAAAGCGCCCGGCGATGATATATGTGCAAACCATTGAAAATGGTGAAAAGAAAAGCACAGGGTATTGTCTGTCTTGCGCAAAAGAATTAAATATACAGCCTGTAGATGATATGATGAAGCAAATGGGTATAGGCGAAAAAGAGCTAAAGGCAATGGAAGAAAAATTCAGCGATTTTATGCAAGACGAAGATATGGAATCTTTAAATATGAATGAAATGCTCGGCGGATTTTCTAATGAAGATGATGAAGAAGATGAAGATGATTTTGAAGTAGGTGGCTCATCTACTATTCCAGTATCCGGTAGCGAAGAAGATACAAAAGACAAGAAAAAAAGAAAACAAAAAAGAAAATTCTTAGACCAGTATTGTGAAAACTTAACAGACAAAGCAAGAACGGGCGAAATAGATAGAGTAATAGGAAGAAATGATGAAATCTATCGTGCTATTCAAATTTTATCAAGAAGACAAAAAAATAACCCTTGCCTAATAGGTGAAGCTGGCGTTGGTAAAACAGCGATAGCAGAGGGGATAGCTTTAAGAATAAGTACAGGCGATGTACCTCAAAAGTTAAAAAATAAAGAGATTTATCTTGTTAATATGACAAATCTTGTAGCTGGCACTCAATTTAGAGGGCAGTTTGAATCAAGAGTAAAAAGCTTAATTAGCGAAGTAAAATCAAATGGCAATATAATTTTATTTATAGATGAAATCCACACAATCACAGGAGCAGGTGACTCAGAGGGTGCTATGAATGCAGGCAACATATTAAAGCCGGCACTTTCAAGAGGTGAAATCCAAGTTATAGGTGCTACTACTTTTTCAGAATATAGAAAGTTTATTGAAAAAGATTCAGCCTTAGAAAGAAGATTCCAACCTGTAAAAGTAGAAGAGCCATCAATTTCTGATACTATTGATATTATTAAAGGAATAAAAGACTACTACGAAGAATATCATCATGTAAAAGTTCCTCAAAATATAGTTGATTTAACTGTTAGAATGAGTGAGAGATATATTACAGATAGGTTTTTGCCTGATAAAGCTATCGACTTATTAGATGAAGCTTGTGCTTGCTGTAATTTAAGACATACACAAATCAGTGATTGGTTAAGTGAAAAAGAAACTCTTGATGCCCTAACACAAGAACTTGACAGTCTTCAAAACATCACAGAAGGCGAAATCGACTACGAGCAAATTGCTCAAGTAAAGCAAAAATTATTCACACAGCAAGAAACAGTAAACTCACTTTATGAAACAGTAAAAGAAATAGAAGTGCAAATAGATGATGTAGCAAGGGTTATTCATTTATGGACTGGCATAAGCGCTGTTAAAATAAAAGAGAGCGAATACTCAAAAGTTCAAGGCTTACAAGAAAAATTGCAAGAAAAAATCAAAGGCCAAGAAGAAGCAGTTGAGTTAGTAGCCAAAGCAATAAAAAGAAATAGAGCAGGCATTTCAGGCAAACTTCGCCCTGCAAGCTTTATATTCGTAGGCCCTACTGGTGTAGGTAAAACAGAACTTGTAAAGCAATTAGCAAATGAATTATTTGACTCAGTTGACCCTTTAATAAGATTTGATATGTCAGAATTTATGGAAAAACATGCCGTTTCAAGACTAATAGGCTCACCTCCTGGATATGTTGGCTATGATGAAGCAGGGCAGTTAACTGAAAAAGTAAGAAGAAAGCCTTACAGCGTTGTTCTTTTTGATGAAATAGAAAAAGCACATCCTGATGTTATGAACATACTATTGCAAATCTTAGATGAGGGTAAAATTAACGACGCTCAAGGTAGGGTAGTGAATTTTGAGAACACAGTAATAGCGATGACTTCAAACGCAGGCTCAAACGATAAAAGTGGTATAACAGGCTTTAATAAAACAGTAAAAGATAACGCAAAAGAAAAAACTATGCGTGCATTAAATGACTTTTTAAGACCTGAATTTTTAAGCAGAATAGATGAAATAGTTGTATTTAATCCATTGAGCGAAGAAGTGTTAAGCGAGATAGCACAGCTGATGTTAACTGAGTATGTAAAGCCGACACAGCAAAAAGGAATAGAGCTTTCTTGGGATAAAGAAGTACTAAAAGTAATATGCGAAAAAGCTCAAGGCGGAAAGTTTGGCGCAAGGGATATAAGGCGAGTTATTAGAAAAGAAGTTGAGGATAAAATAGCCGGAGTAATAGTTGATAATCAAGGTATTAATAAAATACATTTAACTTGTGAAAACGGCGAAGTTAAAATTGAGTATTAGCTAAAATCCTATTGACAAAATTTATATTTTAATATATAATATATTCTGTTGCAATAAGCAGCAGTTTATATGCGGATGTAGTTTAGTGGTAGAACTCCAGCCTTCCAAGCTGGTCGTGTGGGTTCGATTCCCATCATCCGCTCCATAATAAAAGGACAATCGAAAGATTGTCCTTTTATTATGGAAAAAGAAATATGAGGGAATCGAAAGGTGGCTCTTAGCAACAGTCCAGTGGACTGTTGCAACCACCGTGGCTTTTCCGCAGAAAAGGATTCCCATCATCCGCTCCAAAAGAAAAAGAGCATCGAAAGATGTTCTTTTTCTTTTGGATTTAAATAAAGATGAGAATCGAAGCCTGAGAGGGTTTTGGCGTAAAGAAAATAGTGCGGTGCACTATTTTTAGGCAAAGGGCTCACAGAGCGAAAGCTCAAGAGTGCAAGAACTTGCAAATCAAGGCTTTCTCTCATCATCCATTATTAAAAAAATTGACTTACACACATTGATGAGTTAAAATGAAATAACGGAGGATGTGTTATGAAAAAATTATTTATATTTTTAATTATTATAAGCTGTATGTTTGTTTTAGTTTCTTGCAGTAGTGCTGATGATACTAACAGCCAAGAAGCGCAAACAAGCTCAAATTTACAGGATGAAACTACTGTAAAAAGTGTTTTAGAAACTAATCCATATATTGGTGTGTGGACAAGTGATGAAGAAAGTGATTTGCCTTTTAAAACTCTTGATATTTTTGATAGCATTAATGATGATATCGAAGGTGATGAAAACTTAATAGCCCTAAGTGATGATTTAGTTATGCTCGGAGTAGGTGAGTTTAATTATGATGGTACTAATGGGACGCAAAAGACAAATCTTATACATTTAGACCTTAATGAAATGGGTGATTTTTACGCTTATTTTAGTGAGGATAAGAGCATTATGTATGTAGTTTTTGGCAATACGCTATTAGAAAAAGGTGCACAAGCACAGTTTACTATGTTTTATAAAGAAGGTAGTGCTCCTGTTGATGTTAATGCAGATGAAAAAGATACGCTTTCAGTTTTAATCGAGACAATAGGTGATGAAGCTGAAGGTAAAACTATAATGCAAAGTGGGCAAGAAGAAATAAACGGAGTATTGTATGATACCTATGTTTTAGGAACAGATACTGCTGAAAAATTTACAGGCGAAAAACATTTTGCAACAAATGCTAATGGCGATGTACTTGTTTTAGATATTATCTTAAATGAATGGCTTGAATACACAAAATAAAACACATAAAAACTGACAAGTTTATGCTTGTCAGTTTTTTTATTGTAAAATTTATTTTACATTCATTGCAATAAAATGTGTTTTGCGTGCATTATTAATACATAGACACAAAAAAATAGCAAAGGGGAATAATAATGGCAGTACAAACAATTTTTAAAAGATATGAATTAAAATATAAGTTAGATAAAAGGCAGTATTCACTTTTAACACAGTGTATGCAAGGCAAAATGGAGTTAGATGAATATGCAAGGCATAAAATTTCTAACATTTACTTTGATACAGACGATTATCGAGTTATAAGGTTTTCGCTTGAAAAACCAAACTATAAAGAAAAATTAAGACTTAGAATTTATGGTACACCGAGCGAAGAAAATCCAGCCTTTATAGAGCTTAAAAAGAAGTATGATGGAGTAGTTTACAAAAGGCGAATCTTAGATAGTCAAAAAAATGCGCTGTCCTACTTATCTAATGGCTACACAAATGAAAACAGCCAGATGCACAAAGAAATAAACTATTTTATCAATACCTATGATGACTTATTACAGCCTAAAATATATCTTTCTTATGAAAGAGAGGCGTTTTTTTCAAAAGATGATGAAAACTTTAGGATGACTTTTGACTTCAATATCAAAATGAGAGATAAAAATGTTTCACTTTATGATGATGAAAAAGAAGATGTAAAAATTTTAGATGATGACTATGTATTATTAGAAGTTAAAACAGCCCAGGGCTTACCGTTTTGGTTGATTAAGTTTTTAAATGAAAACGAAATTTATAAAACCTCTTTTTCAAAATACGGAACAGCCTACAACAGATTTTTATTACCAAAATTAATAGACAATACTAAGGAGATTTACAAAAATGCTTGATATATTATTTAATTCTATTTTCCAAGAAGGGCAGACAGTAGCCCTGATAAAATTCCAAGACTTTTTAGTCTGCGTGATAGTTGCAATTATTTTAGGACTATTTACGGCTCAGATGTATGCTTATAAAACAAAATGCACTAAAGGCTTTGTATTAAGCCTTGCAGTCTTACCTTTAGCAGTTGCGATTGTTATAATTATGGTTAATGGTAGCATAGGCGCAGGTGTTGCAGTAGCTGGTGCGTTTAGCCTTGTTCGCTTTCGCTCTGTGCCGGGAACAGCAAAAGAAATCAGCGCAATTTTTACAGCGATGTGCACAGGCCTTACTATCGGTATGGGCTTTGTAGGATATGCTATACTATTTGCAATTATAGCTTCTTGCTTTGCGATGGCTATAGAAATTTCACCTTTTGGAGAAACAAAAGTGAATAGTAGGATACTTATAATCACTATACCTGAAAACTTAAACTACACACATGTTTTTGATGATATAATGGTAAAATACACTTTAGAGCACAGTTTAATAAGTGCAAAAACTACAAGTATGGGCAGTTTATTCAAATTAAGATATGATGTAGAATTAAAAGACTTATCATTTGAAAAAGACTTTATAGATGAATTAAGATGCAGAAATGGAAACCTTGAAATCCTTATTTCAAAAGAAGAAAGTTATGTAAACGGCTTATAAAATAAATTATACCGATGTAATAAACATCGGTATTTTTATTAGAAAAAAATATTTATAAATGATATAATAAATATATTAAGATTAAAAGGAGGAAAATATGAAAACAAAATTTAGATTTGCAACTAAAGCTGATACAGCTAAAATACTATACTTTATAAGAGCTCTTGCAGAATATGAGGGGTTATTAGAAGAAGTAGTAGCGAGTGAAGAATTATTGGACTACTGGCTATTTAAAGAAAAAAAGGCAGAAGTAATTTTTGTTTTAGAAGGGGAAAAAGAAGTAGGATTTGCTTTGTTTTTTCATAATTTCTCAACATTTTTATCAAAGAGCGGTATATATTTAGAAGATTTATTTGTTTTAGAAGAATATAGAAATAAAGGCTATGGTAAAGCCTTAATTAAATTTCTTAGTAAAATAGCAGTAGAAAGAAAATGCGGTCGCTTAGAGTGGTGGTGCTTAGATTGGAATAAAAAGAGCATTGATTTTTACCTCTCACTCGGTGCTAAAGCTATGGATGAATGGACAGTTTTTAGAATAGATGGCGATATATTAAAAAACTTAGGTAAAGAAGATTAGCTTTACAGTATAAAATTAAAATTCTACAAAAAACAAGGCAGAATTTCTGCCTTGTTTAAATTTTTTATCAATGCTGTATCTATAAATTACTTATAGCTTTCTATGTTTTAACTGCAAATAAAATTAAATTATCGTAGTATAAAATTACTCGAATTATATAATTTTTGTTTTTTTAAAAATTACAACTAATCTAATCTGCTGCAGATAATTCTTGATTCTTTTCTTCAAGAGTTAATATGTATTTTCTTAAATTAACAAAATGCTTATATACAAACAAACTTTGCAAAACAAAAGCAAGGGTCGCAATGCCGACAGAGCCTATATCATCTGAAAATCTTGCTACGATGTACATTAACACGCCCAAACAGAAAAGTAATAAGGCATTCCAAAATAATTTTTTTAATAAAATATCAGTCTTTTTCATAAAATCCCCCTTAATTATGTGCATATATACTTATATCTTAATTATATTCAAAATATCGATGTTTTGCAATTAACTAAACAAACAAAAAGCGATAAATTTATTAGTGAACTTACACAAATAAAGTAAAATACGATATAAATTTACTTTTTTAAATTAAAATTCGATTTACTTAAATAAGAAATAGGAGTAAAATTTTGGTTTTAAGAGATTAAAATATAAAAATAGTAATAAAAAAAACTGCCTATAGGCAGTTTTTTTTATTAAAACGAGCAAGCCGTAAGCCGGGTTCTGTATTAAACGACGATCTATCTTGGCTACAAATCGCTTTGTAGCTCATGCCACCTCCTGAGAGCTTGCAGGACACATTCGCTCTACTATCGGGTGTTGCTTCGGATAAGGTTTACATAGCCACAATGTCACCACTGCGCTGGTGGGCTCTTACCCCACCTTTCCATCCTTACCTGTTAAAACAGGCGGTCTATTTCTGTTGCACTATCTCTAAGGTCGCCCTCGGCTGAGGTTATCAGCTATCCTGTCCTGAAAAGCCCGGACTTTCCTCATAACTAAAAGTTACGCCGCCGTATGTCTTACTCGTATTAAACTAATTTACTTTTTTACTATTACTTGGTACAATAGTAAAAGAAAATTTGTAGATACTTATTATACTACAAACTATTTAAAATTTCAAACATAAAATAAAGGGTAGGCTATGTACATTAATTATACAGTCACAAAACAAGAAGATAAAATGCGTCTTAATTTATTTTTAAGGCAAAAAGGCATCTCTTTAGCACATATAAAAAGAGTAAAGTTTATTAAAGATGGTATTTTAGTAAATGATAAAAAACAAAACACTGATTATACATTAAACATTAATGATGAAGTGAGGGTTTTAATTGATATAAATAAAGATGAAAAAACAAATATTATCCCGCAAGACATCCCCCTTGATATTATGTATGAGGATGAGTTTTGTATAATAGTTAATAAGCCTTATGGTATGCCCTCACACCCATCCTTAAATCATCCTTTAAATACTTTGGCTAATGCCTTTTGTGGGTATTACCAAAAAAAAGGAGAAAGCAAAACTGCAAGAATTATAACAAGATTAGATAAAAATACTTCTGGCTTATGTTTAATTGCCCTTAATTCTTTTGCAGCAGAATGGTTTAAAAACAAAGTTAAAAAAGAGTACTGCGCTATTGTAAAAGGAAAACTTGCTAAAAAAGAAGATATTATTAATTATCCTATTGCAAGAGTGAGTGAGTCTATTATAACAAGGTATGTACACGAAAGTGGAAAAAAAGCGCTAACTCAATACAAGGTAGTAAAACAAAACGATGATTTCTCTTTCGTTAATATAAAATTACACACAGGAAGAACGCATCAAATAAGAGTGCATTTTTCTTATATAGGTCATCCTTTATTAGGCGATAGCCTTTATGGTGGGGACGATAAGCTGATTGAAAGACAGGCGCTACATGCAAAAAAACTAACATTTTACCCTGTTTTTTCTAAAAAAGAGCGTGTAATTAAAGCTCCTTTAGAAAAAGATATGCAAAAAATAGTGGATTTAATATAAAAATATTTTTATCAAATATTACAGAAAAATAACATTTTATATAGTATTTAGTGAAATTTTTACCTTTTTTCTTGAAAAAAGTAGGTAGAAAAGGTATAATTTTGTTTAGTGTTAAAAAAAAGAGATATAATTTTAGTATGTATACATAACTATAAGTTTTAACCTGTTAAAGGAGCGAATGAATGTTTTATAAAAGCAATAAAAATTTAAAAGACAAAAAAGTAAAGACTAAAAAAGTCAGCAGCATAAAATTGATGATAGAAGATTTTAAGGTATTAAAAGAAGAAATAAAACAAAAAGGTTTTAAAGAATATATGCTCTCATTTTTTTATAAAGTGGGATTTAGTGTAGATATTCAATTGATGGCTATATCAAGAGTGATTCAATACTATGCAAAAAGAGTTTTAAAAATACTTTTTAGGTGGGCGCAGAACTTAGCAAAGTTTTTTGATAATTTTATGGATTTGATTTTAGATGATATAGGCGAGCCTATTGAAAAAGGCAATCAAACAGTACAAAAAATTAAAGCTATATACAATGAGAATAAACAAAAAGGCAAAATTAAAGCTGCTAAAGAAGTGAGGGTATACATTCTTGAAGGCTTTAAGAAAAATAAAGATTTATTAGAAAAAGTTTTCGCTTATATCTTCCCAACTGTTTTTGCAACGATATTTATTTTTGTAGTGGCGAATACCTTATCACAAGACTATGTTATTGATGTAGTTTTAGAAGGCGATGTAATAGGAACAGTTGCAAATTATTCCACTTTAGATAATGCGGGTAATATAATTAAAAATCAATTAGTTCAAACTACAGGCGAAGAATGGCAACTTAATGCAGAAATTAATCTTGTGCCTTCAAATGATAAAACGATAATTGAAGAAAGAGAGCTTGCTAATAATATTTTAGGAGCTTCTGATGAAAATATAATACAAGCCACAGGTCTTTATGTAGACGGACAGTTCCAAGGCGCAGTTGAAGATTCAGATGAGTTATCAGATGTAATTGATAGCTTAATTGCCCCTTACGATACAGGTGAAGAAAATAAGACAGTAGGCTTTGTTAAAGATGTTAGCTTAATAGATGGGGTTTTCTTTACCGATAGTATTGTAGAAGAAGATTCTATGATTCAAAAAGTAACAGGAGAAGTAAGCGGGGAAGTTTTATATACAGTTGTAGCGGGAGATGCCCCGTCTATAATTGCTCAAAAGAATGGAATTACCTTAGCTACTTTATACGCACTAAACCCTCAAATGGACGAAGGTAAAGCAAACTTGCTTCCAGGAGATGTATTATTAGTAGGAGCCTCAGTTCCTTTTTTACAAGTTAAAGTTGTTGAAACTCTAACTCGCGATGTAGTTATTCCACACGCAAGCGTTGTTGAGCTAAATAATACAATGGACTACTTCTCTACAAGCATAAGCACCTATGGTGAAGATGGCTTAAATCAAGAATTAGTTGAAATTGAATATATTGATAATATGAAAGTAAAGGAAACAGTAGTGGCAACTACTGTTGTAAAAGAGCCAGTAACAGAAGTTACTCAAAGAGGTACAGTTTATAACGGTACGATAGTAGAGCCTGGTAGTGGTGTATATATTTGGCCGATGATTAGCTTTAGATGGTCAAGAGGCTTTACAGGCCAGTATCCAGCTCATAATGGTATTGACCTTGCAGCTAACACAGGCACACCGATAATGGCAGTAGATAACGGCGTTGTTACAAAAGTTGTTTATGGCTCATCTGGCTATGGCTACTATGTTGAAGTAGATCATGGTACAGGCTATCAAAGCTTATACGCTCACTGTTCAGCTTTATATGTATATGTAGGCCAGCAAGTAACTCAAGGCCAAGTTATTGCAGCTATTGGCTCTACCGGATGGTCAACAGGACCACACATTCACTTTGAAATAAAAAGTGGTAATTATAGATACAATCCTTTAAATTTCTTGCATTAATAATATGTTTACAAATTGTGTAAATATGGTATAATATGATGTAGGGAAAATATTAAGTATCTTTTCATAAAAAATGATAATAATATAAATATAATTTATTTGTATTTTTATAAGGAGAAAATTTTGGAAAAATTTATTATAAATGGTGGTACACCACTTGTAGGCGAAGTGGAAATAAGTGGTTTTAAAAATGCTGCTTTAGCGCTATTACCAGCGACTGTTTTAGCTAACGATGTATGTGTTTTAGAAAATGTGCCAAACATAAGCGATATTGGGCAAGAAATTGAAATTTTAAAAAGCCTTGGGGCAAGAGTTAAAATGCTCTCACCTCAAAGCCTTGAAATAGACACTTCTACTATTGATACAACAGAAGTTCCTTTAGAATTAGGAGTTAAACTTCGTGCATCTTACTACTTTTTAGGTAGTTTGCTTGCAAGATTTAATACAGCGGTATCACCTATGCCCGGTGGCTGTGTGATAGGGGCAAGACCTATTGACCAACACCTAAAAGCCTTTACAGCCTTTGGTGCTACTAATTCAATGGATTATTCTATGATTACTCTGCAAAGTGAAGAATTAAAAGGTGCGCACGTATTCTTTGATACTATTTCAGTAGGTGCTACAATTAATGCTATGCTTGCAGCTGTAATGGCTAAAGGCAATACAGTACTTGAAAATGTAGCAAAAGAGCCTCATATAGTTGATGTGGCAAACTTTTTAAATACAATGGGCGCTGATATTAGAGGCGCAGGTACTGATGTTATAAAAATAAGAGGCGTTAGCAAGATGCACGGCGCTACTTACTCAGTAGCACCTGACCAAATTGAAGCTGGTACATTTATGGTAGCAGCAGCTGTTACAAAAGGCGATATACTAATTAAAAATGTAATACCAAAACACTTAGAGCCTATAACAAGTAAATTACAGGATATAGGCGTTACAGTGGAAGAATTTGACGATGCTGTAAGAGTGAAAGTAGAAAAAGAATTAGTAGCTACAAATGTTAAAACAATGCCTCATCCAGGGTTTCCAACTGATTTACAGCCTATCATGGGCGTATTATTGAGTGTTGCAAATGGAACATCAATAATTACAGAAGGTATATGGGAAAATAGATTTAGATACTGTGAAGAACTTATAAAAATGGGCGCAAACATTCAAGTAGAAGGAAAAGTAGCAGTATTTGAGGGCGTTAAATCCTTAGGCCCAGCCCCAGTTATAGCAACAGACTTAAGAGCGGGCGCTGCCTTAGTAGTAGCAGCTTTATCAGCAAAAGGGCAAAGCGAAATAAGCGAAATACACCATGTTGAAAGAGGCTACGCAGATATAATTAAGAAAATTAAAAACTTAGGTGGGGATATACAAAAAGTAGATATTCCACAATCTAATACATTAAAACAAGCATATTAAGATAAAGCCTTATAATTAATAATTATAAGGCTTTTAATTTGACTTAAAGTAAAGGAAGACTATGGCAAATTACATCTCACTATACTCCGGCTCCTCTGGCAACTGCTCAATAGTAGAACAAGACGGAAAATTCATTATTATAGACATAGGAAAGTCAGCAAAAATTACAAATGCTGCCATAAAGGAAATAGGCCTTGAATTAAAAAACCTACAAGCAGTCTTTATCTCACACGAACACCAAGACCATGTACAAGGTTTAAAAGTTTTTTTAAAAAACTTAGCTGTGCCGGTTTATTCAAATGCATACACCCTTGATTTTTTAATTAAAAATAATTTATTGCCAGAACATACTCAAACTATTGACTTAGACTATCAAGGTGTAACAGTAGGCGAGTTTAGAGTTTGTGGTTTTGAAATCCCGCACGACTCTCAGGCTTGCACAGGCTTTAAGATTTTTACGAATACAGGCACTTCTATGGCATTAGCCACTGACCTTGGCTGTGTAAGTAAGGATACATACGAAAATTTAAAGGGCAATGATTTAGTTGTATTAGAAGCAAATTATGATGAATACATGCTCAAAACAGGGCCTTATCCATATTATTTAAAATCAAGGATAGCTTCAAACAGGGGACATTTAAGTAATGAGCAAGCAGGAATGGCTGCTTATACTTTACTTAAAGACGGAGTTAAAAAAATAAGATTTTGCCATTTATCAAATACGAATAACACCCCGAATGCAGTCTTAGCAAAGCTTGCCCTGATTTGCCAAGGCAGTAGCTTTTTAGAAGACGATAGTATACATATTTCAGTAAATAGAAGACATGATATAACACAGGCGATATCATTTTAAGGAGAAATTATGCTTAATGTAACCTTAATAGCAGTAGGTAAAATGCACAAAGGCTATGAAGATGAAGGTTGTAAAGAATTTATAAAAAGACTTAACTCATACTGCAATTTAAATATTATAGAGCTTGATGATGAAAAGCTTTTAGAAAAAAATATCAATAATACATTAATAGAAAAAGCCCTTGAAAAGGAAGCACAAAAAATATTAATGAATATACCAAAGCAGAGCTTTGTTATTTCTTTATGTGTAGAAGGAAAACTCCTCTCAAGTGAAGACTTAGCTGATATTTTAAAAGAAAAGCCTAATTTAGGGTATTCAAATATTTGCTTTATAATTGGCTCAAGCCACGGCCTTTCAAAAACAATAAAAGATAAAAGCGACTTAAAGCTATCTTTTTCTAAGATGACCTTTCCTCATAGGCTTATGCGCTTAATTGCCTTAGAGCAAATATTTAGAGGATTTTCTATAATCAATAATTCAAAATACCATAAATAACGACAGTGTAGTTATTTTTATACAATAAATTACAAATAGTATAATAAATCGCCCTATTTTTGCAAAAGACTTTTGCAAGAATAGGGCGTTTTTTGTTGACAATGTTAGATTATAGGTATATAATTTGTTAGTAAAAACTAACTAACTGAATAAGATATGGAGGGAAAATGTTACTAATAAATAAAACACTATTAGAGATGTCAAAAGGCATAAGAGGTTGGATTTTAGTGATAACAGCAATAAAGGTTGCAATTATGTATACCACTGTTGAATTTGCTAAAATCGTTTCTGTGTTTTTAGGCGACTTATTTAATCCTGCAATGACAGTAGATGACTTTACACAGGCGCTAGTATCAGCGTTTATAGTTTGTGTATTTTTAGTTATTTTTAATGTTATTTTAGGTGAAGCGGAGTATTACTGCGCAGCAAAAGCAAGGCTAAGTTTAAGGGGAAGAATCTTAGAAAAATTATTTAAAGTAGACTTAATTAATATTGAAACAATAGGGGCTGTTTCAGCTATTAATACAACAGGACAGGGCGTTGAAAGTATGCAGCAGTATTATAGTAAATACATGCCTACATTGATTTTCTGCGTTATTTCGCCTATATATCTATTTTGGCAATTAGCGAATGTTTCATTTTCAGTAGCAGTTGTTTTATCAGTTATAGCAGCTGTAATTTTGCCTGCAAATAACTTATTTAAAAAAATAACTGAAAAAATGAAGACAGGCTATTGGATAGCACTTCAAGATATGACAAGCCACTACCTTGAAAACATAAAAGGCTTAACAACATTAAAATTATTCAATAGAGATGAAGACAAAAGCGAAGTTTTAAAACAAAAAGTAGAGGTGTTTAACTTACAGCTTGTAGATGTTATGCGATTAAACTTTTACTCAGTTGCCTTAACTTTCGTTTTAGTGTATGTAGGTATTTTCATAGCTATAATTATGGCTTGCTATCAATTAGCAAACGGTCAAATTGAAATTAGCGCAGCTTTAATGATACTTATGCTTTCATTTAGTTTCTTTGCTTCTTTTAGAGAATTAGTAGGGGCAACCCACAACGCTTTAGCCGGTGTTTCTGCATCGCAAAATATTTATGAATTATTAAATATCAACACTGATGTAAGGCAAATACCAAAACAAGAAAAGCCTATTGAAAACTATAAAGAAGGTATTGAATTTAAAAATATAAAATATGCTTACCCAAATAGAGACAATGTTTTAAAAAATGTTTCTATTACTATACAAAAAGGCAAAACTACAGCCTTAGTAGGCTCATCCGGCTCTGGTAAAAGTACGATTTCATCACTTTTATTAAGGTTTATTGACCCAAGCGAGGGTGCTGTTTACTTAAACGGATATGATTACTTATCTTTTCCTCCTCATGAATTAAGAAAAGATATCACGATAGTGCCACAGTCAGTTATGCTTTTTAGTGGTAGTATTGAAGATAACTTAAAAATTGCAAACGAGAATGCAAGTGAAGAAGAAATGTATGAGGCACTAAAAAATGTTCACTTAGACACTTGGGTTAAAAACCAGCCACTACAACTAAAAACAGATGTAGGCGATAATGGCGCAAAACTATCAGGTGGACAAAGACAAAAAATAGGTATAGCAAGAGCTTTATTAACTAACTCAGAATACATAATTTTAGATGAGGCTACCTCAAGCGTTGACTTAGAAAGCGAAAAAGAAATCTGGAATTGTATTGATGAGTTATCAAACAAGAAATCTTTAGTTATTATTTCACATAGATTATCAACGATTAAAAATGCAGACTGCATTTATGTATTAAATAAGGGTGAAGTTGAAAACAGCGGCTCTCACGATGAATTAATGCAAAAATCACAAATCTATAAAACCTTAGTAAAAGAGCAAGAAATCTTAGAAAATATAGGAGAAAGGACTAACAAAAATGAAAAATAAAAATAAAGATAGTCTTTTTTCTATGTCAGTAAGACTTTTCAAATTAGCAGCACCAGTTAAAGGTTTATTAACAGTATCTACAATAGCAAGTGTTATAACAAACCTTTCTCAAATGCTTTTAATGGGCTTTGGCGTACTAACGATATTAAGTATACAAAATGACATAGGCTCAACTGCAGTTTTTGCGTTTTTAACATTTTTATCAATTTTAGGCATAATATTAGGCAGATTTTATGAGGGCTTTATTTCTCATGTAGGTGCATATAGACTTTTAGCAGATATGCGTATGAGCATGTTTGAAACTATTAGAAAAATTGCCCCTGCTTGTATGATGGATGAAAATAAGGGTAATATACTATCAATAGCAGTAGCGGATATTGAAACAATAGAATACTTCTTCGCTCACGCTATTGGCCCTGTTATTACAGTTATATTACTGCCTTGTATTTCTTTGGTTTTAGCTTTTTGGACAGATCCGTTATTCGTTTATGCTCTGCTACCTGTATATGTAATTATCAGTATAGTTCTACCTGTAGCTTCACTTAAAACAGGCAGAAACATCGGCGTAAGATACAGAAAAAGATTAGGCGAGTATCAAGGGCTGATTTTAGAAAGTGTATACGGGCTTATTGATATTCAAGCTTTTGGCTATGAAAAAAGAAGAAAAGATATTTTATATAAAAAGAGCTTAGAAATTAATAAATCAAATCACGAGTTAACACTACACAGACAATTAGTAACCTCAGCACCGACATTCTTTATTTATGTAGCAAGGATATTAATTTTAGCAGTAGCTTCTTATCTTGCTATTAATTCACAATTAAATACAATAGGTGCTATCGTATTATCCTATGTTGTTTCGGCTTCTTTTTCATCTTCACAATCATTAACTATGGTAATTTCAAGCTTACTTGAAACTTATGCAGCGGCAGAAAGAATTTTTAAAATTGAAGATACCTTACCTGCCGTAGAAGAAAAAGAGGAACCACAAATTTTAGAAAAAATAAATGATATAGAATTTAAAAATGTAAGTTTTCAATACACTGATAAAACTCCTATGGTTATACAAAACCTTAATTTGAAAATCAAAAAAGGTGAGAAAATTGGTATCATGGGCGAAAGTGGTGTAGGCAAATCCACAGTATTAAGACTACTACAAAGATTCTGGGATCCAAGTAGTGGAGAAATACTTTTAGATAATACAAACTTAAAAGATGTAAGTTTTAAAAGTCTTAGAGAGAAAATCGCTTCATTAGAACAAGATACCTTAATTTTTAGTGATACAATAGCAAATAATATAGCCTTAGGAAAACCTACTGCAACCATAGAAGAAATTAAAACAGCGGCAACAAGGGCTGGTATCCATGATTTCATTATGAGTTTGCCTGATGGTTATAACACTAAAATGGGCGATATGAATAAACAATTATCAGGTGGCGAAAGACAAAGAATAGGTATATCAAGAATTATGCTTATTGACCCCGATGTTATAGTTATGGATGAGCCGACAAGTAGCCTTGATGTATTAAATGAAAAGTACTTCTTAAAAACTTTACAAGATGAATACAGCGATAAAACTATCATCATAATTTCTCATAGAGCATCTACTTTAAGTGGCTGTGATAGAGTGTTTAAATTAAATGGCGATAAATTAGAACAAATATAAAAATCTTATAAAAAAATGATAGTAGATGCAAAATGTATCTACTATCATTTTTTATTTTATTTAAACAAATAAAAAAATCCTTCACTAAGAAGGATTTTTTTATAAGGATTATATTTTAAGTTTGTAAGAAAACAAAAAATTGGATTAATTTACAGCATCTTCGCTTCATGAGCAATAGCTGGTTTAATGTCAAGGAGTTTAGTGCCATCTAAGCAGTCTAAACCTTTAACGCTTATTACAGTGTCATTAATTCCGACTATTTCTAACACTCCTAAACCAAGGGGGTTTGGTCTTGCAGGGCTCCTTTTTGCAAAAGTGCCGTATTCACCACTTGCATGGTGAGAAGAGCCTATTGAAACAGTTCTTTTTATTTTGCCATTATCATTAAGCCAATATATAACTACAATCTTTTGCCCAACTTCTAAACCGTATAAGCCATCTTTGTATTCATCAAAAATTTGAATTGTACAAATAGGGCCATCTGCTTGAATGTTTTTAGGGCAATCTTGTAAAGTCTTATATGGTGTGCTAAATTCGCCAATAAATAGTAATTCACTCATTGTAAGATCCTGCTTTCAATACAAGTTAGCTATTACTAACTATTGTTAGTATACACTATCTTCTATAATTTGTCAAGGGTTAAATCAAAATTTTTTAAATTAAATTAATATAATAAAAAAGCCCATTAATCAATGCTAATTAATAGGCTTTAGTTTATTCAAATCTTATAATACTTCTATACTGTATTGCTTCGAGCATATGGTAAGTGTCTATAAATTCGCTTTCTTCTAAGTCGGCTATTGTTCTTGCTACTTTTAGTATTTTATCATAGCTTCTACCAGATAAAGAAAGTGAGGAATAGGCTTTTTTTAATACTTCTTGAGCTGAAGGAGTTGTTTTGCAAAAACTGGACATATATTTTGGTGGTATATCACTATTTGTAAGAATATTGGTGTTTTTAAATCTATTAAATTGAATATTTCTTGCATTTAATACTCTTTTAAGTATGTCTTTTGAAGTTTCTGCTGTTTCATTATCGGCGACTAAATCATCATACTCAACGCTTTCAAGCTGAATGTGAATATCTATTCTATCAAATAAAGGCCCGCTTATCCTATTTTGATAAGCTTGCCTTTTACCAATAGGACAAGTACAAGCTTTGGTTGCATGCCCATAGTAGCCACAAGGGCAAGGATTCATAGCGGCTATAAGCATTATCCTACTTGGAAAAGTTTGAGTATAGCTAACTCTTGAAATAGTCACCTTTTTATCCTCTAAAGGCGCTCTTAGAGCTTCAAGTGCATCTCTTTGGAATTCAGGGAATTCATCTAAGAATAAAACGCCGTTATTAGCTAAAGAAATTTCACCCGGAGAAGGATTTCGCCCACCACCAGTTAAAGCGACAGCTGAAACAGTGTGGTGTGGACTTCTAAAGGGGCGATTAGTCAATAAAGAACCGCCGCTGTTGATTAGCCCAGAAACGGAGTATAGCTTCGTGGTTTCGATAGCTTCCTCTTTATTCATTTTTGGTAAAATAGAATTAAATCTTTTTGCAAGCATACTTTTACCAGAGCCAGGAGGCCCACTCATTAAAATGTTATGTCCACCGGCTGCTGCTATTTCTAAGGCTCTTTTTGCCTCATACTGCCCTTTTACATCTTTAAAATCTAAGTAAAAGTTTTCTTCTGTTTCTTCATCTATAAAAATTTGCTTTTCGATTAAGGTTTCGTTTTTCAAATGGGCGATTAGCCCCTTTACATCTTTTACGCCGAAAATATCTATACCCTCTACAACGCAGGCCTCGTTTGCATTTTCAATAGGAAGAAAAAATGAAGTAAAGCCGTCTTCTTTAGCCTTTAGTGCCATAGGTAGAGCGCCTTTAATACTTCTTAATTCACCATTTAAAGATAATTCACCCGCAAAGGCGAATTTTTCATTAATATTATTAAGCTGTCCGCTTGCATAAAGTAGACCTAATAAAACAGGCAAATCATAACTCGCTCCCATTTTTTTAATATCTGCTGGGGCTAAGTTTACAGTTACCCTTGATGAGGGATAAGTGTAGCTGTTATTTTTTATAGCGCTACGCACCCTATCTTTTGCCTCTTTTACAGCGGAGTCAGGAAGACCTACTATATCAAAACTTGGCAAGCCACCAGAAATAAAAGTCTCAACAGATATCTTATATCCATCAATACCTAAAACACCGAAAGTATAAACTGTACTAAGCATTATATCACCTCATTTTTATAATATCATAATTTGAGAATATTTCAATATAATATATAATTTTTGTTGCAGATAGGGGCTTTTTATGATATTCTTATAGTAATATATATTAATATAAACTTGGAGGTTACTTATGTATCAAGATGAATATAAAAGATGGCTTAGTAATGTAAAAGAAGAAGATTTATTAAATGAGTTAAACTCTATTAAAGGTATGGATGAAGAAATTAAAGATAGATTTTTTCTAAACTTATCATTTGGTACAGCAGGCCTTAGAGGCGTTTTAGGCGCTGGTACAAATAAAATGAATATATACACAGTAGCAAAGGCAACACAGGGCCTTGCGGACTATTTAAATGAAGAAAAAGAAAACGCTAAAGTTAGTATTTCTTTTGACTCAAGGATTAAAAGCGATGTTTTTGCACAAAAAGCTGCCTGCGTATTAGCAGCGAATGGCATTAAAGTGTATTTATATAAAGAGTTAATGCCTGTACCACTACTTTCTTTTGCAACAAGGAAGTATAAATCAGACGCTGGGATAATGGTAACGGCAAGTCATAATCCTGCAAAGTATAACGGATATAAAGTATATGGTGATGATGGCTGCCAGCTAACTTCAGTTGGGGCGAATAAAGTATTAGCTAAAATAAATGAGCTTGATATTTTTAATGATATAAAAACAATGGACTTTGATACAGCCTTAAAAGAAGGCAAAATTGAATATGTAAGTGATGAAACAATTAATGAATACTACTCTTGGGCATTAAAGCAACTGCCAAGAAAAGAGGTATTCAAAAAAGTGCCATTAAAAGTTGTGTACACTCCTTTTAACGGTGCAGGTAATGTGCCGGTAAGACATTTATTAAATGAAGTGGGATTAAAAGATGTAATCATAGTAAAAGAGCAAGAAAAGCCAGACGGCAACTTCCCGACTTGCCCTTATCCAAACCCTGAAATTAAAAAGGCTATGCAGTTAGGCCTTGACTTAGTAAAAGAAGTAAAAGGCGATATTCTAATAGCAACAGACCCTGATGCAGATAGGGTGGGCATAGCTTTAAAAGATAAAGATGACTATGTTATGCTCTCGGGCAATGAAGTGGGTATACTATTAACTGATTACATCATAAAATCAAGAATTCAATCAAATACTTTGCCAAAAGATGCAGTTGTTGTAAAATCAATAGTTACTACAGCCTTAGCACAAAAGGTAGCTGAGAGCTATGGCGTAAAAATGATGAATGTACTAACAGGCTTTAAGTATATAGGTGAAGTTATTAAAAACTTAGAAGAAGAAGGAAAAGAAGATAGCTTCTTATTAGGGTTTGAAGAAAGCTATGGCTACTTAGTAGGTACAGCTGTTAGAGATAAAGATGCTGTGGTAGCTTCGCTTTTAATAGCTGAAATGGCAGCGTACTACATCAGCGAGGGTACATCTTTATTAGAAGTATTAAATGGTATATATAAAAAATTTGGCTATTACTTAAATAAAGTAGACGCTTATGAGTTTGAAGGCTTAAGCGGTATGGAAAAAATGAAAAACATAATGGCTAATTTAAGAAAAGAAAACTTAAAAGATTTACAAGGGTATAAAATTAAAGAAATCGAAGATTACCTACCTTTAACTAAAACTAATTTAACCACACAAAAACAAGAAAAAATCCTTCTTCCTTCTGCTGATATATTAATTTATAAATTAGAAGATGATCATGAAGTTATAATTCGCCCTTCAGGAACAGAGCCTAAAATTAAAGTGTATTATACAATTAAGGCAGAAAATTTTGAAAAAGCTAAGAGAATAAAACAAGAAATTGACTTATTTGTAAAAGATATCCTAAAGTAAATAATATTTTCTCTTGATTTTTATTTTTGATTATGATATAATTCATAGGCAATTAAAAGATTAGGGACGGAAACCCTCATCGGAAGGATAGGTATTAAAATGAAAAAAGATTTACACCCAAATTATAGCGAGGCTGTTATTTCATGCGCTTGCGGAAATAAAATTGAAACTCGTTCAACAAGAGAAAAGCTAAGTGTTGATGTATGCTCAAAATGTCATCCATTCTTCACAGGTAAACAAAAACTTGTTGATGCAGGCGGTCGTGTTGACAGATTCAATAAAAGATTCAACATACAAGAATAATCAAAAAACTTTTGGGCGGTATTATTACCGCCCAATTTTTTACTTTAAAGGGGTATTATCATGGCATATAATACAATAAAAAATAATCTTGCTACAACTATCTATGAAAAAAAGAGTGAATTCATAGCTCATATTGCCCATGTAAAAACCGAAAAAGAGGCGATAGAATTTTTAAATAGTATTAGAAAAAAGCATCATACAGCAAATCATAATTGCTACGCTTATATTATTAAAGATGAAAACATACAAAGGCAGTCTGATGATGGAGAGCCCAGCAAAACAGCGGGTATACCTATATTAGAAATTATAAGACATGCTTGTTTAGAAGATGTTATAATAGTAGTAACAAGGTATTTTGGCGGCACCTTACTTGGCACAGGTGGCTTAGTAAGAGCATATACAAAGGCAGCAAAACAAATAGTAGAAGAAAGCGAAATTTTATCCTTTAGTCTATGCCTTGATTTTACTTTAGAAATCGACTATTCGCTTTTTGATAAAGTGAAAGTGATATTGGAAAATAATAACGCTAAAATATTAAGTACTGATTTTACACATGTAGTAAATATAAACTTTAGAATGCTAAAAGGCGAGGAAGAAACTTGTTTAAATGAGATAAGTTATGTAACAAAAGGTCGCATTGAGTGTTTAAAAGGTGAAATTTTAGATGTTTTTTAAAATAAATAAAGGTTTTTTGTTTACTTAATAAGTATATATTAAGTAAAGGGGGAAGTATCTATGAGCGAAAAAACAAAACAAGTAGTTGATATTACTTTAGAAATAGAGGAAAAAACTCTATCAAAAAATGCCCAATTAACTAAAAACACAAAAGGCAGACAAAATTATGAAGAATATTGTCCGCTTAGAACAGCCTATCAAAAAGATAGGGATAAAATAATTCATTGCAATAGCTTTAGAAGATTAAAGCAAAAAACTCAAGTATTTATTTCTCCAGAGGGCGACCATTATAGAACAAGGCTTACCCATACTTTAGAAGTATGCCAAATATCAAGAACGATAGCAAGGGCGCTAAGATTAAATGAAGATTTAACTGAGGCAATAGCCTTAGGCCACGATTTAGGCCATACTCCCTTTGGTCACGCAGGTGAAAGAGTACTAAACGCTTTAAACCCTAATGGATTTTTACATAATGTTCAAAGCGAGAGAGTAGTGACCGTTTTAGAAAGAAAACTAAAAGGGCTTAATTTAACAAAAGAAGTAATAGATGGAATAAGGAATCACACAGGACAAGACATCCCTATGACTTTTGAGGGTAAAATCGTTAGAGTGGCAGATAGAATAGCTTATATAAATCACGATATAGAAGATGCTATAAGTGGTAAAATATTAAAAGAAGCGGATTTGCCAAAAGACTGTACTGCACTATTAGGTAACTCAAAAAGCGAAAGGATTACAACGCTTATAAATTCAATGGTTAGTAATTCTAAAAACGATATACAGTTTGCAAGCGATGTAAATGAAAAATTTTTAAAATTAAGGCAGTTTATGTACGACACAGTTTATGTGGATAGCGAAGCAAAAACAGAAGAGAAAAAAGTAGATAAATTACTTACAGAACTTTATAATTATTATAAAAATAATGTAGATAAACTACCTGGAAAATATAAACTTATAATTGAAAAAGATGGTATCAGCCAAGCAGTTACGGATTATATTCAAAGTATGAGTGATGATAGCGCGAGTGCTATTTTTACAGATATATTCATTCCGAAATCTTGGCATATTAAATAAAAGGGAGGTGCAAAGATGGCAGTTTTACCAGCGCATTATATTCAAGAATTAGTAGCAAGAAATGATATTGCTGATGTTATATCAAATCGTGTTTCCTTAAAAAGAAATGGTAGAATATATAAAGGCTTATGTCCTTTTCATTCAGAGAAAACTCCGTCTTTTACAGTCTATCCTGAAACTCAAAGTTATTATTGCTTTGGCTGCGGGGCAGGTGGCGATGTAGTAACTTACATAAAAGAAACAGAAAACTTATCCTATACAGAAGCAGTAAAATACTTAGCTCAAAAAAGTGGTATGCCATTATTTGATGAAGATGATACCCTATCAAAGCAAAAATCAAGAATTTATCAAATGAACAAAATAACAGCAAAGTTTTTTTATGAAAACTTAAATAAAAAGCAAGGCGAAATAGTAAGAAGTTATTTAAGAAAAAGAGGACTTACCGATAAAACTATTACAAATTTTGGAATAGGATATTCCTTAGATGAGTGGTCGAGTTTATTAAAGCTATTAAGGTCAAAAGGCTTTAGTCAAGAAGAGATAAGTTTAGCTTATTTAGGAGTAAAATCTAAAAATGCGGATAACTACTATGATGTGTTTAGAAACAGAGTGATGTTTCCAATTATTGATATTAGAGGTAATGTAATAGCCTTTGGTGCAAGGGCTTTAGGCGATGATATGCCAAAGTATTTAAACAGTGGCGATACCCCTGTTTTTAAAAAAAGTAGTAATTTATTTGCCTTGAATATAGCAAGAAAATCAAGTAAAGATTTTTTAATTTTAGCTGAGGGGTATATGGATGTTATAGCTCTACATCAAGCAGGCTATGATAATGCAGTTGCAACCTTAGGTACAGCCTTAACGATAGGGCAAGTAAAATTAATTTCTACATATACAAAAAAGGTAGTAATAGCCTATGACTCTGATGAAGCAGGGCAAAAGGCAACACAAAAAGCGCTTAGTTTATTTTCACAAGAAGAAATGGAAGTACAGGTATTAGAATTAAAAGGTGCAAAAGACCCGGATGAGTATATAAAACGCTTTGGCAAAGAAAGTTTTGATGCCCTATTACAAGGGGCGAATACGGCTATTGATTTTGAACTATTAAAAATCCGCTCAAAGTACGATATAAAAAAAGCGGACGAGCTTGTAAGGTATTTAACTGATGCAGCTGAAGTATTGGCAAAATTAAAAAATCCTATTGAACAGGATGTATACGCAGCAAGGCTTTCAAATGAAACAAACACCGACAAAGACTCAATAAAAAAGCAAATAGCAAATACTCGCTCAAAAAACTATAATAAGCAAAAATACATCCAAAGGCAGAATATTTTAAAGCAAGGAGCCTTGCAAGGAATAAAAGTAGACTACACTCAAAAAAGTAATACTCTGCCAAAAGTTTTTTTACAACAGCAGTTAATATATAGCCTATTAAAAAACAATAGTTTTTACAAAACGATAAAAGATCAAATACCGCCCGAAAGATTTACAGATAATGCTTTAAGGGATATGTATAAAACTATATTGCAAATTATAGAAAATGAAGAAAAAGTAGAGTTTGTTGATATGTTTCATATTATCAGTGATGATGATAAAAAAATATTATCGCAAATAATTGCAAACAATCCGGATACAATAATAGAAATAACAGATGTGCAGCATTATATAAATAGACTACTATCTGAAAAACTAACGCAAGAAGAGATAAAAGATATGTCAAATGAGGATTTAGCCTCAAGGCTAAGGGATTTAAAAGAGAAGAAAAAGTAAGAGGAGAAAAGTATGAGTTCAAAAGAAAGAAAAATCACAACGCTCGCTGATTTAGTAGAGCTTGGTAAGAAAAATGGTAAAATTACAACTAAAGAAATAGGCGAATTCTTAGAAGAAGTAGCAGAAGACATAGAACAAGTTGACAAGGTTTATGAGTACATTGAAAGTGCGAATATTGAAATTGTCGATGTTGGTATTTTTGAAGAGGAAGAAGAAGTTTTAACAGAAAAAACTGTTGAAAAATTTGAAAAATCACTTTCAGCAGAAGGCGTTAGCATAGATGACCCTGTAAAAGTTTACTTAAAAGAAATCGGCTCTTTCCCTTTATTAACTATCGAAGAAGAAGTAGCTCTTGCTGAAAAGATTTTAGCAGGTAGCGATATTGCAAAAAAACGCCTTTCAGAAGCAAACTTAAGGTTAGTAGTTTCAATAGCAAAAAGATATGTAGGCAGAGGTATGCTTTTCTTAGATTTAATTCAAGAGGGTAACTTAGGGCTTATAAAAGCAGTTGAAAAATTTGACCATACTAAAGGCTTTAAATTCTCAACTTATGCCACTTGGTGGATAAGACAAGCGATAACAAGGGCGATAGCTGATCAAGCAAGGACAATTCGTATCCCTGTTCACATGGTAGAAACTATAAATAAAGTAAAAAAAGTGCAAAGCCAATTATTGCACAAAAACGGTCAAGAGCCATCAGTAGAAGACTTAGCTAAAGAGCTTGATATGACTCAAGAAAAAGTAAGGGAAATTTTAAAAGTAGCCCAAGAGCCTATAAGTCTTGAAAGCCCTATAGGTGAGGAAGAAGATAGCCATTTAGGTGACTTTATTCCGGACTACGATGCGCCAGTGCCAGAAGAAGCGGCAACTCATACACTTCTTCGTGAACAATTAGGCGAAGTTTTATCAACTTTAACTCCTCGTGAAGCTAAGGTTTTAGCTCTGCGTTTTGGTATAGAAGATGGAAGACCGAGAACTTTAGAAGAAGTAGGCAAAGAATTTAATGTAACAAGAGAAAGAATAAGACAGATAGAAGCAAAGGCTTTAAGAAAACTAAGACATCCAAGCAGAAACAAAAAACTAAAAGATTTCTTAAATTAAGGAGAAGTTTATGTATATAACTCAAGAAACTGACTATGCAGCAAGAATAGTACTTTCTTTAGCTACTGCTACAAAGAGAAAAGATGCAAAAACAATTAGCGAAGAAACAGGTGTAACTCTAAGATTCTCTTTAAAGATTTTAAATAAGCTTGTCCAAAGTGAAATAGTAAAGTCTTATAAAGGGGCAAAAGGCGGTTATGAGCTTTTAAAGCCTACAAAAGATATTAATCTTTTGGATATAATAAAAGTTACACAAGGCGAATATAAATTATTCAAATGTGTTGATGAAAATTATAATTGTAATTCTAATATGAGTGGTGTATGTAGGCTTCAAAAAGAGTTTAGCGATATAAGTAAAGAAACTAATGAGAAATTAAAAGGGATAACCTTTGATAAATTAGCCTAAAATCGCTTATAGTAAAATAGGCTTAGAGCTTGTATTATAAAAATGATTCATCTTACAAAATAATTAAACAAAATATAAAATACAAAAAGATTAGTAAAATTTTTACTAATCTTTTTGTATGTAATTTTTTAAATTTAATATTATCAGAAAAAAAGACAAGTATTAAAAAACTATGAACAAACTATAAGGACAAAATAAAGCTATTGACAAAGTTTAGAATATTAGTTATAATATTTAACTGTATCACGATGGGAATTTAGGCTTATTTTCATTATTTTGATGAAAAATTCGTTAAAAATAGATGAAAAATATAGCAAAAATTCTACTAATTATACAAAGATAAATATTTAATTTGGCAATTTTTGTTTTTAAATTTTCTATTCGACAGTAATTTTGTGTCGGATTTTGAATTTTGACTAAAAAAACAATGGTAAAAAGGTTGCAAGTTTACTATTGTTGTGCTTAATTTTGAAAAGTTTTACAGTAATTTTGTGTGAAATTTTTGTGAAATATGCCTTGCTTTCACTATCAGTTGCACAGTGAATATTTATATAAAGGAGAATTGTAAAAAATATGGCAAATATAAAACCTACAATGCTTGGTACAACCGAGCGTATGAATTTTGCAAAAATCAATGAAGTATTAGAAATGCCAAACCTTATTGAAGTGCAAAAATCTTCCTATCAATGGTTTTTAGATGAAGGTGTAAGAGAGGTCTTTAGAGATATTGGCGCAATTGAAGATCACACAGGCACTTTAGCACTTGAATTTGTTGATTATTACTTTGAAGATAAAACAAAGTACTCAGTAAAAGAGTGTAAAGAAAGAGATGTAACTTATGCTGCACCTTTAAAAGTAACTATCCGTCTTTTAAACAAAGAGACAGGTGAAATTAAAGAGCAAGAAAAGTTTATGGGGGATTTTCCTAAAATGACCGAAGGAGGCACATTTGTTATCAATGGTGCTGAAAGGGTTATTGTATCTCAATTAATTCGTTCTCCAGGGGCTTATTTCAAATTAGATCACGATAAAACAGGTAAAAGGCTTAACCAAGGTACAGTAATACCTAACCGTGGCGCTTGGCTTGAATACGAAACAGACGTAAATGATGTGTTATATGTTCGTATAGATAAAAACAGAAAACTTCCTATCACTACATTTTTACGCGCTTTAGGCTTATCATCAAATGAGGACATTATTGAAATGTTCGGCGATGATGAAAGAATACAAGCAACATTAGCAAAAGATACAACTACAAATCAGGAAGAAGGCCTACTTGAAACTTATAGAAAACTGCGTCCAGGTGAGCCGCCGACTGTTGAAAACAGCCAAACACATATAAATAACCTTTTCTTTGACCCAAGAAGATATGATTTATCTCGCTTTGGTCGATATAAATTTAATAAAAAGCTTTCAATTTCTCAAAGAATTATTAATCAAAGAGCAGCACAAACAGTTATTTCACCACTGACAGGTGAAGTGCTTTGTGATGTGGGTGATTTAATTAGTGAAGAATTAGCTAATATAATTGAAGATAACGGCGTTGTAATTATGTTTTTACAAGCAGGCGAAAGTTCAGTAAAAGTTATCTCAAATGGTATGGTTGACTCAGAAAAAATCACAGGTTTTGATTTAGAAAAAGAAGGAATAAATGAAAAAGTTTCTTTTGGCGTATTAAAAGAGCTTATGGATAAAGCTAATGGCGATGATGAAGTACTAAAAGAATTAATGATTGAAAACAGAGATAGATTAATTCCAAAACACATCACTATCGATGATATTTTTGCAACAATTAGCTATTTAAATGGCTTAAACTACGATATAGGAAACTTTGATGACATTGACCATTTAGGCAATCGTCGTATAAGAAGTGTTGGCGAATTATTACAAGCTCAATTCCGTACAGGTATTATCCGTATGGAAAGAACAATTAAAGAAAGAATGGACCAACAAGAAAGAGAAACTATAACTCCTGAAAGTTTAATTAATATTAAACCAGTTGTAGCTATTATGAAAGAGTTCTTTGGCTCATCTGGTTTATCACAGTTCATGGATCAAACTAACCCTTTAGCAGAACTAACTCATAAAAGAAGATTATCTGCTTTAGGCCCTGGTGGTCTATCAAGAGATAGAGCGGGCTTTGAAGTTCGAGATGTTCACTATTCTCACTATGGTAGAATGTGTCCTATCGAAACTCCAGAAGGACCAAACATCGGTCTTATCTCTTATATAGCTACATTCTCAAGAATTAACCAATACGGCTTCATCGAAGCGCCTTACAGAAAAGTAAATAAAGAAACAGGCGAAGTTACAAGTGAAGTTGTTTATATGACAGCGGATGTAGAAGATAGATATACAGTAGCACAGGCGAATGAAGAATTAGACGAAAACGGCAAATTTGTTCGTGAGAGAGTTAATGCAAGACATAAAGACTTAATCTTAGAGGTAAACAGAGATAAAGTAGACTTTATGGATGTATCTCCAAAAATGGTTGTTTCTGTTGCTACATCAATGATTCCTTTCTTAGAAAATGACGATGCTAACCGTGCTCTTATGGGCTCAAACATGCAAAAGCAAGCAGTTCCATTACTAAGACCACAAGCACCTATCGTTGCTACTGGTATGGAATATAAAGTAGGCTATGACTCAGGCGTTGTTATCATCGCTTTAAACGGTGGTACAGTTCAAAAAGTTTCAGCTGAAAAAATTGTTATAAAAACAGAAGATGGTTCTTTAGATGAGTACGATGTAATTAAGTTTATGCGTTCTAACCAAGGTACTTGTATTAACCAACGCCCTGTTGTAAAAGAGGGTGAAGTAGTTAAAAAAGGTCAAGTTATAGCAGATGGCCCTTCAACAGACAACGGTGAAATTTCACTTGGTAAAAATGTTCTTGTTGGCTATATGACTTGGGAAGGCTACAACTACGAAGATGCTATTTTAATAAATGAAAAAATTGTATCAGACGATGTATTCACATCACTTCATATTGAAGAATACGAAATAGAAGCAAGAGAAACAAAATTAGGACCTGAAGAAATCACAAGAGAAGTGCCGAATGTCGGTGACGATGCTCTTAAAAACCTTGACTCAAGAGGTATTATAAGAATTGGTGCTGAAGTATCAAGTGGTGATATATTAGTAGGTAAGGTTACACCTAAAGGTGAAACAGAACTATCTCCTGAAGAAAAACTACTTCGTGCTATCTTTGGTGAAAAAGCAGGCGATGTAAGAGATACATCTTTAAAAGTTCCTCACGGTGAGTACGGCACAATAGTAGATGTTAAAGTATTTACTCCTGAAAACTCTGATGAAATAAAACCTGGTGTTTTAGAAGTAGTAAGAGTATATATAGCACAAAAAAGAAAAATATCAGTAGGGGATAAAATGGCTGGTAGACACGGTAATAAAGGTGTTGTATCAAGAATACTTCCTCAAGTAGATATGCCGTTCTTAGAAGATGGTACTCCGCTTGACTTAGTTTTAAACCCTCTTGGTGTTCCTTCTCGTATGAACATCGGCCAGGTTTTAGAGGTGCATTTAGGTTATGCAGCTAAAACTTTAGGCTGGAAGGTAATGACTCCTGTATTTGATGGTGCAAAAGAAGCTGACATTACAGAATTATTAGAACAAGCAGGACTTCCAAACACAGGTAAAGTACAGCTCTACGATGGCAGAACAGGTGAAAAATTTGATAATCCTGTTACTGTTGGTTATAAGTATTTCTTAAAACTTCATCACCTTGTTGATGATAAAATCCATGCTCGTTCAATCGGGCCATACTCATTAGTTACACAGCAACCTCTTGGCGGTAAAGCGCAATTTGGTGGCCAAAGATTTGGTGAGATGGAAGTTTGGGCGCTTGAGGCTTATGGTGCAGCTTATACCCTACAAGAAATATTAACTGTTAAATCAGATGATATGGTAGGTCGTGTAAAAACATACGAAGCTATATTCAAAGGCCAAGAAATACCAAAACCAGGTATACCTGAATCTTTCCGCGTTCTTATTAAAGAAATGCAATCATTAGCCCTTGATGTAAAAGTGCTTGATGAATTAGGCGAAGTGATAGATTTAAAACAAACTTATGATGAAGATGATTCAAAAGGCGATATCGAAGCTGAAATCGCAAGCGAATTAGTAGAAAATGAAAGCGACTTCAAAAGTTTCTTAATAAGCGATAGCCCACAAGAAGATTTTGAAATGGACTTTTCAAGCGATGAAGATGAAGATTTAGATGAAGAATTCAGCAGTGAGTTTGATGAAATTGTAGATGAAGAAGAATAATTCAAAATCATCTATTTTATAAAGAAAGGGAGTTTTGCTATATGGCACATAACACTTTTGATTCCATAAAAATTGGCCTTGCTTCTTCTGATCAGATACTAAGCTGGTCACACGGAGAAGTTACAAAGCCTGAAACTATAAATTACCGTACACTTAAACCAGAAAAAGATGGTCTATTTTGCGAAAAAATCTTTGGACCTATAAAAGACTGGGAGTGTAACTGTGGTAAGTTAAATAAAAACCGCCACAAAGGGCAAATTTGTGATAAATGCGGAGTTGAGTCTACAAGGGCAAAAGTAAGAAGAGAAAGAATGGGACACATCGAGCTTGCAGCACCTGTATCACATATTTGGTACCTAAAAGCAGTACCATCAAGAATAGGCTTAATTTTAGATGTAACTCCAAAGGCACTTGAAAAAGTTATTTACTTTTCTTCATACATCGTAACAGATAAAGGCTTTACAGCCTTAGAAGATAAGCAACTTTTAAGTGAAAATGAATACAACCAAATGGTTGAACATTACGGGGAAGACACTTTTAAAGCATCTATGGGTGCTGAGGCTATAAAAGAATTACTTGAAAAAATCGACTTAGATGCACTAAGTGTGCAGTTAAGTAAAGAATTAGAAACAGCCACAGGCCAAAAAAGAATAAAACTATATAAGAGATTTGAAGTTTGCGAAAGCTTTAAAAACTCTAAAAACCGTCCTGAATGGATGATAATGAATGTTGTACCTGTTATCCCACCAGATTTACGCCCTATGGTTCAATTAGATGGCGGCAGATTTGCAACTTCTGACTTAAACGATTTATACAGAAGAGTTATCAACCGTAACAACCGTTTAAGAAAACTATTAGAACTTTCAGCACCTGACATCATTGTAAGAAACGAAAAAAGAATGCTTCAAGAAGCTGTTGATAGCTTAATTGATAATGGCAGAAGAGGTAGAGCTGTAACAGGCGGTACTTCAAACAGACCATTAAAATCTCTATCAGATATGCTTAAAGGTAAACAAGGTCGTTTCCGTCAAAACTTATTAGGTAAAAGGGTTGACTATTCTGGTCGTTCTGTTATCGTTGTAGGCCCTGAATTAAAAATGTATCAATGTGGCTTGCCAAAAGAAATGGCTTTAGAATTATTTAAGCCTTTTGTTATGAGAGAGTTAGTTGATAAAGGCTATGCAACAAACATTAAAAATGCTAAAAAAGTAGTAGAAAGATCACAGGCGGAAGTTTGGGATGCTCTTGAAACAGTTATCAAAGGCCACCCAGTTTTACTAAACCGTGCTCCTACACTTCACCGCTTAGGTATACAAGCATTTGAGCCAATATTAGTAGAAGGTAGAGCAATTAAGCTTCATCCTCTTGTTTGTACAGCTTACAATGCCGACTTTGACGGTGACCAAATGGCGGTTCACGTGCCTTTATCTAAAGAAGCACAAAACGAAGCAAACACTTTAATGCTTGCCTCAGGCAATTTATTAAAATTATCAGATGGTTCACCCGTTGCTGTTCCTACTCAGGATATGGTTTTAGGTTCTTACTACCTAACAATGATAAATGATATAGAAAAAGATGATGAAGGTAATGATATACCTTTAAAAACTTTTAGAGATGAAGATGAGGCTATAATGGCTTACTCAAATGAATACATCTCACTTCACGATCCTATAAGAATTAGAAGAAAAGGTGTTTTTGAAGGAAGAACTATATCTAAATTAATAAGCACAACTGTGGGTAGATTAATATTTAATATGCCAATTCCTCAAGACTTAGGCTATGTAAACAGAAATGATGAAGATAGTTACTTAAATCTTGAAGTAGACTTCCTTGTAGGCAAAAAAGAACTTGGTCAAATTGTTAAAAAGTGTATTGATATGCACGGAACAAGAACAACTTCAACAGTCTTAGATGCCATTAAACAACAGGGCTTTAAGTATTCAACAAAAGGCGCTGTTACAGTAGCTACTTGTGATGCTGTTATCCCACCTAAAAAGCAAGAGCTATTAAAAGAAGCTGAAGAAAAAATAACACAAACTCGTAAAATGTACGAAAGAGGTCTTTTAAGTGAAGATCAAAGATACCAAAGTGTTACTCGTATTTGGAATGAAACAACTGACTTAGTTTCAAAAGCCCTACAAGACCACTTAAGCAGCACAAACCCTATCTGGATGATGGCTGACTCCGGCGCTCGTGGTTCTATGAACCAAATTAAACAGCTCGCTGGTATGCGTGGACTTATCGCTTCTACAACAGGTAAAACAATTGAAATCCCAATTAAATCAAACTACCGTGAAGGCTTAAATATTCTTGAATACTTCATCTCAGCTCGTGGTGCTCGTAAAGGTCTTGCCGATACAGCTTTAAGAACAGCTGACTCAGGTTATTTAACAAGAAGATTAGTTGATGTTTCTCACGATGTTATAGTAAGGGAAGAAGACTGTGGTGCAAGAAATGGTATCGTTGTAAAAGAAATTAAAGACGGTAACAGTGTAATTGAGCCATTAGCAGATAGACTATTAGGCAGATACACAGTAGCAGATTTACTACACCCACAAACAGGTGAAGTTGTTGTTTCAAAAGATGAAATTATGGATGAATTCGCTATTAAGAGAATAGAAAAAGCATTCGGCGTTTTAAATGAAGAAACAGGCAGATATAATGTTAGTGGTATAGCTATTGAAATTAGAAGTGTATTAAATTGTAAAGCTCCTGTTGGAACTTGCTCAAAATGCTACGGCGCTTCATTAGCAGATGGTAAACCAGTTGTCTTAGGCGAAGTTGTTGGTACAATAGCAGCTCAATCTATAGGTGAGCCTGGTACACAGCTAACAATGCGTACTTTCCATACTGGTGGTATCGCTTCAGCTGAAGATATTACACAAGGTCTTCCTCGTGTTGAAGAGTTATTTGAATCAAGAAAACCTAAGAAAATTGCTATTATGAGTGAAATTGCTGGTAAAGTTAGAATTGACAATACTAAAAAAGGCACATACGCAGTTATCGAAGGCGAAGATGAAAATGGCGCTATGGTTGAAAAAAGCTATCTAATACCATTCGACCAAAGATTAGTAAGTGATGTATTCGATGGCGCTTTAGTAGAAAAAGGCGACTATCTAACAGAAGGTGCAGCAGCACCTGCTGACATCTTAGCTATAAAAGGCAGAACAGCTGTTCAAGATTATATTATCCAAGAAGTGCAAAAAGTTTACCGCCAACAAGGTGTTGAAATAAACGATAAACATATCGAAGTTATTGTAAGACAAATGATGAAAAAAGTAAGAGTTGATGAATCAGGCTCAAGCGATTTAATCGGTGGTACTATGGTAGACTATAAAGAGTACAAAGAAAAAGCTGATAACATAGCTTTACAAATCAAAGAAGGCGATACAGAACAAGAAGTGCCAAAAGTTACTGATGTTATCTTAGGTATAACAAAAGCAGCCTTAGCTACTGAAAGTTTCTTATCAGCAGCATCATTCCAAGAAACAACAAAAGTATTAACAGATGCAGCTATAAGAGGAAAAGTTGACCCATTATTAGGTCTAAAAGAAAATGTTATCATAGGTAAATTAATACCAGCTGGTGCTAATATTGTAAACAAAGAAGAGGAAGAAGAAACAATTAATGACTTCTTCACTCAAGAAATTGTAAGCATATAATAAATACCTCTTGCTTAAAGGCTTTTCTTTAAGCAAGAGGGAAAATATTAATAATTCCTAAAAAAATATATCAAAAGTAAAATTTTTATATAACAAAAGGAAAAAAATATTATATTTTTTAAAAACCTATTGACATTTTATGAGAAAAAATAGTAAAATGTTTGTTGGTGTATTCCATTGTTGTTTAAAATATTTATATTATATAAGTATTTTTAACATATATAAATAATTGTAATAGGAGGAAAAGAAATGCCAACATTTAATCAGTTAGTTCGTAAAGGCAGAGAAGTAATGGTTAAAAAGTCAACAGCACCTGCACTGCAAAAAGGCTACAACAGCCATAAAAAAACAGTGACAGATCAATCAGCTCCACAAAAAAGAGGAGTTTGTACAGCTGTTAGAACAATGACACCTAAAAAACCTAACTCAGCTCTAAGAAAAGTAGCAAGGGTTCGTTTATCAAACGGTATAGAAGTAACAAGCTATATCCCAGGTATCGGACACAACTTACAAGAACATAGCGTTGTGTTAATTCGTGGTGGTCGTGTTAAAGACTTACCGGGTGTGCGTTATCATACAGTTCGTGGTGCGTTAGACACACAAGGTGTTGCTGGTAGAATGCAAAGCCGTTCAAAATACGGTGCAAAACGCCCAAAACCGGGTAAATAAATTCTATTAACAACAAAAATTTCAAAGTATAAAGACAATTAATGCCATACAAGAGGCTATATATATATTCAATTATATTGCCCCTTTATCGCAACAGAAGTTTTTTTACACTTTTGAGTACCAAAGATATCATATTTAATGAAGGAGGGAAGAACGGTGCCAAGAAGAGGTAATATTGCAAAAAGAGATGTATTAGCAGATCCTATATACAACTCAAAATTAGTTACAAAATTAGTAAATAGTATAATGTTAGACGGTAAAAAAGGCGTTGCTCAAAAAATAGTTTACGGTGCATTTGAAATTGTTAGTGAAAAAACTGGCAATGACGCATTAGAAACATTTGAGAAAGCTATGGAAAACATTATGCCGGTATTAGAAGTTAAAGCGCGTCGTGTAGGCGGTGCAACTTATCAAGTACCAATGGAAGTTAGAGCAGATAGAAGACAAACTTTAGGTCTTAGATGGCTAACAACTTACTCAAGAAACAGAAATGAGAAAACTATGCGTGAAAGACTTGCAGGAGAAATCATTGACGCTTCTAACGGAAGCGGTAGTGCTTGCAAAAAACGTGAAGATACTCATAAAATGGCTGAAGCTAACAGAGCTTTCGCACATTACAGATATTAATATTTACACAGCCGCATAGGCGTTAGTTAATTTAGGAGGATAAATGGCAAGAGAGGTTTCACTGGGAATGACCAGAAACATCGGTATCATGGCTCACATAGATGCCGGAAAAACCACTACTACAGAGCGTATCCTATTTTACACAGGTGTAAACCATAAAATAGGTGAAGTTCATGACGGTGGCGCAACAATGGACTGGATGGCACAAGAACAAGAAAGAGGCATCACAATTACTTCTGCTGCTACAACTTGTTACTGGGCACATTCAAAGTTTACAGACGCTGCTGACGTAAAAACAAATCGCCATAGAGTTAACATCATCGATACTCCTGGACACGTTGACTTCACAGTTGAAGTTGAAAGATCTTTAAGAGTTCTTGACGGCTCAGTTACAGTTTTCTGTGCAAAAGGTGGCGTTGAGCCTCAATCAGAAACAGTTTGGCGTCAAGCTGATAAATATCGTGTTCCAAGAATGGCTTATGTTAACAAAATGGATATTATGGGAGCTAACTTCTTTAATGTTGTTAATATGATGAAAGACCGCTTAAAGTGTAATGCGGTTCCAATTCAATTACCAATGGGTTCAGAAGAAAACTTCATCGGTATGATCGACTTAGTTAAAATGAAAGCTTTGGTTTATGATAAAGATATAAACAAAGGTTTTGAAGAAGTTGAAATTCCAGATGAATATAAAGCTCAAGCAGAAGAATACCATGGCTTAATGGTAGAAGCTGCTGCTGAAATTGATGAAGAATTAATGATGAAGTATCTTGATGGCGAAGAATTAACACAAGAAGAAATCAAATTAGCTATCCGTAAAGCTACTATAGAAAACACAATGATTCCTGTTATCTGTGGTTCTTCATACAAAAACAAAGGCGTACCACAACTTTTAGATGCAGTTGTAGATTATATGCCAGCGCCTACAGATATCGAAGATATCAAGGGTGTAAATCCTGATACTGATGAAGAAGTTACTCGTCCTTCAGACGATAAAGCTCCATTCTCAGCATTAGCATTTAAAATTGCTACTGACCCGTTCGTTGGAAAACTTTGCTTTTTCAGAGTTTACTCAGGTACAGTTGCAGCAGGTGCATCAGTTCACAATTCAGTGAAAGACCAAAAAGAGAGAATGGGTCGTTTATTACAAATGCACGCAAACTCTCGTCAAGATATAGATGTTTGTTATGCAGGTGATATCGCTGCTGCTGTTGGTTTAAAAAATACAACAACAGGTGATACATTATGTGATGAGAAAAATCCAGTTATCTTAGAAAGCATGGACTTCCCAGAACCAGTTATTCGTGTTGCTATTGAACCAAAAACAAAAGCAGGACAAGAAAAAATGGGTATTGCATTATCAAAACTTGCAGAAGAAGATCCAACTTTCAAAACATACACAGATGAAGAAACAGGTCAAACAATCATCGCTGGTATGGGTGAGTTACACCTTGAAATCATAGTAGATAGACTACTTCGTGAATTCAAAGTTGAAGCTAATGTAGGTGCTCCACAAGTTGCTTACCGTGAAACAGTTAAAGGCAACGCTGATGTTGATGTTAAATATGCTCGTCAATCAGGTGGTAAAGGTCAATACGGTCATGTTAAAATCAAACTTGATCCTACTGAACCAGGTACAGGCTATCAATTCGTTAATGCTATCGTTGGTGGTTCTATTCCAAAAGAATACATTGGCCCAGTAGACCAAGGTATCCAAGGTGCTATGGCAGCTGGTATACTTGCAGGTTACCCTGTTGTTGATGTAAAAGTAACATTATACGATGGTTCATACCATGATGTTGACTCATCTGAAATGGCATTTAAAATTGCAGGCTCAATGGCTTTCAAAGAAGCTATGAGAAAATCTAATCCTGTATTATTAGAGCCAATGATGAAAGTAGCAACTACTGTTCCTGAGGAATACTTAGGTGATGTTATGGGTGACTTTAACAGTCGTCGTGGCTTAATCCAAGGTACAGAATCAAGACCAGGCTCACAACAAGTAAATGCACTTGTTCCACTTCAAAATATGTTCGGTTATGCAACAGACCTTCGTTCAAAAACACAAGGTAGAGGTAACTATGCAATGGAACCGAGCCACTATGTAGAAGTGCCAAAATCAATAGCTGAGGGCATTATGGCTCAAAAAGCTAAAAATGACTAAAAAAATTCAATATAACACTTGATTTTTTAAGTGATTATTGATACAATAATTAAAAACATTATAATTGTAAAATAGGAGGATTTCATAAAATGGCAAAAGCTAAATTTGAAAGAGTAAAACCCCATGTTAATATTGGTACAATCGGTCACGTTGACCACGGTAAAACAACACTAACAGCAGCTATCACTAAAGTTTTAGCGATGAAAGGTTCAGCTGAATATACAGACTACGCTAACATCGATAAAGCTCCAGAAGAAAGAGAAAGAGGTATTACAATCAATACTTCTCACGTTGAATATGAAACAGACAATCGTCACTACGCTCACGTTGACTGCCCAGGACATGCTGACTATGTTAAAAACATGATCACAGGTGCAGCTCAAATGGACGGTGCTATCCTTGTTGTTTCTTCAGCAGATGGCCCAATGCCACAAACTCGTGAACACATTCTTCTTTCAAGACAGGTTGGTGTTCCTTACATCGTTGTTTTCATGAACAAAGTTGACCAAGTTGACGATCCAGAATTATTAGACTTAGTTGAAATGGAAATTATCGACTTATTAAACGAATACGAATTCCCAGGCGATGATACTCCAATTATCAAAGGTTCAGGCTTACAAGTTCTTGAATCAGACTCAAAAGATCCATCAGCTCCAGAATACAAATGTATCGTTGACTTAATGGATGCTGTTGATAGCTACATCCCAACTCCTGAAAGAAAATCAGACCTTCCTTTCTTAATGCCTGTTGAAGATGTTTTCACAATCACAGGCCGTGGTACTGTTGCAA
>CAYJFZ010000013.1:0-42529 GCA_964369975.1 uncultured Oscillospiraceae bacterium
ACAAACTACGGTTTATTCAACTACTACGGTGCTCCTGATGCTGATAAAGTTATCATCGCTATGGGTTCTGTATGTGATACAATCGAAGAAGTTATCGATTACAAAATGGCTGCAGGCGAAAAAGTTGGCTTAATTAAAGTTCGCTTATACCGTCCATTCGTAGCTAAAAAATTAGTAGAAGCTATCCCAGCTTCAGTGAAAAAAATCGCTGTTCTTGATAGAACAAAAGAGCCAGGTTCTTTAGGTGAGCCATTATACTTAGATGTAATCTCAGCTTTAGCAATCGAAGGCGCTATGGGCGATAAAAAAGTTGTTGGCGGTCGTTACGGCTTAGGCTCAAAAGATACTACACCTGCTGATATCTTCGCAGTGTATGAAAACTTAGAGCAAGATGCACCAAAATCAAACTTCACTATCTCTATTGAAGATGATGTTACTCATCTTTCACTAAAAACACCTGAAAATGTGCCTGATACTGCTGATAAATCAACTGTATCATGTAAGTTCTGGGGTCTTGGTGGCGATGGTACTGTTGGCGCTAACAAAAACTCAATTAAAATCATCGGTGACCATACTGAAAAATATGTACAAGCATATTTCCAATATGACTCAAAGAAAACAGGTGGTGTAACAATTTCTCACCTTCGTTTCGGCGATTCACCAATCAAATCAACATATTACATTAACAAAGCTGACTTTGTTGCATGTCATAACCCTTCATACATCCTTAAAGGATTTGCGATGGTTCGTGATGTTAAACCAGGCGGTACTTTCTTAATTAACTGTCAATGGACACCAGAAGAGTTAAACGAACACTTCCCAGCAGTTGCAAAAAGATATGTAGCAGAAAATAATATCAATGTTTACACAATAAATGCTATCGACTTAGCAAAAGAAATCGGCATGGGTAAAAGAACAAACACAATTTTACAATCTGCATTCTTTGCTTTAGCAAAAATCTTACCTGTTGATGAAGCTGTTGACTACATGAAAAAAGCAGCTAAAAAATCATACGCATCAAAAGGTGATGAAATCGTAAACTTAAACTACAAAGCTATCGATATAGGTAAAGACGCTTTAGTTAAAATTGAAGTTCCTGCTGACTGGGCTACAGCTCAAGATGCACCAAAAGAAACTCAAGAAATCAAAACAGACAACCCAATGTTAAAACACTTCATCGAAGAAATTTTAACACCGGTTGCTTTAAATAACGGTGACTCATTACCAGTTTCTGTATTTAAAGGTTATGAAGATGGTACATTCCCTCAAGGTCTTGCTGCTTTTGAAAAGCGTGGCGTTGCAGTTGATGTTCCTGTATGGAAACCAGAAAACTGTATCCAATGTAACCAATGTTCATACGTTTGTCCTCATGCTGCTATTCGTCCATTTGCTCTAAGCAAAGATGAATTAGACAAAGCTCCAGGCTCTGTTAAAACAACAGCTAAAATGATAGGCAAAGGTTGTGAAGATTTATCATACGCAATGGGTATCAGCCCACTTGACTGTATGGGTTGTCAATTATGTGTTAATGTTTGTCCAGCTAAAAACAAAGCTTTAGAAATGACAAGCCAAGAATCACAATTAGACCAACAAGATGCATTCGCATACTTAGTAGACGAAGTTAGTGAAAAAGAATTACCATTCGCTAAAACAAGCGTTAAAGGTTCTCAATTTGAGCAACCATTACTTGAGTTCTCAGGTGCTTGTGCAGGTTGTGTTGAAACAGCTTACGCAAAACTAATTACTCAATTATACGGTGATAGAATGTACATTGCTAATGCTACAGGTTGTTCATCAATCTGGGGCGGTAGTGCACCTTCAACTCCTTACACAACTAACAAACAAGGTAAAGGTCCAACATGGGCTAACAGCTTATTTGAAGATAATGCAGAATTCGGGTACGGCTTATACTTAGGTCAAAAAGCTATCAGAGAAAGATTAGCAGCTAAAGTAAAAGAAATGCAAGAAACTGCAACAGGCTCTTTAAAAGATGCTATCGATGCATACTTTGCAACATATTCTGATGGTACAGCTAACAAAGCTGCTACTAACACATTAGTTGCAGAGCTTGAAAAAATGCCAAGTGATGAAGCAGCTAACTACATCTTAAAAGATAAAGAATACTTAGCTAAAAAATCAATTTGGATATTCGGTGGTGACGGCTGGGCTTACGATATCGGCTTTGGCGGTTTAGATCATGTTATCGCTTCTGGTGAAGATGTTAACATTATGGTATTTGACACAGAGGTTTACTCAAACACTGGTGGTCAAGCATCTAAAGCATCTAACTGGGGTCAAGTTGCTCAATTCGCAGCAGCTGGTAAAGGCATCGGCAAAAAAGATTTAGCTGCAATAGCTATGTCTTACGGTTATGTATATGTAGCTCACATCGGTATGGGCGCAGATATGAACCAAACTATTAAAGCTATCTCAGAAGCAGAAAGCTATAATGGTCCTTCAGTAGTTATCGGTTATGCACCTTGTGAAATGCACTCAATTAAGGGCGGTATGGCTAACAGCCAAATCGAAATTAAGCGTGCTGTTGAAACAGGTTACTGGAACTTATTCCGTTTTGACCCAAGACTAAAAGAAGAAGGCAAAAATCCATTTACTTTAGATAGCAAAGCTCCACAAGGCGGCTACCAAGAATTCTTACTAAACGAAGCTCGTTATGCAAGACTAAAAGCAGCTGACCCTGAAAGAGCAGCAGTACTATTTGAAGAAAATGAAAAAGCTGCTATGGCAAAATATGACCACTTACTAAAATTAGTTGAGTTATACAAATAATTTTAATTAATATTTATTAAGTAATAAATAAAAAAGAGATTGATTTATCAATCTCTTTTTTTATTATTAGGAATGAGAAAAATGTAGTATAGTATTTATTAGAATACTTAAAATACTAACAATTAAGCTACTGTGTAAATGCACACAACAGGGTCTGCTGCTAAAAGTGGTTTTAAACCTACGAATACATCATCATTGAACATAGCTGTTGAAAGATATGCTTGTGCACTTTCTACACTATCAAAACCGTGTAATACTTGAACATCTTCATCACGAATTAATAAGTCTTTTGAAACTGCACCTTTAATTTCGTTTAAAAATGGTTGTTTAAAATCTGTATAAACTTTTGCTGCTGCTGGGCGATTTTCGTTTGTTATCACCATTGTAATTTCTAAATATGCTTTTGCGCTCATAATTTTACCTCCGAAAAAAATTATTGTTTTTGTTTACAATACAAATATATCATAGTAACTTACGAGTGTAAATATATTAAGAAAATTATAAGTAACTAATAAATTTAATAGTATTAGTAAATACAATTCCTACATGGAGGTAGCTTTTTGCCTAAGACATCTTCAGTATTATTTTGCGACCATAAACAAATACTTTGTAGTATAGGAAGAACTGATAAGCCCTTTTGAGTTAAAGAATACTCAACTCTTGGGGGGATTTCATCATAAGAAGTCCTTTTTATTACTTCATCATTAGCTAATTCTTTTAACATTGAAGCTAAGACTGCATCAGTGATATTAGACAGCTCTTTTTTTATTTCGCCATACCTTAATACTTCTTGCGCAGATATAACGCAAATTATTCTTGACTTCCACTTGCCTCCAAACATTTCAAGACCATATTCAAGAGGACATAGGATTTCTTTTTCAATTTTAGGCTGATATTTCATATAAGTATACTCCTTTTCAAAAGTTACTATAGCATATAAGAGTAACTATTGTCAAATTAGGTGGGGGTAAAAAATGATAGCGAGAGTTAAAAAATTAATAATAGAAAATAAATAACCTGACATTATCAATCTTGATAGTGTCAGGTTTTATTCTTATATAGTATATTTATTATATGGACTTTAATATTTTATTTATAACAGTATAGCGATTTTTATTAATAGTAATACATTTTTAGAATAATTTTCTTAAATGTTTAAGTATAAATTATTTATATCTCAATAAAGTCTTCATTTAAATTGACTAAAAATAAGTTATTTCTTTTTGCATAGTTTACAGTGTAAAAAGTGCCGCCATTATTTTTATACATATAATATAGGCAGTATAAGCTACTGTCCACTAAAGCACGGTTTCTTTTCATCATACATTCTTTTGTATAATCATCGTCTATGTATTCTACACTGTCGGCATCTTTTATTATTAAATTATATAAATCCTTGTCCTCATCCTGCCAGTTGAAACTTTGAGTTTTGCAAGGAAGGATTAAATGCAAGGATATATCAGGGTATCTTTCTTTTAAAGTTAAGACAGTAGTAGCCGCTAAAGTATCAAAGCCTAAAGCTCCACCAGCGAAAAAATGTTTCACTTTGACAGATTCAATTAAAAACTCTAAAACTTCAGTTAAGTTTTTTTCTATGACAGGGCGATGGATTTTTTTAATTATCCTATGGCCTGTAAAACAACAGCTATGCTTTCTCATTTTAATCCCTTATATTATCTCTTACTTTTTTAAAAGTTTCTACTTGATTAAAAAAGTAATCTCCAACTAATTGCATCAGTTCAAAATCTTCTTCGCTATCAATATCTAAAACAGCAGTATCACGCATAGTGAATACTATACATTTAGTATCCCAGACAAAGCCTGTAGTATTTTCTCTTAAAAAGTCAGTTTCAAAAACATAGATAGAAGCGTTTAAATCAAAAGTAGGCGGTACTTGCTGTCTTGCTGTAAATCTGCCTAAGTCTACTACTTTTAATACTCTATCTCCTTCTTGCTTTACTAAGTTAAAATAAGGGTTTCTCCTTGAGGGACAGCCTGTATACACTATCCCTGCATCAGGACGAGAAATTTTCAATTCATAGGCGCCTAACACATCATCTATCTGTCTTAAAGGGCTTGTAACATCTAAATCGATGAAATAATCATATTTAATGCCCTTTTCTTTTTCCATTTCTTTTAAAGAATCTTGGTATACTGCCATTTTTGGCGCAGTATCTCCTGCTAATTCTTCTTTTCTTTTAATTAAAGTGACTTCTGGATATTTTTCATGGACTAAGCGAATTAAATCTTCGCTATCTGTATTTAAAATAATGTCAACAGTGGCATCTTTTACCCTATTTTTAAAATCAAAGGCTGAGGATAAAGAATAGTAAACTAAAGGCTTATCTAAAAAAACTTTTAAGTTTTTGTTTTTAAAGCCCTTACTGCCTGCTCTTGCGCAAATTGTAAGTAGAATTTTTTTCATAAGTTGTCCTTTTAAATTATTTTTATTTAGCACTGCCGTATAAAGTTAGTGCGAGTACATCTAAGGCGTGCTGTGGAGGATTAGTGTTTTTTGCACCCCCGTGCATGATTTTTAATACATATTCAAGCTCTTTAATAAAACGGGCGTTTACTTCTTCGTTGCAATCGATAACCTCACCGTTTGCTAAAGTTAGGCTACCTTGATTAAATTCTGCTAAAATATTTCCGTTTTCAGTGAAAACTTCACAGGTACGCTGATGTTTTTTGCCAAAATAGTCTAAGTGTACCTGTGTTATTTTATCATCGTATTTTGCTAAATAAACACTTAAATCATCACTATCAATTTCTAAATGTGAGTATTTTCCTCTTATATTATAGCTTTCATTCGGAAAGCCGAAAAGGTCTACCATATAATCAAGTTCGTGGATTAAATCTATTGTAACACCACCACCTAAAGCCTTTATAGCTGAGTAGTTTTTGCGATAGTCAATAGTAGGGCGCCAAGATGGTAAGTAACTTGAGCAAATAATTCTTGCTGTATATACTTTTTCATTTTGCAATACTTCTTTTAGGGTAGTGTATGCCTTGCAGTAGCGCATTGGGCAAGCTATGTAAGCATTTTTTTCATTTAAGTTTAATTCGCCTAAGTCGTACTTGCTATCTTCAAAAATAGGCTTTTCTATAAAGAAAAACTTTACCTTATCTTTTAGATTTTTTATAGCTTCGTGGTGTAAGGTTGTAGGGTTAGTTATAAAAGCAAGGTCGTAAACTTTATCATCTTCCACTTTTAAAATTTGGTTAGTTATTAAAGAGGAGATATCTTCTTCTAAAGGTGATAAGCTACTTCTTAAAGCATCTACTGAGAAAGAAACATTTTCCTTATTTAGAATATCAGTTAAGTTTTTTAAATGCCTTTTACCGATACTACCCATACCTACAAATAAAATTTTCATTAATTAATCCCCTCGATTTCATCCATTACAGATATTACATATAAGTCTTTTTCGTATGAGTATTTTGGCTCTTCTTTTTTATTTAGCACACCAAAAAAGTTTTGCATTTCATCAACATAGGCATCTTCAACGATATTATCTGAGTATCTTGAATCCCTTTCAAACTCATTGTAAGTATCTACTAATGCTTTTTCTTTTGTTTCAAAGTCAAAGTCATATAAAGCCTTAGGATTACCTTCCCAGAAAATATGGTCACCTTCTGAGAAAATTTCAAGGTTTCTTACAGCTTTTGGGCTAACTATATCAACAGCTAATACGCCTTTTGCCCCATTTTCGTGTGAAATAGTAACAAAATACCTATCAGGAAAATCAATTTCTAAATCGCTAACTTTATCAGCTACTGAATGTAAGGCGCTAACTTTGCCAAAGGTTTCTATTAGCCAAGGCATTTCTATACCAAAAATCTCACGACAACCATTTGTTCTTTTATTACTTACAAAGAAGTTTTTATAGCTTTCCCATGGATGCCAGTCAGGTAAGTATTGGCCGATGTGGTAGATGTAGCTTATAGGCTTTTTGATTTCTTTTACTCTTTTTTGTATGTAATTTATCTCTTTTCTATAAAGCATTGTGCTTGATAAGAATAATAATGTGTCATTGTCTTTTGATAACTGCATTAATTCATCATAGCCATCAGAAATTAAATTAAGCTCTGTAAAAACGCTCACTTTATTTTCTAAAAGCTCTTTTATTATCACATAATGCGAAATAGGAGCAGTACAAACAAAGGCTACATCTGGCTCATCAGCTAAGGCAAGAGTGACTGAGGAAAAAGTTTTATGGCCTAAATTTTCTACTTCTTGTCTTCTTTCTTGTGAAAAGTCAACGCCGATGATTTGTGCGCTAACGATGTTTTTTAATAGGCGAATACGCCTTTTACCCATTGAGCCAAGACCTACTATTAAAATTTTCATATTATTTTTCTCCATCATAAAATATTTTTATTGTTTTATCGCTGTAAGTAAAGATTTCTAATTGCTTTACTATTTCGCTTGAAGTAATTAAGCCGTTATCATAAGGATTAGTTGCTTTTTGAGCTAAAAGGAAAAATTCATCGCTCAAAGCTGTTTGTAAGGCTGTTTTAATGCTATCAAAATCGGCTGTAGCTTGTATGATATTTTCGGAAATAAATCTGCCTTTTTGTCTATCGCCTATGTTCACACAAGGTTTTTTAAAAACAGGGGTTTCGATAACGCCTGAGGAAGAATTGCCTATTACTACTTTTGCATAATTCATGCAAGATAAATAGTTTAAAGCTCCCAGTGAAAAATAACTCTTTGCCTTATGAGAATTATTTAAACAATAATCATCTATCATCTCATTTATTATTTTTGCGCCCTCATCAGCGTTTGATTTAGTGAAGATGAGGTTTAAATTTTGAGTATCCAAGGCATTAAAAAGGTTTTGCATATCTTGTTTTGGGCTTGTTTGCTTTTGAGTTTCTGGGTGGTAGGTTATAAGAGCAAAATCTTTTGATAAATCAAAGTCGATTTCTTTTGATAGGCTTTTTTTATCTTTTAATTTTAAATTCTTGATGTTTTCATTGCCAAGGCCTCCTGTATTAAACACAGTATTAGGCGCTTCGCCAAGGCGTAATAAACGCTTATAACTATCATCGCAAGAAGCAAAATGTAAACAAGACATCTTAGTGATACAGTGACGATAAAAATCATCTTTTGCACCGAGAGTTACATCGCCACCACTTATATGAGCTATAGGTATACTTAAAGCAGAACAAGCCGTGGCTACTGCAAAAATTTCAAACCTATCACCTAAGACTAAAACAAGGTCTGGCTTTGATTTTAATAGTAACTCACTGAAAACTTCTATCGTGTAAGCTATGGTTTTAGCAGTGCCAATATCGCTATTTTCAAATTTTAATATATCTACTTTATAACTGGGGATAAAGCCATCGTTTATCACTTCTTCTACTGTGTATCCATACTCTTTTAGTAAATGTGTGCCACTTATAGTTAAAATTAAAGATAGCTTATCGCTATCTTTAATTTTTTTTACAACTGGTTTTAATAAACCCCAATCAGCCCTTGTAGTAGAAACTACCATTATGTTTTTCACTAAAAAGCCCTCTTTATTACAATTCAATTAATTCATCTTCTATAAAGTCACGAGAGGCTTTAGTGCCTAAGACATCATACCATTTCATAGGACTGATACCGTTGCCCGGTCTTTTTACAGTGATGTTATCTTCTGTTAAAATTTCACCTTTTTTAATATTTATTTTTGCCACTATACTTTTTCTTGCAATAGCTATATTTTTTTCTTCGCTTTTTGTTACTTTTTTGGTTTTATCGCCTAAGGCAGTTTCGCACATACGCACTTCTTTTACAAGGGCATGTAATTCCTCAGGGTTCATTGAGGCTAAATGGTCAGGCCCTTCCATAGTTTTATCTAAAGTGAAGTGTTTTTCAATAACAACTGCACCTAAAGCAGCAGCTGCAAGTGGGGCACAAAGACCTAAGGTGTGGTCTGAAAAGCCCACTTTTGTGCCTACTTTTTCTTTTATATCTACCATAGCTAAGATATTAGCATCAGCTAAAGGAGTTGGGTATTCAGTATTACAATGCAAAGTGATAACTTCGCTCGCCCCATTATCCTCTAATATTTTAACTGCTAATTTAATTTCTTCTATAGTTGACATACCAGTTGAAAGTATAACCTTTTTTTTCGTTTTAGCTATTTTTTCAAGCATAGGTAGGTTTGTTAATTCGCCTGAGGGGATTTTCCACATAGGCATATCAATGCTTTCTAAAAAGTCAACTGAGGCTAAATCAAAAGGCGCTGAAAGGTACATAATACCAATTTCATCGCAGTATTCTTTTAATTCTCTATGCTCATCAAAGCCAAAGTGAATTTTTTTAACCATTTCAAGTTGGTTTTCTTCTGCTCCTGTTGTATCTTTTTGATACTCTGCTTTTGGAGCAAATTGGCTAATAACAAGCTCTGGAACAGCTGTTTGATACTTTACTATATCAGCGCCAGCTTCCTTTGCTATGAGTGCCATTTTCTTTGCAAGGGCGAGTGAACCGTTATGGTTAACACCTGCTTCTGCGATTATTATAATTGACATAAAAAATCTCCTTTACTGCTCTAATTTTCTTCGCATTTCTTCGAGTTCTTCTAATTGGCCCATATCCATCCAGCTATCCTCGCTAATTGGATAAACGCCTATTTTTTCGCCCCTTTGCCTGTAAATATCTATTATTTCAGGAAAAGAGATTGCTTTATTTTCTTCTAATGATTGTATAACTGCTTCATTAACTAAATACATACCTGTATTTGTTAAAAAACTCATTGTTGGTTTTTCTGTTATAGTGTCTATTTCTCCATCTTCATTTAAAGAAAATACCCCATAAGGAATAGTAACATTCTTTAAAGCGCAAACAACAGTGATTACATTATTATTATTTTTATGAAATTTATAAATATCCTGATAGTCTGCTTGAATTATAACATCGCAGTTTGTTAAAAAGAAAGGTGTATGTATTTCTTCTTTTAATAAAGATAAGCCGCCACCTGTTCCTAAGAATACTTCTTCATCTTTAAAATGGATATTATAAGGTGTATTTAATTCATTAAAATATGCTTTAATCATATTTTTTTTATGATTTACAATTAAGTTAAAATCATTACAACCAAAGGAATAAAACTTATCTATAATATGCTCTACAATAGGCTTTTCGCCTATTGGGATTAAAGGTTTTGGCAAGATTTTAGTATAAGGATAAAGCCTTGTACCAAGGCCGCCTGCCATAATTACAACAGGTACATTTAATACTTTGCGAGGCTCTATTGATAACACATCATCTAAAAATACTACATCTACGATTTTTTCATCGCTGTCTAAGATAGGAACAGCACTTATTGATTGTGCCATCATAAAATCAATAGCATTTGCCTTTTTTGATAAAGGTAAAGACTTGAAATTATAGTTTGCTACATCTTTTACAGGCATATCAAGACTTTTGTTTTTTAGAATATGCCTTCTAATTTCACCATCTGTTAAAACAGCAGATAATTTATAACAAGGAGCAATGAATAATATCTTGCGCCCTGTTTTTTCAAGAGTGTTTAGTGCTTGTAATACACTGGTATCCTCGCTTATGATAAGCTCATCTATAAGCATAAAGATAGTCTCCTTTTACTTTGTTAAGTCTAAAATATTTTCACAGACAATTTGTACTTCTTCTTTAGTTAAATTTGTAGAACAAGGGATGTTTATGATTTTATCTATAAAGTTTCTTGCCTTATCTAAAGGCATACACTGACAGTTCTTATAAGGTGCTTGGTCAGGGTTTAGTAGCCATATAGGGCGAGTTTGGATTTTTCTTTTTGCTAATTCTTCGATTAAATCGTTTCTTGAAATACTTGTGTTTTCTAAGTATAAAGAGTAAAACCACATACTGCTATTTATCCCGTCTGTATAAGGGATTAATTTTAAGTTGTTTTTGCCATTTAGCAATTGGCAGTATAACTCATAGTTTTCATGCTTTGTTTTTATAAACTCGGGCAGTCTTTCAAGTTGTGCAAGGCCTAAGGCTGCTGCTATATTATTCATTTTGTAGTTATAGCCTACTTCTGTATGTATGAAAAGTAAATTATCTTCTTTTTTGCTCATATCCTGAGCTTCTTCGCTTAATAACTCCATATGGTGTAAGCTATCGTGAGTTTGTGCTAAGGCAAGGCCACCGCCGCCGGTAGTCATCACTTTATTACCATTAAAAGAAATAGCGCCATAATGGCCGATAGTTCCTAAATGCTTTCCTTTATATCTGCCTTTAGTTACAAAAGTGCCCATAACTTCTGTTGCATCTTCAATAACAAGGATGTTGTATTTTAAAGCTATGTCCATTAAGCGCTCCATATCTGCCATATTGCCAAAAACATGAACAGGTATCATCGCTTTTACATGAGCCTTAGTTGTTTTATTAATTAGTTTATCACCCTTCATTTCGCAGTGATTGTCAATAAAGTATTGAACACTGTCAGCACTCATACAAAAATGCTCATCACAGTCTACAAAAACAGGCTGTGCACCACAAAAGCGAATAGGATTAACCGCTGCTATAAATGTTAAAGCTGCTGCTATTACTTCATCGCCAGTAGTAACTCCTGCATCCACTAAAGAAAGATGCAAAGCAGCAGTACCACTGTTTGTAGCTACTACTCTTTCACAGCCCATATACTCAGCTGCTTTTTTTTCAAATTCAGGAATTAGAGGACCTGCTGTTGATACCCATGTACTCTCAAGGGCTTTATCAACAAAGTCTCTTTCTTTTTGTGTGATGTTCGGTATTGATAAAGGGATAAATTTACTACTCATTCATTTTCTCCTAAGTTATTCATTAGATATTTAATATTGTTATATTTGATTATACAATAAATGCAAAAAAAAGTCTATTTTTTCACAGTTATTTCAATTAAAGCTTCTTGCAGTAATTTTAAAAATGCACTTAAAAATAATGAAAAGATTAAAAGCTGATATATATTAGAAGCGCTTATATTATAATAGTCTAAAATTGATTTTGGTGAATTTAGTACTATGCTTTCTAAATTCATATAATTGCCCGCATACATAGTAGGGTCAATTCTTAAAGTATAGATATTCTTTAAAAAAGAAAGCTGTACTGTGTACACATCTTGCCCGATGGGTGAAAACCATTCCCTATTATGATTAGAAAAGCCAAAAGCTTCGTTTTGTGCATAATAAAGAGTTATTTCGCCCGGGTAAGTAGAGTAGGTAATATTAATAGATATATCACTTACTAAAACTTTCTCTTCTCCTACTATATCCATAAAATTAATTATAAATTGAGGGTCATCATCTGATGATAAAAGTTGCCCCTCGTGTTCTTTGATAGAGTTTTTTACTACATCATCTGCTGATAAAGTGATAGTATTAAGCTCTTTTGAGATGTATCTATGATAGCTTTCTATACTTAGTCTAAAAGTACAATTAAATAAAAACAATAGTACAAAAAATATTATAGAAAAAACGATTATTTTTAAAGAGGATAGGTTTTTGAATTTATTAATCAACTTATATACCCTCCTTTTAGTAAATGAAAATGTATATCATCATCGCCAATGTACTCTATTTCATAATAAGCAATACCAGTAAGGCCGTATTTGCCTGTATGCTCATCAAAGTCCTCGGCAAGATAGTATTCACTAATAATGCTTGTGTGATCAATTAGTAAATGAGTGGCATTATTCTCTTTTAAGTATTCAATAGCGTTTTGGCGATATAAACTGCGGTATTCCTCGCTATTAATATCTAAATCAGACTCAAAATAAGGAAGGTCTCCTAAGACCATGTTTTGAGCGTACTCAAAAGTATAAATAAACCATCTTTCACCATAATCATTAACGCCTGATAAGCAGTAAATAACATCATCATCGCTAACGACATCTTCAATAAGCTCGACTTTTGCCTTTATTGAGTATCTTAAACTATATGAACGGTCTTGAACGCCAATAAACATATTTTCAAAACTCACTAAGTATGAAAATAGTATGAATATAGCTAAAACACTTACAAATAAAGCAGAATCTTTTAAAAGGCGAAGTTTTCCTTTAGTATCCTTATAGCTAAGAATAAATACAAATACACTTAGCATTAACCAGCCTATATAATAAGCATAGATGTATCTGTTATAGCTTGGCAAGCCATAAGCGTTATCTTTAAAGATATAAACATATAAAAAGATATGGAATACATAGTAGCCGATAAAGCCTATAAATGAAGTGATGTAAAGAGTGATAAAGCGCAGTTTATTTTCTTTTTTTGTTGTTAGTATGCTAAAAAGGAAGATAGCACTTATTATACAAACTATCAAAAAGCCAGTGCCGAGCATTGAAATTTTTGATTTAAAGAAAGAGTCTATCATTAAATCTTGAATTATAATAAATTTTTCGCTTTTATTAGGAGAAAATAATTCTACAACTCCTACAAAAAGCATTTCAGCCATTCCTATATTACTAACCCCGCCTAAGTTAAAGCGGTCAATTTCTCTTACAGCGCCCATGTGAATAGCCCAAGCTAAAAATGCGCTCACAGCCGTAGCACTTAAAACAACAGCAGCACTTATTTTTGCAAGAAGGCCTTTAAAAAATAAAAACTTAAATTCTTTTTTGTAAACTAATAAGTCAAAGAATATTATAAAAATTGCAATGAAAGAAAAGGCAAATCCCATATCTTTCATTAAGGTGTATAAAAAAATCATCGGTACTAAAGGTAGGATGTTTTTTTCTTCTGTTAATAAATAAACACTTAAAACACCACAGAACATTATCCCTAAAGGTATATCAGCATAGGTGGAGATATACATAGGGGCAATATAAATAGCTTTTGTATACACAGCGAAAAAGTAAGGGATTAAAAAGCCTAAAAGATAAATAAGGCTTTGATTTTTCCAGTCTTTTCTTTTAAAGGCGGCACCAAAACTTGCAAAGGCCGAAAAGAAGAAAACATCATAACTAAAAAAGCTAATCCATTCAGTGTACTCAGCATTAAAACTTTGGAAAAAATAACTTAATACAGCTAAAGAAGGAGGGGTTGTTACACCTATCATACTCGAGGGGTAATAAGTGTATAATTGGTCGTGTATAGTTAAAAGTTTTTGGCTTGTACCCCAAAAGCTAAACTCATCCCATTCTTGATGTAAAGGCTGTTTATAAGCTAAGAATAGTAGCATTAACACTATTGTAAAAAGAAATAAGATAACACTCGGTGAAAAAAAGCCTTTAATTGTATTTGGTAAATCATCTTTATTTTTAAAAATACTATAAGCAAAAAATAAAATTGAAATTATATAAGCTAAAACTACCCCTATATAAAGCATATCCACTAAACTTAAAATAGTAACAAAACTAATGATAGTTGTAAGGGATACTAAAGGAGTAATCTCACTTTTTAATTTAAAAGTAGCATATAAGCTAAAAGCAAAAAGTACTACTATTATTAAAGATATAAAACTATTTAACATTTAACTCACCCACGCAGTCGGAAGATAGTAAGCTGTCAATTGATAAGCGACAGTTAGTATATTTAAGATATAAAATAAAGTAATGCAAACAGTATCATTATTTTTAATATCTGTTTTTATATACTTTGAAATGTGATAACAAAATAAGAATACAAAGCCCATAAACCCAGGAGTAAAATATCTCATTTGCAAACCTATAATTTCAGGCAAGGTAACAGGTGCCCATGATATATAAAGCCCTGTTGCACTAACTACATAAGTTAAAATAGCAGTTATAAATAAGCCCAAAACTAACTTTGCATCTTTTTTCTTTACAAGGTTTGCCTGGCCTATACAGCAGTAGGCTAATAATAAAGGTGTTAAAGCATTTATTAAAGGGATATTCAAATCTATTGCGCCGATAAGTCCTGATTTAAAGATGAAAAAGTCATTTGCTATCATCGAATGCATAAATACTGAAAAATATCTTACAGGATTACTTATTATAAATTTTAACTGCTGGATAGGGTTTGATTCTGACATTGTGCGCTCTAAAATATCAAAAGTAGCAAAGACATTAGAATAAAAAGCAACGAACAAATAAATCAAACTTATAATTGCAACTGATATTATGCTTATATTTAAAAAATTTAGTTTTTTATCCTTATAGTGTATATTTATTTTTTCTTTTGGAATAAAAAATAATAAAGGTGAGAACATTATAAAACTTAACTTTGAAGCTATGGCAAGACCTAAGGCGATGCTAAAAATAGTTAGATGCTTAAATGTAAACTCTTCGCTGATAATACAACTCATCGCTAAGAAAAAACAAGCGAAAATAAAAGAGTCTGCATTATTACTGCCTACCATAAATAAATTTATAGGCAAACACATAATCAAAAATAAAATTACTTTAAATTTTCCTGCTATTTTAAAAGAAAAGTATGATAATATACTAAAAAACAAGGCGTTGAATATCCTGCCCATATAGTAAGCAAGCAAGGCGGAAGATGAAAAAAAGCCTGCTATAAACATACCAATAGACGCTGGGATGTAAGGGATGACTTGCATAATTATTATGCTTTTATTCTCTGGGGTATAATTTGGGTTTTCTAAATTAGTATAATACTGTGTATACATATCAAGCATTGTATTATCTTTATTCACACTGTATGAATTTAGGTATTGATTAGGGAAGGTTTCTAATAATATCATAGAATCCCTTGAGTAAATATAATCATCTGAAAAATAAAAAACTCCATCTGACATAGCATAAGCCCTTAAAAAATGAGTGTCTTCATCTGGCACTTGGTCAATAGGTGTAGATACACTAAATAAAAAGCCCATAACAAAAACAATAAGTGCCATTACAAAGTTTGGCATTTTTTTATAATTTTTTATCATAAATAAAGCTATACTCACCAAAGATAAAAGTATGAAAAATAAAATTATGCTATGTTTAAACTGGCTTATCCAATAAGGCTCTGAGATAACTCTTATATGATAAACTATATAAAAAGATGCTATTAACAACATAAAACAGCCTATACCGCAAAGCAATATAGGCTTTTGTTTTAACTTATTTATTTTCTCTAAAAAGGAAGTAAACATCAAACAGCTCCTTGTAAATTAGATATTGTAAATATCTGTTTTAAAACTTTCAAGGTTTTTCTTTGTCCACTCGATTGTCTCACTTAAACCTTGAGAGAAAGTGTAATTTGGCTTCCAGCCCGTTAGAGAATGCAATTCTTTTGCAGTACCTAATAAGCGGTTAACTTCACTTTTTTCAGGTCTTAAGCGGTTTTCATCAGTTACGATTTTAGCATTTGGATTAATTTGTCTTATTAATTCATTAGCAAGCTCGCCTATTGAAATTTCTTGCTCTGTTGCTATGTTTAATTCTTTACCGATTGTATTATCGTGATTTGCTATTGTGATAAAGCCGTTAGCTGTATCTTTAACATAGTTAAAGTCTCTTGTAGGAGTAAGTGAGCCTAAATGTATCTCTTCTTTTCCTGCTAAAAGCTGAGTGATAATTGTAGGAATAACTGCTCTTGCTGACTGCCTTGGGCCGTAAGTATTAAAAGGTCTTACAATAGTTACAGGGCTATTAAATGAGCGATAAAAACTCTCAGCTATTCTATCAGCGCCTATCTTCGTTGCAGAATATGGGCTTTGACCTTGGAATGGATGCTTTTCATCAATAGGCACATACTGAGCTGTACCATAAACCTCACTTGTAGAAGTTACTAAAATACGGCTTGTATTTAAATCACGAGCTGCTTGCAGAACATTTAAAGTGCCTTTTATATTAGTGTCAACATACGAGTCAGGTGAAGTGTAGCTAAAAGGAATAGCTATTAAAGCTGCTAAATGGTAAACAGTATCTATACCCTTCATAGCATCTTTTACACCATTAGGATCACGGATGTCGCCTAAAATAACATTTAAAGCCTTTTTTTCTTCTTTTGGGATGTTTTCAAGCCAGCCCCAAGAGCCGAAAGAGTTATATAAACAAAAAGCAGTAACATCGTACCCTTCTTTGATTAATTGTTGTGTTAAATGTGAGCCGATAAAACCATCAGCGCCTGTTACTAAAACTTTTTTTGACATAAAAATACCTTTTTAATACCTTTTCTTAGATTGTATACATTATAGTATATTTTTAATAAAATTACAATAGTTTAGGATATAAAGGTTTACAAAGAAAATCAATTATATTATAATGATATATCATATAGTAATGAATATTAAGGAATTTTATATATTTATGGTTAAAATTATAAAAAAATTAGCGATACTGTTTTTACCAGTTGTTTTATATTTTGCAGTGTTTATTTACTTTGAGCCCTATAATTATTTTGGGCTTTTTGAGGATGAATATGCAGGTGATAGTGCAATAGCAAGGGTGCGCAACTTTAATTTATCTCCGAGTGATGTAATCATCTTAGGCGATAGTAGACTTGCGCATTTTGACATGGATTTAGTAGAGGAAATAGTAGGTGAAAAAGTAGGGCAATTAGCCTTTGGCGGGGCAAGCTTTAATGAGAGCTTAGACCTTTTAGAGTATGCAATAAGTGAAAATGAAGATTTGCATACAGTTTATTTTGGTGCAAGTTTTTATACTTTAAATGAAAGCTATTATAAAGATAGGATGAGCCAAATTGAAACTGTGAGTAAAAACCCCTTAGCCTATATGTTTAATTTTAGCTATAATGTTGAGATGTTAAATGAAATCCTTTACTTTTTTAAGGGTGTTGAAAATGTTGCCTTTGACCATATAGGACAATGGGAAGAAGAAGATTATTACTATGAAGACGGAACAAAAAGACAGTATAGAAAAAACTTAGAGGAATATGCTGTTGATATTATTTACCCTATTGTAGAAAACTATGTTTTAGACACAGATGATATACAAAGATATATTTCTCTATTAGAAATTTGTAAAGAGGAAGGTATAACTGTGTATACAGTCTTGCCCCCTATGGATGACTCTTTAAAATACTTAGTTATTGAGGAGTTAGGAATAGATGAGGATATCTTGTTTTTTATTAGCGAAGTAAGCCCTTATACACAGGTATTAAATTATGAATACACACAAACTAATCATTTTACAAGCGATGAGTTTTATGATGGATTTCATTTAGATAAAGCAATAGGACTTGAAAGATTTACCTATATGCTTTTTGAAAGGTAAAAAAATGTCACTTGATTTTTTAATATTATACGAACACATACAAAGAGAATACGAAAGTATCACCTTATTAAAATTAGAACTTGAAAAAAGAGGCTACACAGCCGAAATTATGCAACTTTTAGATAGAAAAAAATTAAAGTACTTCACTTACAAAAAGCCGAAAGTTTTAGTAGCTTCTGCTATGTATGATAATAAAACAATGAACAGCTTTGTTTATAATAATGTAGGTGTTTGTAACAAGGTAGTGAATTTGCATTGGGAGCAAGTTTTAAGTGAAGAACAAGAAAACTCTCCTTTTTTTAACTGCTTAGAGTCAGCTTCTTATGCTCTGCAAACCTGCTGGGGTGAAAGATCAAGGGATAGGATAGTAAAATATGGGGTGCCAATAGAAAACACTGTGATAACAGGGCCTTTACAAATGGACTTTTTAAGAAGTGAGTATGAGGGTTATTACAAGGATAAAAAAGCTATTTGCAAAGAATTTAACTTAGATGAAAACAAACAAATGGTATTATATATTTCATCTTTTTCAACAGCTTATATGTCCGATGAAGAAGTAGCTCATTTGAATACTTTAGCCGGAGTAGGCTTTGATAACTTTAAAATAACAAGCCAGAAAACTATGAACGAAACCCTAAAATGGACAGATGAATTTTTAAGTAGTGAAAAAGGCAAAGAAGTAGAGTTTATATACAGAAGACATCCGAGTGAGTGGAATAGCCCTATTTTAGAAGAAATGGCTAAAAAACATAGCAATTTTCATTTAATTAGCGATTACTCAGTAAAGCAATGGATAAAAGTGAGCGATACTATTTTTACATGGATGTCAACTTCGATAGCAGAAATTTATTTTGCTAAAAAAAGTTGTTTTGTAATAAGGCCATACCACTTAGAATGGGAGTATGACCCCACAATCTATAAAGACTGTAAATTCGTTGATAATTATGAAGATTTTAAAAAGGCCTTTAATATTAAAAACCCAGAATTTCCAATAGATGAAAAAGAGATGCTCAGCTACTATGATGTAACAGATACCCCAAGTTTTATAAGAATGGCAGATGCCTTAGAACAAGTGCTTAATACTAAAGATACAAGAAAGCCGTTCTCAAAATTTAAGCCAAAATTTAGCTTTATAAAGTTTTTTAGCTTAATAGGCTTTCACACTCTTTACTTTTTTAAAATTGACCCTGCAAAATTTGTTTTTTTTAAATCTTTAAGTGAGTATGCAGGCAGAATATACGGCCATATTAAAAACACAAGAGTGTCAAAGCAAGACAAGAAAAAATACGAAGAAAACATTAAAAAATATATACTAAAGTAGGATGAATTATGCAAAATAATACTTCCACAGTTAAGGGATTTATAACCTCAATACTGAAATATTCAATAGCAACATATGTTAATTTTATAATATATGGTATTTCGATTTTGCTTATTGCTTGGTTTGTTGATACTGCCGTTTGGGGACAGCTTGATATATTCATTTCAACTTCAACTTTAATAATGAATTTATGTATGCTTGGACTTGATAATAGCTTTATCCGTTTTTTTAATGAGCCATGCGAGCCTTTAAATCAAGGTATGCTTTTTTCAGCCTGTCTTGGGCTTTCATCACTTAGCTTAATTTTTACAGCTATTATAAGCATTTTATTTTTCCCTGAATTAATAATTGAGATATTCTTTAGTTATAATTTAGGCGTAGTTTATGTAGTTTTACTATTTTTTACAGCCTTGATGAATATGATAAGCAGGTATATAAATATACTATTTCGTATGCAAGGTAGTATAAGATTATACACTTTGCAAAGTGTATTAATGCAGTTTTTTGCAAGGATGTTTTTCTTAGTGGGCGTGCTCTTTTCTAATGAATTTTCAAACCTTGTAATGTTTTTTGTAATAGGGACTACTGCCTTTACTTTAATTTTCTTATTTATTGTAAGAGGGCATTTAAGCTTTTCAAAAGAGATAGTTTTTTCAAAAGCAAATAAACAGCTACTGCCTTATGGACTCGCTATTGCACCTACTGCTGTAATGATATGGCTAAACAGCCTTTTTTCTAAAATTTATATAGATGCCACTTTAAATTCATCCCTAACAGGTATATTTAGTATGGTGAGTTTATTAAGTAATGTAATAGCTATAATCCAAGCAGGCTTTGCTACATTTTGGTCAGCTTATATATACGCAAACTATAAAACAGAGCAAGAAAAAATCAAACAAGTACACGATTATTTAACAGCGATTATCTTAGTATTTTTCTGCATTATAATCGCCTTTGAAGATGTGATATTCTTCTTTTTAAGCCCTGATTACAAAGTGGGTATGGAGATTTTTCCTATATTAGTTTTAGTGCCTGTATTTTTAATAATTAGCGAAACGACAGTTTACGGTATCGCCATAGCTAAAAAGCCTATTTTTGATACAGTTGGTATAGGCTTATCCGTTGTATTTAATGTAATATTCTGTATATTATTAACTGATTCCTTAGGCTTATATGGGGTGAGTATTGCCCTTAGTTTATCAAATATAATAATGTTTTTATTTAGAACATTTATCGCACAGAGGTTTTATAAAAGTATTCCAAATGTTAAAAGGACTTTTATTAGCATAGTGATATTATTAACCGTTTGCTTTTTAAGTGTTGTTTATACTTATAACTTCTTTATAAAACTTTTAGTTTGCACAATAGGGGTACTCTCTTATATGCTTATATATAAAAATCAAGCAAAAGAAGCTATTAGCTTTATAAAAACTACAATAAGTGATTTTAAAAATAAAGGGGAAAATGCATGATAAAATTAATCGCTACTGACTTAGATGGGACTCTCTTAGATGAAAACAGCAAAGTGCCAAAAGATTTTAATACTACTTTAGAAAAACTTTTAAATAAAAATATAATTTTTGCAGTAGCTTCTGGTAGGAGTTATGCAGGCATAGAACATTTATTTACAGAGGATGTAATTGAAAAATTATACTTTATTTGTGATAACGGCGCAGTAGTGCAAAAAGGAAAAGAGGTATTGTTTTCTTATAAAATCGAAAAAGAACAAGTAAAAAGAATTATTACTTTTTTAAGAGAAAATAATATTAATAATATTATGGTGAGCGGTGTAAAAGGCGCTTACTACGAAGCGAGCAATGAAGATTTTTCTAATAAGATGAAGAATATGTACACTGAGATGACCTTAGTTGAGGATATACTAAAAGTAGATGATGAAATCTTTAAAATTTCAGTGTATGATAAAGAAGATATAAAAGATAAGGTATATACTCCTATTAAAAATGAATTCAAAGATGAATTAAGTATTCACATAGCAGCTAAAATATGGACAGATATTATGCAAAAAGGAACTGATAAAGGCATAGCCATAGACATACTGCAAAAAAAATACAACATTCACTATGATGAAACAATGGTTTTTTGTGATTATAATAATGATATACCTATGATAAATATGGCAAAGTATTCAGTAGCTATGGATAATGCTACCGAAGAAGTAAAAGATATCTGCTTTATGCAAACTACAAAAAACTCACAAAATGGCGTAATCAAAACAATCAATGAATACATATTAAATAAATAAAAATAAAACCGATGCTAAGCATCGGTTTTATTTTTTAATGAGTTTGAATGGTGATTACCATTGAATTTCATCTAAAGATTTGCCTACATTTGGCCCTGGTGATGTAACTGTACCACCAGTAACTTTAATTACTAAAGCGCCTTGGTAAGGGATTGGCTTTTCGCCAACTAATTCTTTTGCGATATCATATAAAGGCCCTTGTGTTTCTAAGTGAGCATCACCTATAACTTGGTAGCCTTCAAAGCCTGGGTTTAAAGGAGCTGAAACTGTGATAGCAACTTTTTTTGTATCTTCAACATTTTTAAGTGTTGTTTTTAAAAATACAGCCGAAATAACTAATGTTTCATCATCAACAGCTTTTGTGTGGTAGCATTCAACTACATGTGGAACACCGCCTGAGCAAGTAGCTACTGCCCATACTTTGTTTGCGTTTAAAAAATCTTGTAATTTTTGATTTAACTTCATGATAAAAAACCTCCATATTAAATACGATTATACGATTGATAGTTATAAATCAATAACTTAATTTTATAATAGCATAGAGAAGTATAAAGTGCAAGTACTTAAATGATGCTTACATAGTAAGTTTTTTCATACTAAGAAAGAAATTTGTGACTATTTATTTTTTTAGTCAATGTGGTATAATAAATATATTTAGTATAAAAAATATAGCTATAAAAAGGAGGGAATTATGAATAAAATACTATCGCAAAATATATTAGAATTAACAGATACTCAATTACTTAATATGCTCGAAGAAGTAAAAAGAGAAGGTGGGGCAGATTTTGTAAGCGATGAAAGATGCCCTTTAACAAATAGTTTAAAAATAATAGGAGGAAAATGGAAAATTCCTATTATTTTTATTGTAAACTTAAATCCTAATATAAGATATAATGAATTAAGAAGAAAGATAACAGGCATAACGAACACTATGCTCGCCTCCTCTTTAAAAGAGCTTGAAAAAGACAATATTATAAAAAGAGTGCAGTATGATGAAGTGCCATTAAGAGTGGAATATTCTTTAAAAGAAGGCAATGAGGAGCTTATAGCCCTGCTTATTAGAATGGCAAGTTTCGGCACAAAAAGGCTGTAATTTATTTACTTTACACTTTCACCACTAATAGACTAATAACCAGCTTTTAGCAGTATAAATTTAATAGATGATAAATACAAATAACAATGCTTTATGCTTTTAGTGGGGATAGGCTGATTTATTATTATAAAAACAGCTTAAGTTATAAAGATTTAAACAAGCGTTAGTAAAAATTATTCACTAAAACTTGCATACCCTGTGCAAGGAGTAAATAAAATCTATCGTTATTATAATTTTTTGAATTTTTTTTAAAATTTTGAGAAAACTATAAAACGAAAGGTGGTATTATTATGAATAAATTAACTTGTACAGCATTCTCATGTCAAAACAATGTAGGAAGAAACTGCTCGCTTGCAAAAGTTTTAGTAGAAGGGCTTACAGCTCAAAATGCACAGGAGACAAAATGCACTTCGTATATTGCCAAAAGCGTTACTAACTTAAACAGCTACACAAAACCAAATCCAGTTTTAGAAGTTAAATGTAATGCAAAAGACTGTATGCATAATATAAATAATTTATGCGATGCAAGCGTTGTTAATATTAACAGCATGCAAAATAAAGCTCAGTGTGACACATTTAAAAAATCATAAAAAAAATACACTCATATGAGTGTATTTTTATTTTTTGATTAATATCCGAAAATATTTTCGTAATGTACTAAACTTGCATCAATTTCGCCTAATGATTCATCTGTCACATAGAATAAACCATCTTCTTCAATTGTAATTTCTACATTTAATTCAACAGGCTCTAAGTAGCCTAATGTTGGCATATTAGCTTCTAAAGCATCTAAGATTAAATTAGTATAAGCTGATTCAGTTTCAGCTGTTATAACAAGGTTGCCATATTCATCATATTCTGTATACACTTCATCAATCGCTTCCATTAAAAAGTCTAAAGTAATTGTAGTGTAAAGAATGTCTACAGGGTAGATAGTTGTTTTGATTAAGTAGCTATCTTCAAGTTCTGTATATTCGCCCACTTCGTAATTGATGTGTGAGAAAATTTCAGCGATTACATTTCCCGCTCTTACAAAATCTTCTTCTGGTAAAAGTGATAAGTCAACTGCGCAGTAATCTTCTAAGAAGTATTCTGTTTGGAACATCATATTATCCCAGTAATATGCTTCTAAATCTTCTATTGACATATCATCAAAATAGTTTGATAATTCATCTGAATGCTCATTTTTATAGCTTGAAGCTATATCAAGCTCGATAAATCTTGAATAGTCCATTGATGAACAAGCTGTTAGTGAAACCATAAGCATAACACTTAAAGTTAAAGCTGTTAATTTTTTTAATATATTTTTCATTATATATTCTCCTCTTTTTTTATTCAAAGTATAGTATATACAAAAAAATATATATTGTCAAGAATTGTAAAAATTTGTCTTATTTTAAAACTTTTTCAAAATCTTTAATTAAGCTATCTATGTCTTCTTTTTTAGTAGCCCAGCTTGTACAAATTCTCACAGCTGTATAAGTTGAGTCAATTACTTGCCATGTTTCAAAAGTGTATTTATTTGCTAAAGCTTTTATAACATCATTTTCTAATATGAAAAACTGCTGATTTGTGTAAGAAGAAAATAATTCCTTTACTCCAAAAGATAGTAAAGCCTCTTTTAATTTAATAGCTAAATCAACTGCATTTTTTGAAATATCGGTATATAAATTATCCTCAAATAAAGTTTTAAACTGTATTCCTAAAAGTCTGCCTTTTGCAAAAAGACCGCCATTTTGCTTTATAAAATATCTAAAATCTTTTTTATATTTATCATTCACAATTACAACAGCCTCACCAAACAATGCGCCTACTTTAGTGCCACCGATGTAAAAAGCATCGCAGTATTTTGCATAGTCAGAAGGTAGGATATCATTTTTAGGCGAAGCTAAGGCATAGCCCATTCTTGCGCCATCAAGGTATAAAGGTGTGTTATATTCACTACAAACAGCCTTTATATCAATAAGCTCTTGCTTTGTGTATATAGTGCCACTTTCAGTAGGGTTTGATATGTACACTAAGCCGGGCTGTACATCGTGCTCTCTTAACTCATCATCAAAATGTGCCTTTAGTACGGCTTTAATGTCTTTTGCAAAAATCTTGCCTTGAGTGTGAGGGATAGTTAATACTTTATGGCCGGAGGCTTCTATTGTGCCTGTTTCGTGTGTTGCAATATGGCCTGTATCAGCTGAAATTACACCTTGATAAGGCTTTAAAATGCTTGATATTACTGTTTTATTTGTCTGTGTGCCACCGACTAATAAATGAACATCAACATCATCATTATTAAGAAATTCTTTTATAAGCTCTTTTGCTTTTTTAGTATATTCATCAACTGAATAACCTGCAGTTTGCTCTAAGTTTGTCTTTACAAGGTTTTCTATAATTTTAGGATGAGCGCCTTCTAAATAATCGCATTGTAATAGTATCATAAATAATCTCCTTTAAAAATTGATAAAGTAGTCATCTGCAATATAGCCTAATAGTTCCATACCGATTGGAAGTGATGATTTTATTAAAAATTCCTCTCTTGTATGAGCGCCCTTGCCCTCGCAAAGTCCTAAGCAAACAGCATTAACACCCTCGGATAAAAATGCGTTACAGTCTGTACTTGAAGCATTAACTACATAAGAAAGTCCTGTGATTTTCTCGCCGATAGTTTTCATTTTATTTGTTAAGTCTTCCTGCTTTTTCATATCAACATTTTCACTGCACTGTCTTTTTCCTACAACAGTAAAATCAACACTAAAGCCCAAAGCCTTGTATTTATTTATAACATTTTCAAATTTATCTTGCATATAATTTAAGCCGATGACATTATCAGAGCGATATTCATAAAGCATTTTTGCTTCTTGTGCTATCGTGTTTACACTTGTGCCACCTTCTATTGTGCCGACATTGTAAGTAGTTTTTCCAGTGCTTGGTACTTGAATTAAGTATAAATCAGAAATAACTCTTGCTAAAATTTCTATTGCATTATCAGATGGGAAGTTGCCAAAGCTATGGCCACCTTTTGTTTTAACTGATACTTCGTATCTGTGTGAGCCCACAGCATCATTACATAAATAGCCTAAGGTGCCATCAAAAGAAATGAATTCTTTTATTCTGCCTTTATATTTTTGGTAAAGTGCTTTTGAGCCTTTTAGATTGCCAAGACCTTCTTCACAGCTATCAAAGGCTATAACTAAGCCTTTTTTTGTTTTTAAATTATTTTCTTTAACATACTTTAATAGCATCAATAAAGCTGATACATTTGCAGTATCATCGCAGATACCCGGCGCATAGATTTTCTCATCGTCCTCTGTCAGTGGTAAAAAGTCTGTATCAGGGAATACCACATCAGTATGCGCTGCAAAAATTGTTATTTCGTTGCAGTTTTCACAGTTTAATTCAACTATAACATTCTTTGCTTCGTCCACTATACACTCAATACCTAAGTTTGAAAGAAAGTTTTTGATATACTCTACTCTCTTGTCCTCAAAATGTGAGGGAGCTGGAATTTGAGCGAGCTCTTTTAATATTTGTAACTGATAATCTCCTATAAGATTTTTAAAATTCTTATAATTTTCGCTTATTTTCATAGTCATAATCACACCCCTTTAATAATATGTATTTTATCACAAAAATATAAAATAGTATAGATATTTTTACTTTTTTATGATATTATTTTCTTATAATTAAAAAATGAATTCAAAATCGGGAGAGTTTTATGAAATTAGCCTTAAAAGAATTAGATTTATCTATGGAAAATGAATATATAAAATATCACGCCTCTTGGCAAAATGAAGAGTTTATACCTATGTCAGCGAATATGCAAAGTAGGGATTTTAAAGACTATGTTGTGCATTTAAAAAGTATGCAGACAGACCCACCAAGACTTTTAGTGCCTTCTACTACTTTATTTTTAATAAATGAAGAAGACAAGGAAATATTAGGTGCTATTGATATTAGGCATTTTTTAAACGATGGCTTATTAAAGAATGGTGGACACATCGGCTATGGGATAAAAAAAGAGCATAGGGGTAAAAAATTAGCTGAAAAAATGGTGAAACTTTCAAAGCCGATTTTAGAAGAATTGAAATTAGAAGAGGTTTTAATTTGCTGTGATAAGGAAAATAAAGCAAGTGATAAAACCTTAATTAATTTAAATGCCGAATTAGAAAACGAAGTGCTTGATACAAAAAACTCAAAACAGAGAATTGTAAAAAGATACTGGCTTAGAGTTTCTACACTTTAAAAGGAGAAAAAATGGATTTCATTTTAGAGAAAAAATACAGCCTTTTTTCAGCCATAGCTATGATTTTAGGTATGGTTATCGGCAGTGGTATATTTTTTAAATCAGAAAAAATAATATTAGTTACAAATGGGGATTTACATATTGCTATAGCAGCCTTATTAATAGGTGGTATTATAATGATACTTTGCAATGTAACCTTTGCCGTTTTAGCAAAAAGATTAGATGGGGCAAATGGCATAATATCCTATGTTCACACTTCAAGTGGTGATTTATCAGCTTACTTAGTATCATGGTTTATGTCAAGTATTTACTACCCTGCAATAGCAGCTGTTTTAGCTTGGGCGAGTGCAAGATATACATTGATTTTATATGGGTTTTCAAATCCTGAATCATCGAATATGACATTTATTTTAGCAGGGATATACTTAAGTTTAGTTACGGTATTAAACCTTTATGCACCTATTGCCTCAAGCAAGTTTCAAGTATCAACATCAGCTATAAAACTAATACCCTTACTTTTTGTAGCCTTTGTGGGTATCTTAGGTGGGGCAATTAATGGGCAATTGGTGCAAAACATTTCTTTAACGACGAGTAATAATGACTCATCTTTTACATTTTTTACTTCCTTAGTAGCAGTAGCCTTTGCTTATGAGGGCTGGATATTAGCTACAAATATAAATTTAGAATTAAAAAATTCAAAATCGAATCTGCCGAGGGCTTTAATATATGGTAGCTTAATAGTAGTGGCAGTTTATATACTATACTTTTTAGGGATTTCAGGAGTGCTGTCAAGAGAGCAACTAATAAAGGCAGATGGCGATGCCTTAATAAGGGTGTTCGCTTTGATTTTAGGTGAATTTGGTGCAAGTGCTATGATTATTTTTGTAATCATTTCTTGCCTTGGCACTTTAAATGGGCTTTGCCTTGCAGGAGTAAGAGGGATGTTTTTCATTGCAAGTAAAAATACAGGCCCTATGCCAAATTTTTTTACAAAGCTTGGTAAAACATCAAATATGCCAAACAACTCAGCTTTTTTCTGTTTAGGAATGACTTTTATTTATCTTTTTATTTGGTATGGCAATTACAAAGGTTTTTGGGGGATGTTTTTGGATATTTCAGAGCTTGTAGTAGTTAGTATGTATACAGTTTACATACCGATTTTTATATGGGTAATGAAAAAGCATAAACAAAATCGTCTATATAGAAACGCCCTTCCTTTCTTAGCTACTCTAAGCTGTGTAGTTTTAATAATTGCAGCCTTTATAAGTCATGGTTTTTCAGTTGTAGTTTACTGTGTACTTGTAAGTTTAATTATGTTAATAGGCTACTTTTTTAAAGGCGATGTGAAAATAGAAAAAATAACAAATTAATAAATAAAAACTGATTTTATAAACAAAAATCAGTTTTTTTGTTTTATAGAAGCTTTTATAATTTAATTAAAAATCTATTATTTAAAAACAATTGTCCATATAAAAATAAAAAGTGTACAAGAGTAAAGATTTGTTTTTGTATTAAAGGGATAAATTTTATTATTTTATGAAAATCTCTTTTATTGTATAAAAAAATAGTGTAAAATATAGGATAAGTGTACTATATGAAGATTAATTAAGGAGACAATTTATGAATAGAATTTACTTAAATGAAGACTGGCTTTACTGCGAGGATATAAACAATGAAAAAGGCGAAATGGTAAGAATTCCACACACAACTAAAGAAGTGCCCTTTAACTATTTTAGCCCGAATTTATATGAAAAGCTTTGTTCTTATACAAAAACTATACATATAGAAAAATCTTGGCAAGATAAAGCTTTGATTTTAACATTTGAAGCTGTTGGGCATAAGGCTCATTTATACATAAATAAAAAAGAAGTTTTAGTGCATAATTCAGGCTATACAGCCTTTAGTTGCGATATATCAGAGTTTGTAGACTTTGGTAAAGAAAATGAAATTTATCTAAAAGTAGACAGCCATGAAAACTTAAATATACCACCCTTTGGCCACTTAATTGATTATATGACCTATGGCGGTATTTATAGAGATGTTTACTTAGAAGTAAAAAATAAAACATTTATTGAAGATGTATTTATCTTTACCGAAAATGTATTAAAAGAAGAAAAAACATTAAATATCAAAACTTCTCTAAGCAAAGAAGATGAGGGTATTTCTTTAGAATACTTCTTATTTAAAAAAGGCGAAAGCGATAAAAAAAGCATTTTAAACACAGAAGTTAATAATAAAGAAATAAATAGTAGTATACAAATAAGCGATGCCTTACTTTGGGATACAGAAAATCCTAATGTTTATTCTTTGCAAACAAAGCTTATTAAAAATGGCGAGGTAATAGATACAAAAATAGAAAACTTCGGCTTTAGAAAAACAGAATTTAAAACAGATGGGTTTTATTTAAACGATAAAAAAGTAAAGCTAAGAGGAGTTAACAGACATCAAGCCTATGCCTATGTTGGCTATGCTATGCCAAAATCAGCACAGGTGTTTGATGCGAAAATTTTAAAAGAAGAGCTGGGCGTTAATGCTGTTCGTACTTCTCATTATGCGCAGTCGCATTATTTTATTGATGCCTGTGATGATATGGGTATATTAGTGTTTACTGAAATTCCAGGCTGGCAGTATTTAGGCGATAGTCAGTGGAAGGAACAGGTGCTTGTAAATGTTAAAGAAATGGTAATGCAATACAGAAACCATCCTTCAATATTTATCTGGGGGACAAGGGTTAATGAGTCCCCTGATGATTTACAGCTATACACAAAGGCAAATGCAATAGCTAAAGAATTAGACCCTTTTAGGAATACAGGTGGCGTAAGAAACATAATCAAAGGCGACTTTTCTCAAGATGTATATACTTATAATGACTTTAGTCATGTAGGAAAAAACAGGGGAGTATTTTATAAAAAAGAAGTTACTCCTGATACAAATAGAGCTTATCTAATCACTGAGTACAACGGGCATATGTTCCCAACAAAATCCTATGATAATGAAGAACATCGCACTGAGCACGCTTTAAGACATGCAAGGGTTATAGATGGCTATTATCAGCACGATGATATTTCAGGTGGCTTTGCTTGGTGTATGTATGATTATAACACTCATAAAGAATTTGGCTCTGGGGATAATATTTGTCATCACGGTGTTATGGATATGTTTAGAAATAAAAAACTTGCAAGCGAAGTGTATGCGAGCCAAAATAAAAACTTAGATGTATTACAAATTTCTTCAAATATGAATATAGGCGAGCATCCAGGTGGATACTTAGGAGATATTTATTTATTTACCAATGCAGACTATGTAAAGTTTTATAAAAACGATGAACTGATAAAAACTTTTAAAAACACAGACACTGATTTTAAAAACATGCCTTTTGGCCCTATATTAATTGATGATTTAGTAGGCGATGCGCTGATTAAAAAAGAAGGCTTTTCTAAGGAAAAATCAGCAGAAGTAAAAAAAGCCTTACACGAAATTTCAAAATACGGCTATGAAGATATGAGTGATGAAATGATGGATTTACTAAACGGAATTTGCCGAAAATACAGTATGCAAATAAGCGAATTAGTGGGCCTTTATATCTCTCACATAGGTAACTGGGGCGGAGAACTTGGCACTTATCGTTTTGATGCGTATAAAGATGAAAAATTAGTAAAAACCCTAACTAAAGAGCCTATTTTAAAATTTAATTTAGTAGCAGATAGCGATAAAACTCTTTTAGTTGAAGAAAACAGCTATGATGTGGCAAGTGTAAGAATAAAAATGTGCGACCAAAATGGCAATGTTTTAGAGTACTATAATGAACCTGTGATGCTTTCTATAGAAGGAGATGCGCAAATTATAGGTCCTAAAGTTATCAGCTTAAAAGGCGGTATGGGTGGCACATATATAAAAACAATTAAGAAAAGTGGCAAGGCAACTCTTACAGTGAAAACGAATTATGACCAAGAGGCTACAATAAACTTTGAAATTAAAATATAAGATAATAAAAACTCCCACTGATTTTTCATCAGTGGGAGTTTTGTTTTAATAATTATTTTTAATTAAGTAAAATTTATTTTCTTAGGATTTTTTCCATAGCCTTTCCTTTTGCTAATTCATCAACTAACTTATCAAGATACCTTACTTCTTTTACTATTTCATCATCTACTTCACTTATTTTAACACCACAAATTGAGCCTGTTATTAAATGGCGGTTTGGATTCATATTAGGAGCATTTCTAAAAAAAGTTTCCATGTCAATATCAGAATTTATTTTTTCTTGTAATTGCTTATCCGTATAGCCAGTAAGCCAGCAGATGATTTCATCTACTTCTTTTTGCTGCCTATTTTTTCTTTGAGCCTTTGCTACATATAAGGGATAAGTGTTGCAGAATTTCATCTTATATACTTTATTTTCTGCCATAGTAAGCTTCCTTTCAAATTGAGAATTCTCTTAGCCTTATTATATAAAAAATAAGTGGTTTGCCAATAAAATAAGCTATTTGTTTTTCAATAATTCTTGATATTTAAAGCAGTCGGTACTATGATCAAAAACCATACCACTCGCTTGCATAAAAGAATAAATCGTAGTAGAGCCTACAAACTTAAAGCCTAATTTTTTTAAATCGTTACTTATTTTATCGGATAAATCAGTTTTACTTGGGCAAAGCTTTTCGCTATTCCAATGCCCTACTACCGGTGTATTATCTACATACTTCCAAATAAATGAAGAAAAACTTCCATGCTCTTTTTGAATTTCTAAAATTCTTTTAGCGTTGTTTATAGTAGCTTCTATTTTTCCTCTATGCCTTATTATTCCCTCATTTTGCAGTAGAGTTTTGACATCTTCATTTGTGTATAAGGCTACTTTTTCTATATCAAAATTACTAAAAGCCTTAATAAAATTTTCTCTTTTTCTTAAAATAGTTATCCAAGAAAGTCCTGATTGAAACGACTCTAAGGTAAGGCTTTTAAACAATTCTTCATCTAAAAAAATAGGCTGTGCCCACTCATTATCATGATAGCGTATGTAAAGCTCTTCATCGCTCACCCATGAGCAGCGGTTTTTATTATCCATAGTTTCTCCTTTTATAAAATAACATCGCTTTAATTAAAGCGATGTTATTTTTAAAATTATGTTAAGATTTCAATGTAGCCCATATTTAAAGCTGTGATAGTTATTAAAAATAAAAGAGCTAATTTATAGTCTTTTTCTTTTAGAGCAATACCAATATTTACAATTCCTGTAGCTATATTAGCAACCATTACCATTAAAAAAGTAAACAGTCCTTGTAAAAACATAAATTCTAAAATAGTCAATACACTTGCTATTATAAATAAAACAAAAGCTAAGTTTTTTAATTTTTCCATATTAAAATCCTTTCAATAAAAGCGGTTTTGAGAAAATAAATATTCTTTTATATTTTTAACAGCTTTGTAAGGGGATATACAAAATATTATTTATTTTACTACGCCTTTTTCTTTTTCCCAAACTATTTTACCATTTAGGATAGTTTTGTAAAGAGTTAAGTCATCATCTAAAACAGCTATATTACCTACTCCATTTTCAACAATTGTTCCAGCTGTAGTTTTTAAGCCGTAAGATTTTGCTGGGTTAGTTGTGATTGTTTTTAGCATTTCTTCAAAAGGAATTACCCCGTTTTCGCTTGCTGTTTTTAAGTCTTGTAATAATACTTTTGATGAGCCTTTACCCATTCCAATTAAATTGCCTAAATTATCCCAAATTGGAGCAGAGCCATTACCATCGCTCGTTAAAGTAATCCTATCTAAATTGCCGTATTTTTTATAAATCATCTCAAGACCGTCAACACAGCCTATTGAATGCTGGCTTGCATCGCTTTTGCCACCTGCTGTTATATCTAAAGTGCCGCCGTACTCATAGAATTTTAAACAGCTATCAAAAACATAGTCTTTTCTTGTAACATGTGTTGGGATGATAATTGGGCGGAAAGTGATGTCTTCATTACATAAATTAATAAAGAAATCAGAAGGGTTTTCTAAGTTGCCTAAATGAACATTTAAAACACCCTTTTTGCCTGCAAGTCTTGCGCCGTTTCTTACATCGGCACATAAACGAGCAAATTCATCATATCTCATTAAGCTACCACGGTGGTCGCAGTGAGCGATTTCGCCCATACCTAAGCAGTATTCATGGAACATAATATCTTCAACAACACTGCCTGTTAAAGTAGTTACTGGTAAAGTGTAGCTACCTGTTAAAAAATAAGCCTCAAAGCCTTCTTCTCTTAAAGCTAAAGTTTTTACTAATACATCTTCAACTCTTCTTGCATAGCCGTCAGTGCCAAGTACGCCAACTAAACAAGTAACTCCAGCTTCACTAATTTCTTCAAAAGTGATTTCGCTTGTCCTTGTAGTATAGCCGCCTTCACCGCCGCCACCTGTTATATGAACATGGGTGTCAACTAAGCCTGGGATTAAAATTTTGCCTTGTAAATCTTGAGTACTGCCCTCAAAACCTTCTGGGATAGATAAGCCATCGCCTATTTTAAAAACCTTATCATTCCATAATAAAACATCTTTTTTGCCTAAATTTTCAGGTGCGAATACAGTTGCGTTTTTTAATAGTGTAAACATTTAAGTCTCCTTATTTTCTTTTTTTGTATTTTTAGATACAGTATTTGCTATTTTAACAGCATCATTACCGTATTTAAGTTTTAAGTTATCAAGAGTTTTTTGCAGTTGTTCATCCTTTGGGTTTTCCTCAGCTTCTTCTTTAGAAAAAAAACTAATTTGCTCACTGGGCTTTGTGTCTTGTAAGTCAGTACAGGTGACAGTGAAAGCTCTTATCGCTTCTTTTCCCACTTGCCAGTTATCTAAAAGTAAGCGAAGGGCTGTATCGTAAATTGTCTTAGTTAGATTAGTCGCCTTTACTTTACACTGCCTTTGGATTGTTTTAAATTCAGGGTTTTTAATCGAAATTTGAACTGTTAAGGCATAGATACCCTGCTTTCTTAAATTAAAGCCGACATCTTCAGATAAATTCATTATTTGGGGCTTTAACTCATCCATAGTAATTAAATCTTTTGAAAAAGTAGTGCCACTGCCAATACTCTTGCTTTTTGCCTTATCTAAAAAACTACTAACCTTGCTATCATCTATGCCGTTTGCATAGTTGTATAATTCATTGCCATGTTTTCCAAAAACATCAATTAAGAATTTTTTATCAGTATTTGCAAGGCGCCCTATTGTAGTAATTCCAAGTTGGGTTAATTTTGTATTCGTACTTTTACCGACATACATCATATTATCAACTGATAAAGGCCATAGGATTTCTTTATAGTTTTCTTTAGTTATAACAGTCGTGGCATCAGGTTTTTTATAATCACTTGCAAGTTTTGCAAATATCTTATTAAAGCTAACGCCAACTGAAATAGTAAGGCCTGTTTTTTCTCTTACAGTTTTTCTTATTAAATCAGCTAATTCTTCTGGAGAAGAAGCAAAAAGATGATACGAATTTGTTATATCTAAATAGCTTTCATCTATGCCAAAAGGCTCAACTAAGTCTGTAAAAGAGTTATATATTTCATTTATTATTTTATTGTATTTTGTATAAAGATGTCTACTTGGTGGCAAAACAATTAAATCAGGGCATAATTTCCTTGCTTGGTAAAGAGTTTGGGCTGTTTTAATATTATATTTTTTAGCCACTTCGTTTTTTGCTAAGACTATGCCGTGCCTATTATCTTCGCTACCTCCTACAACAACTGGCTTATCTTTATATTCAGGATAAGCTAAAAGCTCAACTGAGGCAAAAAAACCATTGCAGTCACAATGAAGGATATTTCTATTATCGTTTTGTTTGATATTTTTCACCCTTTACTGATTATTTAGTTTCATATATTTATATTATATCATATCTTTTTGGCAAATAAAATAAAAATACAACTGTTGCAATAAGAGAAAGTGCTGTTAATATCAAAGATAAATAATAGCCCACAGGTCTATAAATAAATTCAATATTATTTTCGCCTTCTTGAGCCAAAACAGCCATAAACCCATTATTGACTTTTTCGATACCTACCTTTTCTCCATTTATATAAGCTGTAAAGCCTTCATCATAAGGAATAGAAAATAAAACAAGGTTTTCTTTATCAAGGGTAATTGTAGCTATTGCCCCATCATTGGTATATTCAAAATGCTCAGCGGAAGTTTTTATTCTATTTTCGACATCGCTTTGATATAAAGATATGTCCATTAAATTATCTTTTGAAATTTCAGTTAAAATATCATCGTATTCTTCAATTTGAGAATCGGATAAAATGATTGCCTTTAAAAGAGCGTACTGCTTATTTTCATTAGATAAACTCATAAAATCTGTATTACTTATATACTCATCAAATGTAAATCCCATAGGTATATAATTTTTGTATTCGTGAACTGTGAAATCGCCCATTTCTTGGCTTGACTCAACAAAGTCCATTGAAATTAATGGGGAGAGTTTTGTAAGAGATACCCAGTATTTTACTGATAAAAAATTCAGCATAGGTCTTGAAGTTTCTGTTGGTTGGCTAATAACAGTCCTTGGGATACCCATAGCATTATAAAACTCAAAAGAGCTACCATTTATTGTGCTAGAAAAATTAGTGACAGTAGGTGTGTCTAATTTTAAGCCTAAGTTCATAAAGAAATAATCACTGCCGATTCTATATTGATTATTTTCTTGTTCTAATTGAACCTGAGTTTGTGCTGTGTTTAAGTTATATACATCATCAGGATTTCTGCCTCGTGAGTGATAGTAAGAATTTATTATACCTGTTGCACCACTGCAAAGTATAACGCAAACTAAGATAAAACTCATTCCATATTTATGTTTTTGGATTTTTCTAAGGTTTAAAGTTATGATAAAGCCTGCCATAGCAATAATAAAATACATAGCAACAATAACAATGTTATAAAAAAATGTTACTTTAAAATAGAAGATGAACCATACGCCGATTAAAGCAAAAATTATCCACAAACTAAGATATGATAAATAGCCCTTTTTTAAAGACATTTCCTTTTTATCTAAAGCTAAGGCTGAGGCAAGAGCCATAATTAATATAGGCATAAAATACCATCGAGTATAGTACTCTGGATTAAATAAGCTAAATGCACTATTCAAAATAGGAACAAAGGCAAAAACTAAACTAAGCAATAATAACTTTGTAATCCAAGACTTTTTATTATTTAAGCAATATGCCATAACTAATATAATTGAAAAAACTGGTAGAAATAATTCTGCACCATTTGTAAAGCCTTGAAGGAAAAAACCTCTATCAAATATACACTCAGCTGGCATTAAAAGTCCTCTTACAAATTCAGCGATGTATATTGGCTTTAGTATTAGCATGTTTAAAATGCTATCATACTCAACATTAGATACTCTTGGATTTGAGATTAATGATATTGCTGTCGGTATTAAAAAAATTGAGCTTGCCATTAGCCCAAGTATAGTTTGAGTTGCAAGATTTTTAAATTTTTTAATTGTTAAGATATAATCTTTAGTTAATAATTTTACAGCAAAATAGAGTATTGTATAAATGCTAACACCTATAAAAAGAATAGAATTTGTACAAGCGAGGATGAATACCCAAAACCCAAAGAAAAATTTAGTATCCTTTTCCATAGTTTTATCTAAGGCTAATAAGAGAAATGGAGCTAAGGCAGTAATATCATAAAAATGAAAAAAGTTCATATTACTTATACTAAAGCCTGCAAAAGTATATAAAACACTTGCTATTAAAGCAGAAGCCTCACTTGAATATTGCTTTATATACATAAAAGAAGATACTCCGGACACGCCCATTTTGACAAGCAGTAAAAAACCCATTAGTAAATAGATATTTTCTGCTTTAAATAGTAAAGAAAACCAAAAGAAAGGAGAGCCTATAACATAAAAACTGAACGAGGATATAAAGCCATTTCCTAAATCGACACTCGGTGACCAAAATACATCAAGGTTTTTAACGGCATTGTTACAATATTCTAAAAAAATCACCTGTTGCTCAACAAAGTCACTTCCTAAATAGTAAAAACCACCATTTAAAATACTAAATGGTATGATGAATATTGCCCCTGCAATAACAGAATAGATAAAAGCTTTTGCATAATTGATATTTATATTTTTGCTTTTCATAAGACCCCTTTTAATTTTTATAGTGCTAATACTATTAACATCTCTCGCTTTTAAAAGAGGCGATATTAATATTAGATACAATGCTGTTCTAATAAAAGATAGAATGTATCATCATGGCTCACCGCTTTTGTATCGTACTGATTATTTAGTTTCATATATTTATATTATATCATATCTTTTTGGCAAATAAAATAAAAAAAATCTCTTCACTTAATGAAAAATAAAGAGATTTTTTGTTAAATTTGAATACTTATATTATTCAGCCTTAGGTGTATCAGATACAACTAATTCTTTTGCAGCAGCTAATAAACCGCTTATATTTTGAATTTCGCTTGGAATAATAATTTTTGTAGCCTGACCGTCTGCTACTTGAGCAAAAGTTTCAAGGGCTTTAAGTGATAAAACTTTATCAGAAGGAGCTGCTTCATTTAAAATTCTTAAAGATTCAGCAAGGGCTTTTTGTACTGATAAGATAGCCTCAGCCTCACCTTGTGCTTCTCTTATTCTTTGCTCTTTTACAGCTTCCGCTCTTAAAATTGCAGATTCTTTTTCACCTTCTGCGATTAAGATTTGACTATGCTTTTCACCCTCTGCTCTTAGCATCACTTCTCTTCTTTCACGCTCTGCTTTCATTTGTCTTTCCATAGCGTCTTGAATTTCGTGTGGTGGGATAATATTTTTTAATTCAACACGGATAACTTTAATGCCCCAGCGGTCAGTGTCAGCGTCCAGCTGTGCTGTTATTTTTGTGTTGATAACATCTCTACTTGTAAGTGTTTGGTCAAGTTCCATATCACCGATGATGTTACGAAGAGTAGTAGCTGTTAAGTTTTCAATTGCTGTGATAGGTCTTTCAGTACCGTATGTGAACAGCTTTGAGTCTGTTACTTGGAAAAACACAACAGAGTCAATTTGAATAGTAACATTATCTTTTGTGATAACTGGCTGTGGTGGGAAATCAATAACCTGTTCTTTTAAGCTGATTTTCTTTGCTATTCTTTCAATGAAAGGTATTTTAAAGTGAAGTCCCTCGCTCCATGTTGCGCTATAGATACCAAGACGCTCAACTACAAATGAGTCAGCTTGTGAAACGATAACAATACAGCGGATAAGTAATACGATAATCGCAAGAATAAAAATTGCAAATAATAAAGTTGTAAAATTCATAAATTCCTCCAAAATATAATAATTTACTTTAGTTATTAATTAAAGTGTCTTCTTTAACTGCAACAACGACAGCTGCGCCTTGCAGAGCTTTTACTGTGCAAACAGTGCCAGCGGGGATATCCTTATCAGCTCTTGCAAGCCAAGATATTCCATCAATGTCTACCCTACCAGTAGTTTTTACATCAATTTCCTGTGTTACAACGGCATCTTTTCCTATAATTAAATTTGCATTAGTTGCAACAGCCTTATTTTTTTGTGATTTTTGAAGCATTGGCACAAAAATCGCAAAGCATACACCACTCACGCCCACAAATACAACAAACTGCCATAAAAGCGAAGTTGTAAACAGCGATACTAAAAATGCAGCGATACTTCCTACTACAAACCATATACTTACTAAGGCAGCAGTACTAAACTCGATAACACTGAATACTATTATCAGCCCTATCCAAATTATGCTAAGAATACTTAAATTTAGCATATATCATCATCCTTCCTTTATTCAGCTTGAAATAAGCTGTTAAAAATGATAATATTATAAAAGATATTATAATATTATATAATATGATTATATATCAATGAATAATAAAAATCAATATATTACACAGCAAAAGGAGTAAAAGTTTGGTGAAAAAATTATTAGCAGCAATCCTAAGTGTAGTTTTAATAACAGCAGTGGCTATTTGTATTTCTTACTATATGGCAATTAATAAGCAAATACCCATAAAATACCTAAATATTAATGAGGAAAATATACACCCAACACAGAGGCAATCAAGTGTAAGCGTTATACCTTTTGGCCTTTATGATGTAGAAAGGGCCGTCCTTTATTCCTTAGTTGAAATACCTGTTTTTGAAATAAAATCAAATGAATTCACTATGGATATAGATGGTGAATATACTCTAAGGATAGTCTTTGAAGACAGTGAAGTTTTTAGCGGGGAGGATATTTCGCTTTACAGCTTTGATAAAGTGGGGCAGTATTACATCAGCCTAACAACACAAGGTGAAATTGAAGGAAGTTTCACTGTTTATGATTACGACTTTATAGTATCGCTAACAGAAGAGCCCGTGTTAAACATTTCAAATACAAGCCCTTTACAAGGAGAACTTGTAAAAGTGGACATCAGCGGAATTTTTAATGATTACGCAGTTGAAATCGACTGCCATTTTTCACCCTCAAGCCATATATTTAAAGATAACACAGTAACTTTTTATATACCTATAACCTATTATGCACAAGCCCAAGATTATCCACTGTCTTTTACTCTAAAGCAAGGTGAAGAGGTAATTCACTCTTTTGATACTGTCTTAGAAGTGGCAAAAGATGAATACGAAACAATAAGTTTTACTGTGGATGAAAGTGTTGAAAACTCAACAGTGAACTCAGCTGCAGCAAACCAAGAATATAGAGATACCATACACCCCTTATACTACACAAAAGATGAAAATTTATACTGGGAAGGCAATTTTATAAAGCCGACACAGGAAACAAGAATATCCTCAGGGTTTGGCCAATACAGATATATAAACGGAGTCCTATCAAGACATAGTGGGATAGACTATGCAGCACCTACAGGAACAGAAATTATTGCGCCAAACCACGGAGTAGTAGAGTACGCAGGTTTTTTACAACTATCTGGCAATACGATAGTAATAGAACACGGTATGGGACTTAAAAGCTATTACTTTCATATGGACTCTTTAAGCGTTAATACAAACGACTTTGTTCAAAAAGGTGATTTAATAGGAACAGTAGGCACTACCGGTTATTCAACTGGACCGCATTTACACTACCAAATAAGCATAGAAAATCAGCCGATTAATCCTGAGTTTCTATACAATATACAATAAAAAAGAAAAGGAAGAAAAATATGATTTACGATATAGCTATTATAGGAGCCGGCCCAGCTGGGCTTTCAGCGGCAATTTATGCACAAAGAGCAGGATACAAAACAATCTGCTTTGAGGCAAATGTTCACGGAGGGCAAATTATAAATACTCCAGAAGTTGAAAATTATCCAGCGCTACCAAAATTAAGCGGTGTTGAGTATGCTATGAATATTTACACACAGGCAGTAGAATTTGGAGCAGTAATCGAATATAAAGAAGTGACAAAAGTTGACCTTCATAACGAAACAAAACTTCTATACTGTGCTCAAGAAGAATACAAAGCAAAAAGCGTTATTATAGCAACAGGTGTTGTGAGAAGAAAGTTAGAATGCGAGGGCGAGGATAGATTTAACGGTAAAGGAGTTAGCTACTGCGCTACTTGTGATGGGGCTTTCTTTAAAGACCAAACAGCTGTTATAGTAGGTGGTGGCAACACTGCCTTAGAAGATGCGCACTACTTAACAGCGATGTGTAAAGAAGTGTATATCATTCACAGGAGAGATGAATTTAGAGCTTCCCCTCACGAAGTAAAAAAAGTATTAAAAAATGAAAAAATTAAGATAGTTTACGACTCAGTTGTAACTGAGATATTAGGCGATACAAAAGTAAATGCTGTTAAATTAAAGAATGTTAAAACAAACGAAGAGACTGTATTAGATACAAGTGCTGTGTTCGTGGCAGTAGGCTTAATTGCAAAAAATGATATGTTTGAGGGGATAGTTGATTTAACAAAAGAAGGCTATATCGACTCAGGCGCTGACTGCAAAACAAACATCGAGGGAGTTTTCGTAGCAGGAGATACAAGAAATAAAACCCTAAGACAATTAGTAACAGCGGCCTCTGACGGAGCTATTGCGGCAACAGCGGCAGGCGATTACTTATCAGGGCTATAAAATTAAAAATCGAGGGTAAAATGAAAAAACATTTAAAAACAATTTCAGCTGTCGTCGTTGTATTTTCTGTGATGCTTGCTACTGTTTTAGTTTTGTTTGATTTAACAGGGCAAAGCAGGTATGCAAATGAAGAAAATAGCAAAGTGCAAGAAAACAGCGAAGAAAACTTACAACAAGCCGATACAAATGTAGAAAATATCGCAGTAGCAAGCGCCGATGAATATAAAGCTATGTGGATAAGCTATCTTGAATTCCAAACTATGGATTTATCAAGTAAAGAAAGCTTTGTAAATGAAATCACACAGATGTTTCAAAATTGCAAAGATTTAGGGCTTAACACAGTAATTGTGCATGTAAGGCCTTTTGGTGATGCCTTGTATGAGTCTAATATTTTTCCTGCAAGCCATCTTTTAACAGGCACTCAAGGCGATGAATTAGCCTATGACCCACTTAGCGAGATGATAAGTATAGCGCATAGTATGTCTTTAAAAATCGAGGCTTGGATTAATCCGTATAGAGTGAGATTAAGGGACGATTTACCCGGCAATATTTCAAGCGATAACCCAGCAAATAACGAAGAACTCACCTTTATAATAGGTGATGGAATATACTATAACCCAGCTTTAAGTGAAGTAAGACAAATGGTTATTGATGGCGTTTTAGAAATAATAAATAATTATGATGTTGACGGAATTCATTTTGATGATTATTTTTATCCTACTACTGATTTAACGATAGATGCACAGGAGTATTTACTATATCAAGGTGATTTATCTCAAGAAGATTGGCGCAGAGAAAATGTAAATATTTTAATAAGAGATGTGTACTCAGCCATTAAAGCAGTGGATCCAAGTATAACTTTTGGGATTAGCCCTCAAGGTAATAATAGCAATAATTATAACATTCAGTATAGTGATGTAAAACTATGGCTTTCAACAGATGGCTATGCAGATTATATCTTGCCACAGCTGTATTGGGGCTTTGATTACACCACTTCTTCAGGCAGTACACAGTTCCAATTTAAAAATTTAGTAGATGAGTGGGCAGGGTATGAAAGAAGTGAAAATGTAAAATTGTACATAGGTCTTGGCGCTTATAGAATAGGAGCAGGGGACGGCGGAAGCAACGAGCAAGATGAGTGGCAAACCGGAAAAAACTTAGCTGATATGATAAACTTTACAAGGCAAACTCAAGGAGTTAGTGGGTATGTGCTATATAGGTATGATAACTTATATAAACCACAGGTAGACTACAGTCATTTAGTAGAAAAAGAAGTTAGTAACATAGCTTTAATTAATGGCACAGACTAATAAACATTAACCTATAAGATCATAAAGACAATAATATAAAAGCAGTGTAACAAGGCTTACACTGTTTTTTATATCAAAATACTTATCAAGACTAAGATGTTTTCAAAATGCAAATGAAATGATAGGATGAAATTGTTATTTTTTGCGCTTTATTAATATATTAAAATCGCTTTTGCTATTGACAAAGGCTTATATAGGTGATATAATAAATTTACTCTAAAAATGAGAAATAACGCGGAGTGGAGCAGCATGGTAGCTCGTCGGGCTCATAACCCGAAGGTCGTCAGTTCAAATCTGGCCTCCGC
>CAYJFZ010000014.1:0-39673 GCA_964369975.1 uncultured Oscillospiraceae bacterium
TACTGTACTATTAAAAGATACAACAAAAACAGATCAAACACTATCATTTGCAGATGCTACTTTAACAAAAGAAGTAGGCGATGCAAACTTCAATAATGTTTTATCAGATGCAAAGACAACACCTACATATAGTAGTAGTAATGAAGATGTTGCAGTAGTTGATAGTGCAACAGGTACAGTTACTATTAAAGGCGCAGGTACAGCGACAATCACAGCTTTTGCACCGGCAAATAGCATGTACAACGCAGCTACTTTAAGTTATGAGCTAATTGTAAATAGCGGAGAAGCTGATTTAGCTCAAGATGAAACAACTGTATTTGATGAAGAATTCAGCCGTTTACAAAGTATTAGCTTAAAAGTTGGCTCTTCAGGTGCAGTTACCTTAGATGTTGCACATAATGGCGATTTAAGTGGCTATACTGGATATACATTTAATGGCGGTGTATTAGGTAATGTAAAAGAAGGCTCTATTGAAATTACTTTATACAAAGAATTCTTAGCAACTCTACCAGAAGGCGGATATGAATTAGGCGTAACTTTAATCGGTGGTGTTGCAGCTGGCACAGTAGAAGGTAGTATCCCTCCAAAAACAACCCATACTGTAACTATAGAAAATACAGGAACAATGGGAGCCCCAAGTGGATCATATCCATATGATTTAGGTGATATAGACTTCTTATCAGCAGGCATTAAAGATGGATATAGATTTGTAAGATGGGTAGTGTCCATAGGTAAGGCTACTATTGAAAACCCAACTGCATTAGAAGGCTCATCATTCTTAGTTTTAGGCGATGTAACTTTAACAGCTATTTGGGAGCCAATATCTCAAGGAGAAGCTCCTGCTCCAGCGTATACAATAACAGTTGTAAACGGTTCTGGTGATGGTGTGTATGCACCAGGCACTCCGGTAACAATCAAAGCTGATACTATCCCAGGAAAAGTGTTCTCACACTGGACTTATGATTATTCAGGCGGAATAGTAAATGAAAAAGCTGCAACAACTACTTATACAGTTCCAAACACTGGCGCAACAATAACAGCAAATTATATAGGCGATACAAATGTTCCTTCTGATTTAGTAACTTATAAAGTTAGTATCGAAGTTGAGGGCAAAGGTAGCGTTTCACCAGATGGTGGCGCAAAAGCTGTAGTTAATGTAGTAAAAGGTGAAGACGAAGAATTCACATTTACACCAGAAACTGGATATATAATTAAAGATGTTTTAGTTGACGGTGTATCAGTTGGCGCTGTAGAAAAATATACTTTAGAAGATGTAGAAGATGAACATACTATTAAAGTAATATTTGAAATGAGCGAAGATGCACAAGAAGGAACAGATGGCTCTGATACAGAAGGCGGTATAGGCGATACAAACTCAGAAGGTGATGAGGAAACTCAAACAAATGAGGGTGGTCTGTCTTCATATCTACCAATAATATTCCTTTTAATATTAGTTTTACTTATTCTTATATACTTCTTATCAAAGAAAAAAAAGAATGATCAATAAACTATAATATTAATTCAATATTATATAAATTAAAAGGCAGCTATTTTAATAGCTGCCTTTTATATTTAAAAAATTATTTGAAGTATTTGTAAAATTTGTATCTTGTGATTTTGTCACTGATTTATATTTTAAAAAGGGTATAATAATAAAGAAATATAAATATAGAAGCTAAAATTTTAATAAAATTAATATTATTAAATAATTATAGCAAAAGCACCAATGGAGGAAAAACAATGATAATAGCAAAAAGTATAGGCGATAAGTACACAGCGCAAATGAATTTAGAAGGTAATGATAAAGTGAAAGTAGTTTATGCAGGACAGCCGGTAGAATTAGACGGCACAGGCGAAGATATGCGCCCTGGCCAATTACTACTTTCTGGCTATGCTGCTTGTATTAATATAACAGCAAGACAGCTTTTAAATAAAGAAAATTTAAGCTATGATGATGTTATAGTAAGTGTGGATATGGATAACTCACAAAAAGGAAAAACAAAGTTTTTCTCAAAAGTTGAAATTATTTCAGACACTGTTTCTCAAGAGAAAAAAGATGAAATAATCAACACTCTAAAAGACTGTGCTGTATGTAAAATATTAGCAAACGAAAAAGAATTTTTAGACTTAGTTTAATAAATAAAAAAACCTACTGATTTTCAGTAGGTTTTATTTTTTTATCTTCATACAAAGATACTTATAAAAAAATTAATTAAATTAGCCTTGCTCGATTGGTTTAACATCATATAAGCCTTGTTTATCCAGCATCTTATAGTTAATAAAAACTAATACTGCTGATATAATTAAGCAAATTACAAAAACAAAGTATGATATATTAGGGTTGATATCAAATACAAAGCCTGCAAAAGATGGCCCTGTCATCATACCAAATGACTTAGCGGCATTAAACAAGCCCGATACAGCACCTTTTGAAGCACCTGATTGATTTTTTGTCATTATCATTTGTTGTAAAGGTGATAAGATTGCAAAGCATGTATAATAGCATAAAGCAAACATTAAAGTTTCTGTTTGTCCTGTGCTTAACATTGTTAAAAAAATCGAAGTAGCAGCTAATAAAGTAGCAACACACATAGATTTTGAAAGATGTTTTTTTCTAACTATCCATACATTAATTGTTAAGTTAGCTGTTAATGCAAGGCCTGCAACAGCTGCTTTAAACAGCCCTGAAGATGATGGGTTAAAGTTAAATTTAGCTCTTAAGAAGTAATTAAAGCTTTGGTCAAAGCCTGATGCGGCTAAAACGCATAAGAATATACTAAATAAGAAAACACCAACTGTAAGGTTAATGAGCTTTGCACTTTGAATTATATTAGTAAATGGGTTTACTTGTGAGAGTTTTAACTTATCACTACTTTTTACAAAATTTGATGGCTCACGAACAAAGAAAAAGAAGATTAAGCCACTTATAATTAAAGAAGTACCTTGAACAAAGAAAGGATATAATAAATTTATATCTCCTAAAAAGCCCCCTAAAACAAAGCCTAAAGATGGACCTATTGATTGAATAGATGCGTATAGTATAAGTAGCTGATTTCTATCCTCGACAGGACAGTCTAAAGAAATTATAAAAGCCATACAGCTTACTACAACACCGGAAATACCAATACCACCAAGGAATCTTCCTAAAATAACAAAATGCCAAGAATTTGCGCTACCAAAAACGAGAGCGGAAATCCCGTATAAAATAAAGCCGATACTAATACATTTTGCATAGCCTATCTTATCTCCAAATTTGCCCCAAAAAGGCGAAAATGCAAATTGACCTACTGCCATTGCAGTAAATGCAAGTCCGTATACACTCGTTCCGGCGTTTATATATTCTATAAATGCAGGAGTTACAGGATGAACCATACCTGCAACAAAGGCATAGATTGCAAAAAGTGAAAACAATAATGTCAACTTATTTCTTCTAACGATATTTAGCATGAACTAACCTCCTTTAAATCATATCTATAATTCTACAACAAAAAGCATAATTTTACAACAAAAAAATACTTCTTTTTTAAAAGAAGTATTTTTTTATAAATTATAGTAATATAAATAATATTATCATTGATAAAATAGCTACAATAAACGGTGCAAAATCTACTGCTTTAAAAAAGTTTTGCGAGAGCACTTTTTCATTAAATAAACTTTTATGCACTATGTCTATTTTTGATTTTGCTATTAAAGAAGCGATGAATAATATAGTTAGGATAAAGTAAGGTATTAAAGAAACCCTTGCTTTTTCCCCAGTTTGCAGGGCTATGCTAATTAAATCAGAAAAGCTAATATCATATATTAAAAAATCTTTATCACTTATTAAAATAGCTTCACTCATATCATCATATAATACATAGGCAGAATATTCATCTTCATTAATTTTTTCAACATTTGAAATTACTAAAACATCATCATCTACTGATATACTAAAACTTTCATCAATTTCTATTTTTAACTTTATAATATCAAATTGCGAATTATTAGAAACAGCCTTATATTCTATTGAGGAAATAGCAGGGGATTTTTTGTAAAAATCGTTATTAATCTCAATTCCACTACCTTGTGAAAGATATAAAAAAGCGCCACTAAATACAACATACACTAAAATCAGTATATTTGTATAGAATTTAATTTTCTTTTGTTTTTTTGCGTTATTAAAGTAAATATATCCACTCATATCATCACCTCTTAAAATATTATAACATATATATATAGAATTATAAATATAGAAATTATGAAAAATTGATAAAATTTATAATTTAATGTAAAAAAAGGTTAGTATTTTTCCGTGTATTTATGTTAAAAGTAGACAAATATAATTATATTAATATTATATACTTGAAAACTTTATAATATATATTGTATTATATAAGAAGTAAAAGAAATATTTAATTTTTATATAGAAAGGGTAAAGTTATGCAAATTGTAGACAATGAGAAAAAATATCTTAGCATTATTGAAAAGCATATTGAAAATGGTGTAAAGTTTTACACTTCCCACGGCATAGTAATTGATGATACAGTTATTATAGGAAAAGGCACTCTAATAATGCCAGGGACTATTCTTTTAGGCGATACCACCATAGGAGAAGATTGTACAATAGGCCCTAATACTATGATTAAAGATAGTAAAGTAGGAAATAGCACTACCGTTAATTCATCTCAAGTAACTTCATCAGTAGTTAAAAATTCAGTAAAAATAGGTCCGTTTAGCCAAATTAGACCAAACTGCGTAATTGAAGATGATGTAAAACTTGGAAACTTTGTAGAAGTTAAAAATTCAAACATTAAAAATAGCTCTTCTGTATCACACTTAACATATATAGGCGATGCAGACATCGGCAGTTATGTAAATGTTGGCTGCGGAGTTGTTACAGTAAATTATGATGGACAACTAAAGAAAAGAACAACTATTGATGATTTTGCTTTCATTGGCTGTAATACAAACTTAATTGCCCCTGTAAAAATAGGTGAAAGTGCCTATACAGCAGCAGGCTCTACAATAACAAAAGATGTACCAGATAATGCTTTAGCAATAGCAAGGACAAGGCAGGAAATTAAAGAAGACTGGGCGAATAGAAAATTAAGCGACTATAGAAAAAAATACAAAAAATAACTTACCATAAAACTTAATAAATGATAAACTATAAAGAATTGTATAGCCTATAATTTAAGGCAGATAAAGAGGGGTCAAAAAATGAATGTTCGTGGCAATGATATTAAAATTTTCGCTTGTAATGCGAGCAAGCAATTAGTAAATGATGTAGCTGAAAAGCTTTCCTTACAAGTAGGTAAAAGTGATGTAGGAGTTTTTAGCGATGGCGAAATTAATATGTCCATATTTGAAACTGTAAGAGGCTGTGATGTTTTCATCATTCAAAGTACTTGCCCACCAGTTAATAACAATATAATGGAATTATTAATAATGGTTGATGCTTGTAAAAGAGCTTCAGCAGGTAGAGTTACTGCGGTAATTCCTTACTTTGGTTATGCAAGACAAGATAGAAAAAGTCGTTCAAGAGATCCGATAAGTGCAAAATTAGTAGCAGACTTAATTACAGCCTCAGGTGCTGATAGAGTAATGACTATGGACTTGCACGCAGCACAAATTCAAGGCTTTTTTAATATACCAGTTGACAATTTAGTGGGTATGCCTATATTAACAAAGGTGTTTTTAGAAAAAAATCTTGAGGATGTAGTAATAGTAAGCCCAGATTTAGGCTCTGTAAATAGAGCAAGAAGTTTTGCAAGTAAATTAGATGCACCAATTGCTATTATAGATAAAAGAAGACCAAAGCCTAATGTATCAGAAATTATGAACATAATCGGTGATATTAAAGATAAAAATGTAATTATTATTGATGATATTATAGATACAGCAGGCACTTTATGTAATGCTGCGAATGCTTTAAAAGAAAGAGGAGCAAGAAGTGTAAGAGCCTGTGCTACTCACGGTATCCTATCCGGCCCTGCAATAGAAAGAATACAAGCGAGTGCTATTGAAGAGCTTGTAATTTTAGATACTATCCCTTTAGCAGAGGGCAAGAAAATAGATAAGATTAAAGTAGAAACAGTAGCGAATGTCTTTGCAGAAGCTATAAGAAGAGTTTACTCAGAGCAAAGCGTTTCAACACTTTTTGATTAATATGTTTTTTAAGAAAAATAAAAATGGCCCAAGATACATAATAGCAGGTCTTGGAAATCCCGGTAAAAAATACGAGGGTACAAGGCATAATATCGGCTTTGACGTTATTGATTATATAGCTCAAAAAGAAAATGCACCTATAATAAAATCAAAGTTTTTAGCCCTTTATAGTATAGCTGATATCAGTAGTGAAAAAGTATTGCTTTTAAAACCTCAAACCTATATGAACTTATCAGGGCAAAGCATAAAGCAAGCTGCAAATTTTTACAAAATCCCAGTAGAGAATATTATTATAATATATGATGATATATCCCTTGATGTTGCAAAAATTAGGCTAAGGCAAAAAGGAAGTGCCGGTGGGCATAATGGGATAAAAAGTATAATAGCGCATTTAGGAGATGTTTTCCCAAGAGTAAAAGTTGGAGTAGGTCAAAAGCCGAATAAAGAGCAAGATTTAGCTTTGTATGTGTTAAGCGATTTTTCAAAAGAAGAAAATGAAAAATTAAAAAATGAATATGATAATATACACAGTGGTATAAAGCTAATAATAAAAGGCGAAATGCAAAAAGCCATGAACGAATTAAATAAATAAAACAGCCGTGAATACCCCCTATAAAAGGGTGTTCACGGCAAAATCAGTTAAATATAAATTAAACTTAGCGGAGGCATATTTTGATTTTAAAAGAAATCCAAAAGATGACAGAGTATAAAAGACTATTACAAGAAACTACGGAGTATAAAAACCCCATAGGCTTATTTGGTTTATCTAAAACACTTAGGGCGGCCTTTTTAACAGCTTTGCAAAAAGACAGCGATAAAACAATGCTCATAATCACAAAAGATGAAAGAAGTGCAACAAGGCTTTATGAAGATGTGAGCTTTTTTAGCGATGAATGTGAAATGCTGCCTTTAAGGGATATAAACTTAAGATTTGTTGAAAGTTTTTCAAGGCAGTATGAGTACGAAAGGCTGAAAGTTTTTAAAAATATACTTTCTAAAAATACAAAAATTGTTATAGCTTCTTTTCAAAGCGCCTTAATGTATACTATGCCAAAGAAAGAGTACATAAATAAAACATATACTATTAATTATAATGAAAAATATAAAATGCAAGAGCTAATGCTAAGATTAGTAGAAAGTGGCTATGTAAATAGAGAAATGGTTGAGGGCGTAGGTCAATTTTCAAAAAGGGGCGACATTCTTGATATATTCCCGCCCGGTGCAAATCATCCTATTAGAATAGAATTTTGGGGTGAAGTTATCGACAGGATGACCTTTTTTGATTTAGAAAATCAAAGAAGGCTCAATCAAGTAAAAACTATTGAAATAACTCCCACTAAAGAAGTGCTTTTTGAAGATGCAAAAAAGGCAAGTAAAGTCATAGAAGACTTTAAAAATACATTGAGTAAAAACAAAAAAGAGGCCTTTGAAAAAGCTATTGAAAAAGAGATGATTTCACTTAGCCAAGACATTATTCCGCAAACAATGGATAAGTTTATAAACATAGCTTACAATGAAAAACAAACAGTGATAGACTACTTAGAAAACCCATTAATTATCTTTGATGATTATATGGAAATAACAAAGGAAAACGAAAGTTTTTCTTGGCAACACTCCGAGGACATAAAACAGCTTTTAGAAGAAAATGTCATTTCTGTTGGAATGCAAGAATACTTTGCGCCTTTATACGAATTGCAAAATTCGACAAAAAATATACCAAGTGTAATATTAGAAGACTTCATAAGAACTCTAAAAGATATAACGATTTCATCAATAATAAATGTAGAATGTAGCAATACTTCCGTATGGAGTGGAGAGTATGCTTTATTAAAAGAAGATATTGAATACCTAAGTAAAAACGGCTATAAAATTGCCCTTTTAGCAGGTACTAAAAAGAATGCAAAAAACTTAGCTCGTGATTTAGAGGACATGGGTTATTCTGCAAAATACATCTCGAAAACAGGGGAAGTTAGCTTTGCTCATATAGGAGTAATGGAAGGGCATACAAATCAAAGTTTTCAGCTGCCTCAGTATAAATTAGCCTTAATTACAGGCAAAAAACTAACTTCACAAACACTAAAGCGAAAAAAGCAAAAAGCAAAAAATGCGATAATTTCTTTAGAGCAAATAACAAAAGGCGACTATGTTATTCACCAAAACTACGGTGTGGGTATCTATGATGGAATTCACACAGTAGCTATGCAAAATATAACAAAGGACTATATAAAAATAAAATTTAAAGGTGCAGACACTTTGTTTGTGCCAGTCACTCAGCTTGACTTAATTTCAAGGTATAATTTTGCCCAGCAAGATGAAAAAGTATCCCTTTCAAAGCTCGGCACTCAAAGCTGGGAAAAAACAAAGCAAAAAGCTAAAAAAGCAACGAGCGAAATGGCAAAAGAGTTAATTTCTCTTTATGCTCAAAGGCAAAAGGCGAAGGGCTTTAGTTTTTCTCAAGATACAGAATGGCAAAGAGATTTTGAGGCAAGATTTATCTATGATGAAACGGATGATCAATTACACAGTATAGCCCAAATTAAAAAAGATATGGAATCTACTTTTCCTATGGATAGATTGCTTTGTGGCGATGTGGGAGTTGGTAAAACAGAGGTAGCGATAAGGGCAGCTTTTAAAGCTGTTATGGATTCAAAACAAGTTGCTATTTTAGTGCCGACTACTGTTTTAGCCTGGCAGCATTTCAATACTTTTATGCAAAGGATGGAGTCTTTTCCTGTTAATATCCAACTACTTTCAAGATTTAGGACAACAAAGCAGAGAAACCAAACGATAAAAGATATAAATTCTGGAGTTTGCGATATAGTAATAGGCACGCACGCTTTAATACAAAAAAGTGTAAATTTTAAAAACTTAGGGCTTTTGGTAATAGATGAAGAACAGCGTTTTGGTGTAGCTCATAAAGAAAAATTAGTTGAGAGTTTTAAAGGTGTTGATGTTTTAACTCTTTCAGCTACTCCTATCCCAAGAACTTTAAGTATGGCTTTAAATGGCATAAGAGATATGTCGACAATCGAAGAGCCTCCAATTGATAGAATACCTATTGAAACCTATGTAAGTGAGTACGATGAGGGGATAATTAAATCTGCCTTAGTTAGAGAATTAAATCGCTCTGGTCAATGCTATTACTTACACAATAGGGTGCAGACTATCGATGCTTGCGCAAATAAAATTAGAGATATGATTCCTGATGCGGTTGTAGCAGTAGCGCACGGGCAGATGGACGAAGCGAGCTTGTCTGGTGTGTGGCGCTCATTTATAAATGGTGAAATAGATATTTTAGTTTGTACTACTATAATTGAAACGGGCATAGATGTCTCAAACTGTAACACTTTAATTATCGAAGACTCAGACAGCATGGGACTAAGCCAGCTTTATCAAATTAGAGGTAGGGTAGGCAGAAGTACAAGGAAGGCGTATGCCTATTTTACATTTAGAAAAAACAAGGTGCTTAGTGAAGTGAGTGTTAAAAGACTTAATGCTATAAAAGAGTTCACAAGTTTTGGCTCAGGCTTTAAAATCGCTATGCGAGACTTAGAAATAAGAGGAGCAGGTAGCGTTTTAGGCAAAACCCAAAGTGGCTTCTTAATGAGTATTGGCTACGACTTATATATAAAACTATTAAATCAAGCAATAGCCTTAGAACAAGGTCTTCCTACAAAACAAGAAAAAAGCGATTGTATCATAGATATTTCTATTGATGCCTTTATCCCGCAAAGCTATATTCCTTCACATCAAAATAGGATAGAGGCCTATAAAAAAATTGCAGTTATTGAAAAAGATGAGGATGTTAGCGATTTATTAGATGAGTTTATAGATAGATATTCAGATGTTCCAAAGAGTGTTATGGGCTTAATTGAAGTGTCCTTAATAAGAGTAAAAGCTGCGAATTTAAAAATAAAAGAAATAGTGCAAAGAAAAAATAGTATAGTATTTTATTCTGATAATTTTGATGAAATGAACATAGTTAAATTTTTGCAAGAAACGAAGTATAAAACGATGATAAATTCAAAAGAAAAACCATATTTATCTGTTTTAGTACCAGAGGGAGAAGAAAATTTAAAAGTGATGAAAGAAATCATAGATTTGCTAAATTTTTGCAAGGAAAATTAAGTAAAATTCTTTTTTTTATCACAAATAAGCATTACACTTATAGTATAAAGTTTTAGGATAGTTTGATTATAAAATTTTGCAAAGGAGTGTCAGTGTGAAAAAAGTTTTACCCTTCATTTTAATTATTAGTGTTTTCTTGACCTCTTGCGCAAAAGAGAATGTAGAATACATCGCTTATATAGATGGCATAGAAGTGAGCAAAGAAGAGTTTTTATTAGCCCAATTAAGTGCTTATACAGCTGCTGATTTTATTATAAATTCAAACGGTGATATAGAAAAATACACCATTGAAGGAATTAACGCTGTTCAATGGATAAATAATGAAACTATAAAAAATCTAAAAGTAAATCACTATATAAATCAAGAGTTTGATAATTTAAGTCTAACTTTAAGTAGTGAGGATGAAATAGCAATTGATGAAAAAGCCCAAACACAGTGGCAGTTTTATAAAGAACTTTGTGAATTAAACAATATAAGCTATCAAACATATTACGAATATGTAACAACTTCATATAAGCAAAATTTAATACTCACTTATATGCTAAATGAAGCCTTAGAAAAAACTTCTCTTATGAATGAAGAACAAGACATAGTAGATGAGAATATTTGTAAAGTGTATATTTTTACAATAGACAGCTTAATTTTAGAAAAAATGCAAGACTTAGATAGGCAAGAAGATTTTGAAAACATTTTAAACATAGCTATTGAAAAAACAAATTCAGGCGAAAATTTTGTTGAAGTGATAAGGCAAACAGTCACTCAGATAAACGAAATTGTAAGTTTTGATTATTCATATAATAGAGTTGATGATTATATCACAGACTATGTGTTCTTACACAGAAACGATGCAACGAATGAGTTTTTTGATATGCCTGTAAGGACGGCGAAATTCACTGTTAGTGAAAATAATGAGTATCGAATAATTTACAGAGCCCCAGCTTATGAAAGTGAAGATGAGTATGATATGTATCATCAAATGATAATTCATAATGAGTATTTTGATGATTTTGAAGAAGATGTGCTAAAAAAAGCAACTCAAAGCGAAATTGATACACATCCAAAACTTTTCACAGTATACTCTCCTATTAAAGTTAATATAAGAAAAAATGCACAGTGGTAAACGATGAGTTTGCCACTTTTTATTTTGAATAATAGTTTTATAATATAATTTTTTATTATTTACTCTTATAATAAATACGCATTTTTGATTTACTATTTTGATATAAAAAAATCTTTTGCCTTTTGTAGTGATTTAATCACTTACAAACATCGAATAATATAATATAGTCTATTTAAAAGCTATTAACAAATTAAAAGGAGATAAATTATGAAAAATGAATTTGATATAATAATTATAGGCCTTGGCCCAGCAGGCGTTTCTGCCTGCCTTTATACACAAAGAGCTAATATGGACACGCTACTTATAGGCTCTAAAAGCAACAGTCTTGAAAAGGCAGATGTAGTAGAAAACTACTATGGCCTAAGCCCATCTTTAAGTGGTAAAGAACTATTTGAAAACGGACTTTTACAAGTAGAAAATGTAGGCGCTACAATTTATGAAGACCAAGTTGTAGGTATTTCTTGGGACGGCTTGTACACAGTTAAAACTACTCAAAAAGAATTTACAGCAAAGGCTGTAATCATAGCAACTGGCACGAAAAGAACAGCTTTAAGAATTGAAAATCTTGCAAAATACGAAGGTAAGGGCGTTAGCTACTGTGCTGTTTGTGACGGCTTCTTTTACAAGGATAAAAAAATAGTAGTAGTTGGCAATGGCGAATACGCACACGAAGAAGCAAAAGAGCTTTTAGAAGTAAGCAGTGATGTAACTATTTTAACTAATGGTGAAAAAGCAAATAAAAAGCAAGGATTTAAATACGATGAAAGAAAAATTATTTCTTTACAAGGTGATGAAGTTTTAAGAAAAGTAGTGTTTGAAAATGATGAAAGTTTAGATATTAGCGGTATGTTTTTTGCAATAGGAACAGCCGGCGCTACTGACCTTGCTACAAAACTTGGAGCAGAGATAAAAAGCAACTCAATAGTAGTAGATGACTTAATGCAAACAAATCTTCCAGGGCTATATGCTGCAGGAGATACAACAGGCGGAGTGTTGCAAATAGCAAAGGCTGTGTATCAAGGTATGGTAGCAGGCACTTCAGCTCTTAAATTCGTAAGAGGGTTAAAAAAATGATAGAGCAAGGTATTTATAAACATTTTAAAGGCAACTTATACAAGGTGCTTTATATAGCAACTCATAGCGAAACTTTAGAAAAATTAGTGGTGTACAAGGCTTTGTATGGCGATGAGGGCATTTGGGTAAGGCCGATAGAAATGTTTTTAGAAGAAGTAAATTATGAAGGCAAAACAGTAAAAAGGTTTGTTTTTCAAAATAAGGCTTAGAAATAATATCCTCATTTTAAAAGGAATAACGCAGATAATAAGCTTATTTTTATATTGTAAAATGCGTTTTAGCAAGAGTAATTGTTTACATTTCATACATTAATTTTACATCTATGTATGCTATTATAAAGATAATTTAAAAATGGTATGTAAAAGTGTAATTATATTATGAAAGACAGGCTCTTATGAAAACAGAAAAAGGAAACTAAAAATAATAAATTTAAAACGATGCTTTAAGCAGCATCGTTTTTGTTGTTTTTTGTATTGAGTGTTTTAAATACATAGATAAATCAAGAGTAATAATTCCTTGCGAAAAAAATACACAAAAAATCTAAAAAATGCTCACAAATATTTGCATTTTTGTACAGTTTATCTGTTGAATTTTTAATATATTATGCTATAATTTTAATTATAGAGCCGTTTTATTTGGAGGGCTTATGGGTATCAACAAAAAAAACTATGAAGCTTTTAAATATATGAGTATCATCTTTCAACTCGGCATAAATGTTGTCGTTTCTTGTATGCTCATAATTTTAAGTGTTTCTTGGTTGAAAAATAAGTTTGATTTAGGTGACTGGATTGTATATATAGGCGTAGTTTTGGCGATACTCACAGGCTTTGCCTCTTTTGTGAGCTTTTTTAAAATGGCGATGAAAGATGCAAAAAAGTCGCAAGAAGAATATGAAAATAATATAAAAGGGAAAAAGGAGTAAATTATGCTTTCATCAATATTAAAAGATGATATTAAGAGTATAGGCGCTTCAAACTTAGGCCTAAATATAATAACTAATTTTGTGTTTTTATTTTTAGGTGAGTGGGACATAACTGTCTTAATAGGTTCAGCTTTTGGCTATTTTTTATCTATGCTTAATTTTTATATGCTCTCAAAAGCAGTCGAAAAAGCAGTGGATAAAGACCCTAAAATAAGCCAAGGCTATATGCAGCAAAGTTACTTGTTTAGAATGTTAATTTTAGGCGTAGGGCTTTATATAACTGCAACTGTAAATAGTATCAACTGGATAAGTGCTTGTATAGCGTTATTTTTTACAAGAATATCCATTACGATAATTACACATTTAAGGAGAAAGGAGGAGCAAAATGGATTTAAGCATTAACGGCCCTAAGATAATATTTGGCACAGCGGATGGTTTTCATATTAGTGAAACGGTTATAGTTAGCTGGTTGGTGGTATTATTAATATCGGTCGTTTGCATTTGGTTAACAAAAGATTTATCAGTAGAAAATCCGAGCAAAAAGCAAGTCGTTGCAGAAAAATTAGTTTTGATGTTGCAAGGGCTTGTAGATGAAAACATGGGTGAGAAATGGAGAGGTATAACGCCTTATATTGGTGCATTATTTTCTTTTAGTTTACTCTGTAGCTTATCAAGTTTATTAGGCTTTAGAGCACCCACAGCCGACTATTCAACAACCTTAGCAATGGCACTTGTCACTTTTTGTATAGTGCAGATAACAAAATTCAAAGTAAATGGCTTTTTTGGCTATTTTAAAAGCTACACACAGCCCTTAGCACTAATCACACCGCTTAATGTAGTAAGTGAATTAGCAAATCCAATATCAATGTCATTTCGTCATTTCGGTAACTTATTAGCAGGCTTAATTATAAATGTTTTGCTTTATGGAGCACTTGCTTCTTTGAGTACTTTTATACTACAAATTGTACCGATAGCTTTCATTCAGTCATTGCCGTTATTCCAAATAGGTCTACCGGCGGTATTATCATTATACTTTGATATTTTCACAAGTTTTATGCAGGCATATATTTTCTGTATGTTGACAATGGTATTTACATCTATGGCAGCAGACGGATAATAAATAACAAACAAAAAATAATTAATATTTTAATTTATGGAGGAACATATTATGGAAAGAGCAATAGTTTTAGCAGCATCAGCAATAGGTGCAGGTCTTGCGATGATCGCAGGTATTGGCCCTGGTATTGGTCAAGGTTATGCAGCAGGTAAAGCAGCAGAAGCAGTAGGTAGACAACCAGAAGCAAGATCAACAATTATGTCAACAATGCTTTTTGGTGCAGCGGTTGCTGAATCAACAGGTATCTATTCACTTGTTATTGCAGCTATCTTATTATTCCTAAACCCATTAGTAAACATGCTTTAATATTCACTTTAAAAATTAAGAAAGGGGTATTACATGGAATTTTTAGATATTGTTGGTATTGATTTATATACGATGGTGCCGATATGGATTAACTTAGTCATCTTGTATTTTATATTAAAAAGATTTTTATATGGACCAATCACAAAGATTTTAGCTGAAAGAGAAAGCCAAGTAAGTGGCATCTATGATGATGCAAGAAAAGCTAATGAATCAGCAAAAAATCTTGAAGATGAGTACACACAAAAATTAAATACTGCAAGAGATGAAGCATCTTCAATTATAAAGCAAGCTACAGAGTATGCAAAGAAAAACGAAGAACAAATTATTCAGCAAGCGAATGATCAGGCAGGACAAATCATTCAAAAAGCAAATGCGCAAATAGAACAAGAAAGAAAGAAAAGCTATGAAAATATCAAATCAGATATTTCTGAGCTTTCAGTTTCAATAGCCCAAAAAATTATTCAAAAAGAAATCAACGCAAAAGACCATGAAATCTTAATTGATCAATTCATTGAAAATGTGGGTGAGGCAAAATGAGTAAATTAGCTAAAGTCTATGCACAAAGCTTATTTGATATTGCTTTAGAAGAAAAAAAGGAAAAAGATATATTGGAGCAAATCGAAGTATTAAAGACAGCTTTTTTAGAAAATGCAAGTTTTTTAAAAGTGCTATCAGCTCCGATGATTGCAAAAAATGAAAAAGTAAAACTTGTAGATGATATATTTAAAGGAAAAGTAGATACAGTTTTATTAAATTATCTTAAAGTCGTTGTAAATAGGCAAGATGCAAAATGTATTTTAGATAGTTTTAGTGACTATGAAGATATTTACAATGAACATAACAATATTGAAAAAGTCACAGCGACTACTGCAATAGCTTTAAGCGATGCATTAAAAGAAAAATTATCAACACGACTTACAAAATTATTAAATAAGACAATTATTTTAAATAATGTTGTAAAAGAGGATTGTATAGGTGGCGTTAGCCTTGATTTTAAAAACAGCCAAACTGATGGCACTGTTTTATCTCAATTAAAAGAATTAAAACGCCAATTATTAACTTTAGATTTTTAAAAGAAAGCAGGTGTATGAATGCAACTGAAACCTGAAGATATAAGTAAAATTATCAAAGAACAAATCAAAAATTTTGATAATAAAATTGAACAAAGCGAAACAGGTACTGTCATTCAAGTAGGTGATGGTATCGCAAAGGCATACGGCTTAGATAACTGTATGGCAAATGAGCTTATCGAATTTCCTAATGGTGAATACGGTATGGCTCTTAACTTAGAAGAAGAAAGCGTTTCTTTAGTTATTTTAGGTAATGATGAAGAAATTAGAGAAGGCGACACTGTAAAAAGAACAGGTAGCGTTGTATCAGTTCCAGTAGGCGATGAGATGATAGGCAGAGTTGTAAACAGCTTAGGTCAACCTATTGATGGCAAAGGCCCTATAACAACTGATAAAACACTTCCAATTGAAAGACCTGCAAGGGGCATCATTGAAAGAAAAAGCGTTAGTGTGCCACTTCAAACAGGTATTAAAGCTATCGACTCTATGATTCCAATAGGCAGAGGCCAAAGGGAGTTAATCATCGGCGATAGACAAACAGGTAAAACTACTATTGCAACTGATACAATAATCAACCAAAAAGGCAAAGATGTAATTTGTATCTATGTAGCTATAGGTCAAAAAGCTTCAACTGTTGCACAATTAGTTGAAACTTTAACAGCGGCAGGAGCTATGGATTATACAATTATAGTTTCTTCTTCTGCAAGTGAATTAGCACCATTACAATACATCGCTCCTTACGCAGGCGTTACTATGGGTGAGTATTTTATGGAGCAAGGCAAGGATGTTTTAATCGTCTATGATGATTTATCAAAACATGCTGTTGCTTATCGTGCCTTATCACTACTAATTCGTCGTCCTCCAGGTAGGGAAGCGTATCCTGGTGATGTTTTCTACTTACACTCAAGACTACTTGAAAGAGCAGCAAGAGTAGCAGAAGAATACGGCGGCGGCTCAATTACAGCTCTTCCAATAATTGAAACGCAGGCAGGCGATGTTTCAGCTTATATTCCAACGAATGTTATCTCTATAACAGACGGTCAAATATTCCTTGAAACAGAATTATTCAACTCCGGTATTCGTCCAGCGGTAAACCCTGGTATCTCAGTTAGCCGTGTTGGCGGCTCTGCGCAAATCCAAGCTATGAAAAAAGTTTCAGGACAACTAAAACTTTTATATTCACAATATATCGAACTAAAGAGCTTCTCGCAATTCGGCTCAGACCTTGATGAAGATACAAAAAACCGTTTAGACTTAGGTGAGAGAATCGTTGAAGTTTTAAAACAAGCACAGACAAAACCTGTTGATGTTGCCTTACAAGTTATTATCATTTTTGCAGTTACAAACAACTACTTAAAAGATATCCCAGCAGACAATGTTAGAAGGTTTGAAGAAGAATTATTTGAGTATGTAAAGACAACTTACCCTCAAATAATAGACATGCTAAACTCTACAAGCACTTTAAGTGATGAAGTAAGAGATTTAATTATTGAGGCTATTAATAGCTTTAAAACAAAGTTTATAATAACCGAATAAAAGAAAGGCGGTGTAATCTATGGCAGGCGGTTCAATGAAAGACATTAAACTGCGAATACGAAGTGTTGAAAGCACTATGCAAATAACAAAAGCTATGGAGCTCGTTGCCTCATCAAAACTAAGAAAAGCGAAGTTAAATTTTGAAGCTACAAACCCTTATTTTCACCAAATGGAAAATGCCTTAGTTGATATTTTACACAATAGTGTGGATTTTAAATCTGCGTATATTGATGGAAGTAAAGATGCAAAAAGGAAAAGTCTTTACATCCTTATGGCTGGCGATAGAGGGCTTGCAGGTGGGTATAATACTAATATGTTTAAATTATTAGTATCCCATGCAAAAGATGAAGAATTTTGTGTTATCCCTGTGGGTAAAAAGACTCTTGACTTTTGTAAAAGAAGAGGTTTTGAAATCATCACTCAAGACTTTCACTTAGTAGAGGATGTATCAGTCGGAGATTGTAATTTAATTGCACAAACAGTAGCAAAAATGTTTAAAGATGGAGAGGTAGATAAGGTTCATTTAGGATATACAGAGTTTGTATCTATGCTTACACAACAAGCAAAAATGATAGATATCTTGCCTTTAAAAGATCTTAAAAAACAAGTAGATGAATCAAAAGAAGCTAAAGAAGCCGATAGGATAGTAGCAACAATTTTTGAGCCAGAGGGTGAAGAATTGTTTGACATACTAACTCCTCATTATATCGCAGCTTTAGTTTATGGGGGTCTTACTTCAAGCTGGGCAAGTGAGCTTGCTGCAAGAAGAACGGCTATGGATTCAGCTACTAAAAACGCCTCTGAAATGGTAGATAAATTAAATCTTGAATACAATAGAGCAAGACAAGGAGCTATCACGCAAGAAATCACAGAGATTGTCTCAGGAGCTTCTTCAACCAATTAAAATATATTAAAGGAGAAAAGACTAACATGGCTAAGTTAGAAACAGGTAAAGTTACTCAGATTATGGGTGCTGTTATAGATATTCGTTTTGATAGCGGAATACTACCTGACTTATTAAATGCTGTAGAAGTTGATAACAACGGCGAAATTTTAGTAGCTGAAGTTGCACAGCATTTAGGCGACAATGTAGTAAGATGTATAGCGATGTCCTCAACAGATGGTCTTGTTCGTGGCGCTGTAGCTACTGATACAAAAGGCCCGATTATGGCACCTGTGGGTGAAGTTACTTTAGGTAGAATTTTCAATGTTTTAGGACAGGTAGTTGATGGTAAAGAACAACCTAAAGCAGAAAAACATATGCCAATTCACGCAAAAGCACCTTCTTATGAAGATCAAGCAACTTCTGCTGAAATATTAGAAACAGGTATAAAAGTTATTGACCTTATCTGCCCTTATGCAAAGGGTGGTAAAATAGGATTGTTTGGCGGCGCGGGCGTTGGTAAAACAGTTTTAATACAAGAATTAATAAGTAATGTTGCAAACGAGCACGGCGGCTTATCAGTTTTCGCTGGTGTAGGCGAGAGAACTCGTGAGGGTAATGACTTATTTGCAGAAATGACAGAAAGTGGTGTTATTAAGAAAACAGCACTTGTTTATGGACAAATGAATGAGCCACCAGGGGCAAGGATGAGAGTTGCCTTAACTGGCCTTACAATGGCAGAGTACTTCAGAGATGAGCAAAATCAAGATGTACTATTATTTATAGATAACATTTTCCGTTTTACTCAAGCTGGTAGTGAGGTTTCAGCCTTACTTGGTCGTATGCCATCAGCTGTTGGTTATCAGCCAACACTCGCTACAGAAATGGGCGCATTACAAGAAAGAATTACTTCAACTAAAAAAGGCTCTATCACTTCTATACAAGCAGTTTATGTACCGGCGGATGACTTAACTGACCCAGCGCCAGCTACAACTTTCGCTCACCTTGATGCGACTACAACTCTTGCAAGAAGTATATCAGCCTTAGGTATATTCCCAGCTGTTGACCCACTTGATTCATCAAGCCGTATTTTAACAAAAGAAATCGTGGGCGAGGAGCATTTTGAAGTGGCAAGAGGAGTACAAAGCGTTCTTCAAAGATATAAAGAATTGCAAGATATCATAGCTATTATGGGTATGGACGAATTATCTGATGAAGATAAATTAATAGTTAATCGTGCAAGAAAAATGCAAAGATTCTTATCTCAGCCTTTCAATGTTGCAGAACAGTTTACTGGTCTTGAAGGTAAATATGTTCCTTTAAAAGAAACAATTAGAGGCTTTAAAGAAATAATGGAAGGCAAACATGATAATCTGCCTGAATCAGCCTTTTTATTTGCAGGCACAATAGACGATGTAATAGAAAAGGCAAAACAAGGAGGTTAATTTTATGCAAACCTTCAAACTATCTGTTTTAACAAATGACGGAGTGCATTTCGAAGGTGAAGTTGAAAGTTTAACAGTAAGAACAATAACTGGAGATGTAACCATCCTTGCAAGGCATATTGATTTTGTAACAGCGGTAGGTATAGGAAAAGCTGTTATTCAAGTTTCTCAAAATGATAGAAGGACAGCGGCTTGTATTGGTGGGCTTTTAAGTGTTATCAATCAAGAAGTAAAACTTTTAACTCAAACTTTTGAATTCAGTGATGAGATTGATGAAAAAAGAGCTGAGAAAACTCTTGAAGAAGCAAGAAAAGTGATTAATTCAACTACAGCGGACGCAAAATCAATAGATAGGGCAAAGATAAAAATTCAGCGCTCATTAACTCGTTTAGATGTTAAAAAGAATTTAAAATAATAATAAAACGGATAGCTATTAGCTATCCGTTTTATTGTTTGTGTATTTTTTAAATTTATGATAATATAATAAATATTACGACTATTAAAAGGAGAGGCTATGAAAAAAGAGAAAAAATTTGAAGTTTTAGCTAAAATAGCAGTAGAATTTAATAAAAATAACATTGTTTGGGCAGTAGGCGCTTCTATGCTTTTATATTTTAAAGGAATAATAAAAGAGTTTAACGATATTGATATTATGATAAAAGAAGAAGATGCAAAAAAAGCAAAAGAAATATTAAATAATATGGGCGAACTAATACAAAAATCACCGACACAGCAATATAAAACTAAGGTGTTTTTAGAGTATGTAGTAGATGAGGTTGACATTGATGTTATGGCAGGTTTTGTTATAGTAAACAATGATAAAGACCACTACTTCCCACTAAAAAAAGAAGATATAAGCGAAATGATAGTAGTAAATGGACAAAACATACCTTTACATTCAGTTAGTGAATGGCAGAAGTATTATTTGTTGATGAATAAAATGAGTAGAGTAAAAGAAATAAACGACTTTAAAAATGAAAAATAAGGCAATGATATTACTAAAAAATGCTAATTATTTAAAAAAATAATTTAAAAACTAAAGCCTTGAAAACAAAAGGAAAAAAAGCAGAATTTTTTTAATAAAAGTATTGACAAACCGCCTATAATATATTATAATAAACTTCGCACTTAAAAGTGAATATTGTCGGGATGTGGCTCAGTTTGGTAGAGCGCCTGGTTTGGGACCAGGATGCCGCAGGTTCGAATCCTGTCATCCCGACCAAAAAATAAAACACTCACAGAGTGTTTATTTTTTTGTAAAAAAAAGACAGGATTCGAACCTTTGGAAGGTGAGAGTCTTAAAAAAAACAATGCAGTGCATTGTTTTTAGACTCGAAGGGTGAAGGGCGAAAGCCCGAGGCTGGTAAAAATTTTAATTTTTACATCCTGTCATCCCGAGCTAAAGCTCAAATCGTAAGATTTGAGTTTTTTAGTTTAAAAAGATAAAGATTCGAACCTTTAGAAGGTGAGAGGTGTAAAAAAACAATGCAGTGCATTGTTTTTAGACTCGAAGGGTGAAGGGCGAAAGCCCGAGGCTGGTAAAAATTTTAATTTTTACATCCTGTCATCCCGAGAAAACAACACAATCGCAAGATTGTGCTTTTTTAGGTTAAAAGGATAAAGATTCGAACCTTTAGAAGGTGAGAGTCGTAAAAAAACAATGCCTAAACCCTAAAAAACAAAACAACACCCAGAGAGCCATCGTCATATAAATTAGTAGCTTTTAATTCTTCAAAATTATCATTTGAGTATTTTTTAGCTACTTTTTGCCAAAACTTTGAGCTTATGATGTTTTTAGGATGGTATTTTATTTGCCAAGCGCCTTTATGTATTTTAAAAATTTCATTGATTGCTTTATCTGCAATGCCCATACCCCTATAAGGGTAGGCTATAAAAAATTCAGCTATTGCAAAATCTATTTCCTTTTTAGTTTCGCTATAATTATTTATTAAAGCAAAGCCTACTAACTTATCACGGTACATTATAAAATAAGCAAATCGGCTTTCTTCATAAAAATAATTATCTAAATACGGATAATGAAATAAGCCCTTTTCATCAAAAATAGACTTATCGTATTGAGAAAACTCATAAGTATACTTCTCAAGTAAGTTATTCAAAATATCTTTTTCATTTATTGATACTTGCTTTAATAATACAGCCATTTTATTCCTCTTTCATTTTAATTTATTATAGTATAGCATAAATTAATACTTTGTTAAACTTTAATACATTTATTTATCTAAATTTTATGATAATATAAAAGAAAAGGAGTGTATCAATATGAATATTTATGATTTTGAAATTTTGCAAAAAGACGGCAATTTAAAAAGTATGAAAGACTTTAAAGGTAAGACAATATTAGTAGTTAATTCTGCTACACATTGTGGCTTTACCTATCAGTATGATGAATTAAAGCAGTTACACGAAGAATTTAGTGATAAAGGCCTTGTTATCTTAGATTTTCCTTGCAATCAGTTTGGTGAGCAAGCAAAAGGTAGCGATGAAGAAATCACAGAATTTTGCAAGCTTAACTTTAATACGCCTTATGAAATCTATTCTAAAATAGAAGTTAATGGAGAAAATCAAATCCCGCTTTTTAAATATTTAAAAGAGCAAAAGGGTTTTAAAGGCTTTAATAACCCAGAACATCCCCTTAATGATAGGCTAAGAGAAAACTTTTTAAAAAGAGATGAAAATTACGAAAAAAACGATGACATCAAATGGAACTTTACAAAGTTTTTGATTGATAAAAATGGTAAGGTAATAAATAGGTTTGAGCCTGTCGATGATATACATATTTTACAAAAAGCAATAAATGAAATAATATAAAATAAAAAACACTTAATTAAACTTTAATTAAGTGTTTTTTGTTAAGTAGCGTATCTTTATATTGAAAAACAATATTAAAAATGATATACTAAACAGAGCAATTTAAAAGTAAATTTAATTAAAATAGAGGTTTTAATGTTATTTAATTCATGGCAGTATATAGTGTTTTTACCCTTAGTTTTCATAATTTATAACCTGCTTCCACATAAATTTAGGTGGGGCTTGCTTTTAGTTGCAAGTTATTATTTTTATATGAGCTGGAACGCTGATTTAATCCTTTTAATTTCAACGACAACTCTTACTGCCTATGTTTCGGCATTACAAATAGAAAAAACAAAAAATCAAAAATCAAAAAACCGCTGGCTATTGTTTACCTGTGTTGTAAGTTTAGGCTTATTGTTTTTCTTTAAGTATTTTAATTTTTTCTCACAAAGTGTTATTGATTTTTTAAACTTAATATCCTTGCCTGTCAGTGATTTTACTATAAATGTTATGCTTCCTGTTGGTATTAGTTTTTATACATTTCAAACTTTATCCTATGTTATAGATGTATATAATAATAAAATGCAAGCTGAAAAGCATTTAGGAATCTTTGCTTTATATGTTAGCTTTTTTCCACAGCTTGTAGCAGGCCCTATTGAAAGAGCAGAAAATTTATTGCCACAGTTTCATAAACCACAAAAGGTTACAGCTAATTCTTTAGCCTGGGGACTTCGTATGATAGTCTATGGGCTTGTGAAGAAAATGTTTATAGCTGATTTTTTTGCAAGGTTTGCCAATGTAGTTTTTAATGATGTTTACAGTCATTCACCTATGAGTATACTTATAGCTTCAATGTTTTTTGCAATTCAAATTTACTGTGATTTCTCAGGCTATTCAGATATAGCAAGAGGCAGTGCAAAACTTTTCGGCTATGATTTAATGCTAAACTTTAATACGCCATACTTATCAAAATCTATAAGAGAATTCTGGACAAGATGGCATATATCTCTATCAAGTTTTTTAAAAGACTATGTCTACATTCCCTTAGGTGGAAACAAAAAAGGCGATAAGATAAAAACTATAAATTTATTAATTACATTTTTTATAAGTGGTTTATGGCACGGAGCAGCGTGGACCTTTGTTTTATGGGGGCTGTATCATGCAGCAGCTCAAATAATAGAAGATAAAAGTGAAAATATACGAAATAAAATCAAAAACAAATTAAAAATAAATCAAGCCTCAAAAGCCTATAAGGCATTTAGGGTTATGTTAATATTTTTAGTAGTCTGCGTAGGGTGGATTTTATTTAGAGCGAATACCTTTAATGAAGCTATGTATATGCTCACTCAATTGCCAAAAGCAGTTATAAACCCTTTTATAAACTTTAATCAAACCATTATAACCTTTGGTATTGGCATAAATGAAATGATAAGAATAGTCTTAAGTATTGTTATACTATTTTTATATGATAGCATGCTTTATAAAGGCGAAGAGCCATTTAGTGTATTATCAACTAAAAAGGCAGTTATACGCTATTCAATAAGTTATATTTTGGCATTTATTGCAATAATTGCATTTTTAACAGCTCCAAGTGGAGTCGTAGCAGAATTTATATATTTTCAATTTTAAAAGGAAGGGGAAAATTAAATGAAGAAATTTTATATAAAATTAATAGCTTTTATACTTAGTTTAATTTTGCCTTTTTTGATGTTCTTTTTATATGTGCAACAGTTTTCGCCGATATCAACAGGCTCACTTATGGGGATAAGCAGTATGAAATTAGACTTAGTAAATGAGATTGACCAGGAAAAAATAGTGCTCGTTGGCGGCAGCAATGTCGTGTATAATTTATCAGCACAAGAAATCTCACAAGAGTTTGATATGCCTGTTTTCAATATGGGAACGACTGCTTATTTAGGTCTTGATTTTTTCATAAGTCAAATTAAAACCTATGCAAAATCAGGGGATATTATAGTATTGTCTTTAGAAAATTCAGTTTATAGCGGTATAGTGGATTATCAAACAGTGTGGCAGGCGATAGAAAACCATGAAAATATGTATGATATAATCCCTCTTTCTTATATGCCTGATTTAGTTTTAAGCTATTATCACTATGCGCAATTTAAACTTGCAATTCACTCAGGCAGTGGAGAAATTGATACAAAGCAAGAAGGGTATATATCAGCAAGCTTTGATGAATATGGAGATTATACACAAGAGCATAGCGAAAATATCCAAACAGTTTTATACAATCAAGAAGACACTTTTTTTATAAGTGAGGATACAGTAGAGCGTTCTGTTTTAAATGAGTTAAATAGTTTAAAGCGCTGGGCAGATGAAAGAGGAGTAAGGATATATTTAACTTATGCACCCTTTAATCAGTTAGCGATTGAAAATACAAATCTTGAAGATATAAAGGATTTTGAAAATTATTTAATTGAAAATTGTAGTATCCCTTGGATTGGCTCTTATGAAGAGGGAATAATGGATGAAAATCTTTTTTATAATTCAAATAACCATTTAAACTCACAAGGCAAAGAAATAAGGACACAAGATTTTATAAATGATGTATATGAATTAAATATTCTAAATTAAAAACAAAAACGAATAGTGAAAGCCTAAGCTTTTACTATTCGTTTTATATTGTTTTTTAAGCTCTATAATAAAGTGTAGTTAAATAAGCTATTCTTTGCGCAGTTTCGTAAGATAAGTCTTCTTTTTTCATTCGCCAGCTCCAGTTATCTAAAGTAGTACCCGGAGTATTTATCCTTGAATTTGGAGCGTTTAGATAGTCTTGAAGTTGTGCTATAAAAATATCAGCAACACTCATCATACCATTTCGTATAACGCCCCAGTTATAGCCCTCATAATCTTTTAAGGCAAGATAACTTTTAACAAATTCTGCTTCTTCTTCATTTAAGCTTAAAAGCCAGTCGTGCAAAGGCTCATTATCGTGAGTGCCAGTATATAATACACATTCTTTAATTAAGTTATGGATAATGTAACTACTTTCTTCTTCTAAACTAAAGGCAAAGTTTAACACCCTCATTCCATAAAACTTTGAATATTTTAATAAATCCCTTACTTCCTTAGTCAATATTCCTAAGTCCTCAGCGATTATCTGGGTATCGCTGAAATGGGTGTGGAGCATATCTATAAAATCTTCACCAGGACCTTTTAGCCATTTTCCGTCTTTAGCTGTAGTGGCGTCTGACTTTACAGCCCAGAAACTTTCAAAGCCTCTAAAATGGTCTATTCGTATTGCATCATATAGTTTCGTTGCTGCTTTTAAGCGAAGTTTCCACCAAGCGTAGTCAGTGTCCTTATGCTTTTGCCAATCATATAAAGGATTTCCCCATAGCTGCCCCTCTTTTGAAAAATAATCAGGAGGAACACCAGAAACTAAATCAGGGTAGCCCTCTTCATTCATTAAAAATAATTCGCTATTTTGCCATACATCACAGGAATCTAAAGATACATAAATAGGTATATCGCCTATTATTTTTATTTTGTTTTCTTCTGCGTATGTTTTTAGGTTTTTGTATTGGGTAAAGAATAAGTATTGAATATAAATATAAAAGTTGATTTCATCTTTTAAGAGCTCTTTATACCTATTCATTGCCTCTTCTTTTCTAAACTTAATGTCCTCATCCCAATTAAACCAAGCCTTGCCCTCGAAATGATTTTTTACTGCCATAAATAAGGCATAGTCATAAACCCAAAATTCATTTTGCTTTTTAAAATCTTCAATTTCTGTTTGGATGTTATTATATTCATTATTATATGCTTGCCTTAAAGCTATAAATCTTGTATTGTATAGATGTCCATAGTCAATTTTTTCTTCATCGCATAGTAAAGAGTTTAGAGTATTTAAAGAAATTAAATTTTTCTCTTGCAAGAAAACTAAGTCAATAAAATAGGGGTTTCCTGCAAAAGAAGAAAAGCTTTGATAAGGGCTATCTAAAAATCCTGTAGGAGTTAAAGGTAGCATCTGCCAGTAGGTCTGTTTTGAGTTTTTTAGAAAATCAATAAACTCAAAAGCCGCTTTTCCAAAAGTGCCTATTCCGTACTTTGAATACAAAGAAAAAACAGGCAAAATTATACCGCTACTTCTTTTCATAATCGCTCCTTTCCATAGATTATAAAAATATTTTATCATATTTTTATTAACCTAACTTGAGTCTTTGCTTTATAAAATTAAAAAATATTGCATTTATATTTATATTTTACACCTTGACTACTGTTTTTGTCAAACCTATTGACTATAAAAAACTAACTGATATAATTAAGTAGAGAGAGGAGAGTAAAATGTTAAAAGATAAATTAATTTTAAATAAAGACTTTGTTAAGTCAATGCTTGCTATAGCCCTGCCTTTGGCATTGCAAAACATCATAAATTTTGGTGTGCAAGCGATGGACTCAATCATGCTTGGCCGTTTAGGAGACACAGCTATATCAGCTGCTACTTTAGGTGGGCAGCCGTTTTTTATTTTGTCACTATTAGGCTTTGGCTTAAGTGGCGGAGGCAGTGTGTTAATAGCACAATACTGGGGTAAAAAGAATATAGAAGTAATAAAAAAAGTAATGCGTGTATCTATGCTATGTATAACAATAGCATCGGCTACTATTGCAGTTATTTGTTTTTTCTTTCCAGAAAATATTATGAGCTTATTTTCTAATGATGAAGTTATTATAAACGCCTCAGCCTCATATTTAAAAGTGCTATCATTAGGCTTTTTAGCCTATTCTATTGGTAGTAACTATCTTTTAAGTATGCGTGCAGTAGAAAAAGTGAAAATGTCTACTTTTGTATATGCGATGTCTTTTTTTGTGAATGTGTTCTTTAACTATATATTTATTTTTGGTGCCTTTGGTGCGCCGAGATTAGAGATAGTAGGCGCTGCTGTTGGAACAGTAATAGCAAGATTTTTTGAATTAATATGCGTTTTAATATATATGTATTTTATAGAAAAAGATATAGGCTTTAAAGCACATTGCATGTTTAAAATAGATACAGTGATAATTAAGGATTATATAACTAACGCCTTGCCTGTAATAGGCAATGAAATGATATGGGCCTTAGGTACTACTGCAATGACAATGGTAATGGGGCGCTTAGGTGCTGTATTCGTTGCTGCTAATAGCGTTAGTATGATAATATTTAACTTAGCCTCAGTGGCTGTTTTCGGCATTGCGAATGCCGCAGCAGTTTTAAGTGGTAAAACAATAGGTGAGGGCGACTTTGAAAAAGCTCAAAGGGTTGCAAATACAATAGTGCTTATCACATTTTGCTTAGGCTTAGTAGGTACAGTTTTAATTCTCTTAATAAGAGAGCCATTCTTATCAATTTACAATTTAAGCCCAGAAGCTAAAGAAATGGCAAAACAAATGATGTTTGTTATGGCATTATTACAACCGCTCGGTGCAATGGATGTTGTAAATGAGATTGGCATTTTAAGAGGCGGTGCAGATACAAAGTTTGCACTGATAGTTTGTATCACTGGTATGTGGCTAATTAACATTCCTTTAGGAGTAGTAACAGGCTTAGTATTAAGACTTTCTGGACCGTTAGTTTTCTTATCAATGAGGATAGACTGCTTTTATAAAATACCTTTACAACTGTATAGAATCTTCACTAAAAAATGGATTAGAGTAGTTACAAAAGACGATTTTAACTAAAAAAAGGCTCAAAATAGTGCTTTTTTTAAAAAAAATGGGACTTTTTGCCGAAATTGTTTGACATATTGCAAAAAACTTAATATAATATTTATAGATTTTTAAAAAATGGGATTATTGTATGCAAGATGAATATATCACATATTTAAACAAGGCAAAGCAGGGTGACAATATAGCTATTGATTATATTTTCACTTCACTTAAGCCGACAATACTTACAATAGCTAAAAAATTATCAAGTAATGAATTTGATTTTGAAGAGGCTGTGCAAGAGGCTAACATAGGATTATTTAAGGCGATTTTAAGCTTTGATGAAACCAGAAATGTAAGCTTTCCTACTTTTGCAAGTAAGTGCATTACAAATAATATTTTATCAGCTAAAACACAGCATTCTGCACAAAAGCATAAAATTTTAACAAATGCCCAAGAATTAGATGACAAAATTTTCTTTAAAAATCCAGAAGCGGACTTTATAATTAAAGAGCAAAACGCAGAATTCATAAAAATTGCAAAGGAAAAATTATCTGACTTTGAGTTTTTAGTCTTTAGCTTGTACACTATGCAATACTCTTATAAAGAGATAGCACAGCTAACAACGCGAAGTGAAAAAGCAGTCAATAATGCAATTCAAAGAATTCACAAAAAACTTCGTAAATAAGGGCACAGGGCCTTTATTGATAGATAACACACTGCCCCCGGAATAGATAAAGCAAAGCAAACTTACGCATTGGTTTAAAAATTTTAGGGCGAGAAATCAAAGGAGAGATACCAATGTATCAAGACAAAACAATAGTTTGTAAAGATTGTAGTGAAGAATTTGTATTCACAGCAGGCGAACAAGAATTTTACGCAGAAAGAGGCTTTGAAAACGAGCCTCAAAGATGTAAATCTTGCCGTGATTCAAGAAAACAAAAAGCTCGTGAAACAAGAGAATACTTCACAGCAACATGCGCATCTTGTGGTAAAGAAGCGAAAGTTCCTTTCAAACCAAGAGAAGACAGACCAGTTCTTTGTAGTGAATGCTTTGCTGACCAAAGAGCATAATTATCATTTTTAATGATTAAAAAAACAGAGCTTTTTATAAGCTCTGTTTTTATTTGTTTTATATTATTATAAAAAATGTAGCTGAAAACTGTCTAAAAGATGTTTTCAGCTACAAGTGACAAAAATATAATTGTATTAGCCTTTTAATTTATTAAATACACCTGTTTTTGCTAAAATAAAGCTCACTGAGCAAGTGATGATGATTTCAGGCACCATATAAGAAGCGTTATACAAAATACTATATAGTATATAAAGTATTTGGCTGTTTCCAAAAGAAGAGAATATTGAATTGCCTAATGTAAAGCCTTCTTGAGTAAAAAACCACTCTGCATAAGATGAAAAGAGTATATACCCTGAAAAGAAATGGCTAACAAACCTTAAAGTTAATGCAAAGAATGCGCCTAAAGTTAATTCTAAAGCGCTACTTTTAAATTTGCCTTTAAAAATACCACCAAAGCCTAAAACAGTGTATGCTACTATGTAATCAATAAAAATAACTAAGAATGTTGACATAGCATCCATTCCCGCTATTCCTCTTAAGCCACTTAATAATTGAATTAAAGCAAAGGCAAAAGCTGATAATAAGCCCCAGCGAATTCCGTATTTATGAGAAATCAATACAATAGGTAGCATACTACAAACAGTAATTGAGCCGCCGTTTGGCCACATACCATTAAATGTGGGGAAGATTGATAGCATTGCAGATAAAGAAATCAGCATTGCGCAAGTCACTAAAATTTCGGTTTTGGTTGTTTGTTTTGTTTTTGTTGTTTCCATAATGAAACCTCCTTATTTTGTGCATAAAAACAAAAAATCTTCGCTATTAACGAAGATAAGATTAATTTAGCTGTTACAGCTTATATTAAAACTCCCTCCGTCGGCATTACCCGAATCAGGTTAAAGGGTTTAAGCAAATTGTTTTGCTAATCTCAGCTATGAAGCTCCCCTGTTTTTATGTCTACAATATATTATATAGATTTATTTTGCTTTGTCAAGAGCTTTTACTTGTTTTTTATATTCATCACAATACAAGATTAAATTACAGTTTTCGCAAAAAGCTTTTCTTGCAGTGCAAACTAATCTGCCGTGCTCAACGAAGCGATGGCATAAGTCATTTTGCTTTTCTTTTGCTACTACTTTTTTTAAGGCGAGCTCTACTTTATAAGGGTCTTTGCTTTTTAAAAATCCTAAGCGATTTGATATTCTTATGCAATGAGTGTCTGCAACTATTGCAGGAAGTTTAAATATATCGCCCAAAATTAAATTAGCGCTTTTTCTGCCAACGCCCGGCATTCTTAATAAAAGCTCCATATCATCTGGGACTATATAATTATACTCATCTCTTAACATCATCATCGCCCCTTTAATATCTCGGGCCTTTGTTTTAAATAAACCGCAAGGTTTTATGATTTCTTCGATTTCTTTTAAAGGGGCATCAGCAAAGGCATCCACTGTACTAAATTTTTCAAAAAGAGAGGGGGTAGTAGCATTTACTCTAAGGTCTGTACACTGTGCAGATAAGCGAACAGCAACTAAAAGTTGCCAAGCGCCTTCGTGGTCTAAAAAGCAATCGGCTACAGGGTAGGTTTGTTCTAAAAGAGCAACTATCTCTTGTGCTTGTTTTTTTGTTTTCATAAGCCTCCTTAAAAGTTTTATTAATAATAATTTTATCACAAAACTATAACTTTTTAAAGCTGTTTTTATTGTTGCTTTTTTCATATTTGTGCTATATACTGAAACTATGTAAAAAAATCGTATTATTAACCAAAAGGAGAAAGAGAATGTCATTTATAAATACAACCCTTTATTCAAAAGTGTTAAGGCAGAATATGCATGTAGATTTGTTTTTACCAAACGATTTATATGAAAAAGAATTAAAAAAAGCAAGAGGGATAGTTTACTTTTTGCACGGCATGGGCTCAAGCGAAAAAGAATTTAGAGAATATACAGCAGCCAATAGATATGCAAGAGAAAATAAATTATGTATGGTATATGTGAGTGCGCCAAAAGGCTTTTATACAGATATGAAGTATGGCTTTGATTACTTTACTTATATAACACAAGAACTGCCACAGCTTTTAAAAAGTTTGTATAATTTATCTTTTACAAGAGAAAGAACTATGGTAGCAGGGCTTTCTATGGGTGGCTATGGTGCTTTAAAAATAGGTTTGTCTCGCCCTGATTTTTTTGGCAATATTGCAGCTTTTTCAGGGGCTGTTGATATGGGTATGATGCTTGATTATTTAAAAGAATACCCTGATACTGAAGATATAGATAATTTTTACTCAGTGTTTGGCGATGATTTAAAAACAAGTGAAAAAGATGATATTTACTACTTATTAAAAGAAGTGTCAAAATTAGAAGAAGATAAGCAACCAAGAATATTAGTAACTTGTGGAAAACAAGATGACTTAATAGATATACACAATCAAAATCTAAAATTAAAAGATTTTGCAAAAACCCTACCTTTAAAAGAATTCAAATACTTAGAATGGAATGGCGACCACGATTATATCTTCTGGGATCGCTCAATGCTTTATGCAGTTTCATTCTTACTTAAGAATAACTATGCAAAATATAATATGAAATTATGGCAGTCAAAAGAAGATGAAGGCGAAAATAATCAATAGAAAATGGAGAAGTAAATGAACATGCCCTTAGCAAGTCTTCTAAGGCCGAAAACCTTAGATGATGTATGCGGACAAACTCACTTATTATCAGAAGATAGTGTCTTTAAAAATGCTATTGAAAACGGTGTTTATCAAAATATGATATTTTATGGCCCGTCAGGTGTAGGTAAAACTACGGTGGCGAGCATAATAGCCCAAATGGCAAATAAAAGATTATTTAAGTTAAATGGCACACAGGCTTCTACTGCGGATATTAAAGATATTATTGCGCAAGTGGACACCTTAGGCAGTGAAAATGGTATTTTATTATACCTTGATGAGATACAATACTTAAATAAAAAACAACAGCAGTCCTTACTTGAAGTTATCGAGGATGGGAGTGTAACTTTGATTGCCTCAACTACTGAAAATCCATACTTTGCTATTTTTAACGCTATCTTATCAAGAAGCACAGTTTTTGAATTTAAGCCTTTAAGCCCTGAGGATATAATGATAGGCTTAGAAAAAGGCTTGAAAAAAATAGAAAGCAAAAACAAAGTATCAAATGAAGTTTTGCAAATAATAGCAAAAGGCTGTGGGGCTGATTTAAGAAAAGCATTTAATGCCCTTGAGTTATTAATAGCAGCGGCAGGCAGTAAAGAAATAACTACCGAAATGGCAAAGCAGGTAACACAGCGCTCTTCAAATAGGTTTGATAATCAAGGGGATGAACATTATAATTTATTATCAGCCTTGCAAAAATCAATAAGAGGCTCTGATGAAAATGCAGCTATTTATTATTTAGCCCGTCTATTAGATGCACAAGCTTTACTTGTAGTAATAAGAAGATTATTAATTATTGCTTGTGAGGATATTTCTTTAGCCTATCCTTCCTGTATACCAATTGTAAAAGCCTGCTGTGATATAGCCTTGCAAACAGGGATGCCAGAAGCAAAAATCCCCTTATCCAATGCTGTGATACTTTTAGCGACTGCTCCAAAGTCAAACTCTGCCTACACAGCTTATGCAGCGGCCTTAGAAGCAGTGAATACAAAGGGCTATTTTGATATCCCTCCTTACTTAAAAGACTCAAATAATCCAGCACAAAAATCTCTTAGCCCAGATGAAAAATATAAATACCCACACGCTTATAAAAATCATTATGTAAAGCAAGATTACTTGCCAAAAGAATTAGTGGGCAGTGTTTATTATGAATATGGAATGAATAAAATAGAGCAAGCGGCAAAGGCTTACTGGGATAAAATAAAAGACGATAAATAAAAAAAGCACAGTGTAATTTTACACTGTGCTTTTAATTATTATTAATTTTAATTATTCATCATCTGTATCTATGTCATCTATGTCGCTGTCTGTATCTTCTTCATTGATGATTTTATCATCATCTATTTGTGTATCTTCTTGCTTTTTAAATTTTATTTCAGGAGTATAGTACCTATTTATATCAGGAGTAAAGCCTTCGATGATAATTAAATCCCTTTTAGTTTCGAGTTCTTTTGCTTCTTGTTTATCTTCAATTAGCCAAATACCTTTATCAAAGCCTAATTTATATATTATTTTTAGTAAAAAACTTTCTTTTCCCTTTCTGTAAAGGACAAAGTTTGGTCTTGATACAGAGTTGTTAAATAAATTTGAAACTGCAAATTTTTGAAAAGAAGAAAGATGTATAAAATCAGCACCGGGAGCTGATATTGCACCTCTATAATGCCTTTTTGCCTTCTTTTTAAACCAAGCTAAAATACCTGTATGAAAACTTGCTATACCAACATTTTTATGGTCATAAGCTGTTAGGGCACTAAGAGTGTCCTCGCATAATACTTCGTTATTCAGCCCTGATTTTAATTCTAATAATAATGGGACTTCACCGTTTATTAAATCGAGCAAATCTTTTAATAAAATAATATTATATTGTTTTAACTGCTCAAAATCTAAATCACTTATGGCAGTATCTAAATCAAAATCTTTTTTTAGAGTTTGGTTTGGGTATACTACTATTTGTCTATCCTTTGTTAGCTGAATAGTTGTTTTTATAGCAAAATTATTTTCTTTACATGTCCTAAACGCCTCTAAGGAGCATCTTTTATCCCCTTTATTTAGCACCCCGTCGTTTATGAAGTAGTAGCCTGTGAATAGGTATCTTATTTCTGTTGGTATTCCTCCTGGTGCAAAGTTAAAAAAGAATATAGCTAAAAAAACCAAAGTTATAATATAGATTGTAGTAAACATTTGTAAAAACTCCTTAATATATAATACTATTAATTTTATATGTTTTATAAGGGTAAGTCAAGATTTTTTTTAATATAAAAATATCAGTTTTCACAAATTCATAACTTATAAATAGTATTATATTTATAATTAATAAAATTACGAGTAAAGTGAGGAACAATTTATGAAAATACTTATAGTTGATGATGAGCCAAGGATAAGAGAGTTTATTTCTCAATATTTATCAGTGTCAGGTTATGATATTGAAACGGCTAAAGATGGAATTGAAGCTTTGAATATAATTGCAAAAGGTGATATAGATTTATGTATTTTAGATGTTATGATGCCGTTTATGGATGGTATTACTTGTTTAAAAGAAATGCGCTCAAGAGGGTTTCAAACTCCTGTTATAATTCTTTCAGCAAAGGGTGAAGAATATGATAAAATTACAGGCTTTGATGCAGGTAGTGATGATTATATAGTAAAGCCATTTTCGCCTAAAGAGTTAGTAGCAAGGGTGAAAGCTGTATTACAAAGGGTTAATCCTGATATGGCAGACAGCAATGAAAGATACATTTTTGATGACTTAGTTATTGATGTACCAAGCCATAGTGTGAAAATAAGAAATGAAATAGTAAATGTTACTCCTAAAGAATTTGACTTACTCGTATGTTTAGTTCAAAATAAAGGTGTAGCCCTATCTCGTGAGCGAATACTATCTAAAGTGTGGAACTATGACTACTTTGGTGAAGATAGGACAGTGGATACACATATTAAAATGTTAAGAAGTCATTTAAAAGATTATCGTGATTGTATAGTCACTGTTTGGGGTGTCGGCTATAAATTCGAGCCTAAAGAGTAAAAAATATAGAGGTTTAGTAGGATGAAAAGTTTAAGGTCAAAATTAGCAGTATCGCTCATTGGCGTTTGTATTACTGTTATTTTAGTAATATGGATAGCTTTGGCGATTTCTTTTGGTCCTATGTACCATACTGCAACCCAACTTGAGCTTGCACAAACTTTAAATAAAACAATAGATGCGATAGAAGAAAATGACTATGCTTTAAATGATGAAGTAATTGAAGAAATATCAGCTTTTATGTCTCAAGGCGTTTGTATAGAAATTGCAAATGAGACAGGCTCAGGCCTTGTCTTACTTGAGGGTATAGGCGATGCCTGTCAACTTCACGGCTCAAAAGATGAGTACAATGATAGTTACTATGAACAACAACAAAGACTAAATACTACAAATTCAATACAGTTAAGAGAAACTGTAAGAGATGTTAACACATATAACGGTAGTATGGTTGATGACTATGGAAATACTCAAATAGTAAGAGGTCAGTTTGTTGAAGGCTTATACACAGTTATCGTTTCAACAAACCTTGCAAGGACGAATTCAATAGTCAGTATAGTATCAAACCAATTACAAGCCGTCACTATTTTTGCAGTATTTTTAGCCTTTATTATGTCAGCTATTATAGCTAATAATTTTATAAAGCCGATAAGTGTATTATCAAAGGCAACAAAAGAAATTACAAAAGGTAATTACAGGGTAAAATTAGTAACCCAAGAAGGCAAAGATGATGAGATAGTGCAATTAGCAAAAGACTTTAATACGATGATTGAAGAAATCGAAAGCACTCAGTATATGCAAAAAGAATTAATCGCAAGCATATCACACGATTTAAGAACGCCTTTAACAATTATAAAAGGCTATGCTGAAAGTATTAAGGATATAACTGGCGATAATAAAGAGATGCGTGAAAATCAATTAGAAACTATAATTGATGAAACAGACAGACTCTCACAGATGGTAGGCTCTGTTTTAGAATATGCAAAACTTAATCAAAAAACAAATAAATTAAACATTGTGCAGTATGATATAGTGGAGATGGCTTTAGATGTTATTGAAGTTTATTCACATAGGGCACAAAATGAAGAAAAGCAAATTTTGTATAAAGGTGTAGATTCTGCCTTTGTATTTGCGGATGCTGCTTTAATTGAAAGAGTGCTGCACAACTTTGTATCTAACGCCTTATTGCACACACAAAAAGGAGATAGCGTTTATATAGAAGTGGGTGTAATGGAAGATAATAGAATAAAAGTGAGTGTTAATGATACAGGCGAGGGAATACTCGAGGAAGATATTAAATACATCTTTGACAGGTATTATCGCTCAAGAAAAGATACAGGCAAACAAGGCACAGGCTTAGGCCTTGCCATAGTTAAATCAATACTCGAAAATCATAATTTTGAGTTTGGGGTTGATTCAAAACTTAGCGAGGGTAGTAAGTTTTGGTTTATTATGTAACTTACTCACTTGCATAAACAATTTAAAATATAGTATAATAAGATAAAACTAAAAGGAGATAATGAAAAATGGTTATAACAAGACAAACAAATTTAGGCGAAATTTTAGATGCTGATAGATCAACAGCAACTTACTTTTTAGAAATCGGGATGCACTGCTTAGGCTGTCCTGCTTCAAGAAGTGAAAACATAGAACAGGCTTGTATGGTTCACGGAACTGATGCAGACGCATTAGTTGAAAAATTAAACAAGCATTTTGCTAACGCTTAATTTATGAATTATAAAAAGATAGGCAGTCGTTTATTAATGGCTGCCTCTTTTGTTGAAAACGCTAATACTGTTTGTGATGTTGGCTGTGATCATGGTAAATTATCTCTTTACCTTATAAAAGAAAATTTAGCAAAAAAAATTATAGCAACTGACATTAATCAAATGCCACTTCAAAAAGCAAAAGACTTATTTTTGAAAAACGATGTAATCGAAAAAGCAGATTTTTATTTAACTGATGGCTTAGAGGGTATTAAAGACATCTCTAATATTACCCATATTATAATAGCAGGTCTTGGGGGGCATACTATGGCTCATATAATTGAAAATGCTCCATTTATAAAAGAAAACAAAGTAGAGCTTATTTTGCTTTGCGCCCAGAGCGCTTTTAGCATTAGGCATTATTTATATAAAAATGGCTTTGAGATTATAAAAGAAGAAACTGTAAGTGAGAATAAAAAATATTATAGCTGTATGAAAGTTGTCTTTAATGATGTGTATACACAGGATAATATTTATAATCGCTTTATAGGAAAAAGCGATAAAAATACTAATAAAAGTGCAAAAGGCTATTTTGAAATGGTTAAAACCCAGCTTACAAAAAAGCAAAAGGGAAGTAGCGAAACAGAAAAACAAGAAATAGAAAATGCGATTGCAAAAATCGAAATATTAATCAATGCTTGCAATTAGACTGTAAAATATGCTTTAATATCTTATATATGTATAATTTTGTAAAAGATATTAAAGTGTGTTTTTTTATCTTTTCATATAGGAGAAAATATGGCATTAGACGCAGTAACAATATCGCTATTATCAAATGAGTTAAATCAAAATTTAGATAGTGCAAGAATAGATAAAATTCATCAACCCTCAAAAGATGAAATTGTCTTACATTTAAGAACGAGAAAAGAAAATTTAAAACTTCTGATTTCAGCAAGAAGTGGCTCAGCGAGAGTTTCAATAACTAAAGAAAGTTTTGAAAATCCACCTTCGCCACCATCTTTTTGTATGCTATTAAGAAAATACCTTGGAACAGCAAGGTTTATTAGGAGTGATTTTGTAATAGGTGAAAGAATAATAAAATTACTGTTTTCGGCAAGTAATGAAATTGGGGATATAGTAGATATAACTCTTTACGCTGAGTTAATGGGTCGATATGCAAATATAGTTTTAGTCAATAAAGATGGGAAAATTATAGATGCTATGAAAAGAGTAGACGCAGACGCTTCAAGTGTGCGCCAGCTTCTTCCTGGCCTTGAATATAAACTACCTCCAAATAAAGAAAACCCAAACTTAATACACCAAAGCGAGGAAGTAATTAAAAAAGCTTTAAAATATGAGGGAAATATAAATCAAGCAATATTAAAAAGCACTCAAGGTATCGGCGCTGTAATATCAAGAGAAATTGAAAGTTTATCAAGACTTAGCAATGTGTATGCAGATAGCTTAAACCAAGAACAAAAGCAACTGCTTATAGACAGTGTAAACAAGGTTATAGAGTATTATAATAAGCCTATTTTTACAATAGTATATGATGAAGCAAACAAGCCTATTGAGTTTAGCTTTATGCCCCTTAGCCAGTACGAGGGTTTAGTGCAAAAATCTTACCCTTCTTTGAATGATTTATTAGATGAATACTACTCAGAAAAAGACAGGCAAGAAAGATTAAGACAGAAGGGTAAAGACCTATATAAATTAATTCAAAACTTAAAAGAGCGTAGCGTTAGAAAAACAGCTTTAAGAAAAGAAGATTTAAAAGAAAGTGAAAATAATCAAAAATTTAAAATTTATGGAGAGTTACTCACTGCAAATTTATTTAAGATAACAAAAGGCTTAAAAGAAATTGAAGTAGATAATTACTACGATAATACAAAAGTTAAAATAAAACTTGATGAAAAATTAACGCCTAATGAGAATGCGCAAAAGTATTTTAAAGAATATAAAAAGAAAAATACAGCTGCAAAGGTATTAAAAGAATTAATTAAAGAGGGCGAAATTGAATACGAATACCTAACTTCTATTGAGTACTCTATATTTTTAGCAAAAAATGAAGAGGACTTATTAAATGTAAGAAGTGAGTTGCATCAATCAGGCTACATTAAGTATTTTAAAAATAGACAAAAAAAGCAAAAAGCGCAAGATTTTATTAAATATATTTCTTCTGATGGTTTTTTAATTTTAGTAGGTAGGAATAACTTGCAAAATGATAAGTTGACTATGAAAACTGCAAGGGGAAAAGATTTATGGTTTCATACTAAAAATGCGCCCGGCAGCCATGTTGTAGTTATGAGTGAGGGAAAAGATATCCCGCTTACAACACAAAATGAAGCGGCTATGCTTAGTGTATTTTATTCAAGTCAAAAAACCTCGGCTCAAGTAGCAGTTGACTATACATTTGTAAAAAATATTAAAAAGACAAATGATTTAAAGCCGGGTATGGTTATATATGATAATTTTAAAACAGCTTATATTACAGTGGATGAAGAAGCAATAGGAAATTTAGAAAGGCAATAAGCGTAATTTTTGTTGCTATTTGCACGAAAAGGGCGGTTATTAGTAATTACTATTTGTGCAAAGCTACAAAGTTTAGTGAAAACAAAAATTAACTTGCTTTTTGCCTTGTAATGTTGTAAAATAATTAAGCGACTGCAAAGATATGCGTTGATACGGGAGGTTGCCACATAGGTGGGTTTTTCCGTTGAGTATGTCCGATCTTTGAGTTGGGCGATGAAAAGTATAAATATTGTATGCAAAGGGTGAATGACCTACGGGTCCACTGGCCAATACTTTGTGAAAAGTAACACTTTTAGTGTTTTCCGATTTAACTGCAAGGCGGTTAGTCGGTTTTTATCTTGACACAAGGTGAAACACCCGGCACAGTGTTAATACTATTCGTTTACCGCCGCTATTAACAAACACAAGAATAAATAAGGAGGCGTTAAAATGGCAGTCAAAGAAAAAATCAGAGTGAGATTAAAAAGT
>CAYJFZ010000015.1:0-38289 GCA_964369975.1 uncultured Oscillospiraceae bacterium
ACGCTAAAGCTTTTTCGGCACCACCGACATAGTCGGTGGTTTATATCCAATAAAAGAGCGAGCTTCTTTAAGGCTCGCTCTAATTTATATAATATTTTATTTACCTATATAATTCATAATATTTGCATTTGGATCTATTTTTGCTTTTATGATAGGTAAATTCGAAGTAAGCAATGTAGTAACTCCGGGGCCGTGACCGTGTGCATAACTATCGCCGTGGATAATAATACCTATAGTACAAGCACCTTTTAGATAAGCTCTACCAACTGTATTTGTATGATCCTCAAGTAACACGAAATCACCAAAGCGTAAATTATCAAGACCTAAATCTTTAATAACTTGTTTATCAGTTGTCATAATATCATAATCGCCTGTATGGGAGTTTGAACTTCCAAGTCCAGAGCCCATTAAATATGCAGGAACGGTTGCAACAACCGGTACCACTAAAGTGTCACCTTCAATTTCTATTCCCATATTTTCAAGTAATTTTGGGTCAATACCACAACTAACTACTGTATCCTCAAAATTTTCGATTACAAGACCTTGTCCGCAACCTTTGATAAGAATTTTATCATCTATGCACATTTTTTCTTTATCTTCTTTTGAAAATTCAATTATTGTGTGCTCTATACCACCGTGACCTCCAATAACATATCCTTTCGCGCCTTTTGCTTCGCCTGAAACTACTACAGCTTCATTACCAGCACAGGCATATACCATTAGGGCATGATTTTCATCACTTATTTCGTTTCGCAAACTAACACTCGGCTCGAGATGATCGCCTTTGAATTTATAAACGCTATCTCCAACATTGATGTTGTAGCAAATGCCACCTGTTGCAGGTACGCATAATGCTTTACCATCTACTCCATTAATTCTGTAGTGATTACCTCTACTAACCGGATGATGAATTTTACCTAATAAAGAGATTATTGCGAGATCTTCTTTATTAGTTTTTAAGTGTGCCATTGGACTCACCTCTTTCCATTTACATTTATTGTAACCTATACAATATCTAAAAATATTTTTTTGGGTTCATCTATAATATAGCATAGATACTTGCTTTTTGCAAACTGAAAAATCACCTAAAAATTTATATAAATTGTGTATTGATTATTTTGTAAAATAGTAGTATAATAGAGAAAGTGGGGCAAATGCCTCCTATGATATAATAGGCGATAAAAGGGAATAAAAATAAATTTTTGTATTTAGAGAGAAATCGGTTGCTGAAAGATTTTTACAAAGTTATTTGTGCCACCCTTTTGCTCAAGGTGAAAAAAGCTTTGCGTAACTATGGCGTTAACATAGATAAAGAGGTGTAGTTTTTTATTACACAATGTGGGTGGTACCGCGGTAAGTTATTATCGTCCCTTAGAATTTTTAAGTTCTAAGGGGCGTTTTTTATTTTAAGGAGAATAAATATGAAATGGACATCATTAAACGAAATTAGGGAAAGATATTTAAAATTTTTCCAAGACAAGGGGCATACAAGATTAGACTCATTCCCATTAGTGCCACAAGAGGATAAAAGTTTATTACTTATAAACTCAGGTATGGCACCATTAAAAAAATACTTTATGGGGCAGGCTATAATGCCAAACAACAAGGCGACAACTTGCCAAAAATGTATAAGAACACCAGATATTGAAAATGTTGGTATCACTGCAAGACATGGTACTTTCTTTGAGATGCTTGGCAACTTTTCATTTGGCGACTACTTTAAAAATGAAGCGACAGAGTGGGCGTGGGAATTCTTAACAAAAGAATTAGAACTTCCAATTGACTGCTTGCATGTTAGTGTTTATGAAGAAGATGATGAGGCTTATGATATATGGACTCAAAAAATAGGCGTTGAACCCTCACATATGCACCGCTTAGGAAAAGCTGATAACTTCTGGGAAATCGGCACAGGTCCATGTGGTCCTTGTAGTGAGATTTATTTTGATAGAGGCGAGAAGTATTCTTGTGGTAAAGATACTTGTACTGTAGGCTGTGACTGTGATAGATATGTTGAGTTTTGGAACTTAGTTTTCACTCAATTCGACTCAGACGGCAATGGCAACTATGCTTTATTAGACAAGCCAAATATAGATACAGGTATGGGCCTTGAAAGAATTGCTTGTATTATGCAAGAAGTTGATAATATGTTTGAAGTTGATACTATTGCAAATATAATTAAAGAAGTTGAAAATATTTCAAAAGTTAAGTATAAAGAAGATAGTAAAGTTGATATTTCTGTAAGGGTTATTACTGACCATGTAAGAAGTACTGTGTTTATGATTAGTGACGGTGTTCTACCAAGTAATGAGGGTAGGGGCTATGTGCTAAGAAGATTGTTAAGAAGAGCTGCAAGACACGGTAGAATGATAGGCATAAATGGTATGTTCTTACACGAATTATCAAAAACAGTTGTAAATGAAAGCAAACAAGCATACCCAGAGCTTTTAGAAAATGCAGAGTATATTCAAAAAGTTATAAAAGCAGAGGAAGAAAGATTTAATACAACTATAGATCAAGGTATGAATATCCTAAATAATATGATAGACTCACTTGAAAAGCAAAAAACAGAAAGTGAAACTAAAATGCTTTCAGGTGAAGAAGCTTTTAGATTAAATGATACCTTTGGTTTTCCTTTTGAATTAACAAAAGAAATCCTTTTAGAAAGAGGAATTTTAATTGATGAAGATGGCTTTAGAAAACATTTAAAAGAGCAGGCTCAAAGAGCAAGAGATGCAAGGAAAAAAGCAGGCGATATAGGTTGGAGTGATGATTTATTCCAAGGTATAAATCAAAATGAGACAGAGTTTGTAGGTTATACGAATTTAGAAGCAGAAAGCAAAGTTTTAGCTATCGGTTATGAAAATAAATTAGAAACTGCTATAAGTGTTGATGAAGGTGAAAAACAAGGTGTTTTAATTGTTTTAGATAAAACTCCTTTTTATGCACAAGGTGGCGGACAAAGAGCTGATATAGGCGTTTTAAAATCAGAAAATGCAACTTTAGAAGTTATGGACTGTAAAAAGAGTGTTCAAGGCTACTACATCCACACTTGCGTTTTAAAAAGTGGTATATTAAAAACAAACGATAAAGTAAGCGCAGTAGTCGATACAACTATAAGAAAAATGACTCAAAGAAATCATACTTCTGCTCATTTACTACAACAAGTACTAAGAGACATCTTAGGAAACCATGTTCATCAGTCAGGCTCTGATGTAGATGAAAATAGAGTAAGATTTGACTTTACTCACTTTAGTGCTATGACTAAAGAAGAAATAATAAATACAGAATTCGAGGTAAATAAAGCAATTTTACAAGCCTTACCTGTTGAATACTTTGTAACAACAATGGACAAGGCTAAAGAAATGGGCGCTATAGCTTTATTTGGCGAAAAGTATACAGAAGATGTAAGAGTATTAAAAATCGGCGATTTTTCAGTAGAGCTTTGTGGTGGTACTCATGTTAGTAATACTTCTGAAATTGGTTTATTTAAAATCGTTTCAGAATCAAGTGTAGCAGCAGGTATTAGAAGAATTGAAGCAGTTACTAGTATTGGTGTATTACAATTATTAAATAAAAATGAGCAAACATTAAATGAAATAGCAAATACTTTAAAAACAAATAACACAAGCGAAATTCTAATAAAATTAAATCAAACTATAGAAGAAGCAAAACAAACAAAGCAAGAGCTTGATAAACTAAAATTAGAAACATCAAAATCTAAAATAGACGGCTTATTTGAATCTCCAGAAGAAGTGGGCGATTTAAAAGTTGTAACAGCATACTTTAGAGGAACTTCTGCTGATGCCTTAAGACAGATGTGTTTTGCTGCAAGAGACAAAGCTCCAAAAGCAGTAATAGTGTTCTGTGGCGAAAGTGAGGGCAAGGTAACAGTTGCAGCTTCTTGTGGTAAAATAGCTGTTGAAAAAGGTGTAAAAGCTGGCGAAGTGGCAAAACAAGTAGCAGCACTTACAGGAGGCTCTGGCGGCGGTAAGGCTGACTTTGCTATGGCTGGGATTAAAGATGCTTCTTTAGTAGATGAAGCTTTAGCAAAAGTAAAAGATATAGTAGCTGAAATAATTAAATAATGAGGTGGTACTATGGATTGCATTTTTTGTAAAATAATAAATGGAGAAATCAAAGCAAATAAAGTATATGAAAATGATGTTGTGGTAGCTTTTAATGATTTAAGCCCGCAAGCGCCATTTCATGTATTAATAATTCCAAAACAGCACATTCCATCACCCAAAGATATAACAAAAGAAAATATGCATATAGCAGGCGAAATTATTTTAGCAGCAGCTGAAATAGCAAAACAAGAAAACTTAGAAAATGGCTATCGCTTAGTAGCAAACAGCGGTAAAGATGCAGGACAAACTGTTCATCACTTGCATTTTCATATGATGGCAAAAAGAAGTTTTGAATGGCCAGCAGGATAAGTGTATGAATAAAATAAGAGAAATTATAACAATAGCATTAACTATGCTTTTAACTTGTATATTTCTCATAACAATACCGAAAGATAATTTAGTATATCTTTTGGTATTGTTTATATCTATTTGTCTTTTTACTTTTATTTATAAAAAAGAAAATAGAAAAACTATTATAATTTCAGTAATTTGTATGATAGCGACTGTTGTGTATTTTAATTTTTACACAGGCTATATAAACGCTAATATTGATAAATTATCAAATGAAAACACTAAAATTACAGGCTACATCACCCAAGAAGAAAGAACTAATTTTTACTCAACAAAGTACACTTTGAAAATTGAAGAAATAGAAAATGAGAGAATTTATCAAAGTTTTGTTCAATTTTATAGCTATGATGATTTTAATATAGGTCAAAGGCTTTCTTTAACGGGCAATATTAATGTAGATAATAAGAATTCATACACACACTACTTATTGAGCGAAAATATTATAGGCACATTCTATCCAGAAGAAATACAAGATGAAAACAAAGAAAAAACTTCTATATTAATCTTAGGCCAAAAGATGCGAGAAGATATAATTTACAACGCTCAAAAATTATATTCAAAAGATTTTTTAGGAATAAGTTTAGCCATGGGCTACAGCGATAAATCTTATTTAGATACTGAAATTACTGATGCTTTTAAGGTGAGTGGTGTATCGCATATTTTGGTAGTTTCAGGGCTTCATGTTGCCTTTATCGCCTTATTAATTAACTATTTATTTAAGTTTTTGCCGATAAATAAAAAGATAAAAAATATTTTAGTTAGTTTATTACTTTTAGCTTTATGTACTACCATAGGCTTTACTTATTCAATAATTAGAGCAGTATTTGTTATGGTTATTTTATTAATAGCTAAAAATTTTTACATATATACTGACACTTTCTCAGTCTTAGCTTTAATTATAATAGTAACTTTAATTTTAAATCCGTATTCTGCTACGAGTTTAAGTTTATTATTGTCGTACTCTGCCTGTGTTGGCGTAATTTGTTCTCAAAAGATTATACAGAAATATAAAGTTAATAAAATAATTCAAGGCGTTGTAGTATGCGTTTTTGCAACGATATTCACCTTGCCTATTTTAGCCTTTTCAGGCATTGAAATTAGCCTTATTTCGCCTTTAGTAAATCCTATTATAACGATACTTGCTATGCCAGTTTGCGTTTTATCATTTTTAACTGTGCTAATTGAATTTTTACCTATAATTTCAATTATTAATCCCATTTTAGTAGCTATAAATAAATTTTTTATCAGTATTATATTAGTCATAACTTCCTTTATAGCTAATAATTTTTCCTTTGCGCTAATAAATTTAAGCGACGATATTTTTAAAGTGGCAATCTTTATAGGCTTAGTTTTATTAGTTATAGTTTTTTTAAACTTTAAATTTAATAAAAAAATTAACATAATAATTTTGACAATTACTTTTATTTTTACTACATTTTTTGGTATAATGAATAAAGACAATGTAAAAGTTACGATTATGGATACAGGCAGCTTTATCTCAAGCGTTGTAAACTATGATTATAAAACGGATTTAATTTTGCACGAAAAAGTCAGTGAAAATGAATTAGTTTATATTCTGCGCAATTATAATAGCACAAAGTTTAATAATATTATTATTTGCTTTAGCGATGATTTAGATTTTAGTGTAGAAAATTATGGCGATAATATTTATTACCAGACGGATAAAAAGGAGTATAACTTCTCTCATTATTCGTATACGATATTAGACGATGAAGTGTATGAGTTAGTTTGTGGTGATTTAAGCGTTGTGACAAGTAAGGATGTACAAATATTAAAAGTAGATGAAGATAGTATTTATTTTACTTCTTCAAAGGCTCCATTAACATTTAATATAGATACCATTTACTATTACTTAAATGGTAATTACTCAGATAGATATAAGCAGTTTGTAGATATTTCAAAAGGCGTAAGGCTTTATGATGACTTAGAAATAAAAGTGAATACTAAAACTAAAGAATACAAAATAATTAAGGATGTGATTAATTTTGCAAACAGGATATAAAATTAAAGAAAAAGAATTAAAAAAAATATGGTTTGTCTTATCACAGGACAACTATATTTGCTTTGAAAACTTTAAAATAATAAAGTCTATATGTGAAAAAAATAATATAGATGAAGATAGTATCACTGTTTATTCTCAAAAAAAGCCTGACTTTGATGAGATACTTGATTTAACTAACACAGTAGGTTTTTTTGGAGATAGGTTAATAGTTTTAAAAGATTTTGATATAACAAGTTTTACAGAAGAAGAATTAAGTTTTCTTAAAAACCTTGTGCTTAATGCGCAGGGAGTACATTTTGCCTATCTTTTTACTTACGAAGAAAAAAAGAAAATAAAAGCAAAGAAATACACAGAATTTATAAATACTATGAGTGAGAACGGCACAAGCATAGTAGTTGAAAAAATAACTGATAATATTTTAAAAGAAGTAGTAGAAAGAAAATGCAAAGAAAATAAAACAAAGATAGATACAACTTCAATAAATTTAATAGTAAAAGGTGCGAATAAAGATATAGCAAGTGTAATAAATGAAACTGATAAGTTATGCGCAGCAGCAAATTATACACAAATAGATAAAAAAATAATAGACGCTTTGCTTATAAAATCTTTAGAGGGTTCTGTTTTTGATATAATAGACTTCGTTGCTCAAAAAAGATTAGTAACAGCAGTTGAAAGAATGAATACATTGTTTGATATGCAAAATGATGAAGTGGCTATTTTATCTGTATTATCCCTATCTTTTATTAATATACACAGAGTGAAATTAGGAATTGAAAAAGGCCTTACTTATCAAAAAGTATACACAGATTTTGAAAATAAAGGTAGTGACTTTGCCTATCAAAAAGCATATGGAAATGCAAGGGCTTTTACCCTTGAGGGAGTTGAAGAAATATTAGATTTACTACTAAAAGCAGACATCTTATTTAAAAGTACTTCTGTAAATAAAAAAGAGTATTTATTAGTATTATTAGCTCAGATAATCGCTAAAGGTAATAAAAAAACATGGAAAAGATAAAAGTAAGCCAAGTAGTAGTTGTAGAAGGCAAATACGATATGATTACCTTAAATAATATTTTAAATGCCTTGATTATTCCTTTAAACGGCTTTAGTATTTATTCCGATGAAGAAAAAAAGGCCTTACTTAAAACTTTGGGCGATGAATTCGGTATAATTTTAATTACTGACTCAGATACAGCAGGCTTCCAATTAAGAAATTATATACAAAATATTTGCAAAACTGCCAATATAATAAATGTGTACATTCCCAATATAAAAGGCAAAGAAGCAAGGAAAAAGCAAAATTCAAAAGAAGGATTTTTAGGTGTAGAAGGTATACCTAAAAATATAATTATAGATAGCTTAAAAAATGCAGGGGTAGGATTTTCTTATAAAACTGAAAATGAAAATCCACTAACCTATACTGATTTATATAACTTATCGCTTTCAGGTGTAGAAAATGCCTTTGAAAATAGAAAAAAAGTATCAAACCATTTTAACTTGCCAATTAAACTATCAAAAAAAGCATTTTTGGAGGTGCTAAATAGGATGACAAACTACGAAGAATTAAAAAATATTTTAAATGAAGAAACAGCGGTGTTTTGGGATTTTCACGGCACTTTAACAAAGCCTGATAATCAATGGCTTGACTCAAGTTTATTACTAATACAAACGCATTACCCTAAAATTAATATTAATGAAGAAATCATTGAAGAAAACTTTGGTGGAAAAGGCCTTCCTTGGTGGACTTACCCTTCAAGAGATACAAGGCATTTAATAGAAAATGACGGCTGGTGGAAAAGCTGTAATGAGGAATTTGTTAAAAACTTTATGGGCTGTGGTTTAAATAAAGAGCAAGCTGAATTTTTAGCGCCTAAAATAAGAGAATATGTAGTGGATATTAATAATCACATATTATATGATGATACTATAAAAGTTTTAACGACATTAAAACAAAGAGGGTATAAAAACTATCTATTATCAAATAATTTTCCAGAATTATATGAAATGGTTGAAGAAATGGGTATTAGTCATTTATTTGAGGGTAAGGTAGTTTCAGCTAAAATAGGCTATGATAAACCAAGAAAAGAAATATTTGATTACGCAAAAAGCCTTGCTAAAGATGCAAAAAGATTTATTATGGTAGGAGATAACCCTGTAGATGATATGCAAGGGGGCAAAAATGCAGGCCTTACTACAATATTTCTAAATGAAAGACAAAGAAAAAACTTTGTAAAAGATGATATGGATTATATCTGCGAAAGTTTAACAGAGATTTTAGAAGTTTTAAAATAAAGATTATAGGAAAAGAGATATGATGAAAAACTTAAAGGCTTCTTTAAAGGAGTTTAAAAATATTCGCTCACTTACAACTGTAAGCCTTCTTATGGCGGTCAGTGTAATTTTATCAGCTTTTACAATTCAATTAACACCCTATTTAGTGATAACTTTTTCAAGTGTGCCTTGCGGCATGGCAGGGTACTTATTTGGTCCTTTTCTAACAGGGGCAGCGGCTGTAATAGTTGATATATTAAAGTATATAGTAAGACCTTTAGGTCCGTTTTTTATAGGCTTTACTATAAATGAATTAATTACAGGTCTAATATACGGCTTTTGTTTTTATAAAAAAGAAGTCAGTATTGTAAGAGTGATTGTTGCAAGATTATTAATAGTGATTTTAATAAATTTATTCTTAACTCCTTTATGGCTTAGTATGTTATATGGAGAAGCGTTCATAGTTTTAGTGAGCGTTAGGATAGTAAAAAATATAGTTATGTTTCCCGTTGACTGCATAATTTTATACTCAGCCTTAAAATTATCAAAAGAAATTTATGCAAGATTAAGTATTAAAAAATAAATTTAAAGCCGATTTTAAAAAAAATCGGTTTTTTTATTGTTTGAAAATGTGAAATTTTAATATATCAATAATGTAGTTATATATAATAAATTAAAGTTAGTATTAAGCCAAAGGCTAAAAATATCCCTTAAACACTCACTTATTTTACAAATTCTTACAAAGTAAATTGATATTATTAAAAAGAGTAAATTTTTAAATGTGAAGATTGTTTGCAAAATACATTCTAACAGTTGACAAACAAAAAAAATGCTGTTATACTAATCTCAAATATTTTACTTAAAATATTTTAACTAAAAAAATGAAATTATTTCAGGAGGAATTTACAATGTTAGAAAAAGTGTGTACAGTTATCGCTGAAACATTAAGCTGCGATATCACTGCTTTAAACGAAGCGACAAATTTACAAGATGATTTAGGTGCTGATAGCTTAGATGCTGTTGAATTAAACATGGCTTTAGAAGATACTTTTGGTATTTCTATTTCTGATGAAGAATTAGCAGAATTAAAAACAATCGGCGACATCGTTAAAGTTGTTAGCGAAAAAACAAATTAATTTTAATTAAAGGAAAATAGTATGCCACAAATTGATGTATTAAAACTTTTTGAATATTTTGAAAATAGTAAAATTACAAAATTTGAATATTCAATTGATAATGAAAAAATCGTATTGGAAAAAAATTTAACAGCAACAGCGACACCTATCGTGCAAACAGCACCTGTAGTGTCTAATATTCCTGTTATTAGTAATGAAACAGTACTGCAAACTGAAATGGAAAATGACTTTGTTAAAGTAAAAGCGCCTTTAGTAGGTGTATTTTATCAAAGCCCATCGCCAGATGATAAACCATTTGTATCAGTTGGGGATACTGTAAAAAAAGGGCAAACACTTTGTCTTTTAGAAGCTATGAAAATGATGAGCGAAATTTCTTCACCTGTTAACGGCGTTATAAAAAGCATTCTATGCCAAAATGAAGCTGTTGTAGGCTTTGATGAAGTTTTATTCGAGGTTTTAGAATGTTAAAAAGAGTATTAGTTGCAAACAGGGGCGAAATAGCTATTAGAATAATTAGGGCTTGTAGAGAATGTAATATCGAAACAGTCGCTATTTATTCAGTAGCTGATAAAGACGCCCTACATGTTCAAATGGCAACAACATCAATTTGTATAGGTCCAGCAAAAGCCGCCGATAGTTATCTTAATATAGATAACATTATCTCAGCGGCTTTAACTATGGGCTGTGATGCTATTCACCCAGGTTACGGTTTTCTATCTGAAAACAGTGACTTTGCTCGCCTATGTATTAAAAATAATATTAAATTTATTGGCCCATCTCCTGATACTATTGATACAATGGGTAATAAATCCAAAGCGAGAAAACTAATGCAGCAAGCAAATGTTCCAACTCCTTTTGGCAGTGAAGGAATATTAAAAAATATAGATGAAGCTATTGAATTAGCAGAAAAAATTGGTTATCCTGTAATGCTAAAAGCCTCAAGCGGCGGCGGCGGTAGAGGGATAAGAATTGTAGAAAGAAAAGAAGACCTTGAAATGCACTATAAGTCAGCTTCTCTTGAAGCGATGAGTTGTTTTGCAGATGATAACTTATATATGGAAAAATTTATCCAAAGTCCAAAGCACATAGAATTTCAAATCTTAGCTGATGATTTTGGCAATGTTTTTCATTTAGGTGAAAGGGATTGTTCTGTTCAAAGAAGAGGCCAAAAACTTTTAGAAGAAGCGCCGAGTCCTGCTTTAAGTGATGAGTTGCGAAAAAAAATGGGTGATGCAGCAGTGTTAGCGGCAAAGGCTGCAAATTACACAAACGCAGGCACTATTGAATTTATCTTAGATAAAGATGATAATTTTTACTTTATAGAGATGAACACTCGTATTCAAGTAGAGCATCCTGTTACAGAAATGATAACAGGCATTGATATAGTAAAAGAGCAGTTAAGAGTAGCTTCTGGTTTGCCTTTAAGTTTTAAAGAGGTGAATTTTCAAGGCCATTCAATAGAATGCAGAATAAATGCGGAAGATGCCCAGAATAACTTTGCGCCATCAGTAGGTAAAATTGATTTTTTACATTTTGCAGGTGGTCATTCAGTTAGAGTGGATAGCGGAGTTTACAATGGTATAACTTTATTGCCGTATTATGACTCAATGATAGCAAAAATCATAGTGCACGGTAAAACAAGGCTTGATGCAATAAGAAAAATGCGCAGAGCCTTAGAAGAAACAGTTATTACTGGTGTAAACACTACACTGGATTTTCAGCATTTGTTAATGTATAACATAGATATATTAAAAGGTGATTATGATACATCTTTTATTCAAGAAAATATTGAAGATATACTAAAAGCGTATAAGGAAGCGAGAGGGGAATAATGAATCCTTTTCAAAATAGAAAAACCTTTTTGAATAATTTAGCGAAATTAAAGCCTTCAAATTCTCAAAAAGAAGTTAAGACAATACATTGTAAAAATTGCAAAAGTGAATTAGAGAATATACAAATATTAGAAAATGATAATATCTGTCCTATTTGCTCATTCTATTTTCCAATTTCTGCAAAAAGAAGATTAGATAGCGTTTTTGATAACGCAAAATATAAAGAACTTTTTAACAATATTCAAGCGGCAGACCCTTTAAATTTTCCGGGCTATGAAGAAAAGTTAGAAACACTCAAAGAGACAACAGGCTTAAATGAGTCAGTTATTTGCGCTGTTGGTGATATTGGAAAAGTTAAAACAGCTGTAGCTGTAATGGATACAAGATTTTTAATGGGTAGCCTTGCGAGTGCAACAGGTGAGAAAATCACCTTACTTTTTGAATATGCTACAAAAAATAAAATGCCAGTTGTAATTTTTTCAGCCTCAGGTGGTGCAAGGATGCAAGAGGGCATTTATTCACTATTTCAAATGGCGAAAACTTCTTTTGCACTAAAAGCACATAGTGATAAAGGCTTATTATATATATCAGTATTAACAAACCCTACAACAGGTGGAGTTACTGCTTCATTTGCAACCTTAGGCGATATTATAATAGCAGAGCCAAAAGCCTTAGTAGCCTTTGCAGGGCCAAGAGTAATAGAACAAACAATAAAACAAAAACTGCCAGAAGGCTTTCAAAGTGCAGAGTATGTTTTAGAGTCTGGCTTTATTGATATGATAGTAGAAAGAAAAGATATGAAAAATACTCTTTCTACTGTATTAAAAATACACAATGGAGACAAGTAAATTATGAATACAAACTTAACTCCTGCTCAAAGAGTAGTTTTAGCAAGAGATATAAAAAGACCAAATGTAGATGAATACATACAAAATCTTTTTACTGACTTTGTACCGCTTGCAGGCGATAGACATTATAAAGAAGATGCAAGTATCTTAGGCGGAATTGCTATGTATAATGGTATTCCGGTTACAGTAATAGGACATAGAAAAGGCAAAACAATACAAGAAAATGTAAAATACAACTTTGGTATGACAAATCCAGCGGGATATAGAAAAGCACAAAGATTAATGAAGCAAGCAGAGAAGTTTAATAGACCTATTATAACTTTCATAGACACCCCCGGCGCATATCCCGGTATGGAAGCAGAACAGCACGGACAGGGTGAAGCAATAGCTACTTCATTAACACTTTTAAGTGAATTAACAGTACCTGTAATTGCAATAGTTACAGGCGAGGGTGGCTCTGGTGGTGCACTTGCTTTAAGTGCAGCTAATAAAATAATCATGCTTGAAAATGCAATTTTCTCTGTTTTATCTCCTGAGGGCTTTGCCTCAATTTTATGGAAAGACTCAACAAAATGGCAAGAAGCAGCAGATGTAATGAAGCTTACTGCCTTTGATTTAAAAGACTATGAAATTGTAGATGAAATTATAAAAGAAGATAGAAAAGATGATGAATTAGACACAAAAAAGCTTTTTATGCGAGTAGATAAAAGCATAAAAAGGAATTTAGACTTACTTTTAAATTTAAAACCACAAAAAATTAAAGAACAAAGGTATGAAAAAATAAGAGATATAGGAAGTAGAATAAAGGTATTATAGTATGGGGATAAAAATCGTATCATGCGGTATGGCAAAGGCTAAAAATGTGATGACAAACTTTGATTTTGAAAACATTTTAGATACTTCCGATGAATGGATAACGACAAGAACAGGAATTAAACAAAGACGATTTGTTTCAAAAGATCAAAATAATGAAACTTTAGCAACTGAGAGTGCAAAACAAGCCTTAGAACAAAGCAAAATAAACAAAGAAGATATAAAAGTAGTAATAGTAGCAAGCTTTACTGCTGATAATCTTACTCCGTCTACTTCTTGCCTTGTTGCAAAAAATTTAGGTCTTAGTGAAGATATAATTTGCTTTGATTTGAATGCAGCTTGCTCAGGATTTGTGTATGCTTTAAACACAGCTTATAGCTTATTGGAAAATAATAAGGATAAGTATGCCCTTGTTATTGGAAGTGAAGTTATTTCTAAGGCTCTTGATTTAGCTGACCGCTCAACTGCTGTTTTATTCGGTGATGGAGCAGGCGCTGCGATAATTAAAAGAGATATGGATAAAAAGCATGCGTTCTTATCAGGGGTATTGCCTGACAATGACAATGTATTATACACAGATAATGATACGAATAAATTATCTATGGATGGAAAAGCTGTATTTAGGTTTGCAACAGAGAAAATGACTTATGCAATAAATACAATTTTGCAAGAAAACAATTTAGATATTGATGATATAGATTTAATTATTCCGCATCAAGCCAATAAAAGAATAATAGATTTTGCACAAAAAAGACTAAACATTCCCTCATCAAAGTTTTTTATTAATTTAGAAAACTACGGAAACACATCAGCGGCGAGTATACCTATTGCCTTGAATGAAGCAAACTTAAAACTAAATCAAAAAGCGATTTGTGTAGGTTTTGGCGCTGGTCTTACTTACGGGGCTATATTAATAAACACTTAAAGGGGTTATATAATGACATTAAACAAAATTTTAGGAACTAAATATCCAATAATTCAAGGTGCTATGGCAAATATATCAACAGCAGAATTTGCAGCGGCAGCATCAAATAGCGGAGCTATGGGCATAATCGCAACTGGCGGTATGACTCCAGAAGAAGTAAGACAGGCAATTAGAGTATGCAAAAGTTTAACAAAAGAGCCTTTTGGGGTAAATTTAATGCTAATGCACACACAAATCGATGAAATAGCAAAAATAGTAATTGAAGAAGGCGTAAAGTTTGTAACTACTGGCGCAGGCAACCCTGAAAAATATATGGCAGACTTTAAAAAAGCTAAGATAATAGTTTTTCCTGTTGTACCAAGTGCAAGTCTTGCAAAAAGAATGGAGCAATCAGGCGCTGATGGCATAATAGCAGAAGGCACAGAAAGTGGTGGTCATGTAGGAGAATTAACTACAATGGCATTAATCCCACAGGTTGTAAACAGCGTAAGTATACCTGTTGTAGCAGCAGGTGGCATAGCGAGCGGTAAGCAATTATTAGCAGCTGAAATTTTAGGAGCACAAGGCGCTCAAGTAGGTACTTGCTTATTAGTTAGTGAGGAATGTCCTATACACGAAAATTATAAAAATGCAGTAATAAAAGCAAAAGATTCAGATACAGTGGTTACTGGCAGAACAAGTGGTGTGCCTGTAAGAGTTTTAAAAAATCAAATGACAAGAGATTACTTAAAGCTTGAAAAAGAAGGCGCAGACAAACACGAATTAGAAAAATACACCTTAGGTGCTTTAAGAAGAGCAGTCTTTGATGGCGATAATTTAAGAGGTTCATTAATGGCAGGACAAGTTTCTGGTATGATGACTGAAATAAAGCCATTAAGCGAGATTTTAAATAACTTATTAGATGAATATAAAGAAGAAAAACAAAAAATTAAAGAGGAAAAGTAATGAAAAAATCACTTAATAAATTAACAATCCCTTTATTACAAGGTGGTATGGGCGTAGGTCTTTCTTTATCAAGATTAGCAGGAAATGTAGCTAAAGAGGGCGGTATGGGAGTACTTTCAGCAGCCCATCCAGGTTTTAGAGAAGAAAATTTCTGGAAAGATGCTATAAAAGCGAACAAAATAGGCTTAGAAAAAGAAATTAAAAAGGCTAAAGAAATTTCACAAGGCAATGGTTTAATAGGCGTAAATGTTATGGCAGTAGCTCAAAACTATGAAGAAATAATACAAGATTGTATAAATTTTGGTGCAGATGCAATTATTTCAGGCGCAGGCCTTCCTATGAAACTGCCGGAAATAGTAGGGGATAGTGATATATTAATAGCTCCTATAATTTCAAGTGCAAGAGCTGGTGAAATGATACTTAGAACATGGAAAAAAAGATATGATAGACTTCCTGATTTCATCGTTATAGAAGGTGCAAAAGCTGGCGGTCATTTAGGATTTAAAGCACAAGAAGTATTAGATGGTACATACCAAACTCTACACGAAATATTAAAAGAAGTATTAGAAATGGTAGCGCCTTATGGAGAAATACCTGTTTTTGTAGGTGGCGGAATTTTTACTAAAGAAGAAATACAAGCCTTTATTAAAGCTGGCGCAAGTGGTGTTCAGCTTGCAACTTGCTTTATTTTCACACAAGAATGTGATAGCACTGATGCACATAAAGAAATTATGCTAAAAGCTCAAAGAGGCGATGTAAAAATAGTGCATAGCCCAGTAGGTCTGCCTGGTAGAGCGATACAATCACCATTAATAGAAAAAATCCAAAACGGGCAAAGAGTAGCACCTAAAAGATGCGTAAACTGTATGAAGGTTTGCGATCCTAAAACAACAAAGTATTGTATAACAAATGCTTTAATTGAAGCATTTAACGGAAACTTTGAAGAAGGCTTATTCTTCTGTGGTGATAAGGCGGGAGAATATACAGAAATTACAACGGTAAAAGAAATAGTAAACGAATTATTTTAAAGGAAGATTATTATGAAATTAGCTTTTGCTTATTCAGGACAAGGTAGTCAAAAAGTAGGTATGGGCAAAGACCTATACTCACAAAATGAAATTTTTAAATCATGCTTTGATTTATTAAGTGATGAAAAAAAACAAATAGCTTTTGAAGGTCCTATTGAAGACTTATCAAAAACTATTAACACTCAAGGAATTCTAACAGCCTTTTGTGTAGGTGTAACAGATATGCTAAAGCAAGAAGGGATAACTCCTTTTGCAAGCTTAGGCTTAAGCTTAGGTGAGTATTCAGCTCTTTATTCTGCCAATGTTTTTTCAAAAGAACAAGTTATTGATTTAATTAATTTTAGAGCAAGCGAAATGACAAAGTCAGCACAGGGAATTGACTGCAAAATGGCAGCTATTTTACAGCTTTCAAAAGAAGAAATACAAATAGCTTGCGATACAGCAAGTAGTGAAGGGATAGTCAGTATTGCAAACCTAAATTGCCCTGGGCAAATTGTTATCTCAGGCGAAGGAAAAGCCGTTGAAAGAGCAGCTGAAATCTGTCTTGAAAAAGGCGCTAAAAGAGCAGTGTTTTTACAAACAGAAGGAGCTTTTCACACTAAGATAATGGAAGGCGCTTACAAGGCTTTAGAAAATAGATTTAAAAGTGAAGAATTTAATGAGCCAGAGTTTCCTGTTATTTTAAATACAGTAGCAAGAAGTGCAAAAGGCTTAGGTGAATTAAAACAGCTTTTAGCTCTGCAAGTAAAAAGCAGTGTTAATTTTGAAGAGTCTATTAAAGAATTAGAAACAATGGGCGTTGATACAATAATAGAAATCGGTCAGGGCAAAACCTTAGCTTCATTCATTAAGAAAACAGCAAGCGGCATAAAAGTATATAACATAGAAGATATGGATAGCTTTAATAAAACAGTATTAGAGCTAAAAAACACATAAGGAGTACGGTATGAGTATCAAAACAGCTATAGTTACAGGTGGTGCAAAAGGCATAGGAAAGGCTATTTGCTTAGCTTATGCAAAAGAGGGCTATAACTTAGTAATAAATTATTCAAGCAGCTCAAAAGAAGCTGAATTAACAGCAAAGGAATGCGAAAACTTTGGAGTTGAGTGTATAACTCTAAAAGCCGATGTATCAAAATCAGAAGACTGCAAAAATTTAGTTGAAAAAGCCTTAGAAAAATTTAAAACAGTAGACATCTTAGTAAATAATGCAGGTATAACAAAAGACAATCTTGTAATGCGTATGAGCGAAAGTGATTTTGACGATGTTATAAATGTAAATTTAAAAGGTACATTCAATATGCTACAAGCTGTATCAAGACCAATGATGAAGCAAAGATGTGGCAGAATTATAAATATTTCAAGTGTTGTAGGCTTGCTTGGCAATATGGGTCAGGTGAATTATTCAGCAAGTAAGGCTGGCATAATAGGAATGACAAAATCATTTGCTCGTGAAGTAGCGTCAAGAAATATCACAGTAAATGCAATAGCACCAGGCTTTATCCAATCAGATATGACAGATAAATTATCAGATGAAATAAAACAAAAAATGAAAGAGCAAATACCTCTACAAACTTTTGGAACAGCGGATGATGTTGCAAATGTAGCAGTATTTTTAGCAAGTGAAAAATCACAATACATAACAGGACAAACTCTGTCAGTAGACGGCGGAATGTCAATGAGATAGGAGCTATTATGAAAAAAAGAGTAGTAATAACAGGTATGGGCGCAGTTTCTCCAATAGGAAACAATGTAAACGACATGTTTAACAACGCACAAAACGGCGTTTGTGGCATAGACTTTATTAAAAAATTTGATACAACAAACAATAAAGTAAAAATTGCAGCAGAAATTAAAGACTTAAATATAGAAGATTATATAGATAAAAAAGATTTAAGAAAGTATGCAAAGTTTACACAGTACGCTTTAATTGCTGCAAAAGAAGCAGTAGGCCAAAGTAAAATAACAAAAGAAAATACAGATATGGATGAGTGTATAGTAAATATAGCAAGTGGTATAGGCGGAATAGAAAACATTGAAGCAGAGCATGAAAAAGGCTTAAATAAAGGCTTTGATAGAGTATCGCCTTACTTTATACCTATGGCTATATCAAATATGGCAGCTGGGGCTATCTCAATAGAGTTTGGCTTTCAAGGTAGCAGTACCTGTGTTGTAACAGCCTGTGCTTCTGCTTCAAATGCAATAGGTGATTCTTTTAGAGCATTAAGAGATGGCTATGCAAAAGTAGCTGTTTGTGGTGGTACAGAAGCAAGTATTACTCCTTTAGGTATAGGCGGCTTTACTTCCCTAAGAGCCCTTTCTGAAAGCGAAGATCCAAAAAGGGCAAGTATTCCTTTTGATAAAGAAAGAAATGGCTTTGTAATGGGCGAGGGCGCTGGTATCTTAGTATTAGAAGAATATGAACACGCGAAAAACAGAGGCGCTACAATTTTAGGCGAAGTAGTAGGTTATGGTACTACTTGTGATGCCTTTCATATGACAGCCCCATCAGAAGACGGTAGCGGTGCTGCAAAAGCTATGATGATGGCAATGAAAGATGCAGGAGTATCACCAAGCGAAGTAGGCTACTTAAACGCTCACGCAACAAGTACACCAATGAACGATAAATGCGAAACTATGTCTATAAAGTTAGCCTTTGGTGAAAATGCAAAAGATGTATTAATTTCAGGCACAAAATCTATGACAGGTCATTTATTAGGAGCTGCAGGTGCAGTTGAGGGGATATTGACTACTTTATCATTAAATAACAATGTAGCCCTACCTACAGTAGGCTATAAAGAATATGATGAAGACTGCGATTTAAGCGTTGTGAAAAACACAAAACAAGAACTAAACACACAATACGGAATGTCAACATCTTTAGGCTTTGGCGGACATAATGTTGCATTATTATTCAAAAGAGGTTAAAATGGAATTAAATACTTTACAAATTCAAGAAATAATACCGCATAGATACCCATTTTTATTAGTGGATAAAATAACAGAATTAGTACCGGGTGAAAGCGCTACTGGTATAAAAACAACAACAGCGACAGAGTATTTTTATCAAGGGCACTTTCCGGATTATCCTGTAATGCCGGGGGTTTTAATTATTGAAGCCTTAGCTCAAGTAGGTGCAGTAGCGATATTATCATTAGAGGAATTTAAAGGTAAAAAAGTGTTATTTGGCGGGATAAAAAACGCAAGATTTAAACAACAAGTAACACCGGGCGATATATTAATTTTAGAATGCAAACTAACAGAAAAAAGAGGGCCAATAGGCTATGGCTTAGCAAAAGCCTTAGTTAATGGAAAAGTAGCAGCACAAGGGGAATTATCTTTTGTGGTTGTAGATTAATTATAAGTAGGTAGATTTTATGGTAGAAATATATTTCTCACAAATTTATACAAAATTCAAGTTAAAGTTTTATCAAGCAGTTTTTTCAACCTTTGAAAAAAGAGAAGCAAGTTTATCAGTTGTAGAAACATTTTGCGTTGAGGTTATCTATGCTTTAAATAGGCCAACGGTAAAAGAATTTGCAGATTTTGCGCAGATTTCTTCACCGAATGCAGCTTATAAAGTGAATAGTTTAATTAAAAAAGGCTATATTCAAAAAGTGCAAAATGAAGATGATAAAAGAGAATTTTATCTTGAAGTAACAGATAAATACTTAAATTATGTAGGTATTACTTATGATTACATTGCCCTTGTTATGCAAAGAATAAAAGATAGATTCAAAGAAAGCGAAATTGAGCAACTTGAAGAAATCTTAAAAATTATGTCTGAGGAATTAATGCCAGAAATAGCAATTAACCCAAGAAGCGTAAACGATAAATAAAACTAAAACCGATTTTTTTAAAGTCGGTTTTTTTTATGTAAAAAAATGGCTGTAAATATAAAAAGGATATATGCTATAATATTAATAAAATCTTAATGTTTTAACTACTTTATTCTTAATTTGAGATATGAGAAAATAAAGTTATAAAAAGGAGAATTTATGAATAATATTTTAATTTGTGATGATGAAAAAGATATTGTTAATGCCTTAGAAATTTATTTGAATTTGCAAGAATACAAAATTTTTAAAGCATACAATGGGCAAGAAGCAGTAAATATAGTAAAAGAAAATGATATACAGCTATGCTTACTTGATGTTATGATGCCTATAAAAGATGGAATTAAAGCCATGCAAGAAATCAGAGAGTTTTCAAATGTTCCTATAATTTTACTCACAGCTAAAAGCGAGGACAACGACAAAATATTAGGCCTTAACAGTGGCGCTGATGACTATGTAGTAAAGCCTTTTAACCCTGTTGAAGTGTTAGCGAGGGTAAAGTCTCAGTTAAGAAGATACACTCATTTAGGCGCAAATATTAAGCAAGATAACATTATAAGAATAGGTAGTGTATCATTAAATGATGCAACTAAGGCTGTAACAGTGGATGATGAAAACATAAAGCTTACTCCAACAGAATACGATATTTTAAAATTATTAATGCAAAACAAAGGTAAAGTATACTCACCCAAAGAAATTTACATAAATATCTGGGAAGATTCTCCTATCGGCGTACAAAATACTATAGCAGTACACATAAGACATTTAAGAGAAAAAATCGAAATTAACCCTACTCAGCCAAGGTATATAAAAGTTATCTGGGGACAAGGGTATAAATTTGATGATTCCTTAGTCGATGAAAGGAAGAAGAATGAAAAAAATACTTAACGCAAAAACCTTTTTAATAACAAGCCTTGCTTTTTTAGCTTATTTTATATACTCAAAAGTAAAGCTAAATAGGAGGCTGAGATGAAAAACTTTTTTTATAATTCAGGCGTGAAAGCTTTAAGTTTTATACTTTTAGTTATTTTTTTAATAGTTTTTTTTACAAATAGTATATTTTATTATTTTAGTAATACACCTGCTTTATCGTATATTAACTCAAATGAATATGAAACAAGCGAAGAGTTTATAATGGCAATAGAGCAAGTGCCAATACAAGAATCATTAGATTACTATAAAAGTATATTAGAACATGATTTATCACCTTATGACTGGGATGAAAATGATATTTTAAGTGATTATTCACCATATAAAGACTATGGCGCAAATACAAAACGGCCTTGGGTTAATATAGATATCTATTTTGAAATATTTTCTGATGGAGATGTCGTTATAACAAATTATAATAATGAACAAACTGACTCAGAGTATAAAACGACAATAGAATTAAGCAACCTATATGAAAGTAGAATGGTCGAATTAAGCGAAAAATATATTAATGAAGAAGAATTTAAAAATGGCTTTGTTGTAGGCGATATAGTTACAGGAGTGTATCAAGAGGAGTTTATAGTAGTAGATGAGGATACCCTTGAAGTTATTTCATCTCCAAATCTAAGTGCAAAATATGAGATAGTATTTCATTATAATAAAGATGATGTGCTGTCTTGGTGGGGTGCTGGCTATACTGGTATCTACTTAGAAATTGCCAACTTATTATTTATAACTAAAGATTATAACTTAATATATATAATAATTAGTGCTATTTTAAGTTTTATTTTACTAATTCACTTATTTTTAACAACAGGGAAAAAAGACAAAGAGACCCCCGTACACTTATCACAGATTGATAAAATACCTCTTGAAATTTTATTAATTATATATTCTTGTATTATAGCCTTACCTACTATGTACGCTGTAGTATTTGCTTGGAGTGTAGAGCTTTTAATGTTAGCTGCAAGTAGTATAATAGTTATTAGCTTATTAGTTTTATTAAGCTGTATCACACGGCTAAAAGCAGGCAAATGGTACAGGAACACAATCACATATATGCTAATTAAGTTTTTTACTGCACCAGTAAGATATGCATATAATATATTAGTACTCGGCGTTTTAAAAACAAACTTTGTTTTAAAATCAATTTTATTTTGCACAGCTATATTACTATTAATAATATTAACTGCAAATCTTGGAACAGCATTTTTCTTGAGCATGGTTTTATGCGCTGTAATATTAGTTTTTAGCATTTATATAGCATACTTAAAAAAATCTACTGAAAAAATAGCGAAGGGTGATTATTCTTATAAAACAGAAGATAGATACCTACTTTTAGACTTTAAAGAGTTTGCACAAAACTTAAATGAAATAAGCGAGGGCTTAGATTCAGCTATTGCTCAAAAAATAAAAAGTGAAAGGCTGAAAGCTGAGTTAATTACAAATGTTTCACATGATATAAAAACGCCTCTTACTTCAATAATTAATTATACAGACTTATTAAAGCAAGAGAAAATAGAAAATGAAAACGCAAAAGAATATATTGAAGTTTTAGATAGACAGTCGCAAAAATTAAAGCGTTTAGTAGATGATATTATGGACGCTTCAAAAATTTCAAGTGGGAATATTTCAGTTGAGTATGAAGAAATTGATTTAGCTGTAATTATTACGCAAATAGAAGGCGAATATCAAGAAAAATTAGAAGAAAAAGGCTTAAAACTAATTACGAAGTCAATAGAAAATCCTATAGTTGTAATAGCAGATAGTAGGCATTTAAACAGAATAATTGATAATTTAATGGTAAATGTTTTAAAATACTCATTAGAAAATACAAGGGTGTATATAGATGTTTTGCAAAATGAAAATACTGTAACACTGAGTATAAAAAACACTTCAAAAGAGCCTTTAAATATATCCTCAGATGAATTGATGCAACGATTTGTAAGAGGGGATGAATCAAGGAATACACAAGGAAACGGCTTAGGCCTTTCTATAGCGCAAAGCCTTGCAGTATCCTTTGATGCACAACTTAATATAATAATAGATGCTGACTTATTCAAAGCTGAATTAGATTTTAAACCCTTATAAAAAAAATAACCCCTTACCAAAATTTTGGTAAGGGTGTTTTTATATAAATTATATTTTGCTACAATTAAGTTATTTATTATAAATTTAAAAAGATATTTGTTTAAGATTTATCTTGCTTAGTATCTATATCCCATAAATACACAGATAAATCAACAGTATTATTTTGTGAAAACTCTACGCCTTCGCTCTCAAGCAAGCTTTTTTGAAGGCTATTGCCCATGATTCCAAAGGTTTTAGATAAATTACCGTCTGAGTAAATTACTCGATGACAGGGAACAGTGTTATCATTGCAAGCTGCCATAGCAAAACCTACTACTCTACTTCTTCTTTGATTGCCTGTTAAAAGAGCAACTTGTGAATAAGTAGATACCTTGCCCTCGGGAATATTTTTTACAATTTCATAAATTTGTTTATATAATTGACTCATTTTTATCCTTTAAATGAAGGTGAAAGAATCATCACTTTTTAACGAATCATGTACCCTTGCATTCATCCTTGATTGTTTGCTTGTTTCTTTATTGTCATACATTTTCTTATCAACTGTTTTAAAGAAATTATTATATTCTTCTACATTATTTCCTACAAATACATCAAAGCCAAAGGCTAAGGAGTATTTATGCGTATGTTTTTCATTGGCTTGTTGAATTTCGCTTATAATAGTATGAATTGTTTCTTCAACTTCTGTTTTAGAACAGCCTGATAAAAGACTTACAAATTCATCACCGCCAACACGGAAAGTTTTGCCGTATTTTTTAAAGTTTTTATTTAGGCAGTAGTAAGATTTTCTTATTGCGTTATCACCTTCCATATGGCCTAAAATATCATTAATTTGCTTTAGATTGTTCATATCAGAAATTACACACCAAAGTTCTTTTTCCTGTGTATTATCAAAGAAGATGTCGTTTAATTCTTCGTGATATGCCTTAGTGTTGAGTCCACCTGTTAGAGGGTCATTAAAAGAGTATTCTAATAACATAGTTTTCATATTGTTTGAGACACTAGCTATTCTACCAACTTCATCTTTTGTATAAAGCTCTTTAGGTATTTCAATTTTCATATTACCAGTTTCGGCAATTTTTGTCATAGACGCTTCGAGGGTTTCTAAGCTAAAGCTCATATTATTTGAGAAAAATCTGATAAATAAACTCACAGCTACAATTACAATAAGGTTTATAATAACACCAAAAATTAAAATATTTAATACAAGATTGTCATTATGCTCTAAAGCTACATTTAGTAATCTTTCTTCTTCTTGTGAGAAGGTGTCAATACTTCCAAAAAAGTCATTTGCAATAGGTGTAACCACTTGTAAAGCATATAAAGCATCCGCATATTCGCCACCGCCTATCCAGATATCTGCTGATAGTATCATACTTTCTTTATAGGCGTTTTTTTCTTGTATAATTCTTTTGAACTCAGTAAGTTGTGAGCCAGATAATAAAAGCGAAAACTCATCCATTGCATAATCTAACTCATCAAAAGCTATAATGTATTCCTCATACAGCTCTAATCTTTTTACTTCATCTTCTTGTAATAAAATATCCCTACCTAAAACACGACAAACATACATACCCCTTGTTATTTCGCTTAATAGCTCTTTATTTCTTACATTATCATCAATAATATTTTCAGAAGAAGTATTAACTGCAACTACTGAGAAAAAAGAAAATGAGCTTATTAAAATAACACAAAGGATAATAATAATTTGTAAAGGTACAAACTTCTTTTTGATTGGGACATTATTCAGCCATGCTGAAAAATTCTTCATATATTCTTACCTGCTAACTATTTTTTATATTTTATTGCATGTGATTTTTATACTTTTCTTCAAAATCGGATATTGGCATCGGTCTTGCATAGTAGTAGCCTTGCACAGCATCACAATTTATTCGTTTTAAAGTTTGGATTTGTTCTTCTGTTTCAATACCTTCTGCTACAACATACATATCCAAATTATGGGCAACTTTTACAAAGCCTTCAACAACATATTCGCCTCTAACTGCTTCTTCTTTGCCTGTAAAGAAGCTTCTATCCATTTTTAAAGTATCTACTTTTAAGTTCTTTAATAAGCTCAAAGAGGAGTAGCCAGCGCCAAAGTCATCAATTGAGATTTTAAAGCCATTTGCCCTTAAATCATAAAATAATTTATCAACACTACTTTCATTTTCAATAGTAGTTGTTTCTGTTAATTCTATTTCAATAAGGTTGTGAGGGATTTGATGTTCATCGACTATTTTAGTAATAGTTTGTACAAAGTTTTTATCGTTTAAATTTAACCTTGAGCAGTTTACAGCTACAGAAATAGGTTTAAGTCCCTCTGCAAACCATTTTTTAATTAATAAGCAAACATTATCTAAAATATATTTATCAAGGTCTACAATAAATCCATTTTTCTCAAATAAAGGGATGAAGGAGTTTGGATAAATCATATTACCGCTTTCTTCCTTCCAACGAACTAAAGCCTCAGCGCCAATTAAAGTATCGGTGCGCAAGCTGAATTTAGGCTGTAAGTATATTTCAAATTCATTATTTAATAAAGCGTCATTCATCTTGCTTGTAAGTTCGGCTTCTTCTAATATTTTTTTAGTGTAACTTTCGTCATAATCATAAATTTTAACGCCCTTGTTTTCCTTTGATATCCTATGGGCTAAATTTAATTTATTTATAATATCATCTACATTTACTTCGCCCTTAGGTATATGATATCTTCCATACTTAAATGATATTTGATACTTGCCAAGCTCTGGTATCAGAGTTGTATAATAAGACTCATACAATTCTGTACGAGTTTCCATATCATCTAAAAATCCATTACCAGAAAACAGTATAAATTCATCAACACCTGTTCTTGAAATAACTAAACTATCTTCGTTGACAGTTTCTCTGATACTTTTAAATGCTTGTAAAACTCTATTGCCCACTTCAAATCCGAACATTTCATTAATTGCTTTAAAATTTTCAATATCTATTTTAACTACTGCATAAGATTTATCCATATTATTTGTTAAAATTTCTTCCATATCCTTTTTTAATTTTGTTAAATTAGGAAGCTTTGTTAAAGGGTCATAGTAAGCTGTTTTTTCTAAAGAGCGTAAAGAATAAACTCTGTATACCCAAATATAGCAAACAAAAATTGCTGTGATAATTAATACAATAATGCTAATATATGTAATTTCATTAATGGCTGTACCAAAGGCTACATTTACAACATCTTCTTCTAAAGACATCGCTAAAATCCACTGCGTATTTTCAATAGGGCTATATACTAAGATTTTAGGAGTTTTTACATCGTCGTATACAGCGGTATAAGAAAAGCTACCATTAACGCCATTCATAGCATTTTCTAATGCGTTTTCAGAATTTTTAAGCCCCATAGTTTTCATATCTTCATAAGGTATGAAAGAATAATCGCTATGTCCTACACTTGTTGTAAAAAGGATATTTAAATCATAATCAACTAAGAACACCCAGCCACTCGTAGCAGCGCTATCTAAAATTTCGTATAAATCATTTATTAAAACTTCGCTAAGTAGCACACCTGTAATTTCTCCATCATCACTTACTACAGGAACAGCTACATCAAAAACAATATCTCCAGAAATTTTTGAAAGATGAGGTTCTTCTATAAAGAAATCATTTTCTAAAGTTTTTTGATATGTTTTATTTAAAGAAAAGTCATATACTATGTTTTCGCTTGAAATTCCCTTTCCATCTAAATTTATATAATAAATATTTTCAAAATCACTTACTTTTGATTGTTCATTTAAAAATTCAACTGCATTATCAAAATTAATTTCGCTGCCCGCTGCATATTCAGATAATAGTTCTAAATTATCTTCACTTTCTTTGATGCTTCTTTGAATTTCTGAAGCCATTTGAACACCAGTTTCTTCTACTCCCAAACGAGTAGTTTCAAGGATTTCATTGCCTATATTAGAAATATATAAAACTATAAGTCCTGCAATAGCAAAAAAAATCATTGAAATTGTTATAATTGAAACTTTGTCAAAACTTGGTTTTTTTAATTTCATGGCATTTTTTCCTTTAATTAGTGAATTGAAAAATATCTATTTTTTTATTGTTGTTTTGTTAACTTTATAATATGGATTATTGTGTTTTTAATTGTATTAATATAATTGATAATAATAAAGCATACTACCTATAACTATAACAAAATAAGACATAAAAGTCAATGTAATATGCACTTTGCTTTATTTTTAGATAAGATATGAAACTAAAATAAGTATTTACAGTATATAAATAAAGGGGTATGAATATTTTTTAGTTTATGTAATTATTGAGATAGCTGTTTTTTATATGTAATTTTAGAACAAAGCAAGATGCTTGGATAAACATAAAATGAATAGTTTATTTAAAAGGAATAATGACAATATATAAAAAGCACCAGCTACTACTGGTGCTTTTTATTAAGTTATAAATAGTGTTTTAATTGATAATAATTATCTTAGGGCTATAATGCTAAAGCTGTTTAATAAAATAAGCATATTTACAAAAACTAAACTAAATATTAGCACCTCATCAATTCTATTTTTTATTACTATTTTATCACCGATTACAGAAAAGAAAACTAAAGGTAAAATAGGAATGAAGTATCTTCCTTGTATTCCAAAAATAGTTTCATAATTAGAAGGTGTCCATGTTATACAAGCAAGGACTATCATGGCACTAACTCCTAAGACTATACCCAGACAAAATAGCTTATTAAAGCCTTTGAATTTTATTTTAAAATCTTCTTGTTGTATAGTGGATAACAATAATATAAAGATTACAGCCATTATATATAGCCAGCTTATATAAATAGGTGTTACGATAACTTCCCCTAATTTGCCACCGAAAATTTCATATATATACAGCTGGGTATTTTCGCCTATTGTATTAGCGATTAGCTTAACAGTTGCAGGTATGTTTTGTATTATATAAGAAAAAGAAAAGTAAATACTACTATCGCCATTTGCAAGTATAGTGCCCTGTGTTTCTTCGCTTAAAGAGGTAGCTCCTTGAGATATAGTTGTATTTTCTACAACAACAGCACTTGCTATATTAGAAACAGAGCTTGTAATAAGACTTGAATTGAATGAAAGCCAAAGGATAGCACCCACTAAAAATACTGATGATTTTACTAAAACATTTTGCTTTTTGTCTTTAAATTTTGTTTTAGGAATTAGTAAAACTAAGGCTAATACTAATACATAAACCGCCTTACTTGGAGCTATAACACCAGCTAAAACAAGCAATAAAATAATGTATTTATTATTTATTTTATCTTGGTCATAAATTAATTTAAAGCAGGTAGCTATAAATAAAAAGCATGAAGAGATAACCAAAGTATCATAAGAAAAACTTGCTGCTGTTTGTAAAGGTATTGGAGTTAGAGCAATAAGTGCGAATGTCGTTTTATAAAAGGGCATAATCTTAATAGCAAAAAAGACTAAAATTGCGTATACTGCTAAATTTAATATGCGTGTAAATATTATCATAGGAACATAGCCGAAATTTAATATTCGAGAAATGGTAATGCCTATTGTCTGCACAAGATATAATAAACCAAAAACATCAGCAGTCCTTGCTTTTATAGGGATGAGATTTTTATTACCTGAGCCGGTTAAAGAAATTCCTTCATAAATCTTTTGAAAATCGAAAACATTATAATTAACAGGTTTATTTAAGTTATAGGCATCACTTTGCCTTACTAATAAGTCATTATTTTCATCATACACTTCTACTCCTAAAATTTTGCTTGAGTTTGCATAACTGCTTGCTATATGAACATATTCATCAGCACCGCCTGCAATAGGAGTTAAAAATGAGAAAATGATACCGATATAGACAGCTAAAAATAAGAATAAAAATTCAATTTTTAATTTTTTGATAAATATAAAGTAGTATGATGATATTAATAAAACAAATATTGCACCAGCGAGTAAGAGATAGTAAGTGTAAATGAAATCTCCAGAATAATTTGATATTATTTGAACAGCTACAGTACCATCAACGCTATTTTCTCCCTCGATTAAATCAAAGCCTTCTTTTGTTTGCTCGCTTTTCCATAAAGCTATTTTATCATCTTGCGTTTTGGGGATAGTATATAAATGCAATGTATATTTTGTGTCTTCTTCATTTAATACATAATCATCGAAAATAAGACCTAAAAAGGTATTGTCTTTAATTTCGTGCATATTTTTGCTTGTTGTGAAAATGATACTTCCATCACTATCTAAAAGCTCTAAAAAAACATCACCACTGACGACCTTATTAAAAGTATGAAAGTTTAAATTAACTCCGTAAAGTCTCATTCCACCCTCAAGAATAATATCTTGTTTGATACTTGTTTGCCCGTCAATTTCAGTAGTTAAAATTGAGTATTCATCGTGAGTGAGCTGTCTTATAGAAGTGTCGGAAGCGTCTTTTAAAACACTGTATCCTATCCAGCTTAAAATTAAAGAAGAAATAAGCGTTATAATAAGTATAGCAATAATATGCTTGTATTTTTTGAAGTTTGGAATATTCATAAAAAGCCCCTTTTTTTTATTATTAAAAGTATAGCATTATTAAAAAATATTTACAACCTAAAATTGAGTGAATTATCAATATTAATAATGTATCAACTCATTTATAAAGAAATATATTTAATGAAAAATAAGAATTGCTTTATCATATAAAAAAAACAAGGTTTTTAAAGTAATATTACTTAAAACCTTGTTTTTAATTTGTCTGTTTAGAATGTATTTAAAAACTTATATTATATATAAATTATCATTGACCTAAAATTCTGTCCCATTCTTCTTGGCAGTCTAAGAGGGCTTGCTCTGGTGCTTTTTCGCCATCAAGTACGGCTACTCCTGCTTTTGTAAGCTCTGTAAGGCATTCTTGGGCGTGGGGGAGTAACTTTGTTTCGTAAACTCGCTGATAAGGACTTTCAGATGATGCAGAGGTAACTGCGTATTTACCAAGCTCAACGCCCATTGCACGATTTTTGTAAGTGATATACTTAATAAATTCAAACGCTGCATCTTTATTGTTACAGTCTTCTGATATGGCAACATTAATGCTATTGTCTATTATCCTGTTTGAAAAATCACTATTTAGATTATGTGTACCTATTTGCTCACGGTATACTAAATCGCTTGCATTAGGCAGATAATTGTCTTCAAGGGAGCCGATTAAGAGAATTGTTATTTTATCAGTAAAATCGTTAAAAACTTCTTCTGTTGTTTTTTGTGAAGTTTGTGGCATTACATATCCTTCTATGCCGAGCGTTTCAATTAACTGCATTGCCTTTAACATCTCAGGAGTGTTTACTGTGAAAACATCACCTTGCATTAAACTACCGTCGTTTGCGTATAAAATAGGCAATATTGTATTAGTTGCACTTTTAATAGGCTCTTTATTTGTAAGCAAAAGTGACATACCATAGTAGTCTAAATCCAAATCCGTTCCCCAAGCGGAAATTTCTATTAATCCTGGAAAGTTTGTTATCATAGTGTAACTGCCTGTCGGGCCAATTATCTTTGAATTGAAAAAAAGCACTGAAGTATCACGAAACAGCGGTACACTGTAAGTTGTACCATTAATTTCTGTAAAAGCATCTGGGCTATACTCAGTAATATAGTATTCTAAATTATGTATATCTTGCTCAATTCCTGTAACATCAAGCGAAATCGCCTGAGCCATATAGCTATCAAGAGATGCTAATTTATCTGCGTTATATAAATCCGTGGTGTGGTATGAATTAACTGAGAAGATATCGGATTTATTATTTTCATCTAAGATATACTCTAAAATTTCATCTTCTGGAACACTTATAAGATTTACTTGAATTTCAGGGTCGATAGTATTGAATTCATCAATTAGGGTTTGCAGATAAGATATATCTTCGCCCTCAGCAAAGGATTGTACAAAATTAAGACCTACAACCCCATTATCAATTTGAGCATTTTCAGTGGTTTCATCAATAGTTTCGCTGTTATCAGCGTTATTGCCATCTTGAGTCACTTCGCCATTTGTACTACATCCCACAAGTGAAAAAGCCATACAAACAGTTAGAAAAATTGAAAGTATCTTTTTCATAAATTCACCTTATCTTTCTATAAGAATACGATAAAAATCGTAATTTTATTTATTATAGTTACTTAATAAATTGATATAAATAAGCTAATACAATATTAGGCTAATACGATTTGAGTTATTAAATACAACTTTATTTTTATATTAATTTTTTATTGTAAAAATATCTTCGTTACTAAATATACTGTTAGTTTCTATTCGCTCATATCCCATACTACCCACTTTGACATCTTCAGAAACATCCAAGTTAATAGTATTATTTTCTAAACTAAAGTATTTATAATTGTATTTTCCGCCCTCACAATTTAATATATATCCACCATCAATAGCAAGAGAGAATGAGCCACTGTCAAAATCACCGCTTATTTGATTTTCGAGTGTGAAAGTATCATCTTGATTAAAAGTAAGAACATAATCGGTCGTATCCGCCCCCCATGAACCTACTAGGATTTCTTTAATTAGCAATAACTGTTCTTCATAACTTATCGCTACAGGAATTTCTCCTTCATTTGGCATATAAGTCATAGTTTTATTTGTATTGTCTAAGGTTTCTAAATCAGGGTCAAAAATGAAAGTAATTTCTTGTCCATCATCATATACAAGTGAGAGCACAGTAGGGGAGACAGGGGAAAATGTTCCTGTTCTTACGCCCGGAGACTCAGCCCAATGATACACTGTCTGTGTATTCAAATCATAAGCAAAATGTACAGCCTCGAAAGTACCATCGACTTTAAGAGTTATATAATTTTCTGATGTAGTTGATTTCCAAGTATTAATATATGCCTCGTTTGAATATATTCCCTCTTCAATTGAATCTTCATCATCTAAGGCAGTATCCTCATTATTTTCTGATTCCTCTTGTTCGTTTTGTATATTTTCGTTTATTTCATCGCCTGATTGCTGGCATGCCATAAGCGAAAACATCATACAAATTGCAAGTAAAATTGAAAAAACTTTCTTCATATTATAAGATACCTTTCTTTTTTTTGTTGACTTAACATATTATAAATAATTATATCATATTAAACTATAGTTTTCAATTTATAAAAGAAATTTTATCTTGTTTTCTCTTGTAATGGTGTTAATATTTAACTCGCTTAATTTATTAAATAATACAATATACTTATCCTAATCTCTTGGGAAAATCTTCATTGGTATTAAGCGCATAAGTTTTTTTGCCTTAAGGGCATCGTAATTTTTATCGGTAGATAAAATATCAACAAAAGGGGTCTTAAAGCCCGCTTTTATGCCTGTGTGAATAAAACCATTTCTTTCATAAAAGGCGAGTCGTTTAACTCTCTGCTCATAATTTTTTGCAGTTTTATCGTCCATTGTTTCGATGAAGAGTGTTATTGACTTATTTGGGTATTTACTAAAAAGTAAGCGTAACAGCTTTGAGCCATATCCTTTTGAATGAATTTTATCATTCACTGCGATGTAAAACACAAATAGAGTATCGTTTGAGTTTATTGTAAATAGAATTCCTACAAACAAATCCTCATCATAATATACTGTGAAATCGTAATTTTTGTTTAATGTTAAAAGCCTTATAAGCCACATAGGCATTAATTCCTCTTTTGGAAAAACTCTTTTCATAAAATCGCAAACTTCTTTATAGTTAGAAAGACTTTTTGATAATTTTTTCTCTGTTAAATCCATAATCTAATCTCCTTTAAATTAATATTGATAGTAAAATTGATTTTTTTTATAAAGATAATAGGACACTAAAATAGCTAAAAATTCTGCAACAGGTACAGCCAGCCAAACTCCGTTAAGATTAAAGATTTGTGGCAGTACTAAAAGTGCTATAACAATAAATACTAAACTTCTTAAAAAAGAAATAGTAGCAGAAATTTTCCCGTTTGATAATGATGTAAACATTGCTGAAAAGAAAATATTAAAGCCCATAAACAAGTAAGCGGGCAAGAATAGTAAAAGTCCAGCTTTTGCCATTTCAAATGTTGCACTATCTTTAGAAATGAAAATACCTATTGCCTCATTAGAAAATAAAAGAGTAAGTATTATTACAAGAATTGAAGCAACAGTAATAATCTTAAAACTTTGTATAATGACTTTGCGTAAGCCACTATGATTTTTTTCGCCATATTTATATGCAATAATAGGGGATACTCCTAAAGTGTAGCCTGTGTAAATTGCATTTTGAAACATTTGTATGTAGAGTATTACGCTAATTGCAGCTACTCCAGCATCGCCTGCTATACTCATCAAAATAAAATTAAACATTAAAGTTGTAATAGATGTAGCAAGGGAAGCAACAAGCTCAGATGAGCCATTAAACATACTTTGAATAAGAGTTTTCATCTTAAACTTTGGCTTTATAAAATGTAGAATACATTTTTTATTAAATAAAAAATAGAAAAATCCAATCATACCCGGCAAGGCATTTCCTATACCAGTAGCAAGACCTGCGCCAGTAATGCCCATATTTAATAAATTAGGGGAAATAAAAATATAATCAAGGATTATATTAGTTATCCCACCCGCAAGACTTAATATAAGCCCAAATGTAGGCTTGCCAGCTGTTATCATAAAAGATTGAATGAAAACCATAAAAAATACAGGAGTTAGAAATCCTGCTAAACTAAGCATATAATCTTTTGAAAGGGAATATAAGCTGTCACTAACATTTAATAAACTAAGAAGCTCATCTGGAAAAATTAAAACAATCGCTGTAAGGCTAAGTCCAAGGATTGCACCAATTATATATATTACTGTTAAAAATTCTTGTGCTTGTCGTTGCTTTCCTTGTCCTAATAATTTTGCAATAACAGCATTACCACCAGTTGCAAACATTAGCCCAACAGCCATTACTATGCCCAGTAAAGGCATTACTAAATTAACTGCGGCTAAGGCGCTTTCTCCAATAAATGTTGATACAAAAACACCATCAATAATTGAGTATGTAGACATAAATATCATCATAAACATACTCGGCATAGTGAATTTCAAAAGTTCTTTCATACTAAAGTTTTTTGCTAAGGGGCTATTCATTTTCTTCTTCCTCATTGATATCGTCAAACATTAATTCTGATAAAAATTCAATCATTTCACAAAAAATGTCTACTTTTTCTTCGCCGAATTTTTTATAAAATCTTTTTTCTATCTCATCCTCATAAGCCACAGTCACCTCGTAGTCTTTTGGCGCATCTGGATTAATTGATAAAAAAAACACTCTTTTATCAGTTTCGCTTTGTGTTCTTAAAATATACCCTTTATTACAAAGTTGGTTTATTTTCTCTGTCACAGAGGGGCGCGTGATTTTTAATAAATCAGCAATCTGTGAAGAAGTGTACTTATTAGGGTGAGCCTCAATTATATTAAGATAAAGTGTGTCGTGATAAGACAAACTACTCTTTTTATCATAAGAATAAAGGCGCATAAGCTCATATATAGCTGTATCATGTGTTATTTTGTTTAATGCTTTAATTAATTTTTTGTCCATTTTGAACTCCTTCTTGTTATCCTGTAAATAGATATTTTAAACTAACTACTTTATACTAACTACTTTACACTAACTATTTACTTAAGTCAACAGCTTTTACAAAATTTTCATACTTTTAAATAGTATAAAAAAATACTGCAACAAAAAAGTTTATCTTATTTATTAAAAGAAAACACCTATTTGACTGTTTTCTCTTAAATGCTCTCAGTTTTAAAGAGACATTCAAGAGTAGTCAAATAGGTGTTGCTTATATTTAAAAATCGTATGAATTCAAAATAAAATACGAAAATTTAAACATAATAAATTATGTCAAACTTATATTATATTGTTTTTTCTCTATTAGTAGAGCCTTGAAACTGTCTATACCCATTGGTTTTGCAAAATAGTATCCCTGTGCATAGTCACACCCAATACCTTGTAACCATAGAGCTTGCGCGGCAGTTTCTACGCCCTCAGCAACCACTTTCATGTTAAGGTGTTTTGCCATGTTTATAACATCAGTAACAACAACAGTGCTATTACCACCTTGGTCTTTGAGGTTGAAAAACGCCTTGTCTAACTTTAATACATCTGCTTCAATGGAAGACAGCCTATTAAGAGAAGATACTCCAGCGCCAAAGTCATCAATAGATATTGCAAAGCCTAATTTTTTAAATCGCTTAATAGTAGATAAGAACTGTTCTGTATTTGCTTCAACTGCACTTTCAGTGATTTCAAGTTCTATCATATCTTTGCTTATATCATAAAGAGATAAAATATCTGATACACGACTTACGATATTATTAGAAAGAACAGTATGCGCTGATAGGTTTACTGAAATACGAGGTATATCCATGCTATTGCAGTTTGCCTTTATACACTTACAAACTTCTTCTAAAACAAATAAATCTAAGTATGAAATAAATCCATTTTCTTCAAATACTGGGATAAATTCATCAGGATATATTTTTTCGCCAAACCTTGGTGCCCAGCGAACAAGAGCTTCCGCACCACTGAGTTTTAATGTTTTAAAGTCGATTTTTGGTTGATACTCAACAGTAAATTCACGGTCTTTAAGTGCTTGTTCCATTCTAAAGGTGATATTTATTTTATTTTCATAGCGTTTGCGCATTTTTTCATCAAAGGTAATGAATGTAGTTTTATGCTTGGATTTGCCCTCTAATCGTGCATTGTCTGCTTGGCCTACAAGTGTCGTTACTTTTTCCTTAACATTGTTGACAATTACATTACCGAACGATAAAGACACTTTATACTTTTCATTTATGTTATCCTCTATTGCAGGTAAAATGTAGCTGTTATAAATTTGATTAATAGAATCGCCTTCATTAACACGACGAAGTATTAAAAACTGGTCTGCTGACCTTCTGCTAACAAGAGCATTTGTTCCTTTAAAGGCATCTTTTAAGGCATTTGCTACTGCTATTATAATACTCGTACCCCTTTCAGGGCTAAAGTGAGTGTTAATGGTCTTAAACATATCAATGTCAAAAGAGATTAATTCATATTCGCCCGGATTTGATTTTCTAATAATCTCTTCTGCAGTCACTCTAAACTTGTTTATTGTAGTTAAACCAGTCATAGGATCTGTGTTATATGATTTAAGTAAGGCTTCTTTTTTCTCAATTTGTCCTCTGTAGTATAAAGCTATAAAGCCTATGACAATAATGAATAAGACAAATGCGAAATAGTACCAATGCTCCATAACATATTTCCAAAAACTTACTTCTGTATTAGGTAGGGCATCATTTGAATTGGTTTCAATTATTGCAGTGTATTCTTGCTCTGAGATACGGTCAGTCATCACATTGAATATTGAAACATATTCGCTGGCAATGTCCTTGTGTATAAAAAACTGCATTGGTGCCACAGTGCCTGTATGCACTGTGGAGGTGTTCACATCATTAAAATATAGCTCAGTATATGTAACTGCACTTTGGGTACAGATGATCATATCTAAGTTTCCTGCTGCCAACTCATCAAGTAACTCATGCCAGTTATTGTAGAAGACGAACTCAACATCTGGAAAGACATCAAGAAAAGCATCAAAGTCAATAGTCTGATAAGGCAGTGAGCCGATTTTAGGTGACTTTAGTACAGCTTCCCCAAGCGCTGTTGTATCTAATTGGTCATTGTTGATTACTGCGTACATTGGAATTTCGTGAAATGTTTCAGTAGGAACATAATGCTGTGCTTCAAGTTCGCTATTACCGTATAAAGTTAGCAGTATATCAAAATCTTCATGTGAAGAGTGGGGATCTTCAAGACTGTATGGATGATAATTCACCTCGAAATCATAACGCTCAGCGAACACATTTAGCATGTCCACCATGGCGCCGTCAGCTTCTCCTTGCTCATTTGTATATGAAATTGGAGAAAATCCCGTTACATAACCGACTTCAAGAGGTTTTTGTCTTAATACTTCAATTTCTCTTTGTGTAAGCCCACGATGGGTTATTTCGATATTTTCTGATAGATATTTTTCCTCAAGCTCCATGAAGAAGTTACCTTCTGTATGGATAACTTGTAAAAAGTAGGCATCTATAACTTCCATTAATTCAGCGTTTTCATAACTTGATATTAAATATAGGTTGTAAACGCCGAGATTTAATATATTATTTAAATCATGCGAGGTTGGATCTTCAGAGTAAGTTATAAATAAATCTGCTGGCTGTTCCATATATGTTTCTGTTTCGCCATAGATGTATTCAACAGAAATATTATTGCTCTCACAAAAATTATTAAGAGTTTCAACGCCGATGTTCTCATCATAAACAGCTACGGTTTTTCCGTCGATTGCATTAACATCTGCGTATGTAATGCTCATATCCTCTGACATAAGAGCAATGTATGTTTTAGTGTATGGATTTTGTGAATAAAGCACCATTTCTTGTCTTTCAGCATTTCGAGTATTAAAGCCGCCAATATCAACATAGCCACTTTCTACAGCCTCAAGCATACTGTCGGCAATAGGAACGAACTCAAACTCCAAACCACTTTGCTCAGATATTTTTTGGAATACCTCATAGCCATAACCCTTATTGTTCAAGCTGTCTATGTCAACGACCATATCTTGAAAAGTAGAATAATATCCAACTCTTATAGGCTCGCTGAAATCAAAAGAGGATTGAGCGAGATAGATGCTTTCGGTTTCATCTACTGATACATCATTGTCCGTTGTGGAAAATACTGATAAAATCGGTAACATTGTCGTTACCATACAAATTACGATTAAAATACTAAACATTTTTTTCATCGTTTATATACCTCCTGTAAGTGTGTTAGTTTGTAAAAAATGAAGTGGGTTTTAAAATAAAAATAAAATATGGAAATATTTAACTGTAATAAATTACCAAATCCTTATGTCTTATTTTAGCATTTTTTGTCGAAAAAATCAATAAAAGTGATGAAAAAAGCTTGTTATAGGCAAATAATTGTATTGATTTTGCTATATTTTGCTCTATTTTAATTTTTTTAAATATGCCTATAAAAAGCAAAAAAGTTAGGAGTAATCCTAACTTTTTGTTTGCACAGCATAACTAAGAAAGCTAACCTATTTATATTTTTTATTTCTAACATAGTTTTTCA
>CAYJFZ010000016.1:0-25905 GCA_964369975.1 uncultured Oscillospiraceae bacterium
TATCACCTCGTTTTTGCTTTGTCAACATCTTTTTTTATCTTTTTTGAAAAAAGTTGATAAGAAAAATTGGGGTGCTTATATATATTACAATAATTAGGTTATTTTTTCAAGATATTTTTTATTAAATTTTATATTTTGTCACATTGTTTAGTTTTTTATAATATAATTGTATATTTTATATAGATAATTACTATTCCATAAACTTTTTGCGCATTTTTTGAATTATTTTCCTTTCTTTTCTTGATACTTGTACTTGAGTTTTGCCTAAGATTTGTGCTGTTACGGCTTGCGTTTTACTTTTAAAGAATCTTAAATAGATAATCCTCTTTTCTTCATCATCTAAATCTTTAAGGGCATACTTTAATCCCATCATATTCATCATCTGTTCTTCATCGCTATCTACTGGCACATCAAATTCACTGTTCCCATCTTCATCCTCATACACAGCAGTCAGTGACATAGGGGGAGTAGAAGCAGTTAAAGCTTGGGCTATATCTTCTGTGCTTATTTCTAATTCTTTTGCTAAGTCTTTAATAGTAGGCTCTTGTCCCATACTCTTTTGCAGTTTTTCTCTTGCATAGTTAATTTTTAAAGAAAGCTCTTTTACACTCCTTGTTACTTTTAACATACCGCCATCACGAAACAACTTTTTTATTTCACCTAAAATAACAGGGACTGCGTAAGTTGAAAATTGAACGCCCCTTTGTGTATCAAAAGCATCATAGGCTTTTATTAAGCCTACACAGCCAGCAGCGAACATTTCCTCATACTCAATCCCTTTACCTCTAAAGCGATTTGCACAAGAATGCACAAGTCCCATATTTTGTTCTATAAATTTTGATCTTTCTGGTTTTAGTTGAATAGACATATTTAATCCCTCTGTTTGATTTTTTTAGTCATAACAACTCTTGTCCCTTTATTTTCATGTGAATAAACTTTTACTTTATCCATAAACGCCTGCATGAGTGCAAACCCGAGACCTGCTCTTTCATTTTTTTCATCTGTTGTAAACATCGGCATCATCGCTTGCTTTACATCTTTAATGCCTACGCCCTTATCCCTTACTTGAACAGTTAATGTATCTCCTTTTATTCGAGCTGTTATGTAAATAGTCCCTAAACTTTCCTTATATGCATGCACTACTGAATTAGTTACAGCTTCACTAACAGCAGTTTTAATATCATTTAGTTGTTCTATTGTCGGGTCAAGTGGCAGACAAAATGATGAAACAGTCATCCTTGCAAAACTTTCATTCACCGACTTTGAAACAAAGCTCATTTTAAATTCATTATCATACTTCATAATTTTTCTCCTTATACATAGCTTTGATTATTAATAGTTTTTATCCCTGCTAAAGATAGTATTTTTGAAATTTGCCCACTGACAGCGCCGACATATAAACTAATTGATAAATTATTGCAAAACCTATACCTTGCTAAAACAAGGCCTATGCCTGATGAGTCCATAAACTCAACATTTGAAAAATCTAAAATCACCACTTTCGGTGAAGTTTTTAATATTTCATTATCTATAAGTTCCCTTACGCTTTTAGCTCCGTGATGGTCTATATCGCCATATAATAAAACTTTTAAAGTGACATCTTTTTTACTGAACATAACCTTTGCCATTCTTTTTCACCTCTTCGCTTTTTGAAAATAAAAAATAAAACTTGCCCTTATATCAATATGATACAGGACAAGTTTTAAAAAATTTGTCGTTTTGGGTAATATTAAATTAATTTCAACACTTCTTTTCTTGCATCACTCGCTAAGTAAAGTGAGCCGAAAATTAGGATTTTTTTATCTTTATGACTTAAAGCTTTTTTGACTGCTTCATTTACATCTACACATGTGTGGCAGTCTTCTATCTGCTCTTTTGCTATTTCAAGTAAATCTTCTTTTGACATTTTTCTTTTACCAAAAAGTTCTGTTATATATATAGTAGATATATAAGGGGCAATTAGTTTTATGCTTTCGTTTGGATTTTTGTCTGATAAAGACGACCATACGCAAACAAAATCAGATAACTCATTTTCTTTTAATACATTCATAAGCGCCTTTACTCCGTCTATATTATGAGCGCCATCTACTATTATTAAAGGCTGTTTATTTAAAACTTCTATCCTTGCTGAAAATTTAGTTTCTTCTATTCCTTTAATTATATCCTTATCTTTTATATTGTAGCCTAAATCTCTTAACTTTTGCATAGCTTTAATAACTACTAAAGAATTATAGCATTGGTGAATGCCTGTAAAAGGTAGATTTATTTTAAGATTTTCATATTCTATTCTTGATTTTAGTATGTCGCTTTTTTCGTATCTTACTTTACTAACATCTGCCACTATTAGCTGTGAATTTTCTTTTTTAGCTTTTTGTTTTATAACTTCTAACGCCTTTTCATCCATTAAAGGGTAACAGACAACAGGCGCTTTATTTTTAATTATCCCAGCTTTTTCAAAGGCGATTTCTTCTAAAGTATTGCCTAAAATTTCAGTGTGGTCGTAGTTTATGTTCATAATGCAGCTTAAGACAGTGTTTTTTATAACATTTGTTGTATCAAGTCTTCCACCTATCCCAACTTCAAGACAAACTATATCGCAATTTTCCATTTCAAAATACATAAACGCTAAGGCTGTAACTATTTCAAACTCTACTATCTCAATTCCCGTATTTTTAAAAACTTCTTCTTGATAGTATTTTATTTTAGTAGTAAGTTTTGCTAATATGTCTTTTGGAATATACTTGCCATTAATAGAAAACCTTTCAGTAAAATCAATTATAAACGGCGAAATATTAAGCCCTGTTTTATAGCCCGCTGTTTTTAGAACACTTGCCGTCATACTCGCACAGCTACCTTTTCCGTTAGTGCCTGCAATATGAATAAACTTTAACTTATCTTGGGGATTATCTAAATAATTAAGCAAGGCTTTTATTCCTTTGTGAGCATCTGCCTTTTTCATTTTCGGCCTTGAGTGAATATACTCTAAAGCCTCATTATATGTTAATTCTTTCATACTCTTCCTTTTAATAAAAGCCTTTAACATTTCTACTAAAGGCTTTTATATTTGATATTAGTCAAGGGCTTTTAAACTTTGTAGTATTTTTTCTTTTTTCTCTGTTGCATTTTTGAGTTTTTCTTTTTCTTTTTCAATTAGCTCTTTTGGAGCTTTTGCAACAAAGCCTTCATTGTTTAATTTTGAGGATATAATTTGTATGTCTTTTTCAGATAAAGCAAGTTCTTTATTGAGTCTTTGAGTTTCTTTTTCTTTATCGATTAACTCACCCGTCGGGATAAACACTCTTGCAGCCTCTGTTACTATTTGAGAGTAGCCTTTAACATCTTGTGCAAACTCTTGAGTTATAACTACTTCATTCGCAAAGCTGAATTTTTCAATTAAAGCTATACCGCTTTCAAAATCTTCTTTGTAAGGTGTTTGAATAATTATTTTAGTTTTATTGCTTGGATGTGCTCCCATAGTAGCTCTTAGAGCTCTCACTTCTTTTGATAATTCAAAAATTCTATTTAATGAGCGTTCTTCATTTTCAAAATTTAATTTCTCTGAGTAAGTTGGCCATGAAGAAATCATTATGCTTTCATCTGTGTTTGGCAAAGAAGTATAAATTTCTTCTGTTATAAAAGGCATAAATGGATGCAGCAATTTCAAAGCTTCGCTCATTACATAAACTAAAACTCTTCTTGCATTGTTTTTTATTTTTTCATCTTCTTGGTTTAGCCTTACTTTTACCATTTCAATGTATCTATCGCAAATTTCATCCCAGATAAAATCATAGGCTTTTTGGCAAGCAAGCCCTACTTCGTGGCTTTCCATATTTTCAGTTGCTGATTTTATAGCAGTATTAAGTGTTGATAATATCCATTTATCCTCACTTAATAATTCATCTTCGCAAGGTAGACCTTCTTCTAAGTCGCCTTCTAAATTCATTAAAATAAATCTTGCTGCATTCCATAATTTATTAGCAAAATTTCTTGAAGCTAATACTTTTTCTTGTGAATACCTTGTATCATTACCTAAAGATGAGCTTGAAACAATAGTAAATCTTAAAGCATCAGCGCCGAACTCTTCTATAACATCAAGAGGGTCAACTCCGTTACCTAAAGATTTTGACATCTTTTGTCCGTTAGCATCTCTTACAAGGCCGTGAATAAACACTGTATCAAAAGGAATATCGTTTGCGTGCTCAATTCCTGAGAATATCATCCTTGCAACCCAGAAGAAAATAATATCATAGCCTGTTACGAGTGTACTTGTAGGATAAAAATATTTAAAGTCTTCGCTTTCTTCATCAGGCCAGCCTAAAGTTGAAAAAGGCCATAATGCAGAAGAAAACCAAGTATCTAATGTATCTTCATCTTGCCTTATATTTTCACTTTGGCATTTTTCGCATTTTGTAGCATGAGTTTTGCTTACAGTTATTGCGCCACAATCATCACAATACCAAACAGGTATTCTATGCCCCCACCAAAGCTGTCTTGAAATACACCAGTCTTTTATGTTTTCCATCCAGTTATAATATGTTTTATCAAATCTTTCAGGGATAAACTTTATACTTTTGTTTCTTACAGCCTCAATAGCAGGCTTTGCTAAGGGAGCCATTTTAACAAACCATTGCTTTGATATCATCGGCTCAATTACTGTGTTACAACGATAGCAACTACCAATTTGATTTTTATATTCTTCTTTTTTAATTAATAAACCTTGTTCTTCTAAGTCTTTTACTATTTGCTTTCTTGCTTCGTATCTATCAAGACCTTTATAAGCGCCTGCGTTTTCATTCATTACGGCATCTTCATCCATAATTTTAATTATTTCAAGTGAATTTCTTTCGCCAACTTCAAAATCATTAACATCATGTGCAGGGGTCATTTTAACAGCACCAGTGCCGAACTCTTTATCAACATAGCTATCGGTAAAGATTTTAATTTTTCTATCAGTTAAAGGAAGCAGTACATTCTTGCCAACTAAATGAGTATATCTTTCATCATCTAAAGCTACACAAACTCCTGTATCGCCAAGCATAGTCTCAGGGCGAGTTGTCGCTACTACTATAAACTCATCGCTATTTTCAATAGGGTATTTTATATGCCATAAAAAGCCATCGTTTTCGCTAAAGTCAACTTCTGCATCACTTAGTGAAGTTTTACAATGTGGACACCAGTTGATAATTCTCTCACCTTGATAAATTAAGCCCTTATCATATAATCTTACAAAGGCTTCATTTACAGCGTGATTACAACCCTCATCTAAAGTAAATCTTTGTCTGTCCCAGTCGCAAGAGGCGCCGAGCTTTTTAAATTGTTCTGTTATTCTTGTAGCGTATTTTTCTTTCCAAGCCCAAGCTCTTTTTAAAAATTCTTCTCTGCCTATCCCCTCTTTTGTCAGCCCTTCTTGCGCCATAGCTTGAACTATTTTAGTTTCTGTTGCTATTGACGCATGGTCAGTGCCAGGAAGCCAAAGAGTAGAAAACCCTTGCATCCTTTTAAATCTTGTTAATACATCTTGTAAAGTGCCGTCCATAGCATGACCCATATGAAGCTGCCCTGTGATGTTTGGCGGTGGCATCATAATAGTGTATGGTTTTTTGTCTTTATCAATTTTTGCATTAAAATATTTTTTATCCATCCAAGTTTTGTAAAGTTTTTCTTCAACTTCTTTTGGATTATAAATCTTTTCAAGCTGTTTCATAATACTTCTCCTTTAAAATAAAAAATCCCGCTATTTTAAAAAAATAACGGGACGATTAATAAACCGTGTTACCACCCGAATTGCTTTATATAAAGCCACTCGAAATCTTTAACGCAGATATACGAAAAAAACTACTTAATTTCATCTTTTTAGCTCCAAAGCTACATAAACTTTCAAACTTGCTACTTTTCAGCTACCGTAGCTCTCTTTTTTAAGTTTTTTTGTAAAGTTTACCTCTTTTTCATCGCCTTTTAGTATATTGTTATTTTAGCAATATTAAAAATAATTGTCAATACCCTCTTGCAATTATTCAATTTTTGCAGTAGAATAATTATAAAAAACTAAAACGAGGTGTATCGATATGGCAGAATTTAAATATGAAATAGTAGAAAATTTAGGCTTAATCTCACAAGGAAAAGGCGGCTGGCAAAGAGAATTAAACTTAGTATCTTGGGATGGTAGAGAGCCAAAATATGATTTAAGAGACTGGGCAGCTGACCATTCTAAAATGGGAAAAGGCGTTTCTTTAACAGCTGAAGAAGTAGCTGTGTTAAAAGAAATCTTAGACGAAATCGACTTATAATTATGAGACATAAAGAAGAATTTTTAGAAATTTTTAACTCTTGTGTTACAAGGCAAGGCAAGGACAGGCTACTTGAGTGGCTTTTAGGCACTGATTTTTTCTATGCTCCTGCAAGCACTCGCTTTCACTCTTCTTTTAAAGAAGGCTTATTAATTCACTCTTTAAATGTTTATAAGATGCTAAAAGCTGAAAATGACATTGAAAAAAAATACAGTGATGAAAGTATTGCCCTCGTGGGGCTTTGCCATGATTTTTGTAAGATAAATTTTTATAAAGAAAGCACAAGAAATGTTAAAAATCAAACAACAGGCGCTTGGGAAACTGTGCCTTATTATACAGTAGAAGACGGTTTTCCTTATGGACATGGCGAAAAAAGCGTATTCTTATTAGAAAGATTTATCCGCCTAACTACTGAGGAAGCTATGGCAATTCGCTGGCATATGGGTGGCTTTGACGATACTGCAAAAGCTGGCAATTTTTCAATAGGACTTGCTTTTGAAAAGTATCCACTGGCTGTTATGACTCATATTGCAGACTTAAAAGCTACATATTTTTTAGAAAATCATTAATAAAAACGCAGAGTAAAACTCTGCGTTTTTTATTTTTTAATTAAAGCTTGAATTCTACGCATTGTCTTTTTGCTTTTCCAGTTTAAGAGTTTTCATAACTGTCACAATTGTATCTATTAAAATAAATGCTACAATTATAAAAGGATAAAAACTGATATACCTATCCATACCAATCTTACTTATATGAATTATAAAAATATCTGAATAAATTTTATTATTTGAAAATAGATAGAACATACCTACCATTGCTACAGTGTTTGATATAATTGTGCTTATCATAACTTTTTTTGTATATTTTGCCTCAATTAATTTAACTACATCATCAAAAACGCCCACGACACCAATAGTTAAAATCACTGCCCAAGCAGACTTTATAAATTCTGCATTAAAGATAGTTATTGTATTTGCCTCATAACTAAAGGCAAACTCTACTATTTCAGGTGCTACTAATAAAACTATTGTAATTAAAGTGTTTATAACTATTGATATAACCGAAGTTGACACTTTAATTTTTTCTTCTTTGTTTGGCGGTTTTGGAAGTTTATCAATATCAAAATCATTTAAAGATATAGCTTTTCTTTCTAAAATAGCAAAGACAATTGTAGTAGCACCAATTATTGAAACACTTACAGAAATAAGTTTTAGCATCAATTCATAAAGGCTATAAGCTATAATCACATCATTTAAAACAATATTTAAAACTGTTGCTACTGTAAGACCTATCGCTACTGCTGCTAAAATAATTTTTAATGCTAATTTATATTTAATAAAGTATTCACCACTTATTAAAGAAGTAGTTTTGTCTTGATTATACTCAACTCCTAACTCCTCGGGTGTGCCAAGCTCTGCTAAAACTACTCTCACATCTTTATCAGTCGGGCTTAATTCTTTACATCTTTCCTCAAGCATATCGTTTATGATAGAGCGAATTTCTTTTAATACATCTTCTCTTTGTTTATATGGAATATATTTTGAAATTTCATAAATATATTTTTCAATTAAATCATGATTAAACATTTTCAATATCTCCTTTTAATAAATTATTTATATTATTTGAATAAGTATGCCAATGCACCCTCATTTTTTCTAATACTTCTTTGCCTGTATCAGTTATGATATAGTATTTTCTGGGTTTTGCTTGCCCTACTTCCCACTTACTTTGCAATAAGCCTTGTGTTTCTAATCTTCTCATTAATGGATATAGAGTATTACCTTCTATTGCTATTCCATTTTCTTCTAATGTTTTTATTAATTTATATCCGTATGTAGGCTCATTTAATTGACTTAAAACTAAAATCGTAAGGCTTCCTCGCCTTAATTCTAAAATTAAACCTGAAACTATTTCATTCGTTTGCATTTTATCTTCCTTTCAATTATTCAATCGTTCTTATACTGTCATATTTATTATACTGTGTGTCACACTATATTGTCAAGACTAAAATTTATACATTGCTTTATCGGTTTTATTATTATGATATCAAGTTATATAAAAAGTATGCAAAAAAACAGGAAATAACTATTCGTAACTGAATAATTATTTCCTATATATTTTTATTATTAAATTATAAGTATCCTGACAAAAAGCTTATACCAACGCCTGCTACTATGCCTACTACAATTATAGGCATTATTAATTTCGCATTACTTTTTTTTGCTTGCATATAAACAAAAACGAATAAAAGATATATCATTATCATAAGTATCCAAGATATTATCCAAGATGATACTCTTGCTATGATAACGGATATAGGCGAAAAGAACAAAACACAAATTAAAGCCATAATACCGCTATAAAAAACTGATTTATTCTTCATTTTTAGCCCCTTTTTATTGCATATTGTCGTGTATTTGCATATTTAAGTCGTAGTATTTTTTCTCTTCGCTATGCCTGTTTAGCATTAAGTCATATTCACTTGGAATTAATTGAGCAGTAAATGATGTTGCATCTTCACTGTATCCATCTGCAATAGCCACTCTAAACCCTGTTAAAATTTCAACATTTTTTATCATATAGCCGTCTTGCATTTCATTTGTTATATAAAAAGATGTTTCAAATTCACTTGAGTATGATGAATGAGATGCCACCTCAAAGTCTACCCAAAAATAACTATCTTCACTACCGCCTGAGTTTACTATTACATCGTATGTACCAGCTGGAAAATCTATTCCCGCTATATAACTTTGCCCACCATTTATATTAACTGTTTTAGTTAAGTGATTCAGTGTTTGAATTTGAGTCATTGGCTGTGCATTATCTGATACAAATTTTAAAGAATGCTCAGTATCAAAACTTATTACATCGCCCTCGTTAAATACTATACTTCTAATTTCATCATCAAAAGCATCTAAATAATGATACTCATAAACATATTCTTCTTCATTCATCTGTCTTATGCTTACATAGTATGAGTCATCATCATTTAATAATTCTGGAGTTATGTCATATTCTCCCGCTGGAATATGTATGCCTACTATGTAGTTACCAGTAGTTAATACTACTTCATAATCTTCGCCTTGAGTTAAAGGATTTTCTCCAGTTTCTACTTCTTCATCCGCAAACAAGTCACCAAAGACGCCTTCTTCTTGAATAACTTCATCGTCGTTTACAATTTCTTCGTCTTCATCACCAGTATACCAAGCGCCGAAATCATTGCCTCCGTTATATTCTTCATTACCACCTGTTAAATTACTAAATACATCTGAGCCAATATTCACAATGACTGTTAAAATAATAAATATAATTATAGAAGTAAATGATTTTTTACCCCTTGTGGTTTGTTTTTTTGTATTTTCGCCAAACCTATTTTGATTTTGAGTAGGTTGTGTGCTTTGTGTTTGTTGATAATATGTGTTATCCGTTTGTATTTGAGTTTTGTTGGTTTCATAATTCATTCCACAGCTTTGACATCTCCCATTTTTAATGTCGCCACCGCATACTGTGCATCTATTCATATTTTCTCCTTAAATGTTTTTAACATTTTATCATAATTTTTAATTAAAAACAATATCCAAATCATTCTAATTTACAAAATATATTTTAATTTCCTCGTTTTCAAAAACTGGTGTTTTACTAAAATTTATTTGCGAAATTCTATTGTTTACAACTAAGTAATCAATCCCCTCTTTTTTTGCCAAAACAAAGGCTTCTTCCTCACTTAATTTATAAAAAATTTCATCGCTTACATCTTCAAGCCTTCTTACAACTTCATCATACATGCCGCTGTAATCCATGGTGTATCTGTAACTTTCTATATAAGCTCTGCGCTGACTTACTGCTGTGTAATAATGAAAAATACCATCGCCAGAAGCTAAAAACTTATTATTTCTATTAGTTATAAATATTGCATCTTGACTTGTATTTTCACGAAGCCAAATCATCGCTTCTTCATCATAAGCTGTTATATAGCTTTCATCATAAGGATCATCTACTATATCAAAAATATTCATCGCCGCCCTTATACCGTTTGATGAGTAAATAGCTAATACATCCACTGTATTAATAAAAAAGCACACAACAACTAAAGAAAAGACAGCTATTAAGCCCTTATTCCATTTTATACAGCCTATCGCCTTTGGAATTATCATAACCATAAAGCAAATAGCTATTAATAAAAAGTAAATTTGCGAAAATGAGTAGTGCTTATATAGGGTATACGCTACACTTCCCCCTACACCGCCTGCATAGCAAGTGAGTTGTAAAAAAGACAAACTTTTAAGTTTTGGTAAAAAGTAAAAGGCGTTAACAAAAAATATAAGGCTAATTACAGGCGAGTTTATAAAAACATCTAAAAATGAATTTATTTCGCCAAAGCCTATAAAAACTAAATTATTAATAGCTTTTGAAAACACTAAAAAGTTGCAAATTAAAAAAGCTACTGCGCCAATAAGCGAATAAATAATTTTGTTAAAATTATCTTTATTTAGTATTTTATAAACAATACTTGCAGATAAAACACTTAAAACGGCTAATGTACCGATAGTACTTTTAAACATTATCATAACTATACTGCTAATAAATACTAAAAGAATATTTTTTACATCTATTCTCTTACTTACAGCATAGTTAAATATAACTAAAAAACTAATGAGCGCAAGACTTGCACTACCTTGACCATTCATATTAACTATATAATTAAACATTAACTCTGACTTAGCACTCGCTACAAACATTAAGGTAAACGGTGCAAAACTTGCCAAAAAGCTATTTTCACTTACTATATAAGTGATATAATATAAAGCAAAAATAAACATCGCCATTATCGTAGGATAATAATAAAAACATAAAGCTTCATAAGCTGTAACATCTGCTGAAACAGCCAAAACCCCCGCTAAGGCATCATTTAGAAAATGATAGTTTAAACTTGTGTTTGCAAGTCGCATATCTTCAAGTGGAAAACCATTGAATACACTCGCTGCATTGCCCACACTCCAAAGCATATCTTGATGATATAAAAATGTACCTGTTTTGCTTGCTGTAGCAAAGCTTAAAACTCCCATAAAAACATAAAACACTAAGAACAAGCAAAATGTCAATATTAAAATATTAGCTTCTATTTTTTTATTTTTTAAAGTAAACAGCTTTTTAAAGTCAATATTGCGAAGTCCTGCTAAGCCAAATATTAAAGCAAAATAAGCACTACCAAAGGCTAAAAAAGATAAAAATATTGCCACTATCCCCAAAGGAAAGCCTGCAATAATATAAAAACCTAAGTCTTTATTTTTTATTAATTTCATAGCGATAGTTGTGCCTAATGATATAGTAAGAATAATACTAAAAATATATTTTATAGCATAAAAAACACTGCCTCCTGAAATATATACTGCTGTAAAATAAAACAGCAGTACAAAAACTAAAGCACTTATGGTTATACTATCTAATATTTTTTTATGTTTTATCATTCTATTTTTTCATTTCTAAGTAGTTCTTTACGCCTGTCTCGTATAAATTTTCTCCATAGCAATCAATGACTACTGTTAAAGGCATATCTACAACTTCAAGGCGCATTAAAGCCTCAGCCCCTAAATCTTCAAAAGCTAAGACCTGTCTTTTAACAACACTTTTAGCAAGCAAGGCTGCTGCCCCACCGATAGCGCCAAAATAAACTGCTGTTTCATCCATCATCGCTTTTATGACTTCTTCGTTTCTTTTGCCTTTTCCAATCATTCCACGAAGTCCTGCTTTTTTTATAAGGGTTGGAGAGTATGGGTCCATTCTATAACTCGTAGTCGGCCCACATGAGCCTATCGCTCTGCCCTCGGGTGCCGGAGACGGGCCTGTAAAATAAATTATTGCATCTTGTAAGTCAACAGGTAACTCCTTTCCTTTTTCAATTAGTTCTACTAATCTTTTATGCCCTGCATCACGTGAAGTATACACTATGCCTGTAAGTAAGATTTCATCTCCACTTTTTAAATCTTTTACTTTTTCTTTTGTTAGTGGAGTAGTTAATTTTTTCATCATAATTATATCTCCTTTGATACATGCCTTGTAACATGGCAGTTAATATTAACAGCACAAGGAAGACCTGCTATATGAGTTGGCATAGCTAAGATATTTACTCCTAAGGCTGTCGTTTTGCCACCAAAGCCTTGAGGGCCTATACCAATTTTATTTATTTCTTCTAAAAGTTCAATTTCAATATCTTTATAAAATTCATCTTCATTATTTTCATTTACATCTTTTAATAAAGCTTTTTTTGCCATTAAAGCCGCCTTATCAAAGGTGCCACCTATTCCTACGCCTACTACTATCGGAGGACACGGATTTGGCCCTGCATTTCTTACAGTTTGCAAGACAAAATCTTTAACACCCTTTACTCCGTCAGCCGGAGTTAGCATTTTAATAGCGCTCATATTTTCACTACCAAAACCTTTAGGCGCTACTGTTATTTTTAATCTATCACCTTGTACTATATCATAATATATCATTGCAGGGGTATTATCATTAGTATTAACCCTTCTTAAAGGATCTTTCACGCAAGATTTTCTTAAATATCCGTCTTGATAGCCTTGTCTTACACCTTCGTTAATAGCTTGTTCTAAATTACCGTTTACAAACACTTCTTGACCTATTTCTATAAACACACAAGCAAGGCCTGTATCTTGGCAAATAGGCAGTTTTTCTTCTTTTGCTATATTATAATTTTCTATTAATAAATCAAGGGTGTTTTTCGCCATAGGATAGTCTTCTTTTTCCTTTGCCTTATCAATGGCTATGCAAATATCTTTTGGCAAATTAATGTTTGCATCTATACATAAATCCCTTACGATTTGAGTTATTTCGCTACTTAAAATTTCTCTCATAATGCCTCCTGAATTTTATTAAATACACTGTTTTTATTATATGTTATATAACTTTTATAGTCAATAACTAATACCATAATTTTATTTTGACAGATTTTTAAAAAATTGATATACTTAGTATATAAATAAATAGGAGATACTATGATGATTAATTTTTCTTGCTAATTTTATAACAAAAGCTATCCCAGTTTTTTTGTATGCAAGAAAAATCTTTTTTAATTCTTCACTTTAAAAGTGCTTTTGACTATAAGATTTTTCTTATAGTCTATTTTTTAGGAGGTAAGATGTCTTTAATTAGTGTAAATAATTTAAGTTTTAATTATGACGGCAGTTATGATTATATTTTTAAAAATGTATCTTTTAGCATTGATACCGATTGGAGTTTAGGCTTTACTGGGCGAAACGGTAGAGGAAAGACTACTTTTCTAAATTTACTTTTAGGAAAATATGAGTATACAGGCAGTATCAAAAGTTCTTCTACTTTTGAGTATTTTCCATACGAAGTGGAGAATAAAGAGCAAAACACCATAGATATAGTAGAAGAAATTTATCCAAATTATGAGTACTGGGCTATAAAAAAGGAATTGAGTATTTTAAAAGTGAGTGAAGATGTTTTATATCGCAGTTTTTCTTCTTTATCAAATGGCGAACAAACAAAGGTCTTACTTGCTGCTTTATTTTTAAAAGAAAATAGCTTTTTATTAATAGATGAGCCTACTAACCACCTTGATAACGAGGGGCGAAAACTTTTAAGTGATTATCTTAATACTAAAAAAGGCTTTATTTTAGTAAGCCATGACAGAACTTTTTTAGATAAAACAGTAGACCATATACTATCAATTAATAAAGCTAATATCGAAGTTACAAAAGGAAATTTCTCCACTTGGTATGAAAATAAACAACTACAAGATAACTTTGAAATTTTAGAAAACGAAAAACTGAAAAAAGAAGTAAAACGACTTGAAAAAACAGCTAAAGAAAAAGCTGACTGGTCTGATAAAATAGAAGCTACTAAAATAGGAAGTGGTGCTTTTGATAGAGGCTACATAGGCCATAAAGCCGCTAAAATGATGAAGCGCTCAAAGGCTATCGAAAAAAGACACATAACTGCCTTAGATGAAAAATCAAAACTATTAAAAAATATAGAAACTACCGCTCCATTAAAAATTTCACCTTTAATTCATCACTCAAAACTCTTAGTATCTTTAGATAATGTTATTATAAACTACGATGAAAAATTAGTTTGCGAAAATGTAAGTTTTAAAATAAATCAAGGGGATAGAATAGCCTTAATCGGCAAAAACGGTTCTGGCAAATCAAGTATTATAAAATTAATTTGCCAAGAAAATTTATCTTACATAGGCGAATTTGAAAAGGCGAGCCAATTAATAATATCACAAGTTTTTCAAGATACTAAAGATTTAAGTGGCGATTTAACAACTTTTGCAAAAGAAAATAATATAGATGAGTCTCTTTTTAAGGCAATATTAAGAAAGCTTGATTTTTCAAGAGAGCAGTTTGAAAAAGATTTAAAAGATTTTAGCGGCGGACAAAAGAAAAAAGTATTAATTGCAAAAAGCCTTTGCGATAAAGCTCATTTATATATCTGGGATGAGCCTTTAAATTTTATAGATGTTATTTCTCGTATGCAAATAGAAAATTTAATTTTAGAATTTTGCCCTACTTTATTATTTGTAGAGCATGATGAAGCCTTTGTTAGTAATATAGCTACAAAAAAAGTTTTTTTATGATTTGTTATTTTACAATTAAAAATAAATCTTCAATTTTTTAATAATTGTTTTATATTAGTTAATATAATTATAATATTATATCTGTGTATACCTTGAATTTATACATAGGTTTTTGGTATAATGATTATATATAATCATTAGTTTCGTGTTAGTTTTGAATAACTTTTAGCTTTATACAGCAAGCTGCTAATACACAAAATAAATTTCTGCACTTAAAGTAATATTATAAAGAATAAATAAAATAACTAATCTTTTTTAATAAAAGACTAAATTAATTTTAATGTTACTAATTTTGTAAATTGTGAGGTGAGTAAAATTATATGAAAAAATATATCATCACAAGGCTTGTGGGCTTAGTGCTTGTAATAGCAGTGCTACTATGGTCTATTGGCTCATATGGCATGCTTCACTCAACTTATCTTGGATTTTATGAAGAAGCCTCTATGCAAGTTTTACAAATCGAAGAAATTTTACTTGAAAATGATGAGTATGCCGAGCAGTTGCAAGAAGAGCTTAAAGCTGACTTTTTAATTCGTGCAAAAGCAGCCGCTTATATGATACAGTACAATCAAGATGTCATTTATGATATTGAGCAATTAGAATACATAATCTCCCTTTTGCAAATAGATGAAATTCACCTTTTCACACCTGAAGGAGAAATTTACAGCGGAAATGTTCCTGAATACTATGGTTTTACTGTAAACTCAGGCGAGCAGATGAGTTTTTTCACACCACTGTTGACAGACTACGATTTGGAGCTTGCCCAAGATGTCACTCCTAATACTGCTGAGGGTAAAGATATGCAATATGTGGCAGTGTGGAGTGAAGATAGACAGCATATAGTACAAATTGGTATCGAGCCTTTACGCCTTTTAGCTGCAATGGAAGCAACTGAACTTCCTTATATTTTTCATCGCCTTACTCATACAGAGGATACTGCGTTTTTCGCTATGGACTCTATGAGTGGCGAAATAATAATTAGCACAAATCCTGAGGTAAACTCTTTAAGTTATGAAGACCTTGGTCTTGATAGTCTTGATGAGGAAACCATAGGCAATACTCATAATATCACTTTCGCTGGCAAAGCAGGCCATGCGCTAATTTTAAATCATTCTAACGGTATTTACATAGGCTATTTTGAAACTCATTCTTCTATTTATAATCAAACCTTAGTAAATATTTTCTTTCTTATCGCCATTTCTTTAGTTGTCGCTGGGGTAATTATAGCTTTAATATATGTAATGCTTGATAAGGTAATCCTTAGAAGACTCTTAGAAGTAGAAGAAGGTATGGAGTTAATTGCAAGAGGTAATTTAGAATATAAGATGAATGTTACAGGCTTGCCTGAATTTGAAATACTCAGTGATAATGTAAACTCAATGGTTAAAAAAGTTGTAGAGTCTTCTATGAAATTTTCTACTATTTTTGAGCACATCAACATGCCAATGGCTATGTATGAATGTTCTAAAGACACCCTTGTTACTACAGGAAAATTAAGCGAAATCTTGCAAATGACTGAGGAGACCTTACAAAAAGAACTTAACTCTCCAAAAGCATTTTTAGCTCTTATAAACGAAATAATGTCGCAGCCACACTCCTCTGAAAGCGATGTATATATTTATGATACTAAAAAATCTGTACACTTTTTAAAAATTATGCGCTATCAAGACAACGAGAGCGACTGGGGCCTGATTATAGACTCAACTGATGATATAAACGAAAAAAGTATGATAAAAAAAGAAAGAGATTTAGATTTCTTAACTGGCCTTTATGGAAAACGAGCTTTCTTTGAGCAATTAGATGCCTTAACGCTAACTCCTCAAAAGGCAAAAAATGCTGCCGTTGTTATGTTTGACTTAGATAATTTAAAGTATGTCAACGATACTTGGGGACACGATACTGGAGATAAATTTATTAGAGCAGTAGCAGATATACTCCATCAATTAAAATACGAGCCAAAAATATGTTCTCGATTAAGTGGTGATGAGCTTGCAATGGTTATTTATGAGGCTAAAGACTATCTTGAAATAGAACAGCAAATAGAATTATTGAAAAAGGCTTTTTCTACAGCTTATATTGTTACTCCTACTAAAGAAAAGCATAAAGTCAGCGCTTCTATCGGCTATGCTTTATTCCCAGAACAAAGCGATTCTTTTAAAGCCTGTCTTACTTATGCTGATAAGGCTATGTACGCTGCAAAAAGCAAACAAAAAGGTAGTGTTGAAAAATACTCCCCTAATAATAACTATGAAAAAGATACCTTAAATGTATAATAACCCTTTAATATTATATAAAAAACGAGCTATTCGCTCGTTTTTTATTTCTTTATTATAGAGTAATTAGTTTATCATCATTCATTATGTAATCTGTTAAGTCTTGACCTGCGTATTTTACATCTATACCGATACTTTTTAAAGTTTCTTCTGCATTGTATTTATCAGCACACGCCTTACACGCTTGTAAATGAACTCCTGATTTAATCATCTGTTTTATGAGTTCTTGAATTTCTTTATCCTCATTTATCAATTTTGTAGATGCTCCCCAAATTAGAATGTTAACGCTATCCCACCAGCCTTTTTTCAGCGAGTTTTGAGAATACATACCTATCATATTATTAATAGTATCCTTATTGTTTGTTGTCCATAGTATATTTAATCTTTTCATACTGCTGCTCCTTTTTAGTATGGATATATTAAAATATCCGTTGCTGTGTTATTAAAAATGCACTTTTGCCTTAATTAAATTATACTATATAAGTAAAAAAATATCAATATATCAAGCAGTATAAATGTAGCTAATTTTTGAACAAACTTATAATTATATGTAAATATATTTATATTCTTATAGTTTAGCCTTAAACATCGCCTTTATTCCTCTTTTATTACAGCTTTTATAAAATATCATTGGACTTTTTTCTTTTAATGTTGTATACTATTTTTTAGACAAAAAGGAGATTTTATGTACTTAGAATTATTTAAAAAAATTGATGACACCATAAAGGAAAACCCTGATAAAAATATAATTATCGCAATCGATGGCCCAAGCGCAAGTGGCAAAAGCTACTTAAGTGATTTATTAAACGAGAAGTATGATTGCAATATTTTTCATATGGATGATTTCTTTTTATCAGAAGAAAGAAAGACAAAAGAGCGCTTAGCACAAGCTGGCGGTAATGTGGATTATGAAAGAGTAAAGAGCGATTTGCTCACCCCTTTAATTAATAATGAAGAATTTATTTACGATATTTATTCTTGCAAAACTGGCGAAGTAGCCCCCTCAAACAAAACGAAAATTAAAAAAATCAATTTTGTTGAAGGTGTTTATAGCCAGCACCCAGAACTTTTAGAGTTTTATGATTTAAGGGTGTTCTTATCTTTAGACAGAAAAACCCAGCTTGAGAGGATTTTAAAAAGAAGTAATGAATTTATGCTTTCAAGATTTGAAAACGAATGGATACCGCTTGAAGATAATTATTTTAATGCTTTAGAAGTTTTAGAAAATAGCGATATAGTAATAGATACTACAAATTTATTTTAACTTACTAAAAATAATTTTATTATCTTTATTTTAAGCAGATTAATCAATAATTTAAGCACTTGAAAATATAATAATTAAAATATTTTATTACTTGTTTTGATATTTAAACTAAAAATAAATTAACACAATTAAAAAAACGATGCCTTAGCATCGTTTTTTTATTTTTATTAGTAGTCTATGTTTTTCTTTTTCATTTTGCCTCTTATTACAAAAATCGCAACAAGAAGTATCACACCTGCAAAGAATAAAGCCGGTACTAAAAGACTTGAAGCTTCTTCGCTATAAGCCTTTACTTCACTCCAAGCTGTATCCATTTCAGTATTGATTTCATCTGTAAGAACTGTAAATGCTTCTGTATTTTCTAATAAAGAAGCATCTGGATAGATTATTGGAGAATTTTTCATTTCATCGTCTAACAATTCTCTTACTGCTGGTAGTGGTGATGAGTAGCCGATATAATCAGCATTTGCTAAAGCGATTTCAAGCTCACATAAGAAGTTGATGTACATATGCGCTGCTTCTTTATTTTGAGAGTTTTCCATGATAACCATAGCATCTGTAAAGTAGTTTGTTCCTTCTTCAGGTACTGCAAAAGCTAAATCAGGGTTTGTGTCTATCATTGTGTAAGCATCGCCTGCATAGTATGGTGCTAAAGCAGCTTCGCCACCTTCCATTTTATCAAAAATTTCATCGTTTACATATGCTTGAACAACACCTTTTTGCTCAATTAAAGTTTCTTTTGCTGTTTGGATATCTTCAGCTGATTGTGGGTTTAGTGATAAGCCATTTTTAATTAAAGCAATAGCAAAGGCATCACGAGGGTTATTAAACATTAAAATGTTGCCTGCATAATCTTCATTCCATAGCATATCCCAGCTTGTAACTTCTTCTGTAACCATTGTTGTGTTATAAATAATACCAACAACACCCCAAGTGTAAGGTACATAGTATTCATTCTCTGTATCGAATGCTAAGTTTTTATGCTTGTCATCGATTAATTCAAAGTTTGGAATTAATGAGAAGTCTAAAGGTGAAAGTAAGTCTTCATTTATCATTCTGCCTATCATATAGTCAGAAGGGATAAGTAAGTCATAATCAGCGCCACCGCTAACTATTTTTGTATACATTTCTTCGTTATTTGCAAATAATTGATAGTTTACTTCAATACCTGTTAATTGTGTAAATGCTTCATTTACATCTAAAGTTTCATCAGAGCCATCTGAGATGTATTCACCCCAGTTAAACACATTTAAAGTGATTGGTTCTTCATCATTTCTTAGTCTTTCCCAGTCATAGTCAGCGCTCACTGATACCTCAACGCCTTCAACAGTAATAGTCATCATTTCTTTTTCTTCGCTTGCAAAAGCAGTTAGGGCAGTAGCACCTATAACTCCAACTAACATAATTATGGCAATCGCCATACTAATAATTCTTTTTTTCAATTTTGTTTCCTCCTAAAATTAAGCTTTTTTGTATTTTTCTTTTTCTTTTTGTACATCTCGTATATTCACTATTAATAATATAATTAATATTATAACAAACATTATAGTTGACAACGCATACATATCAGGGCTTACTCTTCTTCTTGTCATTGAATAAATAGCAACAGGTAGCGTTTGTGTATGTCCTGAGTTAAAGTATGAAATTACAAAGTCATCTATAGAAAAGGTAAGTGCCATTAAAAATCCTGTCATTATTCCTGGGAATATTTCTGGGATAATTACTTTAAAAAACGCCTGCCTTGGATTGCAACCAAGGTCTAAAGCTGCCTCATATACCCTCATATCCATCTGCCTTAATTTAGGTAGTACAGATAGTATTACATAAGGCAAATTAAAGGTTATGTGCGATATTAAAAGTGTTATTAAGCCAAATTCAAAGCCTATAAAATCTTTAAATACATTAAATAATAATAGCATTGAAATAGCTGTAATAATTTCTGGGTTTACAACTGGCATATAGCTTATATTAATTACTAAAGCCTTTTCAAATTTACTCATCGCATTTATTCCAACTGCCGCTATCGTTCCAAGGGCTGTTGCAATTACTGCTGATAAAATAGCTACAATAATTGTATTTAAAAACGCTTGCACAACTATTTCATCTTTAAAAAGCTCTGTATACCACTGAGTAGTAAATCCCGTCCATACTGTACGACTTTTACTTGAATTGAATGAGAAAGTTATCATTACAAAAATCGGCAAGTATAAAAAAGCTAAGACAAATGCCCAGTAAAATTTTCTTAAGTTTTTCATTAGAATGTCACCTCCGTGTCTTCTGTAGCGAAGCCGTTAGTTACACTCATACATAATAGTACTAACACCATTAATACAAGCCCCATAGCAGAGCCTAAATGTGGATTATATGTATTGCCTAAGAATTGCATTTCAATTAAGTCACCAATCATAAAGCTGTTACCACCGCCAAGCATTCTTGAAATAATGAATGTTGAACAGCTTGGAACAAATACCATAGTTATCCCAGTAGTTATTCCTGGAATGCTTAAAGGTAAAAACACTCTAAAAAGCACTTGCCATAAATTAGCGCCTAAGTCTTGCGCTGCTTCTATTAATGAATGATCTATTTTTACCATCGTTGAATACAGTGGCATTATCATAAATGGTAGATAATTATACACCATACCTAATACTACTGCCCCGCTTGTGTTTATCATCTCAAAAGGGCCAATGCCAAAATAGCCTAAAAATGTGTTTATTATACCATTGTTTTCAAGTAAGGACATCCATGCGTATGTTCTTAAAAGAAAGTTCATCCACATCGGCAAAATTATTATCATCAGCATAATCTTTTGATGTGTTGGTTTTAGTCTTGATATCATATAGCTTATAGGATACGATATCAATAAACATATTACAGTTGCTATTGCAGCGAGTAGTATACTGCCTAAAAAGACAGTCGCATATTTTGAAAGTTCGCTCATATTGCTCAGGGTAAAGCTACCCTCTGGTGTTGTAAAAGCAAAATAAATAACTAAACATAAAGGTAAAAATATAAAAATTGTCATCCATACTATGTAAGGAAGTCCAACATATTTAGTCTTCATACTCAGTCCCTCATTCTTTTCATAATATGTATTTCTTCAGGACCGATATTCATACCAACTAAATTGCCTTCTTGTTGCTTTTGCGTAGAATGGATTAGCCAGTCAAAGCCACCTTGCTCAACTGATATCTCATAATGCACCCCTTTAAAAGTTACACTTTTTACAACGCCTTGCAAACTTCCTTGCGTCGCCGGTACAATTTCGATATCCTCAGGGCGAATTACAACATTTACAAGCTCATTGCTCATAAAGCCCTTATCAACACAATCAAACTGTGTACCGTTAATTTCGATTAAAAAGTCTTTAACCATAATACCATCAATGATATTACTCTCGCCGATAAAATCAGCTACGAAAGCATTTACAGGCTCATTGTAGATATCCATAGGTGTTCCTATTTGTTGAATAAGTCCATCTTTCATAACAACGACTGTATCGCTCATAGTTAAGGCTTCTTCTTGGTCGTGAGTTACATAAATAAAAGTGATGTCTAAAGCTTGCTGAATTCTTTTTAATTCCCTTTGCATCTCTTTTCTTAATTTTAAGTCAAGTGCACCTAAAGGCTCATCTAATAATAAAACTTTTGGATGATTAATTAAGGCCCTTGCTATTGCAACCCTTTGCTGTTGCCCGCCTGATAAAGTGGTAGTATCTCTTCTTGCATACTCTCTCAGGTTTACAATTTCAAGCATCTCTAACACTCTTGTACGGATTTCATTTTCATTGACTTTTTTAAGTCTTAATCCGAATGCTACATTTTCAAACACATTTAAGTGTGAAAATAAAGCATACTTTTGGAACACTGTATTTACCTGTCTTTTATAAGGTGGTAAATCCACAATGTTTACGCCGTCAAAAAAAACACTGCCTGACTTCGGTTCTAAAAATCCGCCAATTATCCTTAAGGTAGTAGTTTTACCACAGCCTGATGGCCCTAGCAAAGTTACAAATTCCTTATCGTGGATATCAAGTGATAATTCACTTAAAACGGTTTCTCCGTTGAAATCAACAACAATGTCTTTGAGACTGATAATAGTTTTGTCTTTCATTTCTCGACCCCTTTGCGGTAATATTACTGCGCCTCTACGCAGCCGATGCCAATTATACCACCCCGCAAAAGGTTTGTTACACTGATTAAATTTAATCAGCTACAGTAGTACATACAGCATCAGTATGAATACAATGTATTTCATACTATTTGCAATTTTATATGTTTTAGTTTTTTTTGTCAATACCTATTTTGAAAAATTTACACTCTTTAATTAAAATATACAATTTTTTTAATAAAAAGCCCTTGTTTTCTATGAAATAATTAAAAATAAGGGCTAATTTAAATATTTTTATCCTATGAATAATGGTAAATCCTGAATGTAGTATAGATTATCAACATTAAAATCGTTACCCTCTTTTAATATTGCAGCATAGCCTACTACATCACACCCCAGCTTATCTGTTAATACTTCCATCGCTTTGAATGTTCCACCAGTTGAAACAACATCATCAATTAGTAATACTTTTTTGCCTTTAATTTTATCTGCATCTCTTCCATCTACTACCATAGTCTGCTCACCTTGAGTAGTAATAGATTTTACTGTTGTAGTTATGGCATTTAGCATATAAGCCTTTATACCTTTTCTAAAAACTACAAAGTCTTTTTCGCCAAGTTGTGTGCATACACTTTGTGCTAAAGGTAACACTTTTGCTTCTGGGCATACGATATAGTCATATTCTACATCTTTAATTTTTTCGCAAATTAATTTTGCACAGTAGTTTGTAAGCTCTGTATCGCCTAATAAAACAAAACTTGCTATGTGCAGTGTATCTGTTACAGGTGCTATATCAAGCTTTTCTATTCTGCCTCCTAAATCGATATCGTAGTGTGTTTGCCCTGTGTATGGTATAGCCATGATGTACTCCTTATATTAAAAAATTTTTTTATTACATTATATATAATAGTATATACAAATTTTAGATTTTTTTCAACTTTTACTTTGCTTTTTTTTAATTTTATTATATACTTAATATAAATTGTATTAAAAAGAGGTATATATGTTTGCATTAGTGAGTTTAATGAGTTTATATTTAGGCACAAGTAACATACTTTCTGCTTTTAGGGTTCCTTTTAGTGAGTTTGAGGCTATGAACTGGCTTTTACTCTTAACGGGTGTTATTTTAATTTTTGTAGGCCTTGCTTGTATGTGGCAGGCTGTGATAGATGCAAAAAACAAAAATAATGATACAAAAAATAAACCGAAGTAGGAATGCTTTTAGCATTCCTTTTTGTTTTTTATATATAATTTATCCTTAGTTTTCTATTTATATTATATAACTTTATTATATATATTGAAAATCTAAATAAAAAATTACACTTTTTTTACTCTATAAGTAAAAATTGTCATAATAAAAAGCCTTTAAAAAGCAAACAATAGCACTATACAAAAGGAGGTATTATTATGGCTGAAAAATATAAACCGCATAAAAAATTACAAAACTCAAGTAAACCAATAAATAGCTATCCTGCTTCTTCAAGTGGTGTATACACCTTTGATGAGATGATGCAAAAGCAATACGAAGAAACTTTAGCTGCTTTAGAAGTAAATGATAAAAAAGAAAATATGATTACACCTTTAGAAGAATTCCCTATGTATGATAATGAGAAAAATTTAGAGAATATTCAGGTAAATTCTTACACTAAAAATGCCAAAAACTCTACTCTTAAAGATATCGAAAATAATAAAAGAGGACAGCAAGACGATGAAACAGTAGCTCAAAACTTTGTAGATAGGACGCAATTCCCTTTAGAATAGCTTTTTAGCTAACTAATTTTATATGCTATTTTTGTCAGTTTTTACAAAGTTTTCTATTAACAAAATATTAACTAGAGATACTTTATTCATAAGTATCTCTATTTTTTATGCAAGGTGCATATTTTGATTTTTTTAAGTTGTATACTTTGCTTTTTATGTTAATACTTTATACAAAAAAGTTATTTTGCCCTTGTAAAATATGTGACTAAAATCACTTTAAAAGCTACTGTTTATCACTTATAATGAAATCAAGGAAGGCAACCTAAATAAACGAAAAGGAGAAGATGAAGTATGAAATTACAAAATGTTATAATTTACAACCCTACATCTGGCCTTGAAAGTGGAATCTATAAAAAAAGAGATTCACTATAAGTTTATTAACTAAAGGCTAAGACAACCGCCCAAAACCACAGATCAGTAAAGGAGAGGCATTATGAAAGTTACTAAATTATTAAAACTTGCAGCTCATTCTTATGCAACTAATGAAGATCCAAGATAGCTACAAAATGAAAAAAAGGAAATAAGCTTTATACACACAGTAAAGGAGAGGCATTATGAAAGTTACTAAATTATTAAAACTTGCAGCTCATTCTTATGCAACTAATGAAGATCCAAGATAGCTACAAAATGAAAAAAAGGAAATAAGCTTTATACACACAGTAAAGGAGAGGCATTATGAAAGTTACTAAATTATTAAAACTTGCAGCTCATTCTTATGCAACTAATGAAGACCCAAGATAGTTGTTTTCTAAACTGTGAAAATCTTCTAAATTAACTTTTGAGTTAATTGTTATTAATAAAAGCCTTATTCATTATATAAATGCAAAATGGCTAAGACCTTAATTTATGACATCGAATACAATGTACTTTACAACTAAATATACACTACAGCACATACAATGTAGTTTTATTATAGATAGAAAATTTTTAAAAAAGGAAGAAATTATAAGATGATTAATAGTGAAAATCAATAAAGCCGCTTAATTCTAAATTTAGAGTTAAGCGGTTTTATTTTTATTTAGCTAATTTTCTTTTGTATGAAATTATAAAAACTATACTAATTTCCTCTATAAACTGTATGAATGAATAAGATTTTAATAGCGTGTAGCAATTTTCATAATTTTAACATATATTATTTATACAATACAACTAAGGTCTTTGACACATTGCACAATTTGCGTATCATTATTTTGTGCAATATGTGATGTAAGTCACTTACACCAGCTTCCTTACATGCTATACTAATAACATAAGGAAACGAAAAGCCTTATCAAAAACAAAGGAGAAGATGAGTATGAACACAAAAACAGTAATCATTTACAACCCAACATCTTGCCTTGAAAAATCAAAAAGCAAGGCAAACGACCCATTCAAAGTTTATTAAATTAAACTTTGAATAACAAATGAATAAAGGAGATACTATTATGAAAATCACATCATTATTAAATTTAGCTGCACAGTCTTATGCTAACAAAGAAGATTTAGTTTAATCAAAACAAAACTTAAAACAACAATGAATAAAGGAGAAAACAATTATGAAAATCACATCATTATTAAATTTAGCTGCACAGTCTTATGCTAACAAAG
>CAYJFZ010000016.1:26005-32768 GCA_964369975.1 uncultured Oscillospiraceae bacterium
AAGATTTAGTTTAATCAAAGTAAAACAAGAATAAACGATAAACCACTTAACAACGGCCTATGGCCGAAGAAAGGAGATAAATAATATGAAAGTTACATCATTATTAAAACTTGCTGCACAATCTTATGCAACTAAAGAAAACTTATACTAATTAAAGTAAATAAACAGAAAAGGAATGAGAAAAATGACAGTAGTTAAATTTTTAGAAATCGCTTCAAAATCTTATGCTAAACAAAGAGAAGAGATTTAATATGAAGAATACTAAACAGACATAAAAACCGTATATGCTTAAAGTAAGCACATACGGTTTTTTTATTTTTCTATATAAAAAGCATACAAGGTCATGGTTTGTTCTATGCCGACATCAAAATCCCATAGATAAAATCCATTTATATCTTTGTACCAGCCAACAAACTCATAGCCTTCTTTAACAGGTGGCTTTGGCTCATCAATCAATTCGCCATACATATATTTTGCATCTTCTATTCTTGAGCCTCCATTAGTATCAAAGGATACAGTTAGCCCATTTTCACTATTTGCAAAAAGAAATATTACAACAGCTAAAACTATTAGCACTACTATAATTAGCTTATTTAATTGATTTACCGATACATTAACACCTTCATAGATGTTAAATTTTCTTGCTATTCTTTTTTTATTTTCTAAATCTTTATTATTATTTTCTTGCATAATACTATTTTCTTACTAAGTATTTTCTCATATCTATAGCACAAGCCGCTAAGATAATTAAGCCTTTTACGATGTACTGCATATTAGCATCAACGCTTAAGAAGTTTAGGCCAACGAAGATTAATTTTAATAATACAACGCCTAATAATACACCTCTAATTTTACCAATACCACCAACGAATGATACACCACCGATAACACAAGCAGCGATAGCATCAAGCTCGTAGTTAAGTCCTGTTGAAGCTGAGTTCGAGCCTATTCTTGCCCCTTCGATAAAGCCTGTTAAGGCATACATCATACCTGCTAAAATAAATACACAAACAGTAGTCCTTGCAACATTTACCCCTGAAACGTGAGCTGCTTCTGTGTTAGAGCCTACTGCAAACATATTTTTGCCAAAGATAGTTTTATTCCAAACAAACCACATAAACGCTGTAATAATTACTGCGTATACTATATAGTAAGGTATGTCTACACTGCCTATTTCTAAAAAGCTACCTTTAATAAATTGAATATAACTTTCATCCATACCTGAAATTGACTGACCATTGTTTGAGCCATTTTGTAAGTATAATAAAATGCTACCTTGTAAAATTAATTGTGTTGCAAGTGTTACTATAAATGGGTGTAAGCTAAATCTTGATATAAATAAGCCATTGAATAAACCTATAATACCACCCACTATTACAACTACTACTATAACTACTATAACATGTTGTAATGGTAAATCCGGGAACATTTTATTTGGGTAGTCTGTTGCTTGTAGTAATGAAGCTGAGATACAAGCTGTTATGCCAACAACCCTACCACCTGAAAGGTCAGTACCTGCTAAAACAATACATCCCGCAACGCCTAAGGCGATAGGAATATTCGCAGCTGATAATGAAATGATATTAATAATTGAACCTATTGATAAAAATGCAGGATTTTGAATTTGTATATAAATAACTGCAAGACCTATAAAAATATATAATGAGTTATCTATTAAAAACTCCTTCCAGTTCACCTGTTTATTTTTAACCTTACTTAAAAACCCTTGTTTTTCAGACATTTTTTCTTCCTCCTTAAGCATACTTTGCAGCTAAAGTCATTATTTCTTCTTGTGAAGTTGTTTTTGCATCTACTTCACCAGCGACCTGTCCACCAGACATAACAATTATCCTATCGCATACGCCTAATAGCTCCGCCATTTCTGATGATGCCATAATTATAGATTTGCCTCTTTGTGCAAGGTCTATAATCAGTTGATAAATTTCGTATTTTGCACCAACATCTATGCCCCTTGTTGGCTCATCAAGTAATAAAACTTCCGGCTCGGTTAATAGCCATCTTCCTAAAATTACTTTTTGCTGGTTACCACCAGATAAAGATCTGATTTTTGTATCCTGTGTAGGTGTTTTAATACTCATTGACTTTATCGCCCATTGAGTATCTTCCTTCATATTGCCATCAGTTAAAACGATACCTTTTGCATATTTTTTCAAATTTGATATTACTGTATTTTCTTTAACTGATAAAATCCCGAATATACCAGTAGCTCTTCTTTCTTCTGTTAATAAAGCAAAGCCATTATTTATTGCATCTTTAGGATTTTTATTTTTTATTGCTTTGCCGTGTATTTCAAAATCTCCTGATTTTCTTGTTGCATTGCCAAAAAGATTTTCTAATACCTCTGTTCTACCAGAGCCATCAAGGCCAGCAAGGCCTACTATTTCGCCTTGTTTAATATCAAAGTTTACATCTTTTATATGGGAATACATTGAAGTCATATTCCTTACTTTTAAAAGAGTGTCGCCTACTTCGTTTGTTTTTGGCGGATAACGATTTGTTAAATCTCTACCAACCATTAACTTAATAATCATATCCATAGTTAAGTCTTTAGCTGGCTTTGTATCCACCCATTTGCCGTCACGCATAACTGTTATATCATCTGAAATTCTAAAAATTTCATCCATTTTATGTGATATATATATAATACCGCATCCTTGAGATTTTAATTTATTGATAATTGTAAATAAATGATCAACTTCTTTTTCTGTAAGTGATGAGGTAGGTTCATCGAAAACTATAATTTTTGAATTGTAAGAAACAGCCTTTGCTATTTCTACCATCTGTCTTTGTGAAACAGGCATCTCACTCATAACTGTTTTGGGGTCAATGTTAATACCTAATTCTTTAAAGATTTCTTTTGTATCAGTGTACATTTGATTTTCAGATACTATAAAACCTGCAGATTTTGGATATCTTCCAAGCCAAATATTATCCATAACATTTCTTTTTAATGCTTGATTTAATTCTTGGTGCACCATAGCAACACCATTATCAAGTGCTTCTTTTGAATTTTTAAAATCTATTTTTTTGCCCTCTAAAAATATTTCTCCTTCATCTTTAGAATACATGCCAAATAGACATTTCATCAAAGTAGATTTCCCTGCTCCATTCTCTCCCATTAAGGCATGTACTGTACCGGGTCTTACTGTCAAAGAAACATTATCTAGCGCTTTAACGCCAGGGAATTCTTTACTTACATTATTTATTTGTAATAATACATCAGCAGACATAAGCCCTCCATAATTTTTTGTTTTTAGCTATTTTTAAGAATAAGCGTAGCCGTAGAATATATCATACAGCTACGCTTAATTTGTTTGTATTTAATTATACTAAGGATTATTCACCTGTGTATAATTGGTAAGGGATACGAACTTTAGCAACGCTTGAGTCGATGTTGTAATCGCCTAACATGCTCATTAAATCGCCATTGTCTGCATAACCTTTAGCTGCATCAGCTATAGCTTGTGCCATACCTTCAGCATCTTGTTTTACTGTACCAGTCATAACGCCATCAGCAATTAAAGTTTTAGCTGCATCTGTTGCGTCAACGCCGAATACAGGAACCATTTTTTCGCCACCTACAACATTGTAGTCAACTGTTTGTAGTGCAGAGATAGCACCTTCAGCCATACCGTCGTTGTTACAGATAACAAGTTCTACCATGTTGTTATTAGCATCATTGTATTGTGTTAATACTGTAGCCATGTAGTTTTGAGCAGCAGCTGCTGACCAAGCACCTTCTGGGTCTACTAAGTATTTATCACTGTTTTCTGAATCATAGAATTCTAAAGCTGGTTTGCCTGCTGCTGTTAGAGCTGCATCAGCATCTTCAACACCATATTGTGTTCTTGTATCAGCTTCAACATTACCTTCTTGACCTTTGAACATGATGTATTGGATTGTACCATCGCCGTTTAAGTCAAGCATGTCATAGTTTTCTAATACATACTCACCAATTAAGCCGCCTTGCATGTGGCCTGCTTCTGAAGCGTTTGTACCTACGAAAACTGATTTTGCATAGCTGTTAACCATATCATCTGAGATTTCTCTGTTAAAGAATATAACAGGAACATCAGCTTCTGTAGCCATATCGATGATGTTTTGCGCTGCACTGTCAGAACCTGTTTCAACAATGTTTACAACAAGCATTGTAGCGCCACTTGCGATAGCTGTTGAGATTTGTTCTGTTTGTGTTGTTTGGTTTGTGTTAGCATCGTGGTTTTGGTAAGTTAAGCCGTAACCCTCTAATGCTGCATCAAGCGCAACTCTTACAGTTGAGATGTAAGTATCTGCGAATGAGTAGTAGAATACATGCACATTATGTGCCATGCCTTCATCGCCGCCATCAGTAGCTCCTTCATCGCTTGAACAAGCAACAAGTGATACCATTAAAGCAGCTGATAATAAAATTGCTAATAGTTTTTTCATAAAATTTTTGTCCTTTCAAAAATAGTTGTTAAATTTTGCTTTAATCTTCCTATTAAAACATAGCCAACGATAAAACAAATTTCTATGTAGATATAATAACATATTTATGTATTTTGGTCAATAATATTTTTGAACATAATAATTATTTTTTTAACAATTTTTCAACAATTCTTGTGCATATTGTCTAATTTTGAATGTATAAAATTGTTTTTAACGCATAAAAAAATGGCCTGTGTAAAGATTTTGTAATAACATTTTAGAAACATTTATCCATTTTTTTATCAAAATTTACATACTGATTTTTCATAAAAAAATGCAAAAATAATATATTTTTGCATTTTATTGTTAGTATATTATATTTTTTAGTTTTTTTAGTTCAGCAAAGCCTTACTACGATTTTTCTTTAAATGGCAGCTTTATTTTACCTGCTGTGTATAATTCTTTTAAAATAACGATACTCATCGGTAATAAAAATAAACCAATTACTCCAAAAGCTTGTATACCAACATACATACTTGCAAGTGTTGCTACTGGGTGCAGGCCTACTTGGTCGCCAATTACCTTAGGCTCTAAAATTTGCCTTATAATAGTAACCATAAAATACACAATAAATAAGCCCACACCTAAAGGAATTTCGCCTATTAATAATGAAATTATCGCCCAAGGCACTACTATTCCACCTGTTCCTAATACTGGCATAATATCAAAAACTGCTATGACCAGAGCTATTAAAACTGCGTATTCTATTCCTAATAAAAAGAAGGCTATACTCAATTCTACAAAGGTAACACTCACTATAATCGAGTATGATATTAAGTATTTTTTTAAAACTTTAACTCCGTAGTCCCTTGCATCGAAGATGATATCTTTAGTTTTTGCAGGAAATAAATTTAGTATGAATTTTACTATATTATTATAGTCTGCCGCTATAAAGAACGAGGCTATAATCGAAATTAATATTGATAAAAAAAGCTGAGGCATTTTTGTAATATATACTGTTATCCCACTCAAGGCATTTACAGAAATTTGAGTTACTTGATTAGATAAGGACTCAAAAAAAGTATAGGTAAATGAATTAACTGAAGTTTGAATTTGAGGATTTATTGAAAGTATAGTCGCATTTAAAGCATCTAACAAATTATCAAGGCCTGGCTGAATACTCTCTACATAAAATGTGGGAAGGCTTGAAAATACATTAACTAAAAATGCTCCCACACTATAGCCTATTAAAGATATTAGCATAACAGCAATAAGATAAAAAATTGCAACGATTAATACAGCACAAAAACCTCTTTTTATTTTAGATTTTTTTTGCATATTAGTAATTATTGGATTTAATAAATAAGCCACAATAAAAGCTATAACAAACGGTAGTAGCCATGAAGCTAAAAACTTAACTATAATATAAAAAATAACACCGATTGCTAAAAAATATGCCGTGTTTAGCAAGAAATTTATTCTTTTTTCTTTTTGCATAACAACCCTCACTTTCATTTATATTTATATTTTAATATATTATAAACAGATATACAAGTGATATTTTTATTTTATTTAATTATGTGAAGATTTATCCCTTTTAATCTATACATTTTATATAGTTCGGCTAATTTTAATATAGACTAAGGATAATAATAGTCTACGAAAAGCAAAAAACACTAATTAAATTATATTAAAGCTAAGACAATTAAAACTAAGCTATTTTATTTTTAAATAGTTTAGTTTTTGATGAATTCTAACTCCATTTAGTTATTAATAAAATAAAACACCCCTTACTATAATAAGGGGTGTTATTAATTATTGTGCTTGAATTTTTTTGCCTGCAATTTTTGTGCCGTTTACAGCTCTTACTACTTTTTCTTGAATATTTTTTGGTATATCAACTAAAGCGTAATTATCTTTTATTGAAATAGAGCCTACTAATTTTGAATCAATTCTACTTTCGCCTGCCACTGCACCTAAAATATTATTAGGAGTTGCGCCTTGTTTTCTACCTATTGATAGACGCATTGTGTAGCTTTCTTCTAATTGAGTATTTTTGTAAGACTTACTTTTGTTATAAAACTTATCTTCTTTTTTACCCTTATCATCAAATCTATTTCTTCTTGAGTCTCTATTGTCTTTAAAGCCATTATCTTCTCTTGGTTTTCTGTCTTTGAAATCTCTATCTTCTCTTGGCTTTCTGTCAGCGAAATTTCTGTCTTCTCTTGGTTTTCTGTCAGCGAAATTTCTGTCTTCTCTTGGCTTTCTGTCAGCGAAGTCTCTGTCTTCTCTTGGTTTTCTGTCAGCGAAATTTCTGTCTTCTCTTGGTTTTCTG
>CAYJFZ010000017.1:0-14934 GCA_964369975.1 uncultured Oscillospiraceae bacterium
AAGGGCTACGCCCGTAAAAGCAAAACCACCAGCTAAGCTGGTGGATTTTTATTTTGCAATATAAAATTATATTATTTATGCTCAACTTTATATTGTATTTAATAGTTTTATAATTTAAAAACTTTTTTAATAACAGTATTTTAATAATTAAGTTCTTCACTTATTAAAATTTCTTGCCCTATATCCACATTGGGATACATTAAAAAATAAAGCTGATCACAAATTTGTTTGAAAATTTTTGTTGCACTATATGAACTTTCTCCACCATCATACAAATGCACAGTTATTGTATATTGTGGATTATCCGCTGGATAAAAGCCACTAAACCAAGCATTAAATAATTCTTCCCCATCTTCTTTTACTATTCCTGTTTGTGCTGTGCCTGTTTTGCCTGCCGCTGTAAGATATTCTGGTTTTGCTCTTGCTTGTGCGCCTTCATCTACTACTGTAGTAAGCATTTCTTTTATGAGCTGTGCATTTTCTTGTGAGATTACCCTTTTTGCTTCATATTCATATAAATTTTCAATTAAATCATAGTTTACATCATCATAAATACCTTGACTAATTTTAGGCAAAACATAGACTCCATCGTTTGCAAAGATGTTCATATAAGCTGTTATGTGTATTGGAGTAGTTAAAAACTCACCTTGTCCAAAACTTACAGAAGATATTTTCCCAAGGTCTAATAAGTCTTCATACTGCGGAAAATAAGCATTGTTAGTTTTGTAATTTTCTGCAAGTTCTATACTATTTGTAAAATTCATTTGATTTGCCATTTGTGCCATCCAATGCGGTCTTTGCTGATAATAAAGGTTAATAAAATAACCATTGCAAGACACTCTTAAGGCTTCTTGCATATCTACTATGCCATGAGCTGTACCGTTAGCACAGCCATAAATATGACCATTTATTTCCGTTTGCCCCTTGCATTCGTATACCGAGTGCATAGAGTAGCCATTTTCTAAGGCAAGTGCTGCCCATAAAGGCTTAACAACGCTCCCCGGCTCATACGCTAAAAAAGCTTTATTTAATAATGGAGAGTTTTCACTTTCTAAATAATCTTCTACATTATTTGCATCATAAATAGGTGTTGAGGCTATTGCTCTAATTTTTCCTGTTCTTGTTTCCATTATTACTATCGAGCCATTAGTGATGTATTCTTTTGCTATTGACTCTGCTAATCGCTGAATAGAATTATCTATAGTTAAACTTAATACTTCTTCTCTTTCTGAGATATTTTGAATTATATCTCCGTAAACATCGCCATTACCATTTACTTTTAAATTTAATTCTAAAATTTCTCCATTGTCGTTCAGCTTTTCATCAAAGGCTTTTTCTATACCACTAACTCCTACATTATCAATGTTCGTATAGCCTATAATATGCTGTGCTATATTATTTGAAGTGTAGCGTTGTTTTGTAATATAGAGTATTTCTTGCTCTATTGGAGTTTCGACTTCTACTACTACTCTTTTATAATCTTGTATTTGATTATTAAATTTTATTTTATTTTCATCTGATAAAGAATTAAATATTTTTTGCAAATTTGCATCTTGAGTTTCAACTAAGGCATTGTATTGAGTTTTTGTGCCTGTTATGGCATTAAAAGAAGCATCTACTATATTTGCTCTGCCCGTTGAAATTTGTATTGTTTTATTTGTTTGCTTTATAGCTGCTTGCCCATAGTCTAAGCAGATAATCTCCACTATATTAATTTGTAAAACAAACGCAAAAATAAAAAAGGAAACTATTATTGCCACTAATCTTTTTTCATACATAAAAACACCTACCCTTTTTATTTTGGGTAGGTGTTTTGTTTTTATACAATTTTAAAATTTATAATACTAAAATTTTATGCATCTTCTAAGGCTTTTTCAATAGCTTTTCTAACAGTTTTTAACACTTTTAACCTTGCATACTTTTTATTATTGCCTTCTACAATTATCCAAGGAGCATGCTCTGTATTAGTTTTATGTAGCATTTCATCAATAGCTGTTTCATACTCTTGCCATTTCTGTCTATTGCGCCAATCTTCATCTGTTATTTTATATTGCTTTTGGGGATCATTTTGCCTGTCTGTAAATCTTTGCAATTGAGTTTTTTCATCTATGTGGATAAAGAATTTTAAAACAACCGTGCCAAAATCAGCTAAAGTTTTTTCAAATTCATTTATCTCTTTATAAGCCATAGAACATCTATCAATTTCAGTAAAGCCTTCTATTTTTTCCACCATAACTCTACCATACCAAGACCTATCAAAGACTGCTATATGCCCGTCTTTGGGCAACTTATTCCAAAAACGATATAAATAATGCTTTGCCAGTTCATCTTTTGTCGGTGCTGCTATTGAAGATACTGTGCAGCCTCTTGAATCAAGCGACCAAGAAAGTCTTCTTATAGCCCCACCTTTTCCAGCTGCATCCCAGCCTTCAAAAGCTATTACAACAGGCACTTTTTTTAAATAAAGCTCGCTATGGAGTTTTTTAAGTTTTGCCTTTTCTTTTTTATACTCCTCTTTATACTCTTCATCACTTACTTCTTTTAATAAGTCTACTTCACTTAATTTTTGTATTTTTTGTGTTTTTATTTCTTGTATAACTTCATTTGTTTTACTAACAGAGTTATCTACGATGTTTCCGATTTCACTTTTTAGTATGTTTAAAATTTGATATTCGCTTAAATCTTTCTTGCTACTGTCAATAATATGCCATTTTGAATATGGTTTATTAGTTAAATTGAGCAATACATTTCTTTTTTCTTTTGCTTTTTTAAAATGCTTGTTCTCTTTTAAATCGTCATTGGATACTCTCCAAGCTGTAGCTTTATTATCTAATAATTTTTCTAATCTATCTTTTTGTGTATCCTCATTAATATTCAAAAAAAACTTAATGATAAAATAGCCATCATCAACTAATTGCCTTTCAAAAATGATAGCTTCTTTTATAATATCTACTTTTTCATCGCTTTTATGATTTATATCATCAATCGCTTTAGAATACCAGCCTTTGTCTAAAATGCAAAACTCGCCTTTTTTAGGAATATCTAACCAATAATTATATAAAAATGGTCTTCTTTTATCCTCGCTTAATTCTTTGCCTTTAGCTATCACTTTATAAGCCCTTGGCTCCATTCTTGCAGTAATAGAGCCTATCATACTGCCTTTACCACTTGCACAAAAGCCATCTACTATGATGATGACAGGGATGTTTTTTTCCTTGATTTTCTGCTGTAATACAGCTAAATCTTCCTGCATTTTTTTAACTTTTTTTGATACTTTTACTTCTTCACTTAGCTCAAATTTCTTAAAATCACAAAGCATAATAAACCTCTTTCTGTCGATAATTACATTCCGCTTTTTTTATGGATTTTTTGCACGGTCATTTCATCATCTGCCCTTAGGAATAAATCGTCAGGTGAAGTATCAATTTCTTCATCGTAGTGTATAAATGCGTACGATACACTAACTTTTAATTTGTTTATACTGTTGTTTATTAAGATGTTTTCCTCAAAAGCCCTTAAAAGATTTGGTATTCCATCTTCAGTAACTTTAAAGGATAAAAAGGCAAATTCATCGCCACCTATTCTATATACCTTACCTAAATGTGAAAAGCTATCTGATATAACTTTTGCAGTTAGTTTTATTAATTGATTGCCTGCTTCATAGCCTTGATTAGAGTTTACAATTTTTAGATTGTTTAAATCAAATACTGCAATACTTAAATCTTTTAAATTTTCTTTATTTTTGCTGTATTCTCTCATATCAGCTTCAAATTTTGCTCTACTACTTAAATTTGTATCTATATCAGTGTTTATTACTTTATTTAGCATATCGTGACCGCCATCATCTTTTAACAGCTTTGATACTGATACGAAAATATCAATTAAAAGCATTAAGCAGAATAACAGCATACCTACTCTAAAGAATGCGGCAAAAAGTAAATCCGGATTAATGTAAAATAATGTTAATTCTAATAGTGTGAAAATAGATAATAAGCCGCCGCCTATACCTATTATATATAAATCTTTATTTCTTTTTACTATTGTTTCATAAGATAAAATCATTAGGAAAATGGCAATTTCTACTACTATTATTATTGCCGGAATATCTATCAATTCAAAAAGATCAAAGATATTTAAAATTTGTAGTATCATCAAAATAGCATAAACATAAATGTTTAAAAATATCATAAAGTTTATATATTTTTTAACATAAAATTTATAGTTTTCACATAAGAAAAACAAAAATGATGTTGTAATTAAAATTAATAGTGATGAGGATAGAATAACTAAAACCTCTGTATCTACTATAAAAAATTCTAAAGTTTTGGTTTCAAGTAATGACCATATCCCTGCTAAGAAAGTAAATAAACTTAAGTATTTAATTTGTGATACTTTAAATCTATTTCTTAACACTAAGTATAGGGCTAATTGAATAAATGATATAAAAATTAATATAACTGAAATAATTAAACCTACGCTATTAACTTTAAATATATGCAATATACTCGCTGATTTTGTGCCTGTATAGAATTCAGGGATAGACATAGCATCATCATTATAAGGACTTGTAAGTTCTACTTTAACTACTTTTTCTTCATCTGTATTATATAAACGCACAAAATGCCATCTTGAGCCTGGCGACTTACTAAAAGGTCTTATACTATCTTGACCTGATGTGTATACCAATTCATCTCCTTGATACACCTTTACAAATACTTGCGTACTTCTAAAAAATAAAACATCGCCCTCATTAAAATCCTCTGGCAGAGTATTTTCTAATAAAAGTGGTTCATACGGTGTACTTTTCACTGTTTTAGGTAGCTGACTAATAGCATATTTTACATCTTCATCAGGTAATGAGTATATCCAATTTTGTGAGTATTCATTTAATTCTTCATTGTTAATAGGAGTTTTATCGGACTCAAACACAGCAAAAGCATAAATGAAAAATATAACTGTAAAAGCTAAGCAAATTCCAAATACTTTTGAAAGCGTTTTTCGGTTAAACAACTCTCTATCCATACATTAACTCCTTTATAACCATAGTTAATATTATTGTACAACAATATGTAATAAAAATCAACAATTATGTAAATTTTTATAAAGAAAATATGCTTAAAATAGCCTACTTTTATTATTTGTAGCTAATTCAAGCATATTATGATAATTTATGAATTGTTTTTATGATTTTACAAACTCATTTCTTAGTTTTTCTAAGGCTTTTTTCTCAATTCTACTTACATAACTTCTGCTTATTCCTAAGATTTCACAAATTGTCTGCTGGGTTAATGGATCATTTTCAGATAAGCCGTAGCGCATTATTATTATCTGCCTTTCTCTGGCTGTTAGTTTATCACAAACTATCTGCATAACTTCCTTTTTTAACTCTTTTGATTCGCAGTAATCCTCCATTGAAAAACTATCTTTAATACTATCTTTTAATGTTAGCTGTGAAGCATCATTGCTAACTTCGATTTTTTCTTCTAAGTAGACCATATTATCATTTTGTTTTAGTTTTCTAAAAGACATTAAAATTTCATTTTCTATACATCTTGAGGCATACGTAGAAAACCTTACATTTTTTTCATAAGAAAAACTTTGCACAGCTTTTATTAAACCAATAGTGCCTATGGACATTAAATCTTCATTTTCTATGCCTTTTTGATAGTATTTTTTTGCAATGTGAGCTACTAATCTTAAATTATGCTTTATTAAATTATCCCTTGATTTTAAGTCTCCTTCGTGATACTTTAAAAACTCCTCTTTTTCTTCTTTTTGTCCTAATGGTTTTGGTAAAACTCTATTTTCTAAATGCAAAGCTAAAAACAGCATTTGAGATACAATAAAGCCGAATAATGCACTAAACATAGCTATCACCTTTCATTTATTATATATTAAATATTACGCAGAAAGCTATAATTTAATTACAGTTTTAATAAAAACAAAAGCAAGACAGAGTTTTCTGTCTTGCTTTTTAATCTTTGCAATAATGCTTTACACCTTATAAAAAGATTTAACGCAGTTAGTCGTAGTCAGTCTATTTATATATTATAAATCGGAGCAGATTATAAGGCTTTGGATTGCTAAAAGATACTTTTATCAGTTGTAAATTAAACTGTTTTTTAAGTTTTGCTATTTTTTGCAATATTCCTTTATAGCCATAGAGATAAACTGGGCTGTTCCCTCGCCTTGCTTATCAATATTCTTTTTAAAGCTTTCATCTTGCACATACATTTCGCCAAGCCCTTGTAAGATTTCGTTTGTGCAGGTATAAAAATTATTAGTTATAAAATCCTGCCACTCTTTTACTAAATCTTGAGCTTCTTTTTCTTTTGGTGAAAGATGCTTTATTAAATAAAACTTTTTAAATATTTCATTTGTTTGTTCACTAATTTTTTTATAATCAGCCTCTTTATAGTTTTTTGTTTTTTCTTCGCTTTCTTTATAAGCTATTGTATCTGCGTATTTTTCTTTAGCGCCCTTTTTATATTCTTCTATTTTAGACATATCAAATTGATTAAAACTCATATCCTTTTCTCCTTTTAATGCTGTATTACATAGACTAATTAAATCATTTAGCCTATCTCTTTTTTTAATAAGTAGATTTTTATGGTTCATTAAAGCAAGATTTTTATCAAAATTTTCATTTTGAATTATTTCTTTAATTTCTAAAAGCGGAAAGTCAAGCTCTTTAAAAAACAAAATTTGCTGTAATGTTTCAAGGTTTTCTTCATTGTAATCTCGATAACCATTTTCATTTACCTCTTTTGGTTTTAAAAGATTTATTTCATCATAATAGTGTAATGCGCGCACTGTTACACCACTTAATTTTGCCACTTCGTTTATTTTCATACTTTACTCCTTTTCTACTTAAGTATATAATACACTATACCGTAACGGGATAGTCAAGTTTTTTTTGATATTTTTTCTAAGGTATTTAAAATTCTGCTTTGTTATTACTAATATTAATATAAGTTTTTATAATTTACTTGTTAAGGTGATTAAACTTTGCTATAATTATAATAAAAATAGATAGGATTTTATAATGAAAAAATTAACTCTTTTTTTCCTTTTTACTTTACTTCTTACAGCCTGTAGCGAAAAAATTAGCACAGAAAACTTTTTACCTTTCCCCAGTACAAAACAAGAAATTTTAATTGCCTCTGATTTACATTGGCAAAGATATGAATCTGGTCATCGTACTGAAAATTTAGATGAAATAACTAACGCTTTAATAAATGATATATCTAATAGCGATATAAAAACTTTAATTCTATGCGGTGACTTAGCTAATAGCGGTATGTTAGCAGAGCATACTTTCGTTACCGATTTATTAAGTGAAATTGAAGAAATGGGCACTGATGTTTTTGTTGTAATGGGCAATCACGATGTTGACGGCGGAGTGAGTGTAGAAGATTTAGAAAAAATGTATTTTGACCTTGGCTTTAGTGAAGCTATATCAAAAGACGAGGATAGTATGAGTTATCTTTCCAGCGTGAATGATGAGTTATGGCTTTTGTCTTTGGATTTTAATTTGTACGATGATAAAACAAGCTCTTTAGCTGCTACTATTAGCGTTGAGACCTTAGTTTGGATTGAGGAATGTTTACTGCTTGCTTTAGAAAATGGCGCAATGGTACTGCCTTTTTCTCATCATAATTTAATAGAGCATATAATGCCAGGTTATGAAATTCATTATAATATCGATAGGGGCGATGAATTACAAGCCTTACTTTCAAAATACGGTGTACCTGTTTATGTAAGCGGGCACAGGCACGGAAGCTTTATAGCTTATAGTGATGATGAAAGCATAGTAGAATTCGTAGTAGGAACGCCTATTTCCTACCCTCATATTTATGCAAGTCTTGCTTATAATCCGGATAATGGCATCAATTATAAAGACGAATTTGTAGATGTTGATTCTTGGGCTTTATCTAATGGCATAGAAGACGAAACGCTTTTAAATTTTAAAAAGTACGCAGATGAAGCTTTTCTTTTAAATCTTCATGAGAATGCCTATTCTATAAGCGAGAGCATAACAGACGATAAAGAAGAACAAATAATTTTAGCTGAGTATTACATTGAAATTATCACAAATCAGAGAAATAGAACTTTAGCTGAAAACTACGATTACCTAAAAAATCACGAAGGTTTAGCATTATGGGCAAGTTATGAAGATGAAGTGGTTTTTGGAAAATGGATACCTTGGGTATTAGAAAATCACACATTAGATAAAAGTGAATACCATATTACTTTTAGATAATAAAAAGGAATGCAAAAGCATTCCTTTTTTTATGTGCTAACTGTATCAATATCATTTATTTTTTCATTTAAAAATAGTTTTAATTCACTAAGCGGTAAAGGTTTTGAAAAAATATAGCCTTGAATATAATCACAATTACACTCTTTTAAAAACTTAAACTGGATATCATTTTCTATCCCTTCTGCTATAGCCTTTCTTTCTAAGCTTTTAATACTCTGCATTAAATGAGCGAAAAAATCTTTAGTTTCTTGAGTTTTCATTATATTATCAATAAGACTTTTATCAATTTTAACTATGTTAAAAGGAAGATTTATTAAAACATTTAAGTTTGAATACTCAACTCCAAAATCATCAAGTTCAAAAACAAAGCCTTTTTGCTGTAAATTAAATATAACTTCTCTTACTGCTGTTGCATCACCTACTAAGGTTCTCTCTGTAATTTCAATTCTTATCATAGTTGGCGGTATGTTATATTTTTGTAATATAGACAAAATTCTTTCTTGCAAGTCTTCTTGTAAAAATAAAATATACGGAAAATTTATTGATATAGCCTCAAAGTAATCTCCTATTTTTTTATTTTCTAACATTTCCTTTAAATCTATACATACTTTTTCTATGATGATATAAGTAATCTCAATTATCAACCTTGTTTTTTCAGCCACTGAAACAAATTCGCCTATATTAACAGGATTTTGCTTCATATCTGTTAGTCTTAATAATGCCTCAGCGTGATTAAATTTTTTAGCATTAATATCATAAATCGGCTGATAATGCACTATAATTTTATCGTTTTGAATAGCATCTTTTACTCTTTGTTCCATTATATTTCTATTTTGCATTTCTGTTCTTACTTTTATATCATATAAGTAATTCCCTATATCATTATTACTTTTTAAAATAGAAATAGCATAGTCAACAGTTGATATTAATGTTTTTATATCTGATGAAAACTGAGGATAATCAACCCTTGCATATACAACATTTAGATGAACTTCTTCATTTGCAATATCAAAAGAACTTTTAAATCTTTGAAATATATTTATAATTTGTCTTTCCTTTGTATCGCTCATATCTTTAATGAGGATAGCAAATTCATCTCCACTATATCTATAAACCATATCTTCGCCCAACGAACTCTTTAAATAATTTGCTGTTGTTTCAAGGACTTCATCGCCAAAAAGCAAGCCATACTTATCATTAATTCCTTTAAAATTTCTAATACTTAAAACAAACACTGAAAATTCTCTTAAAGAGCTTTCAGCCTTTGTTATATCATCCATTAAAGACTGCCTATTACTTAATTTTGTTACACTATCTTTTGTTTTATTTTGGTTGTGTATATATAAAAATATCATCAAAACGCCAACAGTACTTGCAAAAGGTGATAATAAAATATCGGTGTAAAAAATCTGTGTTGCCGTTATTAATGTTGAAACAATTATATTTACACATAAGGTGCGAAGCTCGCCTTTATTATGTGATTGTTTGTTTTTTAAATAAACAATAATTATTCCAAATAAGTAAAATGCTGCTGGAATGTAGCTTATTTGAGCAAAGGGGCCTCTTTGATAGCCTTCAGTTGGACTAATATAAAATACTTGGTGAAAGACATAATTAAATAAAATAAATACTATAAAAGCAAGATACGGCAAACTCGCTAATACCCAATTCCTATTTATTCTTGTTTTTGATGCTTTATTATAAGTCAAAGTTACAGCATAGTAAAACATAACATAGGCTGTGCTCGGTATAAAAATAAAATATAAAACTTTTAAGCTTTCTACTAACCATAAAGGATAATTAAAATAGCTATTTAAAGTAATAGTTGAAATTATAGTAATAACATTAGTTAATAAAGTGCAAAAGCACATTACCCTAAGCATTACATATCTTGCTGTTTTAAATTCATTATCTTTTTCTAAATTAAAGTAAATAATTATTAAAATAACCAATGACAAGTAAACTGGCATTGCATTAAAAATCATCGCTTTTCCTCTTTCTTATTGTAAAAACAGCTTATCTGAATATATATTATACCTGTTTTTACCACTGTTTTTAGAAATATACATAGCTTCATCCGCTGCTTTAAAAAGCTGAGTATAGTCTTGTGCATTAAATGGATACAATGCAACGCCAACACTCACTGTCACTTCTATTTTTTCATTATTTTTAGTAAGATGCTCACTTTTTACGCTATCGCAAATATTTTGAGCTTTTTCTTTTATTATTTTCATATCCGATGAATCTTTTAAAAATACAATAAATTCATCGCCTCCAAAACGAGCTACTAAATCTTTTTCTCTAAAAATCTTGCTTAATTCTTCATAAACACCTTTTAAAACTTCATCACCATAAGCGTGTCCAAAATTATCATTTATAGCTTTAAAATTATCTAAATCTATTACAAATAATGCACCGTGCCTATTTTCTAAAATATGTTTTGTTATTTGTTTTTTAGCAGCTGAACGATTTAAAGCATTTGTTAGTGTGTCTCTATCTGCTTTTTCTTTTAAGTGGAGTTCTTTAGCTTTTTCTGTTTCTATATCGGTGATGGTACTTGTAGCTATTATATCTCCATTTTCATTTTGCATAAGACTTACATGCGACTGATACCAGATATAATTGCCACTATTAGATTTTGCTCTATATTCACTTACTATTTCTTTTAAGCCTTTATAGTAACTCCTTATAAAGTTATCTTTTGTAGCTAAATTTAATAAATCATCTTTATCTTCATCGTGAACTACTGCATTTATAAAATCTCTTATATACTTATCGTAAATAGGCAATTTTTCAACACTTTGCTCCTCACCTTTTCTTAAAAAGTGAGTTATCCTATTTTCTGTACAATTTATTCTTAATACAATATCCATCCTTTCAACTAAGGCTGATTTATAAACACTATCTTTTGTAATAATTTTTTCAAGCGCTTCATTTTTTTCTTTATATTCATATAAATTCACCATTTTTATCATCATACTAAGGGCTATATAAATTGCAGATAAAAAAGCTGTTGATAATAAAATTTGATTTAATGGAGATGATTGAATTACTGGCACTAAACCATAAACGCTTCCATTAAATATCATATATACAACGAATGTTATACACATTAAACATAGATAAAATGAAAATTCTTTGTTTTGATTTATTATTTTTAAATATTTTGAAGGGATGATTTTCATAACTATAAACAGTACAACAGAATGTATAGCAAAAGTTAAAATAGTACTTATCCAAAACAGTTTTTGATCATTCGTTGTTTGCTGGATTTGCAACTTAAAATATAAACAGAAAACTGATACTATTATCGCCCTTAAAGCTAAAACATGTAAAATAATTGCTGTACTACAAGTACAAATACCTATAAAGTCATTTTTAAAAGCTATGCTAAATTCTATAGTGATAACTAAAAGAAATCCTAAATAATGTAGTGAAGAAATATTTCCTGTATAAAAAATCACCACCGTAAAAGCTATAGAGTTAATTATACATATAACTGCGATTACCGCCTTACTTAACCTTATATCTCCAAGCATTCTTCCAGTGAAAATAAACGATGCATAATTTTGCAAAGCCATTACCACCATTAATATTCCTGCATAAAACATAGCTGAATTTACTATCATTTTCCCCTCTTTTCTAAACTTATATAATATATTCCACTTATTCAATTATATCACTATTTATATTAAAATAAAAGTAATTTTTAATATTTCTTAATAATATAAGCTTATAATTTTCAATTTATTTAAATCCTCGTAGTATTTAATTAATTATTAATTCCTAAAATAAAAACACCCTTCGTAAAAGGGTGTTTTTAAATTAAGATTTATTCAATAATTATTCTTGGATTTCTTCTTCTATTTCAACTTCTTTCTTTGCTAAACGAGCAACGATTAATTGAATAGCTGTGTATATTGCCATTAGAATAGTCCATCTGTCGATAAGAACCATAGGGTTTGACATATCTTCAGTTAAAATGAATGTGATTATTGCAATTATTGCGATTACCGCACTTAGAATTCTGAATTGGCCTTTGCGTTTTCTTTCTGCTTCGTCCATATCCCATTCTTCATCATCTTTACCTTTGAAGTAAGTAATGATTAGTGCTAAGCTGATTAACGCTGTGAAGATAGCTAATAGTAAGTTGATTAATGCCCATGATGCGCCGCTTGAGAATGGTACATCTTGCTCATCGATAATTACATCTTCGCCATCATCGAATGGTGTTTCATCTTCTTCGATTACTACTTCTTCATCATCTGGTGTATCATCTAAAGGAGTATCTTCCTCTTCTATTATAACAGGTATTGCTGCTGTAATAGTGATAGAACCATGATATGGTGTAATTGAGTAGTTATCGTGTACTGATGAGCCATTTACGTGAACATTTACAGGGTATACTGTACCTACTGTTTCACCAGGTGTACGAACTAATATGTAGTTTAATGATTCGCCTGCTACTGTTCCAGAAACTGTTGCTGTAAATACAGGGTCAGCTGCACCTGCAGTTTTTGTGTAACCACCATTTACTGTGATTGCTGCTGATCTTTGTAAAACTTCTGCTACTAATTCAAATTCTTCTTCTGTATCAGGGTCAAAGCCGTGTGAAACAATTACTTCGCCAAAGTTTTTAGCAATCATTTTTACTTGAACAGCTTTTGTATCTCTTACGTTTCTAACTGTTGGCATATAGTCTTCAACCGCTTGACCGTCGAAGTCTGGGCCTATCCATGAAGCACCGCCGTCAGTTGAGAATTCAAAGTAGAATTCATCTGCATTAGGTATGAATACTTCACCTTCAGTATCTACAAAAGATACTCCTAATGTTTCAAATATACCATGATCTAAACCATCGTAAATCCCAACATATGGTTGTGCATTTATGTATGCACCTTCTTCATTTTCAAGTACTTCAACAATTTCATTACTTGTAATTTCATACTCAACTTTGTAGTTACCTTTAACGCCGTTAAAGTCTGTTGATGTAGGAGCATTCGCTGTTTTTAGTATATTGTATCTTCCTGTAGATAAAAGTGTATTTACAGGAATTACTGCGCCATTTACATCTTGGATTTCAAATACATCTGTTCCTAAGATACCTCTTAACCAAGCATGATCTTCACTTTGATATTGATATCCGCTTGCTGTATATTCAATTCCTGTGTATCTTTGTGTGTAAATTAATAATTGTCTTACTGGTCTTACTACTAATGTAGCTTGATCAACTTCAAATGTTTTGTTTGTGCCTGTAACTATATCATAGTTTGTTGAAGTTACTGTAGCCGGTACATCTAATAAGATGTTGTATGTACCTACATTACGCTTAGTAGCATCAGTTGTGTCATAATCAGTTGTTACTGAAATATTTTCTTCGCCTTCTAAAGCTTCGTCTAATGTTTCGCCGTATTTTAATTCGCCTGCTACAGCTGAGTAAGTTAAAATTCCTTGAGCTAATGAATCACCGTATAAAATATCAGCTATTGCGTCTGGGCTTAATGTTAAAGTTGCTTTTGTAACTGTGATAGCACCATTAACTGCTCTTAATGTATAGTTTTCTGCTGTCGCTTCATCTGCCCCTGTTGGTAATGTTATAGTTACAGGGTATGTGCCTGCTGAGCGAGTTTGTAGTGTAACTGGGTTAAATGTTGTTGATAAAGTGATTTTACCTTCATTTGTTATTGTTACATTACTTGCTGAATCGCCAGGCATGTATCCTGAGATACTATAGCTTAAGCTTGGAACTGCTGTTGCGCCGTAAGGCATTCTTAAGCTGTTAGCTGTTAATAATAACTCTGCTTTTGAAACTTGTGATCTTACTTCGATTGCATCTGAAGTGTTATAACCATTAGCTTTAACTCTTACATAGATAGTATCTGTACCAAAGTTTTTGATTAATGGTAAAGTACCTGCTACATCAATTGAACCATCTTGGTTAAATGTTGAGAAAGTTACTTCTTCGTATGTGCCATCTACACTATCAGACCATTCTAATGTGTATGTTATGTTGTTTAGGTTTGTTGGTGTAGTTAAAGCGTCTGTTACATTAATACTTGATTGTAATAATGTATCATGGCTATAGCCATCGTACATTCCTGTGTAACCAAGAGCGTTTAATACTAAAGTTTTTGCAGGGTCTTGTGCGTAGTAAACATTAATGTCTTCACCATTATCTACTGATGTTGGTAATGCTACTGTTGCATTATCAATTTCGTATCTTGAGAATAGATAGTTTGTTGGTGTATGTGTTGTTACATATCCGTTTACTGTTGTTGGATTAACTGCTACGCCTGTTGCTCCTACCCATGTTGATACTGTTACTTCTTGTGTTGCAAGTAGTGTTGTATCACCTTCTTTATAGAAGTTTAATGTGTAGCTTCTGTCTTCCATTTCTTGTGCATAGATTACATCAATTTCGCCACCGTTTGCTATTGTTGTTGGTAGTGATACTGTTGAGCCTGCCATTTCGTATCTTACGAATTCATAGTTTGCTGGTTCATAGCTTGCTACGTATCCGTTTACTGTTGTTGGATTAACTGCTACATTTGTTGCTCCTACCCATGTTGATACTGTTACTTCTTGTGTATCAAATGCTGTTGCTTCGCCTTCTCTGTAGAAGTTTAATGTGTAGCTTCTGTCTTCCATTTCTTGTGCATAGATTACATCAA
>CAYJFZ010000017.1:15034-17738 GCA_964369975.1 uncultured Oscillospiraceae bacterium
CCTTCTCTGTAGAAGTTTAATGTGTAGCTTCTGTCTTCCATTTCTTGTGCATAGAAAACATCTAAGTAATCACCTACTGCAATTTCATCTGGTAAATCTTGAGTTTGAGCGTATGAACTTGTTCCTATTTTATAGTTTACAAATTGATAGTTTGTTAGAGTTGCTTGTGCTGCTGTTACATAAGTATCAATATCAGCGTCAACTAAATCAAGAACATCTACAGTCGTAGCTACTGTTTGTGAAACTACATCTGTATCAAATGGTGTTGTTTGGCCTTCAATATAGTGTCTGATTGTGTATGTTTTTGCTGTTGTTGATGCTGGTTCTACTAATAAGAACTCAACTGATTGATCTTTGTTAGTAGTTGTTAAAGTAACTGATTTTGTGCCTGGGTATGCTGTATTAGCTGTGTATAATGTGTAATTGTTATAAGCAGCTGGTTTTTCATTAGCACCGCTTATTTGGTATGCTTTGTTATACGCTAAAGCTGTAGTTGCATCGTTATCATCATCATAATAAACTGTTCCTAATACTGCGTTTGATTTTAAGCTTGTTACACGACCGTCTGCAAGTAAGAAGTCACCCTGCTCGTTTACTCTATAGTAAGTAATAGCGATTGTTGGACCATCTAATGAAAGCATAGGTTTTGCGATACCGCTTGTTGCAGTTGCGTCTGACTTAATGCCTATAATTGGGTTATTATTCGCATCTATACCATCGTATGTTAGTGTTGCACTATCATTTGTTGGTAATAAGCCTGATGAATGAGAACTATTTAATTGGATTGGAATTCTGATTGTTACTGGATTTTCGCCTATTGTACCTACATCAAAAGTTAATTTATCACCAACGATTTCGTAAGTAACTGAGCTATCACTAATATAGATTTCTCTCATGCCTGGTACAAGATCTAATTCAAAATCTTGACCGATAACATCTTCAAGTACTGCATTTTCAGCTGCTTGTAGAATGTTTTGTCTGATTTCTGATAAAACACCATTTAATAAGCTAACATCTGTTAAGTTAATAAATGTGCCATCTGGGCTAGTGATATCTTTTAGATCCTTGCCACTATCTTCAACTTGGATACCTACTGTATGAATAGTAGCATTATGGTTTGTTTCTAAAGAATCAGCTATTGTTTCCCCGCCGTAGTTATTGCTACTTGGCTTACCATCAGAGATAAATATAACATGGAAGTCTCTTGTTTTATCTACTCTTGTATTAGCATAAACTTCAACCATTTCAAGGGCTGTATTATAGTTAGTACCGCCTGTTACAAGGCTATAATTTGTTTTATTTAAAGCTGCTAAAGCTGTCGCTTGATTATTTGTAAAGTTGATACTTCCTTCTGTGTCATTGAATTTCGTACTTGGATCATCTCCATTACTAAAACTAAAATAAACTAAGGATACTGTGTTTAAGTTTTGGCTTGGGTCTGTATTTGGCAGTAACCCTTTCATTAAAGATTCAACTGCTGTCATTGTTGCATCCCATTTTGTGTTATCAGGCTTTACCATACTACCAGATTTATCAACAACGATAACTATGTCAGCGCCTGGGTCTTTTGGGTTACCTTGTAAAGTAAATTCGATTTCAGCATCAGTAGTTGAGCCACTAACCCAGCTTGCTGTTTTTTCAACGCCTACTTCGCCAGGATTTAAGCCGTTTACCGCTGAATCAGAGTTTGGGGTTACTGGTTTTTCCATTACATAGAAGTATGATAAAATATCTTTATCATAATTTGTTGTAGTTAAGCCCACTTGAACTAAGCCTTTTCCATTTGGAGTTAATGTTAAATCAACACCACCAACTCTTTGATTATTTGTGTGGCCGTTGTGTGATATTATATCTGAATCGCTAGTATATGCTTTTGTTTTAACCCATTCGTATTTAGGATCTACAAATATTCCTAAGCCGCCTGTATTTTCATTATAATTATCCCAGTTTAATGTGATTTTATAGTTTACAGTTTCACCTAAGTATACTATATAAGGGTCATCTGCTGAACCACTACCACCGCGTGTGCCTGTTATTGTTTGTGTGTATGGCATTGCTCTTGTCATCATTGGTGACATTTGATTAATAACAGTTTCTTCATGTGTATATGTAGCTGTATGAGTTACACCGTTTACTACAAAGTCAACTTCTAATGTGTATAAAGCATCTGTAGGTAGTCTATCAGCAGGCACATCAAATGCTTCTACTGTTAAACCATCTTCAGTTATAGTTGTTAACTCTAAGTCTTCATAACCTAATAAACGAACATCGCTAACTGTAACACCCTCAGCTAAAGAAGGCATGTATGCAATATACATTCCTGTTTCTGATGGGCCGTTTGCCATTTCTACATTAATTAAGCCTAATAATGAAGGAGTAACTACAACTGTTGCTGTGTGATTAGTTGTTGCCAGTTTTTCTTCTTCTTTTTCTTCATCGCCATTTGGATTTAATGACATAGGTTTAACGCCTAAATCATCTTCTTCTGGCTCGTTTGTTGGCATAGGTGTAGCTGTTGCTTCATCTGTCGGTGCAGGTGTAGCTGTTGCTTCATCTGTCGGTGCAGGTGTAGCTGTAGCTTCATCTGTTGGTGCAGGTGTAGCTGTCGCTTCATCTGTTGGTGCAGGTGTAGCTGTCGCTTCATCTGTTGGTGCAGGTGTAGCTGTTGCTTCATCTGTCGGTGCAGGTGTAGCTGTTGCTTCAT
>CAYJFZ010000017.1:17838-31763 GCA_964369975.1 uncultured Oscillospiraceae bacterium
GGTGCAGGTGTAGCTGTTGCTTCATCTGTCGGTGCAGGTGTAGCTGTTGCTTCATCCGCTGCTTCTACTACAGGTAGAGTGTAATTAATTAAAAATTCATATGGTGCAACTGTCGCTGCCTCGAATTTTGCAACATTACCTTCTAATACAACGCCTTCTGGCACTTGTATATCTGTAATAAATGCTCCTTGTGTGTTTGCTTCAAAGGTTACTTCCATAACCTCTTTGCCATTTACAAGTTTTGAGCTTACTTGCGTGTTGATGTCTTGCGTTGAAACGCTAACATCTTCGCCAGTTGTTTCTTGTGTTGCAAATACATTAGTATCTATATTAATTAAAGATACTGTGATTGCGAATGCAAGAAATAAACTCGTAAGTCTTGTAAACATTTTGTTTTCTTTCATAAAGTTTAAGTACTTCATATGTTCTCTCCTTTTAGATTTTTGAGCCCCGCTCATTTTCCAATCCATTGTTTAATTTTCAAAGCCAAAAATTTAGAAATATTTTTAACTCTGAACTAATCATAATATATCAATGTTACATCTCGATTACATTTGAAACTTTTTTCAAAGAAATTTTCAATATCACATATCTTTGTTAGTTTTGTATATTTTTCATTGTTATTTTCCGCATCATTTAGTACAGTTTCACAATAAAATGCAGTATTTAGTTAAATTTTTTGAGATTTTTTTGGGATTTTTTTGAAAAATATTACATCAGATACGCTCAATGTGTAACAAAAAACGCCCTAAATGTAACAACTTTTAAGGCGTTTTAATTAAAAATGTAATTGATACTATACACTATATGAAAAATAAATAAAAATAGTACCCTTTAATATGTATTTTAAGTGTTTTTTTCAACACTCACAGGAAAGCTCCAAGCACCGTGGCATTTTTTGCTATAATCATTATTTAAAAAGAAATCTATGGCATAGCTAAGGCTTCTATCCCAGAAATCCCATTCATGCTCACCGTCCCACTCCATATATGTAAAATCTACAGGTAGCTGTTTTGCATAGTTTTTAAAATCTACATTACTTTGATATAAATAATCTTGTTTTCCACAAGTTTGTAAAATTCTTGGTTGTTCATTAGTTGGCATTTTAGATACATTTTCTAAGAGGGACTCTAAATCAAGCTCTTGCTTCATTTGCATTCCAGGGCCTAAGATAGGCATCATAAATCTTTTCATAAACGGATCGTTTATATCAATATTTCTTTTAGTCATTCCAACAGCTCCGCTAAAACTTGCGCAAGCTGCATATAAGTCCGGTCTTCTTAATCCTAAAAGCATTGCACCATAGCCACCCATTGAAAGACCAGCTATAAATGTATTACTCCTATTAAAAGAAATATTAAACATCTCTTTTAGTTTTAAAGGGAGTTCCTGTGTTATGTAAGTAAAATAACCCTCGCCAAAGTAATCATCTGCATAAAAGCTGTTATGAGCTGTTGGGCAAACTAATACAATGTTATTTTCCCTTGCATATCTTTGTGCCGCTGTTAAATTGAACCACGAACTTGAATTACCCTTCATTCCGTGTAAAAGATAAACTACTGCTTTAGGCTGTGTGCCTTTATGCTCCTCATAGTCTTGTGGTAGGAATAAGTCAACATTCATATTTTGGTAAAGCATGTCTGAATACATGTCCAGTTTTAAATAAGCCATAATAAGCTCCTTTCATTTTATAAGTTTATTTAATAATATATTAGCATAGTTATATATATCACACAAGCGAAGTTTTTGTGTTATTTTATATAGTTTGTATCAATTGCATTTTTAATAATCTGATTTATTTATTAAATATATGTAATCTAAAAAATCTTCTTTAGTAAGTTCAGGTTTTTCCTGCATCAGCCAAACAAAGGCATTTAATAAACCACTTGTGTAAAATCTTGTTTTTAATTTAGATAGAGTATTATCTTTTAAAGATAGCCTATCAATATCTTTTATTAACATCTCAGACATTATATCTGTGAATGTGAATATCTCACCACTATTAATCAAAGATTTCACCACATTCTTATTTTCATATAAATAATCTATGGCATCTTTTGTTATTTCTGTTCTTATTTGTTGTGAATGCCCTGTTTGCAATAATTGCTTGTACGCTGGAAAGTCTGCAAAGTCACTTCTTATAACATATTTTAATAAGTCATACTTATCCTCAAAATGCAAATAAAATGTAGCCCTTCTTATTAATGCCTCATCACATAACTCTTTTACAGTAATATGTTTAAAATCTTTTTTATTTAAAAGTTTCATCATACTTTGCATTAAAGCCTTTTTAGTTTTATATACTCTTAAATCAGTTTTCTCTTGCATTGTCCCTCCAAATATTTACTTGACAATTTCATAATATAGTCAATTAATTTCCCCTTATTATTTATTGTATATTGATTTTAAATGTTACAAATATTATACTTAATTTACAGTACAGTTGTCAATTACTTATCATTTGTTAAAAGGAGATTAATAATGAATAACATAGAAATTTTACCAGTCGAGGTTAAAGATACTAACTTTTTAGCCTCTTATGCCGATAGAAGTTATGGCGATAGCCCTATCTATCCTCACTGCTATAAAAATCCAAAGAAACTTGCACAATATACTATTGATATGCAAAAGTTTAGAATAAAGGGTGGGGCGATGAGAAATCAAGCATTTAAAACTTCTGATGGCAGAGGACATATCATATTCTCATCACCTGATCATCATATGGGTTTAAAATCACTATTAAAAACAGGCGGTGTATCTACAATGCTTCGCTACGGTTTAAAATCTGCAAAAGCGATGATGAACCTTGTTGGTGATATGAGAAAAGTATCAAGCAGTACTATGAAAGAGGAATACTGGGACATAGGACCTATAACAGTGGACCCTGATTTCCAAAACAAAGGCTATGGTAGCGCTCTAATAAAAAAAGTTTTAGATATCGTAGATGAGAATAATGGTATCTCATACCTTACTACTCAAGCTGACGATGCCGTTCGTTTATACGAAAGATTTGGCTTTGAAGTTATCCATTCAGGAATGGATAGTGAAAATGTGGTCCCTATAATTGCAATGGTAAGACCAAGACAAAACAAGAATAAATAATTTTGAGTTTGTAGTATTAAATTTTAACTCATTAAACAATATATTAATTTTTAAATTTTCATTTACTAACCTTTATAAATTCAAAATCAATCATTAAAATAATTATTGCCAGTATTATTAATAAGTTATTAATTTAGTAGCTTTAATTATTTATCATTTAATTAAATTTAGAATTAAGCTTGCTTTAGTTTTATAGTCTAAACTTTTTACTATATATAAGGATTTCTTATATCGTTTTGTGTAAATCATATTTTACAAATAAATAAGCACCCTGTTGGGTGCTTATTTATTGTTTTTAAAAGTATATTTTCATTGAGTATTTAACAATTATTTTTCATCTTTTGTAATACTCACACCATCCAAAAATGATTTTTTCACTTTTATAAGTTTTATTTATATCCGCTTTATTGTTTTGCCTTGCCTTTCTTTTTAAACACAACGAAAAGCACTACACTTACTATAATAACTATCGCTAATAAAATTAAACTTATAGGTATTGAAGATCCATTTTCAGTTTTTACTTCTTTGAATGGAGAAGCGCTTAAAGCTACACCGCTGTCTATTATAACACTTGCTTGATACTGCGTATTTTCATAGGTAATAGTAATATCATGCTCACCACTTGAAAGAGTGCTTATAAACTGTGAAGTTAGAGTAATGCTGTTGTTTGCACTTAGCATATAATCATCTTCACTAAGAATACTATCACTAACTACAACACTGCTCAACTCACCGCTGTTTATAGCTGGGGTTATAATGATTTGGCCACTATCAGTAATATCAATTTTTGGAATGTCTTGTAAATTCTCGCTGTTTGTAGAATCGCTACTATTATCATCGCTATCTAATACATCATCTTCATTTAACTCTTCACCTAAATTATCACTATTTTGAGTATCAGTTGTAGTATCCTGTGCAAAAGTTGCTGAAATGCTATGCGCTTTAGTAACATTTTCAAAAGTGTAGCTTGTAATACTACCATAATTTATTCCATCAATTACAACATTCAAAACTTTGTACCCTGCGTGTGGTGCAATAGTAAATGTTTGATTACTTCCCTCAGTAACGATAATATCCCCTGAGGGTGATATTGAACCGTTACTTCTTGCAGTTGCTGTTATAGTATGGGTTTTAGTCGCCGGCGGTGTTACAGTTGAATTAATAGAAAATACAGCTGTATCAACATAGCTTATATCGTAATTATCAGCTGTTGCAAGAGCGTTTATAAGGAGTTGCATAGCTTGCATATTACTCCAAGTAACTGTATATTTGCCCGCTGTTTTGCCATCGGCTGGAATACCTATAAATTGTGGTATAACCCCTACTGGCACAAGGCTTTCGCCTGTGATAACTGCGCCGTAATCTACACTCGGTGTCGGAAGTGTTCCACCTATTTCTAAAGATGATTTATCCAATTTAACAGATATCGTTATTGGTTTTTTTGTTATTTCAGAATTTATATTCATCGTAACTGTTGCATATTTTGCGCCATCTTTTGGAGTAAATTTTAAAGTTAAACTCTGTGTTGTATCTGCATTAGTAATATTAGGTACTGTTTCAAGGCTCCAATCGCCTGCTATTGCTACGCCTGCAAAAGTGGCAGTTTTATTAGTGATATCAGCCTGACTAAAAGCCTTGCCATCATATTCTTTTATAAGATTATCAGCAGATAAAACTGGAATATCCTTATCCATTACCGTAATATCAATATAAACTGTGATATCTTGGTGATTATCGCTTTTAATAGTTAAAGTTATAGCTTTTTTATGAAGCCCTAAAGTAGCAGTATTTTTGATATCAAAAGCAAGGACGCCTGTAGTATTTATCTGATATGTAGGCGTTGTAACTACTGAAGAATCACTATTTACAACACTTGCTTGTTCAAATACAGGATTTTTAAGCCCTGTTAAGTAGTTTGTCAGATTAACACTTACTGATTGCGCTTGTTTTGCACTTATTGCAATATCACTCTGTCCACTAAAGGTTGCCTTTGTGATATCAGCATTTGCAAAGCTTGGCTGCGTTGTCGGTAGAGTGTAATTATCTTTATCAGTGCCGTTTATTACATACCCATTAGCTAATACAGAAATATCGTTTTGCACATCCGCTGTTATAAATTTTGCACTGCCGTTTGTAACAGATATGTTATCTCCTACTATAATACCATCTAAAATTGGCTGCGTTAAAATAGTAGCATTAGTGTTTGTATCAAAAGTTTTATCTTCAACAACACCCTGTTTCCAAGTAACTATTTTTTTTGTAATAGTTGCTGGGACAATTACACTGCTTGTAGCGATTGTGTAGTTATCATTTGTATCCCCACTCAATGTGAATGTAACTGTAGCTGTTTTGTTTTGTGTTGCAACATCTTCATCAGAGAAATCGCCTATTACTGGCACAACTTTTACAGTGCCTAAATCAGAGCTTGCTATACCTCTTGCATAAAAATGCCCGCTACCTGTTGCAGTTGTTCCGCTTGTTGTAGAATCATACACTTTTGTGGCAGTAAAGTCTTCATTAGTTACTATAATTTCTTTTTTTGCAACAGTGATTGTAAAGCTATCTTGGTTAGAGCTATAGATTTTGCCATCAGAGCCGATACCACTTTGCGCTGTTGCAGTTATTGTTGCAGTGCCACGGCCGACAATTGTTATATGGCCTGTATTAGGATTAACACTTGCAACTTTCGTATCACTACTTTGATAGCTAACATTAGTTTTAGCGCCACTTAAACTATTTACAAATGTTGCATCACCATACTGCTTTTGAATTGTGTCTTGTGTAAAAGTTATAGTTTGTGCATTAAGGGCTGATTGGGCAATTGCAGGAACAGGTATGAGTTTGCTTGAATAGTCAGTATTCATTTCGCCATTTACCTGTTCATTAAAAGCGTAAATATCAAGATAGTCACCCTTTTCTATATCTAAATCATCAGGCAGCGTAAATGAAACTTTGCCACTCACAGCACTACCACTTGGAAGTGCTAAAACTTTACCGTAGTAAAGAATACCACCAAGTCCATCGCCTATAATAACTGAGATGTATTCATTTTCTCCTACCGTTGCATCATCGTATTCAAAACTTATCTCTTTGCCAAGGATTTCAAGGTTATATGCTGCGAAGGCATCTCTTGAAGCATCATACAAAGTTAAGTTCCATGTATTTCCTGTTGCACTTTCGCCTACTTCGAATTGCTTTGTTAAAACTCCTACTTCTGTATCTTTTGTTATACCGGCTTCGCCGTTATCACCGTTTGCATCTGTGTGTCTGAATAAAATAGCATCGCCATTTAATACAAATGTAGGTTTTGTTGTAGCATTGTTATAAAGATTATCAGTTGAATTTTGACCCACTAAACTCTCTGCTTGTTCTTGGCTTAAGTTTGAAAAACTATTGCTTGTAACAGCCGTTTTTTCAACTTCTGTAAGGCTATTATATTCAATAAGATTATATTGACTTAACATTAATTTATCTTTAAGCATAACCCAATTTGTTGAAGTGCCATTATGCTGACCAAGATAGAAACTGTCACCCGAATTGTTTTGTACACCATCCGCAAAAACTGTTCTTGGATAAATCCCAACATCTCCAAACATCATACTATCTATATCAGGAAACTCTTTTGCAGTTATTTGAATAAGCGCGTATTTATTATAGTCATGTATATCAGGATTTTGTAAAGGTTTGCTATCAATTTTAACATCAGCAGTATCTGCGTTAAAGTATATAGGTTTAATATTATTATTAGTACCAATAAACTCTATATTTGCAGGTAGAGCATATATATATATATTAGAATTTTCATTTAGAAAGAAAATAGCATTATGACTTTGTGCTGTAGTTATATGAGGGGAGCTGTCAAAATGAAATTTTGCAGAAGTTACTTTTAAATTTCCTCCACGTATTACTAAATTACCTTGCGCTATATTAAGCCCACTGCCTTGATACTCATAATAACCATTATAATCCTGTGTAACTTTTGGATTTATTTTATCAGCAAGAGCATTGACTGTTCCTCCATAAAGCAAGAAGTCATTCTGTACTGCTATTGTATTAAATATAGGTAAAGACAGTGAATTTATAGGAAATCCGTGTGAGCCGAATAATTCGGCTGTTAAAACAGCCCCACTATATACAGTTAAGTTATTATTGCAAACTATCGCACCACTCATACTCGCAAATGAAGAAACTTCTACGGCATCAGTAAATATCATATTACCTATTGATAATATGCCCTTCATCATAGAATCTTGACTTGAATTTCTTGCATCAACGACTAAGCTACCCTCGCCTGAAAACACAAGTTCATTTGCAATTATAATTGATGAATACACATTCTTTTCTTCATAGCTAAGTGAGTTTGTCTGTGGGTTAGAAATACTATTTGCCCCGACTAAGACTATCTCTAAATTACCTTGTGATAATATATAGCTATCAATAAGGCTTGCATTATTTAGTGTTATCTTTTCACTATTATCATTTTTTACTTCAAACAAAATATCATAGTCGGTATTTGTTGCTGCTATAAGAGTTTTATTTATTGAATCAAACTTATAATAGCTATCACTTTCTAAAGTATATTCAGTAAGACTATTTTGATCTTTATCTAATATAGCAATGTGCGTCGAGGCTGATTTTTGCGTTGTTATTCTTACAAATTTATTTTTGTGATAGTCTGTGCTTTGGTCTGCTACTAAAAATGTGTTTTGAGCATTATCTCCTGCTATAATGCTCAAAGTGTTATTTATTACAGGCTTATTTGCAAAAGCTTCAAGTCCTGTTGCTGTAACGCTACTTTCACCATCAATAGTTATATTTCCAACAATAGCATATGCGTTAGCACTTACATGTAAATCACTGTTTATTACTGTAGTATCATATGTCAGAAGTGGGCCGAAAATAGTAAGACTTGTGCCAGTATTAAGAATTAGCTTATTTGCTTCAAATCCTTTTTCTATAGAGCCTGTATTCGTTATAGCACCGCCATTAATCGTTGTATTCCCACCAGATTTAATCCCAAATTCTCTGCCAAACACTGAAAGCGAGCCATTTTCATAAAAGTTTAAATTACCAGCTACTTCAATAATTCCAGTACCTGTTTGGCTGTTTGTGAGTGATGAGTTGCCCATTAAAACTATATCCAAATCCCCTGCCGCTGTTATAAGGCTTTTTGCAAAACTGCCGTATATCGAAACGCCATTTAAAGATAAGGTGTTTTTACCGCTTATACTTAAAAAACTAACATTATAATCAGAAGCTGAACCTATTGCCATGCTTCCATTTTCACTAAATTTGTAGTAGCTTCCTGCTGCAAGATTTATCCCTGCAAAAGAAACTTCGCCCGGAATTGAGTAGGAAATACCTACATATCTTGATAAAAATTCGTGTGCGTTTGAAGTGTATGTACCAGGAGCAGAAAGACCTATTGAATGGTCAGCTTGTTTGCCTTGGGGCACTATTATGTTGGGTATATTCCTATAAGCTGGCAAAGCGCCGTTTGTACCAAAGTTAAAACCACCAGTCGCATAAACATTACCACCAGCTATAGTGCTTTTTTCTCCGCCACCATCGTTTATCGCATAGCCTAAAGTACCATCTGTATACCTAAGGTCTCCGCCTTTAATATAGGATTCGCCACCTGTAGCAAATAAATGAAAGCCTATGCCGTGGCCCGCTGTTCCCCCAAGTCCTCCATTACCGCCATATACTTTAAGTTCACCGCCATTGACAGTAGCATCATAGGCAATTGCATTACCACCCGTTTTTTGAGATATTGCTTCAGCACTACCACCAATTGCAGTAACTTTTCCACTTTCTAAAATAAGCCTTGAAATAGCAAAGCCCGCGCTATCTCCTATAGCATTATCTAAATTTCCTCCGTAAGCTGTAACACTACCACCTGTAACATTAACTATAGCATTAATACCATTACCGCCATTACCACTATCTCTGGCACTTGCTCCACTTACCCAAACAGCTGTACCTTCTGGGACAGTTACTTGTGTTGCAGTTATTCCATAGCCATTTCCTGTATTTGCACCAGCAGATAAATTACCGCCACTTTGCATATATAGATTATTTGCTTTGATTGCATTATCTCCATAGACTGTTAAAGTATTTTTTATAATAACATCGCCATTTGCAGTTATACCATCGCCCTTTTGACTCTCAATGGTTAAATTCCCACCTATAAATGTTAAATTGTTCGCTAAAATAGAGCTACTGTCAGTAGATACTATTGAAACACTCCCTAAAATGCTTATAGTTAGGTTTTCATATGTTGAAACAAGAGTTGGTGAGAGGCTTATCTCACGAAGTGAAAACTCATTTAAGGTTAATACTTGAGTATCATTTGATAAGTGAATATCATAATTCTCGTTTGAAGCGTTTAGTGTTGTGACTGCATTGCCTTCTATAACATAGTATCCATCTGGCACTAATGTTTGCCCTGCAAAAATCACAGAGCCTGTAGCGCGAGTATTTCTTTGTGATAAGTTTGGAGCTATGCTATTCTGATTTTCTTTATCATTTTCTTGGGCTTTGCTCGAATTTGAATTACCGCTATTTTTATTATCTTCATCCGCTTGTGAGCTTGAGCTTGAACTTGAATCTGAGCTTGAGCTTGAGCTATTAGTTGAATTTGAATTACTGCCATTGTTATTAACTATATTAACAACTATTTCAGGCATTATAATTTCATCCGATATTGTATAGCTATTATCTGTAAGTTTTGCTATATAAGTAAAGCTTGCTTCGTTTTCAGTACTGAACAAAACATCTCCTAAAAGCTCCCACTCTACTGCTAAAGATAAGTTTTGGGTAGTTATAGTTTGTTTTAATTCTTTTTGCAAAGTTTTATCATCACCATTCGGTGATAAGGATTCATTTTCATTTTCTTGCACTAAAACTTCTTCCCATAATATGCTTGTAATAGTAGCATCTAAATTATCTGGGAAGGTAGGAGCTATATTGCTTTCTAAGGCTATCTCCTGCTTTGGATTTACTTCTAAAGGCAAACTCAAGGCTGTTATGGTATTGCTGTTTTGATACTGTGTATCAGTTGCAAGAACACTAAAAGGCATAATACCTATTAGTATCGCAATAGATAAAAATATCGAGGTTAGTTTTCTTAGTTTCGTTTTCATGCTTTTGACTCCTATAATGAATTAATATTATTTTTTAGCACTAAATTAAAGCTATACATATCAATAATATCACAAAAAAGACACAAAAAAGCGAATGTGGCAAAATAACCACATTCGCAAATTTTATTTTAAGTAACAGCTATAATTTTAGAATTTATAATACAAACTCTATTGTTTTTTTATGCTAATAAATGCTATTTTTTTCAAAAACATAGCCCTCGCCTCGTTTTGAAGATATTGTATATCCACTTCCACTAATTTTTTTACGAAGTCTTGCAACAGCTGAGCGCAGTGCTGTTGTATCATCATAAAGAATCTGCCCCCAGACTTTTTCATACAAAAAGTTTTGAGAAACAATTTCATTTTCATATCTTGAAAGTATCAATAAAAGAGTAAAATCCTTCGATGTTAAATCAAGATTTTTGCCATTTAGCTCCGCTTGTCTTGTTGCTGTATCAATTCTAAGTGCTCCAAAAGAAATCGAAAGAAATTTAGTGTTATTAGTATATTCTTTTTTTTGTTTTGCCAAAAGTCCTTCAATTCTTGCAATAAGCTCAGAGATAACAAAAGGCTTTGTCATATACATATCTGCATCAGTACTCACACCTTTAATAATATCATCAGGAGAGTTTTTACTTGTAAGAATAAGTACCGGACAACCAAGTTTAGTTTTTACTTCACCGGCAAAAGTCAATCCATCACCATCCGGAAGCATAACATCTAAAACTGCAATGTCGATATTCTTATTGTTTTTAATAGCATTATTTGCATCATTTAAATTTTTTACAGCTATAACCTTATATCCGCTTCTTGTTAAAATTTCTGTATTCAATTTTAGTAAGTTTATATCATCTTCAACCATTAAAACAGTTTTACTATCCATTATTTTCTGCATCATCTTTACCTTTCTTTGAAATAGGCACTGTGAAAATTATCTTTGTACCACAATTTTCTTCGCTTTCAAAATAAATTTTTCCTCCACCAGCCGTAATCGCTTGTGAAACTATATATAACCCAAGTCCATTTCCTTTTGCAGAGCGATTTTTTGGATACCTATTAAACAATTCCTTTTTTAGCTCATTAGGCAAGCCCTTGCCATTATCAAAAACACAGATACTAACAAAGTTACTATCAGTATCACAAACTTTTGCGCTAAGAGTTATTTTAGTGCAATCACTGTGTTTAATAGCGTTTGAAATTATATTCAAAATAATTTGTAAAAGTCGCTCTTCATCACTAAACACTTCTGGCAAATCATTTTCTATTTCTGTCGTTAGTGTTATATTTCCATCGCTCATAATAGGAAAGTGATTAGCGGTTATTTTTAAAAACAATTCATTTATAGTAACATTTTTCAAAAACAGCTTAAATGAGCCATTTTCCATGCTAGAAGCATCCAATAGCTGTCTTACCTGTCTTGAAAGTGTTCTGGCTTGTCCATCAATTACACGCATTTTTTCTGCTGTTGCTACTCTATCAATATCTTCATCCTCAAATAAAATCTGACTTGTAAGCTGTGCATAGCCCGATATAGTAGTTAGTGGAAGTTGCATTTCATGAGAGAGGGTTTGCAAGAAATCTTCATGCATTTTTTTTGCTTGCCTAAGTGAGGCTGCTTCTATACGAATTTCTTGTTCTGCCTTATATGTCGCATTCATTTTTTTTGCACTGTCGTAGTAGATAACCGCTGTTTGAGTGATAACAATAACCATAAGAGATAAATCAATCAAAAGAACATTTACGCCTAAAACTAAAATACCGTTATAGTAAAAAGCATCGTGAGTTACCGATAAAAGAAACGGAATATATCCTATTATAAATAGTAGATGATTTATTTTTAATTGCTTTGTTTTAATTAATTTACTAAGCTTTGGAATCAAGAAAATAAAAAGCAAAATACTTCCTATAATAAATATTGCTTGCAAATAAACCATACTATAAGATAGCGGTATTGTAGGAATAAAAAGGCAGGCAGCAGCATAAAGTAAAAACCCTCCTACATATGTATTTAAAAATAGCTTTGGCAAAGCTTTAGGAAATATTTCTTGTGCAACTAAGAGCATCATAGCAGAAGTTATTGGGACTGTCATATACTCAAGTCTAAAAAGAAATTCCCAATTCAAAAACGGTGTTAAGTCACTGAAAACCTTTATACCTGTAACGCCTAAGCGAACTGCCCAAGTTAGAGATAAAACTGCAAAAAGTAAGTGTGCTTTATGTTTTTCAAACAGCATAAAAAGGAAAATATGCGAGATAGCAATAGCAAAAAACATCCCTATCATCACTCCAGTTACGCTGTATTCAACAGAGCGTATATTGCTCATTATTTCAGGTGTGCCAATCAGTATATGTGATGCAACTCCATTGTCTCTATGAACAAAATTATTACTTTGGCGAACAATTTCTACAACTCCATTTATCGGAGTAACGCTAAAATTTAAATATTCATAACCAGGGCTTGAAGTTTGTGCAGTTTGACCCACAGTCCCAACCTCGCTTATAAACTGGCCGTTTATATAAATTCGCTCTGCAAAGTCAAAACTATTTCCCATAATAGTATATGTATTATTATCTGGCAAATAAAGAGTAATTCTTGAAGTGTTTACAGGATAATCCGAACTGCGACCGATTTTAATCTCTTGGCTGTGGTGGTTAAATTCCTCTGGATTTAAGAGTTTTGACTCAATGTACTCCTCACTGCCACCTGTTATAACTATTCCCTTACTAAAATCGAATTCACTCAAGTCAAAATACCCTGTTTGTGAGTAAATGGTTTTATTATCATTACTATCTAATCTATACTCAAGACGAATGTACCAAAGCCAAAAGCAAAAGCTTATTACAATAAAAATTATAATAAGTAAAAAAATATTGGATTTAAACTGCTTGCGCTCATCTAACATATATCTAAGCTCTCCTATAATCGAAGTAATTAAAATACAAATAATTAATAGTATTATACATTTAATCAAATAGTTTTACAATAGTATTAAATCTAAATAAAAAGGTTTTCAAATTCAATTCTTTTGATATTTTTTCTTAGTTTAGACTATTATGATATAGTTTTTAATAATACTACAGAAAATTAAAACAACTATTCAATCTCTTTTAAAAGCCATTTTAAATTTTACAATATCTTTTGTAAAAAAAAATAAAAATACAACAAGCCTGCTATTAAATTTTAAAATATCACCATAAATTTTTACAAAAAAATAAGCACCCTATTGGGTGCTTTTTTCTTGGCAAGTGTGTATCATTCTACACTCATTTTGCTTTATATAATCTCGTGTGATATAATCAACTTATAATAATTATATTATAAAGGAGTTTATTATGTTAAGAAATTGTAAAATAACCGTTATTAAAACACCTGTTTTTTGGGACTTGGTTGAAGAGTATGCATTTGAAGGATTCGGCGAATGCCCTGTACATAAAACAGGTGATGTATATTATACTAATTTAGCAAAACCCGATGGATTTTGTGCAGAGGCATGGAAAGCTATTTCTCAATATGTTTTCGCCCTTTCTGCTGGTGGTGATGATTTTTATGGTGCAGGCACTTGGATGAAACCCGAACATAAAGGTCTTGCAATTGCTGCATGCCTTGATGGGTTTAGACCTGTTATATTTAAAATAGAAAGAGCCGAAGAATAAAATAAATAAAAAGCACCCTTATTT
>CAYJFZ010000018.1:0-27495 GCA_964369975.1 uncultured Oscillospiraceae bacterium
TGATAACTTTATCAGCATCAGGAGCACCGTAGTAGTTGAATAAACCGTAGTTTGTACCGATTTTAGCATTGATTTTGTTCATATAGTCTTCAACTATAGCTGGGAATTCATTGTAAAATGGATTTGATGATTCTTTAGCTTGGAAGAATATATCACCATTTTGAGCTGTACCACGAAGAACAGGTCTTTCTGGGTTTAATGAACGCTTTCTAAATGAATCAACTGCATCATAATCTAAAATGTCTTTAAAGTCATCGTTTTCCCAAACTTCGATTTTTTGAACTTCGTGTGAAGTTCTAAAACCATCAAAGAAGTTTAACACAGGAACTCTACCTTTGATAGTAGCTAAGTGTGAAACTGCTGTAAGGTCCATAACTTCTTGAGGGTTAGTTGATGCCATCATCGCATAACCTGTTTGCCTACATGAGTAAACATCTGAGTGATCGCCAAAGATGTTAAGAGCGTGAGCTGCTACTGTACGAGCAGAAACATTGATAACATTTGGTAATAATTCACCAGCGATTTTGTACATGTTAGGAATCATTAATAATAGACCTTGTGATGCTGTAAATGTAGTAGTTAAAGCACCAGCTTGTAAAGCGCCGTGCACAGTACCTGCTGCACCAGCTTCAGATTGCATTTCAACAACTTTTACTTGTGTTCCGAAGATATTTTCTCTACCGGAAACTGCCCATGCATCTGTTGTGTCTGCCATCTCGGAAGACGGGGTAATTGGGTAAATACCTGCAAACTCTGTAAAAATGTAACTTGAGTGAGCTGCAGCTGTATTACCATTCATGGAAACTCTTTTTCTTGCCATAATGGGATTATCCTCCTTGTATTTAAGCACATTAAAAAATGTATTGTTACAAGTAATATTTTATCATTTATTTCATCATATGTAAAGGAATATCTTTAGTATTTTACCGATATTCCTATATTTTTATCAATAAAATTTTATTTATGGTTATAAACTACTATTTTAAGCTATTTAACCACTGTTTTTTATAGGCTAATTTGACACAATTAGTAAAAAATGTTAATATATATCTATTAATCAGCTTATAGATACTCTTTGATGTATTATAAGTGGCAAAGGAAAGGTTTCTTTGTTTGTGAAAGGAGAAAAAATAAGATGGATCCCGAAGGGAGTATATATCTAATTTCAAATTTTTTAATAAGTGTAGTTTTTAGCCTTTACATAGCAGTGCAAATTAAGGAAGCTGAGGATGACAGCGACATCGGTTTGAGTTTATCAATGATAAGTGGTGTCCTTGTAATTATGCTGAATATTTATGTTTTTTGTGAATATTCGCTTAGCTTTTTATCGCTTAATGCATCGCTTATAGTTGGGGCTTTATTTATTTTATTAGGGCATTTCATTCCGTTTTCAACAGCCCTTGCAAAAAGCGAAAATCTAACGCCTATAATCACGGTGTTTAAGCCTTTAATATCTATACTAAATTACACAATCAGTTTTATTATCTCATTGATTATCAAAACAGTTTTTAAAATATTCAATTTATCATTAAAAAATACTGTAACAGAAAAAGATGTTTTAGAGCTCGTTGATGACGCTGATGAAGAAGTTATCGATAATGAGCAAAAAGAAATGATAGAAAATATTTTTGAGTTAAATACTTTAACTGCTCAAGATGTTATGACACATAGAACAGAAGTTTTTGCACTAAAGGCGGATTTAACTTGTGGACAGGTGATAAAGTCTACTATCGAAGAGGGCTATTCAAGAGTACCTGTTTATGAGGATAGGATAGATACAATAGTCGGCGTTTTATACGCCAAAGACTTATTAGCTGCTATGTATGATGAAAACATGCTAAGTCAGCCTATTTCTACAATAATGAGAAAAGCAATGTTCATCCCTGAGTCTTGCGCTGCAAATGAATTATTGCTACAGCTAAAAATTAGCCGTATGCAAATGGCAATAGTAGTAGATGAATACGGCGGCACAAGCGGTATTGTTACTATGGAAGATGTATTAGAAGAAATAGTAGGCAATATTCAAGATGAATACGACAAAGATAAAAAAATGTATTACCCACAAGAAGATGGCTCTGTTATCTTCCTTGCCTCAATTTACTTAGAAGATGTATTTGAATTTTTTAATATTGAATTGAGCGATGAATTTCAAGACAGCTTAGAAAGCGAAGAATTTGAAACTTTAGGCGGACTTATTATAGACAGCCTTGAGAGAATACCCGCGCAAGACGAAGATGTTGAAGTTGAGTATCATGGGCTTACATTTAAGGTTTTAGAAGTAGCTGACAGGCGAATTGAAACAGTCTTAGCTCGCCTTTCAAAACCCTTAGAAAATACAGTAACAGAAAATTAAACATAAAAAAACGGATATAGCTATCCGTTTTTTTCTTAAACTAAAGCCTTATACGAAGTTTTAATGCAAGACATTCAACTTATTATATCTTATAAAATATAGCCAAAAGACTTTAGCTTTAAAAAATAAAAGGAGAAAATATGAAGCATACTGAAAAAACTATAAGTGAAAAAGTAATTTTCAAGGGCAAGGTTTTCACTGTTAAAAACAATACCGTTTTATTAGAAAACGGCAAAACTGCAAATAGGGAAATTGTCTACCACAACGGCGGAGCCGGAGTTTTAGCTATTGATAACCAAGAAAATATCTACTTAATTAAGCAGTTCAGAGCTCCTTTTGAAAAAGAAATCCTTGAAATCCCAGCAGGTAAATTAAATATAGATGAAGACCCTTTTATAGCTGCTAAAAGAGAATTATTAGAAGAAACAGGCCTTGTGGCAAATGAGTACATACCTTTGGGTGAAGTTTATCCTACTGTCGGCTTTTGTAGTGAAGTAATTTATATCTACTTAGCAAAAGACTTAGAGCTAAAAGAGCAAAACTTAGATGATGATGAATTTGTTTCTTTAATCAAAATGCCTTTTAAACAAGCCTTTGAAATGTGTATATCTGGCGAAATTAAAGATAGTAAAACCTTAGTTAGTATCTTAAAGGCAAAGGAAATCTTACACTTATAATTAAATTACTTTAATAAGCAACTAAAATAAAAAAACTAAAAAGCATCTTGCTTTTTAGTTTTTTTATTTTATAAATCCTTTAATTTATCTGCATAAAAATGCCCAAAAATCACACATATCAGTTTTGTTAAAAATATAACGCTCAAAACCTGCCATTGTTAACAATTTGTTCATAATTTTTTACTGTACATTTATATATCGCTTGTGTATAATGTGAATATATAGTAGTTTTTAAGTTTTTAACCACTATATATAGTTATTCAAAATAATCTCAACAATTTTATAACAATTTAAAAATAAATGCTTTTATACTGCGAAACCTTCATTTTTTTCTTTTAGATTTCGATTATAAAAAGATTTATTTTTTTATCTAAAAAATTCAAAATTATTAAAACAAATTTTGCATAAAATTCATAAGTTTTCAACAACTTCCAAGGATTTGATAAAATTTTATCTATTGTGCATATTTTTTTAATATTTTGGGGATAAAATTTTGGCAGTGAAATGTGATTTATATCATACTAATTTATACCAATTTAGTGTATAATACATTTGTAAGCGAATTAATTCTTCAAACGAAAGGATTTTAATATATGAAATTTGAATTTTCACAACACTGGGAAGGCTTTAAGCAAGGTCGCTGGTGTGGCGATATAAATGTAAATGAATTTATATTGTTAAATTATTCTCCATATGATGGAGATGAGGAGTTTTTACAAGGCCCTACAAAGGCTACTACACAGCTATGGCAAGAAGTATCTCAATTACTAAAACAGGAAATTGAAAATGGCGGAGTTTTAGATATGGACACCGACATTATCTCCTCTCCTACTTCACATAAAGCGGGCTATATTAATAAAGATTTAGAAACAATAGTAGGCCTTCAAACAGACAAGCCTTTAAAAAGAGCTTTGCAACCTTTTGGCGGTATAAGAACAGCAGAAAATGCATCAGCTCAATACGGCTATGAAGTTTCTGAGAGAGTGCATGAAATCTTTACAAATTATAGAAAAACTCATAATGATGGTGTTTTTGATGCCTACACAGATGAAATTAAATTAGCAAGACGCTCAGGCATTATCACAGGTCTACCTGATTCTTATGGTAGAGGTAGGATAATAGGCGACTATCGTAGAGTTGCCTTATATGGTATAGATAAATTAATTATAGATAAAAAAGACCAATTAAGAACAGCCCCTACAAGGATGACTTCTGAAAACATAAGATTAAGAGAAGAACTTTCAGAGCATATAAGAGCTTTAGAAGATATGAGAATAATGGCTTCTTACTATGGCTATGATATTTCTCAGCCAGCTAAAAATGCAAAAGAGGCTATTCAATGGCTATACTTTGGCTATCTTGCAGCTATAAAAGAGCAAAATGGTGCTGCTATGAGCTTAGGCAGAACTTCAACTTTCTTAGATATCTATATTAAAAGAGATTTAGACATAGGCTTAATTGATGAGGCTACTGCTCAAGAATACATAGATCATTTTATTATGAAACTAAGGCTTGTAAAATTTGCAAGAACTCCTGATTACAATGCTTTATTCTCAGGAGATCCTACTTGGGTAACAGAGTCAATAGCTGGTATAGCAACTGACTCTCGCCACATGGTAACAAAAACATCTTATCGTTTCTTACACACATTAGATAACTTAGGCCCTGCGCCAGAGCCAAACTTGACTGTTTTATGGTCAGTACTCCTACCACAAAACTTTAAAAGATACTGCGCTAAAATGTCTATAAAAACATCTTCAATCCAATATGAGAATGATGACCTTATGCGCCCTATCCACGGTGATGACTATGCGATAGCTTGCTGTGTATCCTCAATGGTAGTCGGCAAAGAAATGCAGTTTTTCGGTGCTCGTGCAAACCTTGCAAAATGCTTATTATACGCTATAAATGGTGGTATCGATGAAAAATTAAAAACTCAAGTTGCCCCTTTATACCGCCCAGTTACTGGCGATGTTTTAGATTATGAAGATGTAATGACAAAATATGATCAGATGCTTGAGTGGCTCGCTGGCGTTTATGTAAATGCTCTTAATATAATTCACTATATGCATGATAAATACTGTTATGAAAAATCTCAAATGGCTTTGCACGACAGAGAAGTAAAAAGATACTTTGCAACAGGTATCGCAGGACTTTCAGTAATAGCAGACTCTCTAAGTGCTATAAAATATGCAACAGTAAGACCTATTCGTGATGAAGATGGCTTAGTAGTTGATTATAAAATAGAAGGCGACTATCCAAAATTCGGTAACAACGATGATAGAGTTGATAAAATTGCAGTTGACTTAATCCATAACTTTATGGACAAAATAAGAAAGCATCACACTTACAGACAGAGTGTACCGACTTTATCAATTTTAACTATCACTTCAAATGTTGTTTACGGCAAAAAGACAGGTAACACTCCTGATGGTAGAAAATCAGGTGAGCCTTTTGCACCTGGGGCAAACCCAATGCACGGCAGAGACACAAGTGGGGCAGCAGCTTCATTAGCCTCTGTTGCAAAACTTCCTTTTGAAGATGCACAAGATGGTATCTCAGATACATTCTCAATAGTGCCTGGCGCTTTAGGAAAAGATGATAAAGTTTTCGTTGGTGAATTAGACTTAGATGAATTAATCTTATCTCAAACAAATTTACTTTGCGATGATGAAAATTCTGCTTGTAGTGTACCAAACGAAAAAATAGACGAATAATATTTTTACAATAGACTAATAAGTCGCAAAGGGCTATTGTAATAACGAAAATAATACAGCGACAGACAAGGAGTTTTTTATGACTAATACTCAACAAATCGACAACTTAGTAGCTTTATTAGATGGCTATGTAGAAAAAGGCGGACATCACTTAAATGTTAATGTTTTCACAAAAGACACTTTGATTGATGCACAAAAACACCCTGAAAAATATCCACAATTAACAGTGCGTGTTTCAGGATATGCTGTAAACTTTATTAAATTAAATAAGGAACAGCAAGATGATATCATCTCAAGAACTTTCCACAGCAAAATATAAGTTTTATAAATATTCGAGAGCTAAATGTTCTCGAATATTTAATTTATAGTAAACATTTCTATGATATAATTAAAATAAAGGTGGTGAAGAGATGAAAGGGTATGTACATTCATTTGAATCTTTTGGCACAGTCGATGGCCCCGGTACTCGCTTTGTAATATTTCTGCAAGGCTGTCCTTTGCGTTGTTTATACTGCCATAACCCTGATACTTGGCAAGAGAATATCGGCACTGAGTATTCAAAAGAAGAAATTTTAGAAAAATATCTAAGTATAAAAGAGTTTGTTAAAGGCGGTATTACAGTAACTGGTGGCGAGCCTTTAATGCAAATGGACTTTGTAAAGGAATTATTCATTTTATTTAAAGAGCATAACATCCATACTTGCTTAGATACTTCAGGTATCACCTTTACTAAAAAAAGAAAACAAGAATTTGATGAGCTTATGAAGTATACTGACCTTGTTTTACTTGATATTAAGCATATAAGCGATGATGAGCATAAACTTTTAACAGGCACAAATAATAAAAACATCTTAGACTTTGCCTTATATTTATCAGATATTAATAAGCCGGTTTGGATTCGCCATGTCGTTATCGAAAACATCACATTAAACGATGAATATCTTTTACAATTAGGCGAATTCTTAGCTTCTTTAAATAATATTAAGGCTATTGATGTTCTGCCTTTTCATAAAATGGGACAAGAAAAATACGAGCAATTAAATTTAGAATTTCCTTTAAAAAACACAAAGGAAGCCACAGCAGAAGACTCCATCCATGCCCGCAATATGATACTACAAGGCATTAAAAACAATTTATATAATCAATAAATAAAAAACTCTTAAACTAAAGTTTAAGAGTTTTTATTTATTTATGAATTCGTTTAGTAAGAAAAGCTATAATCTTATCATTTTTTTGAATAATTTAGTCATACAGTGTATGGCTTTTTGAAATAATTTATGTTATACTGTTATCAAATGGGAAAATGCACCCTATAAATTCGATGAAATTAGATTTAGTTATAGTTGATAAGGCAAGATTTTTTGATGCTGTAGAACTGTATTTTCTTTGGAAAGAATTAGACCAACGAATTCGTTCTTCTGCAACAAGAGGAGTTAATATTCCAGAAACTATAAGCGAAGCTATGGCATGCTATGCCTTAGGCTTTATGTGGAATAAAGGTAGCGGCGGCGATGCTGTAGATGGTGATAAGGTCGTTGAATTCAAGGCAACAGGAAACTGGGATAGAGACACTTCAAGTTTTTCCCCAAAAGAAAATTTTGATAGCTTATTTTTCCTTAGATTAGATAAGCGAAATGACGAATTATACATTTATGATACAGGAATGAACTCCGAGAAATTAAAACAAATAAAAGTTAATAAAAAAGAAATTTTAGAGCAACAGCAAGATGTAGGGCGCAGACCTCGTTTTAGTGTTCTTAAGGTAATTATCGAACCTCAAGGGATACAACCAATAATGAAAGTCGATATAAGGGCTAAAAAAGTTATAAAGTTATAATAAGGAGAATGGGTGCATGCCCATTTTTTACTCAATTCAAAAATGCGGCGTGCCGCAATTAAACAAGGAGAATAATAAATGAAAAACTTAAAATGTGCTTCCTTTTTTGCAGGTGTAGGCGGAATTGATATAGCGTTTGAGAGTCAAGGTTTTAAGACAGTATATGCAAACGAAATAGATGTCCTTGCTTGTAAAACTTTTGAAAAAAACTTCAACATCAAAATTGATAATAGAGATATCAACGATGTTGGAGCCGATGAAATTCCCGACTTTGATATTATGTTAGCAGGTTTTCCTTGTCAAGCATTTTCTTTAGCTGGATACAGGCAAGGCTTCGAAGATGAAAAGGGAAGAGGAACTCTTTTTTTTGAACTTGAAAGGATTTTTAAAAAGAAAAAACCAAAAATAATTTTTCTTGAAAATGTTAAAAACTTAGTTGGGCACGATAACGGAAATACTTTTAGAACAATATTAGAAAAACTTGAAAATGCAGGATACTATGTGAAATATAAAGTGTTGAATGCCATGGAATATGGAAATATTCCTCAAAATAGAGAGCGCATTTATATTTTAGCTTTTAGAAGTAAGTCGTTATATCAGAAATTTGAATTTCCAAAACCGCTTGAGCTAAAAACAAAACTTTCTCATATTATTGATTATCATAATGAGGTTGATAATAAATACTATTATACTCAAGATTGTAGTTTTTATAACAAATTAGTTGAAGGAATGAGCTCAAATAAAACAGTTTATCAATGGCGAAGGGTATATGTAAGAGAAAATAAAAACAATGTTTGCCCTACTTTAACCGCTAATATGGGCACAGGTGGTCACAATGTCCCTTTAATTTTAACCGATAATGGAATAAGAAAACTTACTCCGAAAGAATGCTTTAATATACAAGGTTTCCCTGAAAATTATCATTTGCCATCTGATACTGCAAACACACATCTTTACAAGCAAGCAGGGAACTCCGTTGTTGTTCCCGTAATTTCAAGGATAGCAGAAAACATCAAAAATATACTTTAGCATAATAGGCTATAGTGTTTAAACATCTTTAATTTATTTTACCCTAAATATTTTACAAAACAAATGCCGATTTAAATAAAAAATCGGCATTTGTTTTTATTTAATAGTTTTTATATAATTTCGTTTGGCTCTAAGGTCGGTTTTATTGAAGGGCTTGAGTTTTTATCCTTAAATGAAAAGCCTAAAACTGCACCTACTATACCCCCTACAATATGAGTCATCTGTGATACATTATCAGCTATGAATATAGCACTATACACTTCTTGGCCTAAGTAAAGTATTGCTATAAAGATAAAAGTAAGAGGTATTCCCTCGCCTTTAATACTTGTAATAGAAGATAGGATTATAAAAGCAAATACTACCCCACTTGCCCCGAGTAAGCCTGTTGTAAAAAACAACACCTGCACTAAAGCAGTAACAAAGGCTGTAATAGCAATAATTATAGTAAGTTTTTGTGAGCCGTATTTTTCTTCAAGTAAAGGCCCTATTAATAATAAAAAAGTCATATTAGATACAAGATGCTCAAAGTCTGCGTGACCAAACACATGACCAAAAAGCCTTACATAGGTTAAAGGGTCTTGAAGCGATGAGCGATAAACACTAAAAAAGTAATTTGTAGTAAAGTCGTTAGTGATATAGCCTAAGGCAGTAGCTACAAAACAAATCGCTCCAAAAATTAAGATAACGGGGGAGTTAAATGCAATTTTTCTCTTTTTCTTCATTTTACTTTCTCCTTGAGTTTTAGATAATTTTATATACTTATTATATCATAATTTCTTTTTTTTGCACTATATATTTATATTAATTGACTTTTATTTTTCATAGCAGTATAATTATTTTATTGCAAAATAATTTTTGCATAGTTTAGGAGAAAAATATGGCTATAAAATCTACCCAAGGGGTGGATATGACAAATGGAAACCTATTTTTAAAAATGATTTCTTTTTCTATCCCCTTAATAATAACAAATATACTCCAGCTTCTTTATAATGCAGCTGATATGATAGTAGTAGGACAATTTGCAGGGCCACAAGCACTTTCGGCAGTAGGCTCTAACGGTGCCTTAGTAAATTTAATTGTAAACTGCTTTATGGGGCTTTCTGTTGGTGCAGGTGTTGCCGTTTCAAGGAATTTTGGAGCAAAGAACGAAGAAGGAATTTCTAAAACTTTGCACACAGCCATAGCTACTGCTTTAATCAGTAGTGTTTTTGTAGGATTTATAGGTATTGCTTTTGCCCGCCCTTTACTTACTTTAATACAAACACCCGCGGATGTCATTGACGGGGCAGTATTATATATTAGAATTTTCTTTTTAGGTATGCCTTTTAACTTAGTTTATAATTTCGGTGCAGCTATGCTAAGGGCAGTAGGCGATACTAAAAGGCCATTAAAGTATTTAAGTTTTGCAGGGATAATAAATGTTTTATTAAATTTATTCTTTGTTATCGTTTTAAAAATGAGTGTTGCCGGAGTAGCTATTGCAACAATTACAGCACAGGCTATCTCAACCTTTTTTATAATAAGATGCTTTTTAAGGGGCGAGACTGTATTAAAATTAGATATTAAAAAAATCAAAATAGAAAAAGAGGAGCTTAAAGGCATAGTAAAAATAGGCCTTCCCGCTGGTATATCCGGCTCATTATTCTCTTTATCAAATGTAACTATTCAATCAGCTGTAAATACTTTTGGCTCAACTGTTGTAGCAGGAAATGTTGCAGGGGCAAACATCGGTGGCTTTATCTTTACTTCAATGAGCTGTGTAAGCCAAGCTGCCTTAACGAGTGCTGCTCAAAACATTGGAGCAAAGCAGTATAAAAGAATGAGAAGTGGCATTTTAAATGCTTCTTGTATTATAATGTTAATAGGCATATTCTTAGGCGGATTTTTATTTATCTTTGCGCCACAGTTAGTTTCTTTATATAACAGCTCTCCTGAAGTTGTCGAAATAGGTGTTTTACGCCTAAGGGTAATGAGTGCCTTTTATTCACTTTGTGGTTTAATGGATGTAGGCTCTGGACAGCTAAGAGGCATGGGTATATCCCTTGCTCCTACCTTAGTTTCTTTTGTAGGCATCTGCGTATTTAGGCTTTTCTGGGTGGGTGTTGTGTTCCCACAATATAATTCATTACTAATAATTTATTACTCTTTTCCTATTTCTTGGACATTGACTTCTTTTGCTCAATTAACTCTTTACTACTTTGCTCAAAAACGCTTTCCAAAAGAAAACTTTACTCAAGAAGAAGTATTAAATACCTAATAAAAAGCCATCAGCTATGCTGATGGCTTTTTTGTTGATTTAAAAAATAGCAGTAGCAATTGCTACTGCTATTTTTAATTATTTTTATCTAACTATTGGCAAACCCTTTTTTGTTGTCTTGAATATTTGCACATAGCCTTTATTTTTATGCTTAATACATCTTTTAAAATTTTATTTTTATAACTTGATACGCAATTTTACTATTTGTAATATTTTTAGAAAATATCAACGCTATATATCCCAGTTTGGCGAATTCATATAGTATTCAAATATTCCAGTTTCGCTATTTTTTCTTAAATACAAAGAGCCTATATAATCTAAGGTCTTTTTATCATCTTGCATTAAATAATAGCTGTAATTTATTTTAATAGTATCCATTGCTATATACTCATACCCATCTACTTCTATAATAGGCTCACTTCTTTCGTAGTAATCATTTTGATAATCAAAAAAGTTTGTTTGTGCATTATAATCTTTATGAGTTAGGATATAGTTTTTAAATATCTCGTTTGAGTTTGCAAAATAGTAATTATAAATATCTGTATAAACTGTTGCATTATTATAAGATGTAAAAACTTCTTGTGAATTTAAAACAATTCCTGAATCTTCTTGATAATCAAAAACCTTATCCTCTATTGTTAAAAGCAAGGCTTCAAAGGCTGCAAAATTATCAATAAAGCTATGATAATCTGAAAATTCTTGGTTTAATATTCGATAAATATCGGTTACATATTTTAAAAGCTCTTCTTCGCTAATGCTTTCATTTTCCATTATCGCTGAGTAAGAAACAAACTGATAGCTATTAAATTCTTCATTGAGCTTTAAATTTATAGTAACATTAAACTGCCTCATTTCAATATTATAGGTGTATGAGTTTATATATCTAAGTGGCAATTGTGCATTAAAATTTATACTAAAAGTATCATCTTCATTACTAATTAAGACTATGCTATCCTTATTAACATATTTTTCGCCTACTTCTAAATATTTATCTTCATAAAGCTCTAAAATATAGGCATCTTTTTCTTGCGAAAAATTCATATGTGAGTAGTATTCATATACTTCTTCATTTGTTAAGTTAAATCTTGATATTATCTTATTTTCAAATTCTTCTCTTGGTACATACACGCTATCAAAGCTGACATACAAAGTTTCATACGGTGATACCTTTTCATACTTTTCGTGGTAGTAGCTTATATCTGTACTATCATTTACAGGAAAAGCAGTATTTTGCAAAACACTGCCATAAAACTCATTCACATTCATTAATGACGCAGGCTTTAAGGCCTCACTAATATATAAAGGCTGTATAAATTCTTTATACAAATCCTCATTTGACATTAAGGTGATATCGCTCATTTCATAATTTATTTCTTTTTCTACATTTGCATCACTTTCACTATTAGAACAAGCCGTAAAAGACAATACTATTATAAACACTAAAAATAGTTTTAAAAATTTTTTCATACTATCTCCTTACAAAATATCATTTGAAACGATTTTAAAATTGGTTTTGTACAATTTTATTACAGCTACACCCTCCTGGGTAGGCTTTGAGTAATCGATAAAATTATAATCTCCACTCCTATTACCATATAAAGTATAGTTTACACTTAATGAGTCGCCACTAATTGAATAACTATTTACCCTTACTGTATTATATGGGTATGACTCTATTAAGTTTTCATAAATTAGATATTCGTTTTCATTATCATAGTGCTGGCTATTCACTAAAGTATCTACAAACTTATCACCATCAGCATTTTCAAAAAAGTAATTAAATAAATTCTCGTATCTTTGTTTTGTTGTGGTGTATATATTATCTTCATTTTGCAAAAAATATGAATTTAAGTAATTTCCTTCAATAAGTATTAAATTATTTATTAAGTATTCAAAAGTTTCGCCTTCGTATAAACTTTCCATTTCATTTTCATTAAATTCAGTAGTTAACATTACTACAAAAGGAGATAGAAATTCATTTGAAACAGAATAATTTGATAGCCTGTCTAAATTATACCAAGAAGAAAATCCATCTATTTGGCAAAAGCCCAATTCTTCATTTTCTACTAAAAAAATATCATAATCGTAGTTTATTGAGTAATGTTCTTCACCATTCGCTGTTAGCATCTTTGAATATTCTGAGTAAATAAATGATAAGGTGTAGCCGTTTTCGGTTTCATTTAAAGTGATGGTATCTTTATTGATATTCGCTTCATATCCGTATCTTTCCCCATCTCTGTATCCATCTAAGTGAATTAAAAAGGCATCTTTGTCTTCACTAAAAAAATACGCACTTTCATCAAAAATTTCTTCGCTTACATTAAATAAAGCTTGCACTTTGCTTTTAACCTCAGCCTTTGGCACATACACTGCATCATTATAAAAAGTATATCCACTAGCATCTTCATATACAATTTCATAACTATTCATATATTCTTCTTTATTTATATTAAATAAAGTGTCATAATGAGCAATAAACTCATCTGCATAAAAATCACTAAAAGAATTTATATGCATATTTCTTTGCAAAAATCTATGGCTTGTAAGTGGCTTTATGTATGTATCATAAAGTTCTTCGTTATTCATTTGTGTAATATGTTTTACTTCATTTGCCATATCGCCACCAGCGCAGGAAGTAAATGATAATAACACTAATAAACTTAAAAAAATCCCTATTATTCTTTTCATTTTTTCTCCTTAAAGTCTGTATCTCTTATTTTTAAGCTAAAATATGTATCTATAAATTTATGCGTAGAAGTTAAATCTTCATGAGTAAATACTGCTTGTATAACTCCGTACTTTACTATTACTACAACAGGTGCAGACTCTAAGGTAATATTATATTCTAAAAGTAGTCTTTTATCTTCATCACTTAAAACATCTTGTAAAACATCGAATTTATAAACAGGCTCATTATAATCATTTGCAAATTCTATAAGTATTTCTTCTATATCTTCATTTTCGCCCGAAACATCTTTACTTGCAAAAATAATCGCATTTTTATTTTCCTGTTTTATAAGATAAATATCTTCAATACTTACTTCATTAATTCCACTCAAAAGTAGCGAATTAAAGCCGTTTTGAGTATAGTTATTTATAACACTCATATTATATAAGCTAACTGCGCTTAGTAATAAAATTACAGGTATAGTAAATGCTTTATTTATATTTAATAGTTTTAAAGAGAAGAAATCGCTCCTTCTTTTTACAAATTGCAAAACAACTCCTACAATATTTATAATTAGCATCGGTATAAAAACAGCTAACATTACTACTATATCAATTGCAAAAAATTCACCTTCAAAATCAGATAACAGCAAGGTGTTATTGCTAAATGCAGTTTTTAAAAAGTCTTGCAACGACTCTTGCATTATGTATAAATTAAGCCCTAATAAAAACAATATTAAAACAAGCACCACATTAGGATTTAATAAGCAGGCATAGATATTTTTAAAAGTTTGTTTTGGTGTTTTCATTGTCTTCTCCTATAATTTTTCTTATATTTTATTATAGCAGATAATTTTAGATATCACAATATATGAAAGCATGAAACAACTTTTCTTTTAAACAAAAAATACTTGTTTTACTTTGTTTAAAAAATATTTTAATCTTTTCTTTTTTTATATAAAATTTTCATACTTATAATATATAATAAAGTATAATTATGAATAATTTTTTATAGTTTGACAATTTTACTTACAAAAAGCTATAATTGATATATTATTAAAGAGGTGAAGAATGAAGAATAAAAAAGCGATAGAATATTTTTTAATAGTTTTATTTTCTGCTATTAGCTTGTATGGTTTATACTTATTAGCAAATGACAATGCAAGAGTTTATAACGATGTTTCTGCTAACTATGGCACAGCTTACACTGGTGAGGTGCTTGAAATAATTGATGAAAACTATGAAGAAGTAGTATATGACGGCTTTGATACTGGTGTGCGTATAATTTATTATGAGGCTGTTTTAACTTCTGGATATAGAGAAGGGCAAACAGTTACAGCTATTCAAACTTTAAGTGAAATTTATGGCGATAATATAATTCCTATACAAGAAGGCGATGAGATAGTTTTATTAGATAATCCTGACCCTGCAATGCCAGAAATTGAGTTTATGTTTAGTGAGTATCATAGAATTGATGATATTCTTTTACTCGCCGGTGTTTTTTGTATCTTCTTAATTTTATTTGGAAAAATGAAGGGCGTTAGTACTTTAATATCCTTAGCTTTAACTATTATAAGTATATTTTTAGTTTTTGTTCCCTCATTATTAAACGGTTATAATATCTATCTTTGGACTATTATAACAACAGTATATATTATCTTTATGACACTTTTAGTAATAAACGGCTTTTCTAAAAAAAGCCTTAGCGCTATAATCGGTTGCTGTTTTGGTGTTGGCACTTCTGGACTTTTAATTTTACTTTTAACTGAGCCTTTACACATCACAGGCTTTGTAAACCAAGAAGCCTTATACCTAAACACCCTGCTACCAGAGTATCCTATTGACTTAACAGCTGTTCTTTTTGCTATGGTGACCATCGGCTCAATAGGCGCTGTAATGGATGTTTCTATGTCCTTATCATCAGCACTTTATGAAATAAAAGAAAAATCCCAAAACTTGAATGCTGCTGAATTAATCCGCTCAGGCTTTGTAATCGGCAGAGATATAATGGGCACAATGGCGAACACTTTAATTTTAGCTTATATAGGCTCATCTTTGATAATTACTTCACTTTTGATAGCCTATAACCACCCAACAACTCTGCTTTTTAACACAGAGCTTATAGTAGTAGAGTTGCTTCAAGCCTTAGTAGGAAGTTTTGGCATCTTATTAGCCATACCTTTAACGAGTATCGTTTGCGCATTTTTATATCAAATAAATCCAAAAGATAAATCTTTAAATGAGATTTTATCTTATGCTAAAGCAGAAAATGAGAATGAGGCTATCGATGATGTCTTATTTTATGCAAAAGAAGAAATTAAAGAAGAAAAAGACCTTGATTATTACCAAAAAAATAATATTAAAGATGTATTAGATTTTGCCCAAAATGAAGAATTAAAAAATGAAGCGGAAGATAAACTATCCTACGCTAAAGAGGACGAGAGTGAGTAAACTAAATCTATTGAAAACAAAAACCGAATACTTAGTATTCGGTTTTATTATTTTAATTTTAAAACTTATTCATATGTAATGTTTTGGTTGTTTTGCATATATTTGTCATTTTTTTCTATTTACTATACCATTGCATTGTTATATATTTAGTTTGTATAATTTATTATATAATCTTAAATATAATTTATTATATAATCTTAAAAAGGAGAGCAATATGAAATTTGCAATGGTGAATGGTATTAAAAGTGAAGCAACGCCTAATTTAAGAGGAACTTGCCCACTGTGTGAAAGTGAACTTGTCGCGAAATGTGGTGAAGTAAAAGTTCACCACTGGGCGCATAAATCTAACAGAAACTGTGACCAGTGGTGGGAAAAAGAAACAGAATGGCATAGAAATTGGAAAAATCTTTTCCCTATTGACTGGCAAGAGAAAGTTTTTAAAAATAATGAAACTAATGAAAAACATATCGCTGATATTTATACTCCACAAGGACTTACTCTTGAATTCCAACACTCATTCATTAAAAGCGAAGAACGACTTTCTCGTGAAAATTTTTATAACAATTTAATTTGGATAGTTGATGGAACTCGGATAAAAAGGGATTTCTCTAAATTCTGTAAAAATTATTCTTCACTCATGAGTACACCTTTTTTGGGGGTATTGCATATCTTGTTCGCAGATGAAATTTTCCCAAAAAATTGGCTCAATTCTAAAGTGCCTGTAATATTTGACTTTAAGGGAGCCGAAACAAGCTCAAGTCAAGAAAAAGAGTTGAGTGAGATTTTATGGGCTTTATATCCTTCTAAAATAGATAATCAATCTATTGTATTTTCTTTTAATAGAGAGCCTTTAATTCAAATGCTCACACATAATCCTGAAGGTTTCTATAACTATTGTAAGGATAAATTTTATCAATATTTCAACTATTTAAAAACTTCTTATACCCCTTCTATAAATAGAAAAACTAAGCCGAATCGTAGACACTTTCGTTTTTAATTTTTCATAACAAAAAACGATGCGAGTTTTCGCATCGTTTTTTAGTTTATTTATTATTTTTATTCAACAGTTACACTCTTTGCTAAATTCCTTGGTTTATCAACATCAAAGCCTTTATAGCAAGTTGTGTAATAAGCAATTAACTGCCCTGGAACAACGCTTAATAGTGGAGATAGTAATTCATCAACTTCAGGAATGAATAACACATCATCACAAACACTTTGTAGTAATTCATCACTCTCATAGCCTACGCCTATAACATAAGCGCCTCTTGCTTTTACTTCTTGTATATTAGATACCATTTTTTCAGCTAAGGCTTTTTGAGTTGATACAGCTATTACCACTGTACCATCTTCAATTAAAGCAATAGGTCCATGCTTTAATTCACCAGCTGCAAAACTTTCAGCATAGATATAAGAAATTTCTTTTAATTTTAGAGCCATTTCTTTTGCAGTTTCCATATCAACGCTTCTGCCTAAGTAGAATAATGCAGTTTCATCTTTTATCTTATTTGAAATTTCTTGCTCTTTTGTAGTATCTTTTAGCATTTCTTCTAAGGTGTTAGCTGTTTGTTTTAATGAGTTTATTAAATCAAAATATCTTTTTTGGCTAATTGTATTTTTATTTATAGCTAAATTCAAAGCTATCATATAAAAGGCTACTAATTGAGTAGTATAAGCCTTTGTTGAGGCAACAGCTACCTCAGGGCCTGCCCAAGTATAAAATACATCATCAGACTCCCTTGCAATTGATGAGCCTACTACATTTGTAATACTTAAAACTCTTGCGCCTTTTCTTTTTGCTTCCCTTAAAGCAGATAAACTATCAGCAGTCTCACCTGACTGGCTAACTATTATAACTAAAGTTTTTTCATCAACAAATGGATCTTGATATCTAAATTCACTTGCTATTTCGCAAGTAACAGGTATTTTGGCAAGTTTTTCAATAGCGTATTTGCCAACACAGCCCGCATAAAATGCTGTACCACAAGCTACTACATAAATTTTATCAATGTTTTCAATATCGTCTTTTGTCAGCTTAATATCATCTAATTTAATAAAGCCATTTTCATCTAAGCGAGTATTTAAAGTATCTTTAATTCCTTGAGGTTGCTCATAGATTTCTTTAAGCATAAAATGCTCGTATCCACCTTTTGAGGCAGCTTCAAGTGACCATTCTACAATGAAAGGCTCTTTTGTAACTTCTTGGCCTTTAGTATTATAAACAGTTACTAAATCTTTTGTAACTTTAGCTATTTCGCCATTTTCTAAAAAGGCTACTTTTCTTGTGTATTCTAAAACTGCTGGAATATCACTTGCAATAAAGTTTTCTTTTTCGCCATAGCCGATAACTAAAGGAGCTTCGCACCTTAAAGCTACGAATTCTTCTGGGCTATCTTTATGCACTACTAATAAAGCATAAGTGCCCCTTATTAATTTTTCAACAATAAATGCTGTTTTTAATAAGTCGCCATTGTAGTGTAAATCAAATAAATGCGCTACTACCTCTGTATCTGTTTGGCTTATAAAAGTGTAGCCTTTTTGAGTTAATTCTTTTTTTAAGTCTAAATAATTTTCTATTATTCCGTTATGAATAACAGCAATAGTGCCTTTTTCATTAAAATGCGGATGAGCATTCTCATCACTTGGCACACCGTGAGTTGCCCATCTTGTATGACCAATTCCCACGCTACCTAAAATAGGATTTTTCTTTGTGTACTCATCTAAGACCGATAACCTGCCTTTGAATTTTGCACTTTCTAAATTACCATTTGAAACAACAGCAATACCTGCTGAATCATATCCACGATACTCTAATTTTTCAAGTCCTTGGATAATTACTTTTTGTGCTGACTGAAAGCCAACATAACCTACTATACCACACATAGTTAGGCCTCCTTTTTATTTTTTTACATAAAAAAGATGTGCGTGTAGCAAACTTTGTTTATAGATTACTCTATATTTTTATTTACTACTTAGACTGCACAGCCTTTAAGGCATCCGCCGAAATTTCGATAACCTTAATCCTCGTCTCCCTCATATAAGGGACTGGCGCTTTTTTATTTAATCTTTTTTATATCGCTCACATTATACCAAATTTCATAGCCTAAAGCAATGCTTTTGCATCTAAAAATGTGTATAAGCTGTTAATTTTAATACAAGAGGCTAAAAAAATAGCCTCTTGCATCTTATTATATGCTAATTTATTACTTAAAATACCAAGTATTGAATAGACTAATATTTTCTATATATTCACTGCCCACACTAAATCCGCCTATAACAGGAAGATAAATTATAAATACTACAAAACTCAAGGCTAAATAAATATAAACAAACTTTTTAGTTTTTTCATCTTTAGCAAGTCTTTCTAAAACAAAGCAAACTGCTAAAATACCAAAAATTACAGCTGGATAGTAGTGGTAGATGAAAGTTAGCCTACTAATTAAAGCCCACGGCAATAAACAAGCAAAATAGCCTAAAATTATAAATAATGACTTATCATTTTTTTCTTTTACTCCTTTTACCCCTGCATAAATTAAGCTAAAAGGCATAGCCCACCATATTAATATATTGCCCATAGAAGAGATAGTGGAGATAGTGCCATTACTAAATCGTGTAACTGAATACCAAATAGGTTTTATCATAAATATCCATGTATACCATTTACTTGAAAAGAAATGCTCACTAACAAGCTGTGAATGATAGCTAAACATATTCTCTTGCCATCTTATAATATCACTTACAAAAGCACTGATACTGTCTTTGACTAACACAGGGCTAAATAAGATAGCATAGATAATTATCGGTGAAAAAACAAAGGCAAAAAAGCAAAAAGCTATTGTTTTAATGACTCTGTTTTTATTTTTATGCACAGTGTATTTTTTATATAAGGTGTAAAAGAAGAATAGACAAAGACCTATCATCGCATAAGCGCCATTCCATTTTACAGAGAAACTAAAGGCCATAAACACCCCACTTAAAAATAGATAAATAAACTCTTTTTTAAGTGATTTGTTTTCATTTTCATTAACATTTTTATACTTTAGCATAAAGTAAAATGTAAGTATCATAAAAAATACTAAAAATGTGTCAGTAGTAGCTATTCTACTTTGAGTATATCGCATACAATCAAAGGCAACTAAAAAGCTTGCTATTACCCCAGCGTTTTTGTTTTTAAATAATTCTTTTGCTAAGAAATACATAGCTAAAATTATTAATATCCCAAACACCGCCCCCATAAATCGGTAGCCAAAAGGAGTCATACCAAAAATTGATATCCCCACAGCTATTATAATTTTGCCAAAATGTGGATGCGAAGTTTCATAAATTGAATAATCATTCACAAGCTCATAGGCTGTTCTTGCAAAGTAAATTTCATCAAAATAAGTTTGTGAGTAATAAGAGGTATCTTTTGTTATTATTTCTTGTTCATCATTTGTGTTTTTCGGTGAATACTCATTTTCTAATACAGCATCATAATGTAAAGTACCTATGATTAATTCATCATCGCTATTATAAAAGCCCACTTCATTCAACACTTGATTTTTATCATTTGCCATTATTAAAACTTGCGAAGTGTATATATTATTCGCTTGTAAAATTTGCCAAGTGAAAACGCCTTGCTCTTGCAGTGTGCCTATTTCTTGCCACTGTGAAAATTCATCAAGGTAGTAAAAAGTAAAGTTTGAATTTATTTTTCTTTCACCCTCTAAAGGCGCATTCTCATCACCCATACCAGAAAAGGTGTAAATCTCTTTTAAATACTCACTTTCATCAAATAAGAATATATACGACTCACCGCTGTTTTGCGTTTGATAAAAAGTTTGTGGACTAGAAGTAGAGCCAAGGCTTGTAAATGTAAACACTGTGCTAATAAGAACAATCACAGCTAATTTTAATTCAGGTATTACTTTAATATTTTTTAGTTTTTGAAAATCAAGTAAAGTGATAAAATAAATACTAAAGGCTATTAGAATAAGACTGCAAATATTATAGTAAATGTAATTTGACTCTAATACCCCTGCGTACTCGCTGTATACAATAGCAGCATTTAAGTATGTAAAAATCTGCATACCTAAAAATAGATAAAAATACTTTTTATTGCCTGTTATTGCAACGATGATTATAGTAATTAATAAAGTAGGGAAGATGTATCTTTCGTGCATCATTGTGCAGATATTAAAAAACAAAATTATTATTATATTCGCTGATACAAAATACTTTTCTTTTTTCTCGCTTGTAAAAAAATGATAGGCACTCAAAAGTAAAATAAATATAATTCCAAATACATTTATAAAAGAAGAAAGCCCAAAATCTAATAAACTTTTCCAGTTTAATTTTAATATCATATAAATATTATAAGCATTTACTGTAAAATACTCATAGCCTGAAAATGTATTCATATAAAAATCATAAATAGCTAAAATATCATAGCCTTTAGTTATCGGCAAAGTTAATAAATACACAACTAAAGCGCCTATACTAACAGCCTTTAAAAACTTTTTAAAATCTTTTTTACTTAAAATATAAAACAATAAAACAGGGCCAAATAAAATCACCTGTGGCTTTGTTACGATACCTATACCGTATGTTATAGCTGCAAATTCTACCTTATCCTCCATTGCAAAATAAATGGCTAAAACCACAATTAGAGCATATAAGCCATCTACTTGTCCCCAAACAGCGCTATTGAAAATTACAGCAGGCGCAAGGGCATAAAAACTTGAAAGTATTAAAGCAAAAGAAGCACCTTGATATTTTTTTGCTATTTTAAAAATAAACACCGCTGCTATTATATCAGCTATCATCGAAGGCAGTTTCATCATACTTAAAAATATAGGTCCGTCAACTTTAAGCGAAAAAGCATCTCTTATAAAGTTTAAAAAATATAATACATAAATATAGCCAGGTGGATAGTCTAAAAATACATCTTGATTATATAATCCACTTACACCAATATCATAAGCTGTATAGCCCCAGTATTTAAAAAGATTTACATCAACAGAAAAACCTGTACCATAAGAAAAAGCAAGCCTTAAAATAAATGCAAAAATTAAAACAATAATTAAAACTGTATGAATATTCTTTTCATTTTTAAATAAAGTCTCGCCTTTTTTGCAAAACAAATTAAACACTAAGCCACAGGCCACTGTATAACTAATCGTTATTAATACCATCTTTATAATTTCTGTCATAAAAATTCCTTTTTTCTTTTTTAAGTCTATATATTATAACATACAAAACCTTGTAAATCAAAGTATTTGTGTTATAATATAACGGATACAAATATATTTTTTGTATTAATTTAAAATAAAAAATTAAGGTGAATATATGGGATTTGATATAACGGTTTTTAATATATTTAATTTTACTTCTATAAATTATTTATTATTTTTACCCTTAGCGGCTTTTTTATATTTTAAGATGCCAGCAAAGCATAAAAATACTTACTTACTTTTTATAAGCTACTTTTTTTATATTTTCAGTGAAATAAGGCTATTTTTTATCTTACCTATTTCTACAATTCTAAGTTTTACTTTTGCTAAAATGATGCACAACGAGGAAGATGAAAAAAAGAAAAAGAATATCTTTATTTTAAGTATAGTGAGCAATTTAGGTATTTTATTAGTTTTTAAGTATTACGGCTTTTTTGCTGAAAACTTTACCGCTCTAACAAATATCGCCTTGCCAAAACCTACTTGGATACTGCCTTTAGGTATTAGCTTTTTTACCTTTTCATCTTTAGCTTATTTAATAGATGTTTATTTAAAGAAAATACAACCAGAAGAAAATTTTATAACCTATAGCTTATTTTTATCTTTATTTTGCTATGTAACCTCAGGGCCTATAGTAAGGGCTAATGATATTACCCCTCAATTAAGCAATCCAAAATCCTTTGATGAAAACAGAACAGTAACAGCCTTGCAACTAATGGCGATAGGTTATTTTAAGAAAATAGCCGTAGCTGATGTTTTAATAAAATTCATAAATCAAGTTCACTTAAATATAGATGACTACTCAGGAATTATGCTGATTTTTACAGCCTTTATTTATTCTTTCTGGCTCTACGCTGACTTTTCAGGATACAGCGATATCGCAAGAGGTACTGCAAAAATTTTAGGTATTGAGATAGTTGATAACTTTAACACTCCCTACCTTTCTCAAAATATGTCCGGCTTTTGGGCAAGATGGCATATTTCTTTATCCACTTGGTTTCAAGATTATATCTTTATGCCTATTGTTTGGCAAAACCCCTTTAAAAAGCTACCTATAATAGGCTCTTTTTATAAAAATCCGCCTTTGCTTTCAGCTTTAGCCGTAGTATTTTTAACCAGCGGTCTTTGGCACGGGGCAGCTTGGACTTTTATTTTATGGGGAGCTTGTCATGCCTTATTTCGTATAATAGAGGATTTAATGCGAAAGTATTATAAAAAGCCCGATAAAAAACCTAAGTTTTTTAAATTTTGGGGCAAGACTTTTGTAGTATTTACTTTAGTTAGCTTCTCGCAAATTTTCTTTGCAAGCCACAGCGTTGAAAACGCCTTTATTTATATATCAAAGCTGTTTAGTGATTTATCACTTACAAATTTTTTAAATCAATTAGTTTTAAGTGTTCAAACAGGCTTTGACTCAACTCCTATATTAATTTATTTTTACCTTGCTTTTTGCTTTATAAGCCTTTGCATTTTAATTAATATGGACTTATACCGCTACTTTAAATTAAAAGGCGCTTGCTTAACTCAAAGTTTTTTAAGTATGAAACCTTGGCTTAGATATTTTTGCTATTATGCTCTTATCGCTTTAATTTTTGCCGGCTACATTATGAATAATGCAGGCTTTGGCTCAACTGGTAATTTCTTATATCAGAACTTTTAAAATAAAATGTTGTCTTTTATATAAAAAAAGAGTATAATATTTATCAGTAATAATTTTTAACTGGAGGAACTTATTTTGGTTACAGAAACATTTATAACATTCGCCGTAGTACTCATCCTTACTGGTGTCATAGCTGCATTTTTATATAAAGACAGCTTTTTGAGATTCATCTCAAAACCAAAACCAGAAGACCCAAACGCATTAAACAATCTATATAAATCACTAAGAAAATTCTCAAGGCTATTAAACTTTGAAGTTATAGAAAAAACAACTCTTGAATATAACGGTGAAACCTACACTTTTGATGCCCTGCTTTTAGGCTACTTTGGAACCTTAGGTTTTAAAGTATGTAATAAAAATGGCGACATTTACGCAGACAGCCTACTAAAGCCTTGGGTACAAATTCACGAAGATAAAAGAGTTGAATTTATAAGCCCGTTTGAAGAAATGGGTGGTGGCGTAAAATTTATTAAAGAAATTTACAGAGCAGAAAAATTAAAAACAGGCACTGTTGAAACCTTTATCACTTTAGCTGGTAAAACATCAAACTTAATTACAAATAAGGCGATCTCTCAACAAGTGTTTACCCTAAAAACTTTAATCGCTCATTTAAATGGCGAAAAATATATGAAAGATAATTCTTGCGACATCGCTTTGATGAAAGAGGCTATCGCAAAATATAAAAAAGGATAATTTTATGAAAAGAATAATTGCATTACTATTAAGCGCATCTTTAATTTTAGCTACAGCTTGCCAGAGTGCACCTGCACAAGAAGCTCATACTCCTGTGTATGGCGAGCCTTTAATTTTAGCTGATAATTTAGAATTTGAAGACATCTATGTTGAAAGTGTATCTCCAGAAAACTTAGAAGAAATAAAAGGGTATTTATCATACTTTGCTATTTTTTATAATTCAATTGATCCATCTTCTCCACAAGGTGTTGACTATTCAAATTTTCTTTATATGATTTATGAAAACTACCTAAGTACAATGACAGAATTCACAGCACCACTTCTTGAAATGCAAGAAAACTCAATTGAATTAAACGAAGCACAGCAAGCGTTTTTAGACTTATTTCATGTATCATCAGACCTTACTATAAAACTTAACGAAATAGACTCTGATGCTTATCAAGTGGCTTTAAATGATTATATCAACGAAGTTGTAGCACAGCAATCAACAGAAGAAGGTGATGAGACTGTTGAAGGTGAAGAAGATGAAGAAGGCGAAGTAACTCAAAATGAAATTTCATTAGATGATCTAACTACTATGACCTTAGATGCCGCTGAGTGGGAAGTGCTATTTAATATGATAGTTGAGCAATACGATATGGTATTTAAAACTCCTTTTGTAAAAGCTCCTCAAGAAGAGGGTATCACTGATGACGATACTGTCCAAGAAGAAGATGAAGTAGAAGAAAGCGCAGAGCTTGAAACTGAAGAAGATGTAGTAGAAGAAAGCACAGAGCTTGAAACTGAAGAAGAAACAGATTCTGAATAAATCATATATTAAAACTAAACAATAGGCATAAAGCCTTTACTATAAAATAAGATACTACTTTCGTAGTATCTTATTTTTATATGCGATAATATGCTTTTAAAAATTATATATTAAAAAGCTACTATTTTTACAGCCCTTTTTTAAAAGCTAACTAAACTCATTTATTTCCAATACAAGAAATTTTAATTCTTATGCTAAGTGTATTTTATTTTTATAATAGCGATTTATTGGTTAGATTTTTATCATATATTAAAATCTTAGTTTTTATAGTAAGTAATAAAATGAACTTTGGATAAAAACCTTCAATGAGTGTTGTTCCTATTAACTTTTATAAGGCTGTAAACAAACAAAAAGATAGACTCAATAATAAGTCTATCTTTTAATTAAAGTATTATTTAACTTCGATTACTTCATATTCTTGTGTGCCTATACCCATTTTTTCTGCATGGTCAAGACATACTTTCCAGTTAGTACTTGAGTGCATTGTTTTAAAGTGGTCGTGGTGTTCACAGCCTTCTTTATGATCTTTTAATCTATCACCTATGAAGCTGTCCATAAATGCTGTTTGTCTATTACAAGCATCAGCACAAGCCCTATCAAGAGCAACAGGATCAAAAGAAGCAAACATTCCTACATCTGGAATTACCGCTGCATCATTTTCAGCATGGCAGTCACAATATGGTGAAACATCGATAACTAAGCTGATATGAAAATGTGGTTTATCTTTTAAAACTGCGTGTGAGTATTCTGCCATTTTTTTGTTTAAATCGTCCTCTGCTGTATCCCATTCAGCTGAAACTGCATCAAAGACACAAGCACCGATACATCTACCACAGCCTACGCATTTATCGTGGTCTATTACTGCAATACCTTCTTGAGTGAAAGATATTGCTGAGTGAGCACAGTTTTTTGCGCAAACCTTACATTTTTTACACATATCAGCATCTACGCTTGGTTTACCATTTGAGTGTTGCTCCATTTTACCAGCACGAGAGCCGCAGCCCATACCGATATTTTTTAAAGCACCGCCAAAGCCTGTCATTTCATGGCCTTTAAAATGGCTTAGCGAAATAAATACATCAGCGTCTACTATTGCAGAGCCGATTTTAGCTTCTTTTACAAGCTCGCCATCTATTGGTACTATTGTTTCTTCTGTACCCTTTAAGCCATCAGCTATGATAACATGACAGCCTGTTGAAAAAGGAGAGTAGCCGTTTTCATAAGCTGCTTCAATATGTTCAAGCGCATTTTTTCTTCTACCTACATAAAGAGTGTTACAGTCAGTTAAGAAGGGTTTACCTTCTAAAGATTTTACAACATCAGCTATAACTTTTGCATAATTTGGGCGAAGATAGGCTAAGTTGCCTGGCTCACCGAAATGTATTTTTATCGCTGTGAATTTGTCTTTAAAGTCTATGTTTGCAATACCTGCTTGTCTTACTAATTTTTCAAGCTTTTCTAATAAGTTTGTGCCAGGTAAAGCACGCATATCTGTAAAATAAACTTTGCTTTTTTCCATTTTTGTTCTCCTTAATAATAAATAATCCTTAAAGTATCGTTTAATTAATTTCAGTTATAAAATTTATCAGATTATAGCAAAGAATTAATTTTGATACTATGCTTATTTTAACTTATAAGCCACTTAAAAAGCATTTCATACTTACATATATAATAATGTATAAAATACTTTATATAATTATTATACTCCTTGTGGGTATCTCAGTCAATAAGGTACCTTTTTTACTATTAGTGAAAAAAAGGTAAGTATCAAATTTTCTTTGAAAAAAATGTGAAAATAAACTTAAAAAAATATTAAAAAAGTCTTGACATATGCTTTTTGTTATGTTATATTATTTAAGCAAACAAAATTGCTGGTGTAGCTCAGTCGGTAGAGCAGCTGATTTGTAATCAGCAGGTCGGGGGTTCAAGTCCGTCCACCAGCTCCATAAAGTGGGAGTGTTCCCGAGTGGCCAAAGGGGGCAGACTGTAAATCTGTTGTCTACGACTTCGATGGTTCGAATCCATCCGCTCCCACCACTAATTAATCAAGCGAAAGCTTGATTTTTTTATTTGTAAAATTTTATTATATTGTAAATTGGATTCGAAAGGTGGCTCTTAGTGGGGTGCCAGTGGC
>CAYJFZ010000019.1:0-20101 GCA_964369975.1 uncultured Oscillospiraceae bacterium
AATTTGCGGGCCTACTGCGAGCGGAAAAACAGATTTATCAATTAATCTTGCTTTAAAATATAATGGAGAAATCATTTCAGCTGACTCTATGCAAGTTTATAAAGGCTTAGATGTAGGAACAGCAAAAGTTTCAAAAGAAGAACAAAGTATCATTCCCCATCATTTAATTGATGTTCTAAATCCTGATGAAGAGTATAATGTACAGCTTTTTGTAAAACATGCAAAAGAGCTTATTACTTCAATTAACAAAAAAGGTAAAATTCCTTTTATTGTAGGGGGCACAGGTTTATATATTGAAAGTTTATTGAATGGGATAAATTTTACAAAGCAAGAAAAACAAGATGATAAAATAAAAGAAGAATTAACCGCACTGATGAATGAAAAAGGAAAAGACTATCTTTATGATATGCTTATGAAGATAGATGAAGAGTATGCAAAAACAGTGCATCCTAATAATTTTGTTAGAGTAATAAGAGCTATTGAAGTGTATAAACTAACAGGCAAAACAATGAGCTATCAGTTAAAAAATTCACTTCCTAAAGAAAAGCCTTATAATTCTTTAGTTATACAGCTTGATTATAACGACAGACAGCTACTATACGATAGAATTAATTTAAGAGTTAATTTAATGCTTGAAAATAAGCTTTTAAATGAGGCTTTATTCGTTTATAACAATAAAGATTCTTTTAAAAACAGTGTAGCAGCAATAGGATATAAAGAGTTTTTTCCTTATTTTGATAAAATAAAATCTTTAGAAGAATGTACAGAAGATTTAAAGCAATTTTCAAGGAATTATGCGAAAAGGCAACTAACTTGGTTTAATAGAATGAAAGAAAATCAAAAAATATATATAGATACACAGGATATAAATTTAATAGCAGAACAACTATGCGAAGATTTTTTAAAATAGGTAGATATTATGAGTGAAAAATTTAAACAAAGGAATAAAAGAAAAAAAATGCATCCGATATTTTTTGTGATTGTATTTTTTACCTTGCTTTATCTCATACTTCAATATATACTAATATATAATGCCGAAATAACAAGTATATACGCAATGGAGGGCTTTATTAATGATAGCTATACAACTCCTGGGATTATTTTAAGAAAAGAAACTGTTTTAAATAGTAATTCTTTAGAAAACATCGATTTCTTAGTTGAAGATGGACAAAGAGTTTCAAATACAACTATTATAGCGACAGCCTATGAGTCTAAAAGTGATTTAATACAAATAGAGGCCTTAGAATATGCACAAACCTTAAAAGACAATTTGAATTATATTAATGAAAACCCTATACCAGCGCCTTCTGAATTACAAGCAGCTTATAATGAGCTTTATAATAATTTAGTTTATATATCTTCAACTAATAACGATGGTAGCTATTTTAATATTAATGAAGAATTATTAGAAATTTCAACGAATATAAATAAAATTTATATGGCTACAAATCAAATAACTGATTTTTCAAATGCTACTGCTACCTTAGATAGCCAAATAAATTCTTATACTAACAGCATCACGCCACCAACCCAGCATTTAACTATTAATTATTCTGGCTATTTTTTCAAAACAGTTGATGGGTATGAAAATATAGCAACAGTAGATAATTTTTTAGATTTTACATATACCCAAGGTATGGAAATAATTTCAATAGTAAATGAAGAAAGTGTACCATCTCAAAATTATGGCAAAATCGTTGAGGATTATCGCTGGCATACAGCTTGCTATGTTCCTTATGATGTTTACCAAAAGCTCAGCCAAGGACAGTCAATAGATGTTGCAATTTCTGATGCAAATAACGAAAAACAATATTTAACTGGTGAAATTGAAACTATACAAGAAAAAGAAGATTATACTTACTTAGTTATTATTGAATTTGATATAATTGAAAATATTTCATCAAGTATGAGGATTGTAGATATAGAATTAATCTTTGAAAGCTATCAAGGTATAAAAATCCCAAGGCAGGCTATGAGAATTTATGAAGATGAATTAGGAGTTTATGTAAATTACTCTCAAATAGCAAATTTTAAAAAGATAGCACCTATATATGAAGACGATGAATATATAATACTACCAATAGATAAAGACAGTGAAAATCAAGTGAGTGTCTATGATGAAATAATTATAAATGGGAGAGATTTATATGATGGAAAATACATCTAATATCAAAGAAAACATAAAAAGAATATTATATGATATTAATGATAGCTGTGTAAAATTCAATAGAAGCGAAAATTCTGTTAAATTAATGGCTGTATCTAAAACTAATCCTATTGAAAAAATGCAGATAGCTTATGAGAGTGGCCTAACGCTTTTTGGCGAAAATAAAGTACAAGAATTTATGCAAAAACAAGATTTTTTTATAAATAATCCTGATGCTACTTGCCATATCATAGGAAAATTGCAAACAAATAAAGTAAAATACTTGCCACCTTTAACTAATTTTATCCAAACTGTAGATAGCTTAAAACTTGCAAAAGAAATTAATAAGCAGTATTTAAAACATGATAAAAAAGCAAAGGTTTTAATCGAAGTTAATATTGGCGATGAAGATGTTAAAGCTGGTGTTAATGTAGCAGAAGTGCTACCTTTAATTAATGAAATTTCTTCTTTTAGTAATATATCAGTTGAGGGGCTAATGTGCATACCTCCTTATGTTAATGAAGAAGAAGTAAAAAAGTATTTTTATAAAATGCAAAACTTATTTATTGACATATCTTCAAAAAACATAGATAATGTAAATATGAATGTCTTATCAATGGGAATGTCTCAAGATTATAAAAGTGCAATAGAGTATGGCAGCACCTTAATAAGAGTAGGCAGAGGCATTTTTGGCGAAAGACTTTACAGATAGCTAAAAAACAAATATAATATAACTATAAATAAACGGAGGATTGTAAAATGGGTATTTTTGATAAAATGAAAGGCGTACTTGGAGTAGATGAGGATGACTTTGATGATTTAATGGATGATGATATAGAAGAAGATGATGATATGGATAATATTTTAAAGCCAGACTTTAATTTAACTTCATTAACTTCTACTGATTCTAAACAAACATCTTCAATGGCATCACAATTAGATGTTATCTTAGTAAAGCCTGAAAAATTTGAAGAGGCAAGTAGTATAGCAGATAATTTAAATGCTAAAAAGACTGTTGTTTTAAATTTAGAAAATACAAGTAAAGAAATCGCAAGAAGATTAGTTGATTTTCTTTCTGGCGTTGCTTATGCAAACAGTGGCCAATTAAAGAAAATAGCAAACTCTACTTTTATAATTATTCCTTACAATGCAAATTTTCAAGGTATGAACATCTTAGAAGATTTAGATAATAATCAAGGAGTACTGTATTAATTGCGAGGCTTTATTCCACCATTAGATATTAAAGAAACTGTTTTTGTAAAAAACATAAACGATGTTTGCGAAAAAGTTAGCAATTACTCAATTAAAGAGTTTACACATTTTTTAGACTTAAGACAAAAAGATTTATTTATTTCTCAATGTAATAAGTTTAAAGATATTAGTTTTGAATTTTTTTATGGGTATGAGGGCGATGGTCAGCGATGTGTTGCTTGTATTTTGCCTTTAGGGGATGTCGTATATAATTATGATTATCCTGTTGATGTATTAGTGTGTCCATTAATTATAGGGCATAATTTAACACATAGAGACTTTTTAGGCAGTTTGATGAGTTTAATGATAAAAAGGCAGTATATAGGCGATATTATCGTAAAAGAAGATAAGGCTTATGTTGTTGTTCATAAAAATATTTCTTTAATTATATTGCAAGAACTAACCAGTGTTAAAAATATAAATACTTCTTTTGAGAATTTTTATGATGAATTGTACCACGAAGAAGTTTTTGTATCACAAAAAAGCGCAACAGTAGCTTCAATGCGTCTTGATAATGTTTTAAGTGCTGTTTTAAATCAAAGTAGGAGTAGTATTGCTGCTTTATTAAAACAAGGCTTAATTACTATTAATCAAATGCCTGTAAAACAAGCAGATTTTAAAATTTATGATAAAGATATCATAAGTATTAAAAAACACGGTAAGTATAAAATATTTACCCAATTAAATAAAAGTAAAAAAGATAGAATTTTTATAGATATTAAAAAATATTAAAAGGAGAAAAAGTATGTTTACACCTGATGAAATTCGCCAAATTGAATTTGAAAAAGTAATGAGAGGTTATAGAGTAGAAGATGTTAGCGCTTTTTTAGATAAAGTTGCTACTTTACTACAAGAAGCTCAAGATGAGAAAAAGGTTTTAGAAGATCAACTTTTTGCTTTAGCTGAAAATATTGAACAATATAAAACAGATGAAGAAAGCATTAAACAAGCCTTTGTAAGTGCTCAAAAATTTGCTCAAACAATAGTGGCAGAAGCTAACACAAAAGCTGAAGCTATATTAAAAGAAGCTCAAATTAAGAAAAATGATATTCTCTCACAAGCACACGAAGAGCATAACTATTATGAAGATAATTTACATAGAATGAAAAAAGAAGTGAGCGATTTTAGAGAAAATATCTTAACTTTATATAAAGAACATATCGAATCTTTAAGCGCATTACCAAAAGAAGAAGACATCTTAGCTAAAGAAGAAGTAGAGGAAGCTATACAAGAAAACAATACTATGCAAACTCTTTTATTCTCACAAGATGATGAAGATGAAAATCTTGAGCAAAATATTTAATTAAAAAAAACGAAGATTAGTAAATTGTACTAATCTTCGTTTAGTAATATATAATAAAGGAGCAAATTTTGATAATAGGATATACAATTTTAATAGCTGTACTTGTTGCAATAGACCAATATAGCAAGTTTTTAGCAGTGGAATATTTATATACAGGTGATGTTATAACAGTGATTCCACATTTTTTAGGTTTAAGATATGCAGAAAATACAGGCGCTGCCTTTAGTATCTTTAGCAATAGCACTACTTTTTTAATAATAATTACATCAATTTCAATGATATTTTTAGTTTTACTATTAGTTTTTTATAAAGAGATAGATAAAATAGAAAAATTTTGCTTAGCTTTAATTATAGCTGGCGGTGTTGGTAACTTAATAGATAGAATTCGCTTAGGCTATGTTGTTGATATGTTTGAGTTTTTATTTATGGACTTTGCTATTTTCAATGTTGCTGATAGCTTAGTTTGTATTGCCGCTGCTATTGGGCTTCCTTATGTAGCTTATAATGAATACAAAAAAAGTAAAAAGGGTAGTGAATAGTATGCAAGAAAAAATCAATTTAGTTGCAACAGAAGAAGATAATCACAAACGCATCGATGCCTTTATAGCAAATAATACAGACCTATCAAGAAACTATATTCAACAACTAATTGAAAATAAAGCTGTTTTAATCAATGGCTTAGCTAAAAACAAAAGCTATAAATTAAAAGAAAATGATGAAGTAGAAATAATTATTGATAACGCTGTTGATGTAGATATAATAGCGCAAGACATCCCCTTAGATATATTTTATGAAGATGATGATTTATTAGTTGTGAATAAGCCAAAAGGGATGGTAGTACACCCTGCAAATGGAAATTATGAGAACACTTTAGTAAACGCATTATTATTTCATTGTAAAGACAGCTTATCTGGTATAAACGGGCAAAAGCGACCAGGGATAGTGCATAGGATAGATAAGGATACCTCAGGTTTACTTTTAGTAGCTAAAAATGATTTTGCTCATGAAAGTTTATCCTTACAGTTTAAAGAGCATAGCATAAATAGGGAATATAACGCCATAGTTTATGGGAATGTTAAGACTGATAGCGGTATAATAGATGAGCCTATAGGTAGGCATAAAACAGATAGGAAAAAGTTTTGTGTTACACAGCAAAATTCAAAGAATGCCTATACATATTACGAAGTAATCGAAAGATTAAACGGCTACACTTTAATTAAGGCAAAACTAAAAACAGGCAGAACCCATCAAATACGAGTGCATATGCAGCATATAAGGCATCCTCTTGCTGGAGATATATTATACGGACCAAAATCCGTTTTAACAGAATTAAAAGGGCAAGCCTTGCACGCAAAAACTTTAGGCTTTATTCATCCAAGAACAAATGAATATATGGAATTTAGCGCTCCCTGGTGCTATGAATTTAACAAATTTTATAATAAAGTAAGGTAGGTTATGGCTAAAGAAGTAAAAGATTTATTAATTATAAGCGATTTAGATAATACCCTTGTTTCTATGAAAGATGGTATTGCACAATACAACATAGAAATGATAGATTTATTTCAAAAATACGGTGGTAAATTCACTGTTGCAACAGGCAGAAGTGCAAATGCTGTAAAACCTGTTTTAGAACATATAAAACTAAATGCTCCTGCTATTACTTATAATGGCGGTGTTATTTGGGATTTTGAGCAAGATAAATTTTTACATAAGAGTACAATGCCGAATTTAGCAAGAACTGTAGTTCAGGATATCCTTACAAACTTTAGCGATGTCGGCTGTGAAATTATGGCTGAAAATTTTAGGATATATGTAATTCGGGCAAATGAATACACTCATAAGCACTTAACCTATGAAAAATTAAATTACATAAATTGTGATATTAATAATGTTAACCTTAACTGGATAAAGGTGCTTTTTTCAGCAGATAATAAGACATTATTAAAAATTCAAGATTATTGTAAAAATTTAAATATCGCTGAGTTAGATTTTGTTATGACAAATGAAATTTATTTTGAAATTATGCCAAAGGGAGTAACAAAGGCAACTGGCTTAAACTTACTTTGTGAAAAAATCGGAATAGATATACAAAATACAATTTTTATAGGCGATTATTACAACGATGTTGAGATATTAAAAGTAGCAGGCCTTAGCGTTTGCGTTGATAATGCGCCAGATGATATAAAAGCAATTTGTAAATTACATGTTCCTTCTTGCAAAGACGGAGGAGTAGGGCATTTAATAAGAAAAATTTTAAATACTTATAACTTATAGGAGGTTTTATGAACAACGAAAAAAAATTAGAACTTAAGAAAATAGCTTTAGAAGTTAGAAAAGATATTTTAACAGCTGTGCACTCAGCTAAAAGTGGACATCCTGGTGGCTCTTTATCTGTTTGTGATACATTAGTATATCTTTACTTTCACAAAATGAATGTTGATGCTAAAAATCCAAAGGATGAAAACAGGGATAGGTTTGTTTTATCAAAAGGACATACTGCCCCCGCTTTATATGCTGTTTTAGCTAATAAAGGCTATTTTGATAAAAAAGAACTGCTTAATTTAAGAAAAACAGGCGAAATGCTCCAAGGTCATCCTGATATGAAGGGCACTGCGGGTGTTGATATGTCTACTGGCTCTTTAGGTCAAGGTATTTCAGCTGCTGTGGGTATGGCTTTAGGTGCAAAAATTAAAAATCAGGATATTACAGTTTATGCAGTTTTAGGTGATGGTGAAATACAAGAAGGTCAAGTATGGGAAAGTAGTATGTTCGCTTCACACTATAATTTAGATAATTTAGTTATCGTAGTAGATAATAATAATTTACAAATTGATGGTAGGGTAGATGAAGTTATGTCAGTTTATCCTATTGATGAAAAATTTAAAGCCTTTGGCTGGAATGTAGCCCTATGTGATGGCCATGATTTTGATAGTATTCACGCAGCTTTTGAAAAAACAAAAGAAAAAAATTCAAAACCTTGGGCTATAATACAAACTTCTGTAAAAGGTAAAGGTGTTTCATTTATGGAAGATAAGGCTTCTTGGCACGGTTCTGCTCCTAATGATGAGCAATTTAAACAAGCTATTGAAGAACTAAACTCACAAAAAGCAGTATTGGAGGGAAAATAATATGTCGAATGAAAAAATCATAGCAACAAGAGAAAGCTATGGCGCAGCTTTAACAGCTCTTGGCGCTTTAAATAAAGATATAGTCGTTTTTGACGCAGACCTTGCTGGGGCAACAAAGACTGCAATGTTTAAAAAAGAATTTCCTGATAGATTTTTTGATTGTGGTATAGCAGAAGGTGGTATGGTTGGTACTGCTGCTGGTATATCAACAATGGGGAAAATTCCTTTTGTATCATCTTTTGCGATGTTTTTAGCTGGTAGAGCTTTTGAGCAAATTAGAAACTCTATAGCTTACCCTCACTTAAATGTTAAGTTAGCAGCAACTCACGCTGGCATTTCAGTGGGCGAAGATGGGGCAAGTCATCAATGTAATGAAGATATTGCTTTAATGCGCTCTATTCCAAATATGCTTATTTTAAATCCTTGTGATGATATAGAAGCAAGACAGGCTGTTTTTGCAGCGAGTGAATACAAAGGGCCTGTGTATTTAAGATTTGGCAGATTAGGTGTACCTGTAATAAATAATGAAGATTACAAATTGGAAATAGGTAAAGGTGTAACATTACACAATGGTGATGATGTTAGTATTATAGCAACTGGTTTAATGGTATCAAGAGCATTAGAGGCAGCTAAAGAATTAAAAGAAAAAGGAATTAATGCAAGAGTTATTAATATCCATACTATAAAGCCTATTGATAAAGAAATTATCATTAATGCAAGTAAACAAACAAAATTTATTTTAACTTGTGAAGAACATAATGTTATGGGTGGCTTATACAGCGCAGTTTGCGAAGTAGTTAGCGAAAATGCACCTTGCAAGGTAGTACCTATAGCAATAATGGACACATTTGGAAAATCAGGTCCTGCTAAAGAACTTTTAGAAGTTTATGGCTTAACTAAAGAAAATATTATAAAAAAAGTTTTAGAAAATGTATAAATTGTAAAGATTTCGTCTTAATAAAGATGAAATCTTTATTTTTATTGTAAAGTTTAAACTTATATGATAGAATAAAGTTGAGAAAATATGCACATATTTTTATGAGTAGAAATGTAAGGAGATTATGATGAAAAAAGTATTTAGCGTTATCATTTCAAGACCTTTTTTGATTTTTATTTCTATTATAATTCAATTTTTATTCTTGTTTTCTATTACTATTTGGTTTAATATCTCTTTTAGGGATATCTATGCTTATTTAGTAATTATTAGTGCTATCATGATATTTATTTTACTTAATAGAAGTGAAGTAAATCCGACTTATAAATTATTGTGGATTACATTAATTGTTTTACTTCCGCCTTTTGGTATTTTAATTTATCACATCTTAGGGCAAAGAAGCTCGAATGCTCATTTAGCTAAAAAAGTACAGGCAAATATTAAAAAAAGTGAAGATGCCTTAACTGTTGACTATGATTTATTTTATGAATTATATAAAACAAATAAAAATAATTTTAGAACTTCTGCTTATTTGCAAAACTATGCAAAAGCGCCTTTATATGGTGATGTTTATTATAAATATTTTGCTTGGGGAGAAGAGTTTTTTCAAAGTTTATTAGATGAATTAGAGAATGCAAAAAAATTTATATTTATTGAATTTTTTATAGTTGATTTAGGATACATGCTCGATAAAGTTTTAGATGTACTTGAAAGAAAAGTAAAAGAGGGCGTTGATGTTCGCTTAATTTATGACTCATACGGTAGTATGCTAAAACTGCCTTCAAAATACATTGAAGAAATACGCAATATCGGTATAAAATGTTTTGAGTTTACTCCTTTTACTTTTAGCCTAAGGCTTTCAGATTATTTAATGCAAAACCATAGAAGTCATAGAAAGTTAATAGTAATCGATGGAGATATCGGCTTTACGGGCGGGCTTAACTTAGCTGATGAATACATTAATAAAATTGACCGTTTCGGTGTATGGAAAGATACTGGCTTTATGATTAAAGGTAGTAGTGTCTATCCTATGACTGCAAGTTTTTTAAGTATTTGGGATTTTGTAAGTGATGATATTAGCGATATAGAAAAATTTAAATCAAAAAACACTTGTGAAAAAGGAAGCGAATTAGTACAAACTTATTTTGACTCTCCTCTTGATTGGGAAACTGTTTCTAAAAATGTTTATATGAATATCATACAGCAAGCTCAAAAATATGTTTATATAACTACTCCTTATCTTATTTTAGATGAAGAAATGATAACTTGTCTAAAACTTGCTGCAAAAAGTGGTATTGATTTAAAAATTATCACCCCGGGAATACCTGATAAATGGTATGCTTTTTGGCTAACTCAAAGTTATTATAAGACTTTAATGGAAGCAGGAGTTGAAATCTATGAATATACTCCTGGATTTATACATTCAAAAATGGCAGTTTCAGATGATAAAATCGCCTTAGTTGGTACTGCTAATTTAGATTATCGTAGCTTATATTTACATTTTGAAAACGGAACTGTTTTTTATAATGGAGCAATGGCAAATGATGTAAAAACTGATTTTTTAAACACTTTAAAAGCATGTAAAAAAATTAGCATGCAAGATATAAAAGAATTCCCATTATATAAAAGAATTTATCAAAGTATAATGAAAGTATTTTCACCATTATTATAATTAATGTTAATTAAATAACTTATTTGCAATTATCCTTTCTTAGTGTTATACTTTTAAAGATGCACTGAGAAAGGATATTTAATATGTATAAAATTTTAGAAAAAAAACAATTAAATGAAACAACATTTTCTTTTAAAATAAAAGCAGATTTAGTTTCACAAAATATACAACCAGGACAATTTGTGATAGTTATGACAGATGAAAATTCTGAAAGAATACCTCTTACAATTTCTGATTTTGATAAAAAAGAGGGCAGTGTGACCATTGTTTTTCAAGCAATAGGTTTTTCAACTATAAAACTCAGCAAAAAAGAGCAAGGCGAAGATATAGCTCATTTAGCTGGTCCCTTAGGGAGTGCTACACATCTTGAGGGGCTTAAAAATGTTTGTGTTATAGGTGGTGGTGTTGGCTGTGCTATAGCGATGCCTCAAGCAAAATGGCTTAAAAATAACGGCGCAAATGTTGATTTAATTGCAGGATTTCGCTCAAAAGATATTGTTATCTTAGAAGATGAAATGAATAAAAACTCTAATAATTTATTTATTTGTACAGACGATGGAAGCTATAAAACAAAAGGCTTTGTTACTCAGATATTAAAAGATAATATTGAAAAAGGCATAAAATATGATTGCGTTATAGCAATAGGGCCTTTAATGATGATGAAGGCTGTCTGTGATATAACTAAAGAATATGATATAAAAACTATCGTTAGCTTAAATCCTATTATGATTGATGGCACCGGTATGTGTGGAGGCTGTCGTGTAAATGTAGATGGTAAAGTGCGTTTTGCCTGTGTAGACGGGCCTGACTTTGATGGACATAAGGTTGATTTTAACGAAGTTAATATAAGAAATAAAACATATAAGGAAATAGAACATACTCATACATGTAAAATTTTAGGCGGTGATGTGAATGTATAATAAACAAATTGAAAAAACTCCTATGCCCTCACAAGCCCCAGATATAAGAAATAAGAATTTTAAAGAGGTAAGCTTAGGCTACACCTTAGATATGGCAGTGAATGAGGCTAATCGCTGTATTGATTGTAAACACAAGCCCTGTGTTTCGGGCTGTCCTGTTAATATAGATATCCCTTCTTTTATTTCACATATTAAAAACGAAGATATAAAATCAGCTTTTTTATCAATTAAAAATCAAAACTCTCTACCGGCAGTTTGCGGTAGGGTTTGCCCGCAAGAAAATCAATGCGAAAAACATTGTATTCGTGCTAAAAATGGCGAGAGTGTTGCGATAGGGCGCCTTGAAATGTTTTGTGCTGACTGGGCAAGAGAAAATAATATAACTCAAGAAAATACTTCTAATGATAAAATTAATAAAAAAGTAGCTGTAATCGGCGCAGGCCCTGCAGGGCTTTCTTGTGCGGGAACACTTGTTAAAAATGGCGTAGATGTAGAGATTTTTGAATCTTTACATAAATCAGGCGGAGTATTAACTTATGGTATCCCAGAATTTCGCTTACCAAAAGATATAGTTGAATACGAAGTAAATAGCTTAAAAGACTTAGGCGTTAAAATTCACCACGATACAATAGTAGGAAAAACTGTTACTATTAATCAGCTTGAAAACTTAGGCTTTGATGCATTTTTTATCGGCAGTGGTGCCGGTCTGCCTTCATTTATGAATATTGAAGGCGAGAGCAGTGCTAATGTATTATCAGCTAATGAATACTTAACAAGACAAAACTTAATGAAGGCGTATTTAGATGAAAATGATACTCCTAATATAGTTTATAATCATGTTGTAGTAGTCGGTGGTGGTAATGTAGCGATGGATGCCGCAAGAGTAGCTAAAAGAAATGGTAGTAAAGTGAGTGTGCTTTACAGACGAAGTGAGAATGAAATGCCAGCGAGAAAAGAAGAAATCCATCACGCAAAAGAAGAAGGCATTAACTTTGTAACTCTAACAAACCCTACTAAAATTTTTAGTGATGAAAATGGCTTTGTAAATAAACTTTCTTGCGTTAAAATGGAACTTATAAAAGCTGAGGGCGATAAAAGGGCCTCTGTAAAAGAAATACCTAATAGTGAATTTATAATAGAGGCTGACTGCGTTATTATGGCTATAGGTACAAGACCTAACCCTATTTTAAAAAGCAGCTTAAAAGACATCGAGTTAACTCAATGGGGCGGCTTTTTAACAGATGAAAATATGAAAACTTCAATTAGTAATATCTGGGCTGGCGGTGATGCTGTAACTGGTGCTGCAACTGTAATAGAAGCGATGGGAGCAGGGCAAAAGGCTGCAAAATCTATAATTGAATATTTAAAATAATTTAAAACTTACTGGTATTAATCATATCGGTAAGTTTTTTTTCATAAGATTAAATATATGAAAAGGAGATATTAAATGTTTGATATTGAAATTGAAACCCCAGAAAAAATTGATAAAGTTAAGGAAGAATTAAAAGATGAGTATAATAGCATATTATCTAATATTAAAAGAAAAGAAGAAGCTAAAAATTCACTTTATTTAAATGTTCAAATCTTAATTTCTGTTTTAGTAATTGCTGTATGCTTTTTCTTTCGTTCATCACAGACGGCTACTTTTGAATATGTAAAAGAAGGCTATACAGAATTTTTTAATACAGAATATAGTATCCAAAGTAATTTTTCCTTAAATTCTTTTATTGTTAAGATGCAAGAAGAATTATACGAAGTTTACAATGAATTTATATCTATATATAATACTGTTTTACCTAAAGGCAGTGGAGATTATCCAAGTAATGTAAGTGAAGCAAACTATATTTTAGAATATGAGCTCATAACGCCTGCACAAGGATATATTTCTTCCCAATTTGGTTACAGGACTAATCCTTTTAACTCTAAAGAAAGAGAATTTCATACAGGTCTTGATATAGCAGCTCAAAAGGGAAGCTTTATAAAATCTGCCCTTGATGGTGTTGTATTAAGCGCTGGATATTCAAATATAGCAGGTAATTTTATAGTTATAAAAACAGATGATGCTATCAGCACTATGTACGGTCATTTACAGTTTATGTTAGTTAAAGAAGGGGATATAGTAAAAGCTGGGCAAGTAATAGCTACAATGGGCTCAACTGGGATGTCTACAGGCTCGCATTTACATTTTGAGTTAAGGATAAATGATATAAGATATAATCCTTTATTTGCATTAGATTTATGATAGCATCTGCTTTTATATTTTTTACTATCGTTTTCTTTGGATTGTTTTTTGATAGGTTGAATATTTTTTTCTATTGTATATTATCATCTGTTTTGCACGAAACCGGACATATAATAGCGTATATTTTTTCTTATAAAAAAATTCCTGAAATAAGTATTTCTATTTTTGGTTTTAAATTAAAAAACAATTTTTATGATAGTAGGAAAAATTTAATTATATTAATTTGTGGTCCTTTAATTAATATTATTATTGTTTTAGTTTGTTTTATTAGTTTAGAAAATGCTTTTAAATTAAATGTTTATATACTTTTTTGTGTTAATTTAATTATCGCTATTATAAATTTATTACCCATACACTATCTTGATGGTGGCAGAATTTATGATTTAATCTTTAAAAATTACTATAAATATACTAATTTATTAAGTATTATAAGCCTTGTAAGTTTTATAATAGTATCAATAATAATAACTAAAAATCTTTTACCTACTATTTTTTCTGTTTGTATATTTTGTTTTTATTACATACTAAATGTTGATTGATAAAATCTTTAGTTTATGGTATAGTTAATATACTATTAAAACGGAGGGATTATGTTAGATAAAAAACTACAATCAGCTTTATTAAATGTTCAAAAACCTGCAAGATATACAGGCGGTGAACAGGGCTGTGTTATAAAAAACAAAGAAGATATTGACATACATTTTACATTTTGCTTTCCTGATACATATGAAATAGGTATGTCTCACTTAGGCTTAAAAGTAATTTATGAAACACTCAATAATCAAAAAAATATCTGGTGTGAAAGAGCTTTTACACCTTGGATTGATATGCTAAGCGAAATGAGAGAAAATAAAATTCCTTTATATTCTCTTGAAAGTAAAACACCTTTAATAGATATGGATATCTTAGGTTTTACTTTGCAGTATGAGTTATTATATACAAATATTTTAGCTATGCTTGAATTATCAAATATTCCTTTTAAGGCAAGTGAAAGAGATATGTCTTACCCATTAATCTATGCAGCAGGGCCAAATAGCTGTAATGCTGAGCCTATTGCTGATTGGTTTGATGTTATGCTTTTAGGTGAGGGTGAGTATCACACTGTTGAATTATGCAATGTGTATGCGAAATGTAAAAAAGAAGGCAAAACAAAACTTGAAACTCTAAAAGAATTAAGTAAAATAGAAGGCGTTTATGTGCCTTCATTTTATGATGTTAGTTATAATGAAGATAATACTATAAAACAAATTATACCTTTACATAATGCGCCTATGCCTTGCTCAAAAGCTATTATAAAAGACTTTGCTACTTTACCTATACCGACTGAGTTTGTAGTGCCTATTATTGGTGCTGTTCACGATAGGGCTATGGTTGAAGTATTAAGAGGCTGTATTCGTGGTTGTAGATTTTGTCAAGCTGGCTTTATTTATCGCCCATTTAGACAAAGAGATAAAGATTTAATTAATAACGGCGCAAAAGAGCTATGTTATAACACAGGCTATGATGAAATTTCCTTATCATCTTTATCGACAAGTGATCATACACAGCTTGAGGAAATTATGGATGATTTACTCGACTGGACACCTAAAGAAAATATAAATATTTCTCTACCGTCACTTAGAATAGATAACTTTTCTGAAAGTTTAATTGAAAAAACTCAACGAGTAAGACAAAGTGGCTTAACTTTTGCCCCTGAAGCTGGTACTCAAAGACTTCGTGATATTATAAATAAAAATATCGAAGAAGAAGAAATAGAAAAAACATGTCGCCTTGCTTTTGAAAAGGGGTATAGCAGTGTTAAGTTATACTTTATGATGGGGCTACCTGGTGAAACTTATGAAGATATAAAAGGAATAGCTGATACAGCACAAAGAATAATAGATTTATACTATTCTTTAGAAAATAGACCAAAACAAAAGGGAATAACTATTTCTATAAGTGTTGCTTGCTTTGTTCCAAAACCTTTTACACCTTTTCAATTTTTTGGACAAGACTCCTTAGAAATTTTAAAAGGAAAACAAAAATATCTTTTAGAGTGTATAAGTAAAAATAAAAGAATTAAATTAAGCTATCACGATGTAAATGTAAGCTTTATTGAGGCGGTATTTGCAAGGGGAGATAGAAGACAGTCAGATGTTATTATCTCAGCTTATAAAAAAGGTTGTATTTTTGATGGCTGGAATGAAACATTCAAACCAGAATTATGGATAGAGGCTTTCAAAGAAGCTAATATTGATATGAACTTTTATGCTAATAGAGATAGACAGTACGATGAAATTAACCCTTGGGAGCATATAGACTATGGTCCAAGTAAAGAATTTTTAATCGAGGAGTATGAAAAATCTTTAAAAGCTATCACAACACAGCCTTGCGATATGCATTGTGCAAACTGTGGTGCAAATAAATTTTTAGGGAGGGCATGCTTTTGAAAACAGTAAGATTAAAATTCAATAAAGTTGGCTTAAGTATATTTTTCTCTCAATTAGATTTACAAAGAGTTTTTGCAAGAGCTTTTAGAAAATCAAAACTTCCTGTATGGTACTCTCAAGGCTTTAACCCTCATATTTATATGAGTTTTACTCTACCTTTGCCTTTAGGGCATTATAGTTATTGCGAAAGTGTTGACTTTCGTTTAGTAGAAGATATGCCTTTTAGTGATATATTAAGGGCTTTAAAAGACACTTTACCTTCCGGTATCGAGCTTTTAGAAATAAGTGAAGTTGACTATAAGGGTGAAGATATCCGCTGGGCTGAGTATAACATCACTTTATATAATGAAACCGAAAATACTAAAAATGCACTTAATATATTTAATGCAGAAAATGAAGTTTTAATAGAAAAGAAATCTAAAAAGAAAACTCAAACTGTTAATTTAAAAGATTTTGTTAAAAGCGTAGAAATAGTAAGTGAAGAAGAAAATATTATTAATATTTCTTGCATTTTTTCATCAGGAATAAAAAATAACTTAAATCCTAATTTATTTTTAAATTACTTAGAAACTATCAGTGATATCAAAACTTTTGAAAGTAAGGTAGTAAGAATAAAACTTTTTGATGAAAATATGAAGATTTTGCAAAAAAAGACTTGCAATTAGCTTGATAATGTGTTAATATATTTAGGCGTTAGTATCTGTTGAGCCATCAACGGGGTTAATGTATATCATTAAGCGGGTAGTCCTCTGTCAATAAAAAGTTATTGAGTATGAATATCTGATAAAATTATGGAGGAATGAAAATGGACGCAATTAAATTGATGACAGACGGCATGATTAAAACTGAAAAACCAAAATTCAATGTAGGTGATACAGTTAAAGTTCATGTTCGTATTAAAGAAGGCGAAAAAGAAAGAGTTCAGCTTTTCGAAGGCACTGTTATAGCGAAAAAACACGGCGGAATTTCTGAAACATTTACAGTAAGAAGAACATCTTACGGTGTTGGTGTTGAAAGAGTTTTCCCAATCAACTCACCTTTTGTTGAAAAAGTTGAAGTTGTTCGTTATGGTAGAGTTCGTCGTGCAAAACTGTTCTACTTAAGAGACCGCGTAGGTAAAGCTGCAAAAGTAAAAGAAAGATTAAGATAATTAATTTTTGAGGGACAATTAATTTGTCCCTTTTTTGTATTTTAAATATTTGCTGATTTTATATTTTTGTGGTATAATACGGCTATTGAGGTGATTTTATGAAAACAATTTTTGAAATATTAGAAACTATTTGTATAGCGATTATTTTTATATCCATTTTTGTTATTTTAGGGATTAGACCTGTGACAGTTACAGGTATTTCTATGAGTAATACTTTACAAGATGGAGATAGGGTAATAATTTCTAATTTAATGTATGAAGCCCAAAAAGGGGATATAGTAGTAGTTGATAAAAACAACTACTTTGATAAACCTATAATAAAAAGAGTTATAGCAACAGAAGGCGATAAGGTTTTTATAGATTACTCAACAGGTGATGTGTATGTTAATGATGAATTGTTAGATGAAGATTATATATACGAGAAGATAACACCTTCTAATAAAGAAAATTTAGATATAATTGTGCCAGACGGCCATGTATTTTTATTAGGTGATAATAGGAATAATTCAGGCGACTCAAGGCAAAGTGGCACTTTTGATGAAGCGCTACTTTTAGGCGAGGTAATGTTTAGATATTATCCTTTATCGCAGTTTGGAGGAGTTTAGTATGAGTGATATGATAAACTCTGATAATTTTAATGTAAATTCAAAGAGTATTCACTGGTTTCCTGGGCATATGATGAAAACGCTAAGGTTAATGGTTAGCGAAATTAAAAATGTTGATGTAGTTATAGTTTTATTAGATGCAAGGATACCTTTTTCAAGCCAAAACCCAGAAATAAATGAAATCATAAAAGACAAACCTAAAATATATATACTTAATAAGCAAGACTTAGCAGATAGTCAAATTACTAATCAATGGATAAAGTATTTTAAAAGTAATGGAATGGGTGCTATTGCACTCAATTCAAAAACTGGCAAAAACTTTACAAATATAAAAGCTCAAATTGAAACAGAACTAAAAGAGCTTTTAGAAAAAAGAATGAATAAAGGCATAGAAAATAGCAAAATTAGAGCTATGCTTGTAGGTATTCCAAATGTCGGAAAGTCTACTTTTATAAATAATTTAGCAGGACAAAATAGGGCAAAAGCACAAGATAGACCCGGCGTTACAAGAGGTAAGCAATGGATAACTGTGCAAAATTTTGATTTACTTGATATGCCTGGTGTTCTTTGGAGAAAATTCGATAACCAAAATATTGCTGCAAACCTTGCCTTTATAGGCTCAATAAAAGATGATGTTTTAGATATTGAAACTATTGCTGTTAGCTTAATTGAGCAATTAAAAATAATAAATCCTACAGCTTTACAAGAAAGATACTCTTTAACTGATGAAGATATAGCTTTATCTTCTTTTGATGTTTTAAGAAAAATAGCAAGAAAAAGAGGAATGCTACTTCCTAAAAATGAAGAAAATACAGAAAGAGCAGCTATAATGCTTTGTGATGAATTTAGGGCTTCTAAAATAGGTAGAATTACTTTAGAAAAACCGCCACAAGAAGAAATTAATGAGTAGTTTATTTGATTTTGATAACGAATATAGAAATACATATAAAATTATAGCAGGCGTAGACGAAGCAGGCAGAGGGCCTTTATGCGGGCCTGTTTGTTGTGCTGCTGTAATTTTAAAGCCTAATTATTGTAATGATAGAATAACTGACTCAAAGAAATTAAGTGAAGCTAAAAGAGAGGCTCTTTTTGATGAAATTATTGATAATTCTTTATCTCATAGTATCGTATTTGTTTGTGAAAAAGAAATTGATGAAATAAATATCTTAAACGCCACTTTAAAAGGTATGGAAGATGCTGTAAAGTCACTTACCTTGGCAGCTGATTTAGTCCTTATTGACGGCAATAAAATACCTTTAGGCCTTGAAAATACTGCTAAAAGCATAGTAAAAGGTGATTTAAATAGCCAAAGCATCGCTGCGGCTTCTATTTTAGCAAAAGTATCAAGAGATAGGTATATGAAAAAATTAAGTGAAGATTATCCTTTATATCTATTAGAAAAGCATAAAGGTTATGGAACAAAAGAGCATTATTTACTTTTAGAAAAATATGGCGTACCACATTTTTATAGAAAAACTTTTTTGAAAAAGAGAAGTGATTTAAGATGGATAGAAGATTAATAGGAAATATAGGCGAGGAAAAAGTAGCCCTTTTTTATAAAAAAGCTGGATACAATCTATTAGCTACTAATTTTAAAACAAAGTTTGGTGAAATAGATATAATCTGCCAAAAAGATAAGCTATTAGTTTTTATAGAAGTGAAGACTCGATCATCTGCTTCTTTTGCAAAAGCCTATGAAAATGTTACCTATAAAAAACAACAAAAAATAAAATCAACTGCTAAAATCTACATCTCAAAATATAAGTTTGATGATTTATTTGTTCGCTTTGATGTAGCCGAAGTTTATAAAAATGAAAACGAGTATGAAATAAATATAATAGAAGATGCATTTGAATAAAATCAGCTAATTTTTATATTAGCTGATTTTATTATTAGTATTTTACTTTTATTAAAAGCTATCATAGTGGTGAATATAAGCTGATTAATACGAATTTAAAAATTGATATAAATAATAATTATAGATTTTAATTTATGAATAATGTATAATAAAAAAGAAAAGCATAGAAAGGAATAAACGATAATGATTATAAATTTAGCTATCTGCGATGATGAAGATATACAAATCGAATACTTAAAAAATATAATTCATTCATTTGAAAAAGAATATAAATTAAATATTAATATTAAATCATTTAATTCCTCAGAAAGTTTTTTATTTCATTATGAGGAAGATAAAAATTTTGATATTCTACTATTAGATATTGAAATGGGCAAAATAAATGGAGTAGATTTAGCTAAAAAAATAAGAAAAGAAAATGAAAATATTCAAATAGTTTTTATAACAGGATTTTATGATT
>CAYJFZ010000020.1:0-19507 GCA_964369975.1 uncultured Oscillospiraceae bacterium
AAAGCTTTTTCGGCACCACCGACATAGTCGGTGGTTTATATCCAATAAAAAAACAGCATTTATTTAAATGCTGTTTTTTGTTTTATTATTTTGATGGGATAAGGAATAAATATCTATCGTATACAAATAATTCTAAACCAGATATTTTATCTAAATTTTGATTAATTTCATCGATTTTAGTAGCATCAGATGTTATATAGATAGTGTTTTTATCGTATTTACCATTTAAAAGGTTATCATACTGTTCTGCGCCATAAACATAAGATGGATAGCCGTCGCTAAGTGAAGAAGTCACATTAGTTTTTAACTCCATTTTACCAGCTAAACTAGCAATTAAATAATCATTTGGCATATGTAGTGCACATAAAAATGTATAATCACCTTTTAAATCTTGAAGATATTCATTATCAATAATTGTGCTAACAGGTGGATTTGAAAAATACAAATGCTTACCTATAATAACCCCAGATAAATCAATGAGCTGTATACTTAAAATAAAAGTAATAGTTATTATTGCCTTAGAAATATTTAAATTATTATAAATAAAGATAATAATAGATAAGATTATTAAATAATAAACAGGATAGAATATTCTTGAACTTGCTCTAAATATACCACATAAATTTAATATCCAATTAGGAAGGGGGATAGTAAAAGTAAAACTATTAATTGCAACAACATTGCTAACTGCAAATAAAGTAAAAGCAGTGCACAGTAAAATAAGAATAAGATTTTGCTTTATAAATTTATAAAATTTAATTTTATTAAATGTTATACAAATAAAGATTAAAATAGCCAGCAGAGAAAATAAAATACCAAGACCTAAAAAATTAAAACCATCATATTGTCCAGGAAGCTGATTTTGAACTCTTAAGAATCTAGACCAAGTGTAGTTTCCAACGCTATAAGGATTAAGTATAGCGTTTAAATTCATGGAAAAATATCCATAACCACCTCTTGAGTAACTATTTATACCAAAGCTTAGCACTCCAAGTATAAATCCAAATAAAACAGTAAGTGTAATATTACTACCTAAAAACATTATGTTTTTTAAACTTGTTTTTAATTTGCTTTCATTTTTTAAAATGTTTTCAATCAAAGCAATAAAATAAATTCCATAAATCATTGGAAGAAAATAGGGATGTATTCCTATAGCTAATACTGTTAAAATCATATAGGATATATGCCATGAAAAATTTATATCTCCTCTTCTTTGTTTGAAATATAAATATAAAGCAAATAAAATTAAAAAATGTGAGCCAAGTGCTGTATGCCTAAAAGCTCTTTCTAATAAAATTGGTGAGAAAGTAAAAAAGGTTGTAGATATTAAAATGTAAATTTTATTATCACAAAATAACGATATAAGGAGTGCAGCGCTAACGCCTTGAAGTATAAAACATAATAAGGTGTAAATTCCAAAATATTGGAAAGTTTCTGGAAGAATATCGCTAAAGATTTTGAAAAAAATTGCAACAACGGGAATAGAATCAGTATAAGAAATTATAGTTCCAGTTGGTACGGATAAATTTTCTGTAAATCCAAGTGGAAAACTCCAAGGACTTTCTCTAAAGTGTAGCCAACCACCGTAGTGTTGAACTATATCAAGCTCATTATATCCAGGAAATATCCAGCTATCATTTTGAACATTTAATGGAGTAAAACCATATATAATTAAAAAAGAACATATTCCAATTAAAGCACCTAATAATATAATTTGAGTTTGATGGTTTTTAATTTTTAAAAAATTCATTTATTTCTCCTTATTAATAAATTAATATTAAAAATTATAACATGAAAAGTAATTTAATACAATAAAATGTGTGTTTAAATAAAAATACATAAATTTTGCAAAAAATGATGTTTAAATTTATTTTCATAAACATATTTTTTGTCAAAATCAAACGAAAAAATTAAAATATAGCTAAAGTATTATAAATTATTAATTTTAACATTTCAAATATGCGAAAATTAAAAAACAAGCGAAAGTAATAAAAAACTAAAATATAATGCAGTTTTAGAATATGCAAAAGAAATTTTTGAATAATCAAAAAACAAAACACTCATTTTTTTGAGTGTTTTATTTTAGTATGTGCCAATCGGCACATATACATATATTAAATTTAATGTTAAAATAATAACATATAGTTTAGAGCTAATTTATTTTTAACATTCTGTTTTAGTTCTCCAGTAAGTAAATACTTAATAAATGAGAAAATCGAGTAATTATATTTGATTTTCTTATTTATTTTATTTAAAAATTATCTTATCTATTGTATCAAAGGCTTTTATTTCTTTTTTTATTTTAGGGCTAAAGTTTTCATCATCTAATAAATATGTGCTTCCATAGCCTAATAATTGTTTAAATTCATTAAAGTTAGTCATTGGGTTATAATTTGAATTTCTTAAAAATTTATAATGTTCTAATTCTTTATCAAATTTATAAATAAACCACCAGCGAATATCGGTATCTTTAATATCTTTGTTTTCTTCAAAATAAATTTTAACTTGCATTTCATTTGATATTCTTTTTATTTCTCTCTCAACTTCTAAAGCAAGTTTTAAGGGAATAGCAGGGGATAAAGCACTCGGCTTTGCTTCATTTAATACACATTCGCAAAAAGCACAAAACATACCTAAGACAAAAGACGCCTTATTTATATCACTCATATTTTTCTCCTTTTAAAATAAATTCATCATTATAATAGCTTTTAATAAACCATGCATCTGAGCAAGCAAACTCTTTATTACTCAAATATGAAAAATCTTCTTCTTTTATTGTAGAAAACTTTATTTTAGCGCTAACTAATAGCTGATACTTTAATTTTAATTGCCTATTAATAGAATTAATTCCATACTTACTATCGCCTAAAATTGGCGCATTAAGATGTTTTAAATGTGCTCTTATCTGATGAGTTCTTCCTGTTATAATATTTACTTTTAAAAGTAGTAAATTGTTTTTTCTATCGATAATTTCAATATTAGTTTTAATTTCTTTATGTTTATCAGTTTTTCTATTGTTATGAATATAAACTACTGCATTTTTCTCATCTTTTAATAGATACGCAGTATTTAGTCCTGTTTTAATATCATCTGTGTAAGAAATGCAATAGTATGTTTTATCAATAGCTTTATTTTTAAACTGGCTTAACATAAAATCCAAAGCCTTTTCATTTTTTGCTATTATAATCAAACCTTGTGTGCCAGTATCTAATCTATGGCATAAAAAAGGGTTAATATCGCTGTCTTTAAAATATTTTTTTACTCTATTTAATAAGGTATCATAATTTTTATAATCTTCATCAAAAACACTTATTCCACTCGGTTTATTTACAAACAAAAAATTATCATCTTCATATATTATTTCATCAATATCCTTACTAAACAAATAAGCTGTATCTTTCGTTGGTTTTTCTAAAAATTTTTCATCAAAAAATATAGCAAGCTCATCATTAGTAGATAATTTATGATTTGCTTTTACTTTTTTATTATTTACTTTTATCTTACCTTGCCTTAAAAATTTATTAATTAAAGATAAGTTTAATAAAGGATATAATTCGAGTAAATATTTATCAAGTCGAATTTCTTTTTTTAGTGTTAATTTATATTTTTGCATATAAGTACCTCATAATTATAATATCATATTTTTAAAATAAATAAAATAATTATTGAAAAAAAGTATTTTTTTTATATATACTATTAATTAGATTGGACTAACTATATAGTTTATGATATAATTTATAAAAACAAAAAGGAGTAATGATATGAAATTAATGTTTGCAAGCGATATTCACGGTTCAGCTTTTTATTGCGAAAAAATGGTAGATAGGTATTCACAAGAAAATCCTGATAAGCTAATTTTATTAGGAGATATTTTATACCACGGCCCAAGAAATGATTTACCAAAGGATTATGCACCTAAAAAAGTAATAGAAATGTTAAATCCTTTAAAAGATAAAATTATTTGTTTAAGAGGTAATTGTGATAGCGAGGTAGATCAAATGGTATTAGATTTTCCTATTACACCTGATTTTTCTACGCTTTTATACAATGATAAAGTTTTATACATAACACATGGGCATAAATTAGGTAATGGACAAGACTTTCCAAAAGGAGAAAAGAATATAGTAATAGCAGGGCATACCCATATTCCAGTATTTGAAAAAAGAGAAAACTACTATTATTTAAACCCAGGCTCAATCTCTATCCCGAAAGAAAATAGTCAGCATAGTTATGTTATTATAGAAAACAATCAAATTATATTTAAAAATTTAGATGGTGAAGTATATAACACTTATAATATATAAGTAAAATAAACAATCTTGTTAATTATATTTTAATTAACAAGATTGTTTTTTAAGTTAAATACACAAAAATATCACAAATATATTATGTGTAATTGTATGTTTTGTATAAATACATATAATTGAGTATATATTATAATTTTAAATTTATGTGATTTTTAACAAAATAAGAGTGTAGTATTATGTGTTATATGTAAAATTAAACAAAAACTTAAATAAAAAAATAGCGAAAAAAATCGTTGACTAATGTGTATTGAAAATGTGATAATACTGACTAATAAATAAGTTTTTTTAATGAACTAATTTAAAATTAAACTATGAAAGGTTGGTGGTGAAATGAAAAGTGAAAACAGCGAACTGAGCGATATTAGACTCTTAGTTTGCAAAAAGGGGATTTTACCACTGGACTTTGAAAATTTAATATAGCAACAATAAAAAATACAATTATAAAAATTAAAAAAAATATTTAAAAAATTAGGAGAAAATTTTATGTTAACATGGACACCTTTAGTCAGTTTTACGGCAATATGCGTTATCTTCGCTATATCGGATTTATTGTCAGTTAAAACAAAAAATTATATATCGGGAATGGTTTTTGCAACTGTTATTGCAATGGCCTTATTCTGGAGTGGTTTAATGCCAACTACAGTTGTTGCCGATTCAACCTTACTTGCTACAATAGGCTCTTACGGCGTAGCTATTATCATAACAAACATGGGGACAAGTATTGAACTTGAAGCCTTATTAAAAGAGTGGAAAACAGTTGCTATTTGTTGTTTAGCATTAGTAGTTTTAGGGGTTTTCGCATTTTTAATTTGTGTACCTTTATTCGGCAGAGAATATGCCTTAGTAGCAGCACCTCCTATATCAGGCGGTACAATAGCTTATCAAATGGTATCTCAAGCAGCTTTAGAAGCTGGTAGAGAAGATCTTGCAGGCTATGCAGCTTTAATATTAGCGATGCAAGGCCTAATTGGTATGCCAATCGCTTCAATATGCTTAAAACTTGAATTAAATAAAATGTTTAAAAAAGGTCTTTTTTCAAAAGAAGCAAAAAAAGAAACAACAAAGGAATTAAAACTTCCTTCCATGCAAATTTTTAAAGATTTATCACCTGAAAATGAAACAATAGCAGTTAATTTTGCAAAACTTGGTTTAGTTTGTGTATTAGCTAATCTTTTTTCAGGGGCAACAGGTGGTGTAGTGAATGTAAATATTGCATATTTATTATTCGGCGTTATCTTTAGAAGAATTAACTTTTTACCAAAGAGTGTTTTAAATAAAGCGGGCGGTTATGGTTTAATTCTAATGTCTTTATTAGCACTTACAATCAGTGGTGTTGCCGGCGTTACACCTGAAAGTTTAATGGATATGATAATACCTCTTGTAGGTATGCTTGTTTTCGGTGCAGTGGGCTTAATTATAGGTGCATTTATAGGCGGAAAAATATTTAAATACTCAGTTCCATTATCTTTAGCTTTAGGCGTTACAGCTTTATTCGGCTATCCTGCAACTGAAATATTATCAAAAGAAGTTGCGAATTCTTTAGATGGAGCTTCAAGTGATGAAAAAGAAAAAGCACTTGACTACATCTTACCAAAAATGATTGTTGGCGGCTTTACAACTGTTACAATAGCATCTGTTGTTTTTGCATCAGTTATAGTACCAACAATATTCTAAAAAAGTATTTTTTAAAAGACAGGGGAATTTTCTCTGTCTTTTATCTATTAAAAATTAAGGAGATTTCACAAATGAGCAAAAAAGTTTTAAAATGCACAAAATTATTCGACGCATTAAATGAGGCGGTATTAGAAAATGTTTTAGTATTTGTTGATGGTAATAAAATCGAAAAAGTTACTGATTTTAATCAAGATACAAATGGCTATGAATTAATTGACTTATCAGGCAAATTCGTAACACCTGGTTTAATTGATTGTCATGTTCATTTAACAATGGACGGGGAAGCAGGCATGCACTCAGCAGCTTATGCTACCTTAGGCGATCATGCTTATTATGCAATGAGAAAAGCAAAAGCTGACTTAATGGGCGGCTTTACTACAATTAGAGCTGTGGGCGACCCTGGCTTTATAGATGTAGCTTTAAGAAATGCGATTAATAGAGGAGAAGTTGAAGGTCCAAGATTAGTAGTATCAGGCCCTTGTCTTGGCTCTACTGGTGGACACGCTGATTCACATTATAACCCTTATCTTAAAGATACTATGGGAATGGGAAGCATTGCTGATGGCCCTGATGGCTTTAGAAAAGCAGCAAGATATAATATTAAATACGGTGTTGATTTAATTAAATTTATGTCAACTGGCGGTGTTATGAGCTTAGGTACTACTGTTGGTGCACAGCAGATGACTTTTGAAGAAATGAAGGCTGTCGTTGAAATAGCTAATATGTACGGAGTTCATACAGCAACTCACGCTCATGGTACTGAAGGCATTAAATGCGCTGTTAAAGCTGGTGTTACATCAGTAGAGCATGCAATGATGTTAGATGATGAATGTATCGAAGAAATGGCAAAAAGAGGCACTTTCTTAGTACCAACTATTATAGCTGCTGAAAGAATCATCACAAAGGGGCCTGAAATGGGTGTTGCTTCTTGGGCTGTTGATAAAGCAAAACAAGTTTTTGCAACACATAGAGAAGGTTTTAATAAAGCAAGAAAAGCTGGCGTTAAAATAGCCTTTGGTACAGATGCTGCAACACCTGAAAACTTCCACGGAAAACAAGGTTATGAATTTACTTTATTACAAGATTTTGGTATGACTGCACTTGAAGCATTAACTTCAGCTACAAAAACAGCCTCAGAACTTGTAAGAAAAGATAAAGAAATCGGCAGCGTTACTCAAGGCAAATTTGCTGACATCGTAGCCTTTGATGAAGATCCAAGAGATAACATTAAAACAATGATGAATTGTACTTTTGTTATGAAAGATGGCGTAGTATATAAATAATTCCAATATTTAAAAAGTAGTGTATCAATCGATACACTACTTTTTTATTTATCTTTAAATATTATTCACCAAAAATATCTTTAAATATTTTTCTTCCTGTAGGTGTGTCAGCTATACCACCTTTTGCAGTTTCACGAAGTTGTGGAGGAAGCATTTTACCTACTTTATACATAGCATCTACCACTTCATCAAAAGGAATTAATGCCATTTGCCCAGCAAGAGCCATATCCGCTGAAATTAAGGCATTTACAGCCCCAGAAGCATTTCTTTGTGCACATGGTATCTGCACTAAACCTGCTACTGGATCACATACTAAGCCCATAACATTAATCATAGCAAATCCCGCTGCATCAAAAGCAGTTTTATCATCGCCACCCATCATAAATACTGCCGCTGCTGCTGCCATACTCGCAGCCACGCCACATTCTGCCTGACATCCACCGTCAGCTCCTGCAACAGTTGCATTTTGAGTAAATATAGCACCAACACTTGAAGCTGTAATTAATGCTTTTAATACAGTGTCATTGTCTATCTTCTTATCTTCCATAACACCAACTAATACAGCAGGTAAAACACCACAGCTACCAGCAGTAGGACAGGCACAAATTTTACCCATAGAAGCATTAACTTCGCTCGCTGAATAAGCAAGAGCCATTACATAGTTTATAAAGCTACCGCTTACAGTATTATCTGTTTTTGAGTAAGCATTTTGACAAATAGCTACTCCGTCGATTAAGCCGCCCTTAGTTGAAAGTTTATTATCAAGTGCTTTATATACACTTGCCTTCATTGTATCTAATCTATATTGGAAGGCAGAAAAAATTTCATCTTTTGTGGTGTCGGTTAGTTTTTCTTGAGCCATAACAGCTACTTCCCACACTCTTTTATTCTCGCTTTTTGCAATTTTTAATAATTCAAATGCGTTATTATACATAATTCACCTCTATACATTTACTAAAACTACAGAAATAACATTATTTACTCTCTCGAGTGAAGTAACTATATCTGTATCAATTTCTTGGTCACACTCTATTACGCTATAAGCAAATTCGCCTCTTTGTTCTCTTGAGACTTTCATAACACCTATGTTGATATTATTAAAAGCTAAAATCGTGCTTATATCACTAATTACACCTTTGACATCTTGTTGTTTTATTATAATAGTAGGGCAGGTAGCTTCTATTTCACAATTTAGTGAGTTTATATTTGTAATTAAAATTCTACCACCACCTAAAGACGCACCTTCAATAAAATATTCGCTATCATCTTCTAAAATAAATGTAACTCTTAAAGTGTTTTCGTAATTTGAGGGAATATCCACTTTACAGAATTCGTATATTAAGCCTTTTTCTTTTGCTATTTCAAAACTATTTTGTAAGTTTTCATCATCTTCGCTCATCCCCAAAACACCGGCTACTAAAGCTAAGTCTGTAAAATGGCCTTTGTAAGTTTGAGCAAAACTACCACCTAAGCCAAAGATTACTTTTTTAAAGGGTTTTGCGTTTATAAGCATTGCAGTTTTTGCAAGTTTTGCAGCCCCAGCTGTGTGACTACTTGAAGGACCTATCATAACAGGACCTACAACATCTAAAAGATTAATTTTCATTTTCTACCTCCTAAGATTCCTTGTTTTAATTATAACAAATTTATCTAATAAGAGCAATCAAAAACAAAAAACAATTATTATATCAAACTATAATTATATAAATATAAAGTTTTAATTGACTAAAAGGCATATAAAAGATATAATATAGTGTATTGTAATAAAATTTTTGGAGGACAAAATGAGAAATAATAGAGGTAAATCTATATTTTTTATAGTTTTTGCTATGATAATGGCACTTTCTTTCACTGCATTTATAGGAGTAAAGCAAGTGTATGGCGATCAAACTATAACATGGTTTAAAGGTGCAGAGGATATCAGATTTGGTATTGATATCAGAGGTGGTGTTGAAGCCACATTTATCCCACAAACTGAAGATGCAACAGATGATGAATTAAGAGCAGCAGAATCTGTAATTCAATTAAGACTTGTTAGTTTAAATATTACAGACTATGAAGTGTATACAGATTATAATAATGATAGAATTATTGTGCGTTTTCCTTGGAAAGAAGGGGAGACTGAGTTTAATCCGCAAGAAGCTATTGATGAAATTGGCGCAAATGCTATTTTAACATTCAGAGAAGGCACCGAGGTAGATGAAGAAGGTCTTCCTACTGGTGTTACAAGCGAAAACATCATTTTAACAGGTGATGACATCGTTGTAGCCGAAGCTCAAACACAGCAGTCTTCTACTGGCGGCGCTGAGTATGTAGTTAGATTAGAATTAAATAGCGAAGGCACATCAAAATTTGCTGATGCTACTGAAAGATTATACGAAGAACAAGGCGTTATTTCTATTTGGATGGATGATGAAATGATTTCAGCTCCTTCTGTTAATGCAGCTATCACTGATGGTATTGCTATAATTTCAGGTAATTTTGATGCAGATAGCGCAATATATTTAGCAGATAATATTAACGCAGGTAGCCTGCCTTTCTCACTTGAAGCTGAAAACTTCTCAACAATTAGCCCTACTTTAGGTCAAAGTTCACTTGAAGCTATGATGTATGCAGGTGTTATAGCATTCTTATTAGTTGCAGTTTTCATAATTTTATTATATAAACTTCCTGGTATAGTAGCAGTTATAGCTTTATTAGGTCAAGTAGCGGCAACAATAGCTTGCATTTCAGGCTTCTTCCCATACAACAACAGCTTCACTTTAACACTTCCTGGTATTGCGGGTATTATACTTGCTATCGGTATAGGTGTTGATGCTAACATCATCACTTTTGAAAGAATTAAAGAAGAGCTAAACTCAGGCAAAGATTTGCAAGACTCAATTAAATCAGGTTTTGCAAGAGGTCTTGCTCCAATTATAGATGGTAATATCACTGTTTTAATTATAGCTACAATATTAATGGGCGCATTTGGGCCAACTGACAGCATTTTATCAGCTCCATTCTTTATGTTTGGCGCAGCTACATCAGGCACAATTTACGCTTTCGGCTATACATTATTGATAGGTGTTATCCTAAACTTTATTATGGGTATAGGCGCTTCAAGAATTATGCTTTACTCAATTTCAAAGTTTAATATGTTCCAAAATAAGAAATTATACGGATATAAAGAAGTACAAAAAGACAAAAAAGATTTTGACTTCATCAAAAACAGTAATAAATTCTTTATGTTCTCAGGTGTTTTATTCGCGGCTATCTTAGCATTCAGTGTATTTAATGGAGTATCTATGGATATTCAGTTCACTGGCGGTGCTATTATGTCTTATGAGTATACAGGGGAATTAAATTCACAAGAAGTAGAAGAAAATATTGAAAATATAATAGGCTCTGACATTACTTTATTACACGGTAATGATTTAACAAGCGGACAGTCAACTTTCTCAGTATCTTTACCAGATACGCAGACAGTTACTACACAAACAATAGATTTAATTGATACAACTCTAAAAGAAGATTATGCTGATAATGCAATCAAACAGTTAGAAGTAAACAATGTTGACCCTGTAATGGGTACAGAGTTCTTAATCAAAAGTGTTTTTGCTTTAATTTTAGCTGCTGGCTTAATTTTAGCTTATATAGCACTTAGATTTAAAAGAATTGGTGGTTTATCTGCTGGTTCAATGGCTGTTGTAGCTTTAATACACGACTTAATTATTATTTTCGGTGTATTTGTAATCTGTGGCTTTACTATAAACGGAAACTTCATAGCCGCAATGCTTACAATCTTAGGTTACTCAATTAATGATACAGTTGTTGTTTACGATAGAATTCGTGAAAACAAATCTTTACATCCTAATATGAATTTTGAAAAAGTTGTTAATATGAGTATTAATCAATCATTAGTTCGTTCAATTAATACAACAATTTCAACAGTTTTAGCCTTAGCTGCTGTTTGCGGTATCGCTTTAACATTTAATTTAAGTAGTATTTTAACTTTCGCTTTCCCAATGATGATAGGTATGATTTCAGGTGTTTACTCAACAATCTGCATAGCTGGTCCATTATGGGTAAAATACGAAACAAGAAAAAACAAAAAATAATATTTTAAATAAAAACAAGTAGCTAAAATACGGCTACCAGTAAAGAAAACTACTGACCATGGGGTCAAAACTGGCTGAATACGAAATAAAAGCTTACACATTAGTTTGTGTGAGCTTTTTTGTTTTAGTAGACGATAAAAAATATGTAGAAATATCAAAAAAATATTGAATCATGATGAATTTTGTGATATGATGTTTTAGGTATATAAAAACAGAAAGGGCTATTTGTATGACTGTAAATTATAGTAAGTTATGGAAACTACTTATTGATAAGCAAATGAATAAAACTCAACTAAGAGAACAGGCAAAGATAAGTAGTAATGCTATTGCAAAAATGGGTAAAAGCGAGCCAGTTTCAATGGAAACTGCAGCTAAGATTTGTAAAGTTTTAGCTTGTGATATCGGTGATATAATGGAATTTAACGAGAATATAAATCGTAAATTATAATCAATATACTGCTCTCTTTATTAATATAAGAAAATATATACCTAATATTAATCATGAAAAAATCATACTACACAATGATTAATGCAATAGTTAAATATAAAAGAAAAGGAAATTAAATAATGTACACAATATTTGAAACATTTGTAGGTGCAGGAGGTTCCCATATTGGATTCAAGAAAAATGGTTTTCAATCTAAATATGTAAATGACTTTTGCCATGAAGCAATAGAAACATTGCTACTAAATAATCCAGAGATAAGGGACACTGCTATAGTTGATGAAACAAGCATTGTTGATATTAATCCAAGAGAGATACTGATAGCATCGGGATTAGATAAAGGTGAACTGGATGTTTTGTTCGGTGGTATAGTGTGCAAAGGATTTAGTCTTGCTGGCGAAAGATCGCCCAACGATGAGCGAAATTACTTCTATCACAAACAATTAGAAATTGTTGAGGCTACTCTACCTAAAGTAAGCATTATAGAAAATGTTCCTGGGATCAAAACAGCTACTGTTCTATCGAAAAATACTCCTAAAGAAATTTCAGAAGAAGTGGATAGAATATGGCAAAATTTAGAAAACTATAAAGGTGAAAAAGCTAATTTAAGAAAATTAAATAAAATTACAGAAGAATTTGAGGAAAAGGGAAAGCTATTAAGAAAAGAGAAAGAGGAGCTACTCAAAATAATAAATAAAAATGGATATATGAAATCTGTTTTCGATGATATCTTAGATTTGTATGAAGAATTAGGTTATAAAGTTTATGCTCAATCATTAAATTCGGCTTGCTATGGTTCAGCTACTAAGCGAGAAAGAATAATAATTGTTGCAGTTAGAAACGACATTAATCAAATTTTTAAATTTCCAGAGGCAACCCATGGCAATGATAATCTTAAAAAGAAATATCCATATTTGTATGCTGAAAACAAAGATTATTTACCAATAAAAACGGTAAATGATGCTCTAAATGAAATAGATTATAGCAATCATAACGACATTGATAATAGACCTATGAATCACTCAGAAAAAACAGTGAATAGATTTAAATACATCCCAGAAGGAGATAATATTGCTAATCATATGGATAAAGTTCCAGATGACTTGAAAATAAGTAGTTTTTATTCAAGAGGCAACACAATGAGGCTTAACGGAAATGATGCAAGCCCTACATTAGTACCAGGGCATAGTAATTTCCCTGTACATCCAAGAGAGCATAGAAGCATTACCGTAAGAGAGGCAGCGACCATCACAGGCTTTCCTAATAATTACAAATTCTTAGGTAGCCATACTAAGCGTTGTGAGTCGGTTGGAAATGCTGTACCCCCACCATTATCGGATGCTATAGCAAAAGAAGTTAAGAAATTACTAATTGCACACGAATCAACAAAAAAATAAAGATTTAAATAACTTGGAGGATTACTTATGCTTATTTACCTAAGAAAAATTACAAATAATGATACTAAAAAACAAATTGAAACTACAGTTGAAGCTTATGAATTATTTTTCGGCGGTGACATAAGTAATTCAACTGGAGTTACTGTTAATATTAGAAATGCAATGGGCAACTGCAGTGATTTTAGAATATCAAAAGCAGCTGGAAGTGCAAATTCCTATCGTTTTTCATCAAATCCTGGAGATCCAACTTTAGCACGATTTATTGAAACATCTTCAAATGGAACCTTTGCAGCTCAAGATATATTGAAAATTGAAAAGCGAAATTCAATATACCATCTTTCTTTGATAGAAAGATCAGATCCAAACTATTCCGTCTTTGATGCTATGTTAGTTTCAAGAGAAAATACTATTTTAGTATCAGACGATGTGGTTCAAAATGAATCAACCTCTGATTTTGATGGCAAAAATATTCTAATTTATGGTGTTCCAGGCTGTGGCAAGAGCCATTACATTAAGAAAAACTATACTCTAACTGACGAAAATAGTGAAAGAGTGGTCTTTCACCCTGACTATACATACTCGGATTTTGTTGGACAGATTTTGCCACAAATTGATGATACTACAAACACAATAGATTATAAGTTTATTGCAGGCCCTTTCACTCGCTTATTAAAAAAATGTGAGGAAGATAAAGATGCTATGCATTACCTTGTTATCGAAGAAATAAATAGAGGTAATGCACCAGCAATATTCGGTGAAATATTCCAACTGCTTGATAGAAACTCGTCAGGTGTTAGTGAATACGGAATTAGCAATACTGATATTGCTAAAAAAGTTTATGATGATGAAAATCAAAAAGTGAAAATACCAAGTAACTTAACCATACTTGCTACTATGAATACAGCTGACCAAAATGTATTCACGCTTGATACTGCTTTTAAACGTAGATGGGAAATGCTATCAATTAGGAACAATTTTAAACTTAAAGATGGAATTGACGAAGAAGATATTAAATTCAATGCCCAATTAAATTATAAGCTATGCGATTCAAGTATAGATTGGAAAACTTTTGCTGTTGCTATAAATAAGGTAATAATTGAAGAAAGTGAATCTAATCTTGGGAGTGAAGATAAGCGCTTAGGTCATTTCTTCATTAAGCAATCTGAAATGGCTGATGTAAACAAGTTCTCTGAAAAAGTAATTATGTATCTTTGGAATGATGTTTTTAAGTTTGAAAAAAGCAAGGTATTTAACTCACAATATACTACACTTGAAGATGTTTTAGATGCATTTGCAGGTAAAGAACGATTTAATGTATTTGATGAAAAGCTTGGATTTAAAAATTCAACTCAAAGTGGAATTATTAGCCAACCCACAGATAGTGACATCAACAATGACACGAATGATACAACAGAAGAACTGATTGATGACTCACAAGAAGGTATGCCTGTTGGTGATGCCAATGAAGAATAAATCTTTATATGAAAGATGTACGAAAAGTTTTGGTAAAGGCGAAGATGGTTTTGTAGGAATAAAGATAAAAAAAGACGATGTTGAAATCACATTTCCATTAGGTTATGACCTGCAAAAAGCAGAAGATAATGTAATCAGAAAAGAAATTTTGTCGTTGTTACATATACTTCAAAAATTCAACATTAAAAAAATCAGCGAACCTAATAAAACCGATAAATCCAATGCAACATTAGAATTCCCATTACTTTCGTACCAACATATTATTTTAGATTTTTTTGCAAATGGTTATTATTCAGAAAAGGAAGTTTCCTATAACTCTGCAATCAAGGGTAAAATAAATTGGAAACGCACTATCCAAAAGAAAAAGCCATATATTTCGAATAAAAGTGCTGTATATTTAGATTTTATCGTTAAGAAGAATGTCATTAACGAAAATACAATGATTACACGAATTCATGAGTTTTGTGTTTATCAAAGTTTTATGAAACTTGGCTGGCTATATACAGATATGTCTCCAACGAAACCTCGTATTAAGTTTAATAAAAAGATGTTCATTGCTACGCTGAACCATGCTCTAACTCAGACTTTTAATGATAGTAAAAGGCAGCTATTTATTGCTATGCTTAATATTGTTCACAATGTAAATGAAGGAGACGCACTAACTTCTGAGTCTTCATTTGGAACAACTTCATTTGAGTATGTTTGGGAAAAAATGATCGACTATGTATTCGGTGAAGACAATAAAGAAATTTATTTTCCAAAGGCAAGGTGGAGATTAGTTCGTATACAAAATAGCATTCAAAGTTCATCACTACAGCCTGATACAATTATCAAACAAGGTGATAAAGTTTATATTATTGATGCTAAATATTATAAATATGGAATAACAAACAACCCAACTGACTTGCCATCATCTTCATCAATACAGAAACAAATAACTTATGGTGAGTATCTAACAAGTGATAAATTTAGAGAAGTATCTGGACAAGCCTTTTTATCAGATAATATTTATAATGCATTCGTTATGCCTTTTGATAAAAGTAAGAATAGCGATGAAGATTATAAGTTTATAGGCATTGCAACTGCTGACTGGAAAGATAGCAATAAAAACTATGAAAAAGTAGCTGGATTACTACTCGATACAAAGCATTTAATTAGTAATTGCTATAAGCAAAATGGTAAGGAAATAGAGAAGATTTCGGAAATGATTGAAGAATTTATAAAGGAGGATATTGATGAATAATTTTAAAAACAACTTTCAAAAAGAACTTTCTAATCCTGTAGATTTAACAAAGTCAACAATTAAGCTTAGTGATGAGATAAATAAAATCACAAATAAGACCTCTGATATAAATTCTAATATCTCAAATGACATTATGTTAATAGATAGATATTCACATAGTAATGATATTAGCGATTTAATTCAGTTAAATGAATATCTAACACAAAAGTATAGATTTTTGATAGATAATAGTAATGGTGAACTCGTTGTTGTTTTCGATGATACTGTTCAGAAGATGACAAGATTTGAGCATAGTATTGTATTTAGTAAAATTAAAAGTATGCTTATCAATTTAATTCACTCCAACAACTCCAATGCATTTGCAAATAAACTTTTAACAACATTTAATGTTGCTGGTGAACATACAGTTACATCTGCATTAAAAGCTCTTTTAAAATAAGTGTGGAGGATTGCTGATGGATTTTAATAAATTTCTGGAATATATTATCAATAATAAAGAATGGTTGTTTAGTGGTATAGGTGTAACCATAGCTATATCTATTTTGGGAATTATAAAGTTTGTTTTTCGCAAAAGGGCAAATAGTAAAAATGTTATTCAAACGCAGAAAAATGGCAATAACAGTATTAATGTTCAAGTAGGAGGAGATTATAGTGTTAGAGAAGATCAAACAGGATCAAAGTAATGGTGATAATTCTCAAAATCTACAAGCAGCTGGAGATATAAATCTTATTAATATAAAGGAAGAATTGTATATAAAAGAACAACAACTTATTGTTGAAAATAATATAAATGTTGATTCTCCAGATATTTCATCTATAACAATGACTAATAGCATATATGAAATTAGTATTAATAGTATTCAAAACGAATTATTAATAATTTCTGATATACTTTCTGCAATTAATATATTCTTTGTTTTTGAATGCATTGACAAAATCAGAAACATTCCGATTGTTAATAATGTCTATGATAAAGCTGTAGTTTCAAAAATATTTGAAAGTATTGGCGTTGAGCGACAAAAAATTCACTCTAACAACATAAGATTAAATATGCACACATCAATATATGCTTCTTGTGAAATATGTGGCAATAAAGAAAAATGTGTAAAGTCTACATGCAGACTGAGTTTTATGCAGGCTTATAATAATCTATATAAATTAATGTTTGATATATTCAACTGCTTACATGATTACCTAAAGGTTATTGATACTAATCTTTTGAAAGATGCAATTATATTAAATACCAAAAGACTTGCTGATTTATCTAATATTGAATCAGAAAAAACACATTATAACAATCAAGCCAGTGAAAAAGAATTAGAAAAGACAGATACGACAGAATATATAGAGCAATTGAATAATGTGATAGATGACCTTAACTTAAATGGGTATGAATATATGAATACTTTGATATTGGCAAGTAAACAATACATATATTATCAAAAGGAAGATGCTAAAAAAATTAAAAATAACGAAACTCCTATGAATTTTATTCCATTAAACGAACCTAAATAAAGTATATTAGTTAGATATTACAATAGCTATTCTAATCGTTCTGTGATATAGTGTTGCTTAACAAAACAAGGAGACTATACTATGCCAAAACTAACACTCGAAGAACTATACAACGGAGATGAATATAAAATTCATTCAAACTCAGTTGTTGACTATCTTAAAAACTACGGACTTGATACTGATATTAGTCAAGAGGATGAAACACACATCTTAATTCTACTCACAGTCAAGCATACAGTGGCAGCAACAATAAAAATGATAAAACATGGTGACTTTATTGAAGATTTCGAATCTGAAATGAAGTCACTTTCTTTATATCCAGAGGTGCGAAGCGATGAGTAAATTACAAGAGTTATTTCAAAAATATGATAATTTCACACCACCAGAAAAATTCGAAGAACTGGTAAACTCTGCACATAAAATTCTTATACAAGATTTAGAAAAATCACATCGAAAGCTAATATTACAAATCATTGATAGCAAAGATTCCATTATGAATCACTATGCCGAAGAAAGTTTCAAGTGTGGATTTTATGTAGCATTTAAATTGCTATCTGAGATTAATAATTATCACGATGATAGATTAGAATTAGAGTTAATAAAATCAAGTCAACTTTTATCAGAAGAAAAATAAAAAGCAAAGGTCGTGAGATGCGACCTTTGCTTTTCCCTATTTATAAAGCTCCTCAATCTGCTCCAAAACAGCAGCAATCATATCTTCGCCACTAATTTCTTTCTGCTTATACTTCCTCTTAAGTTTAGATGCTAAGTCCGACCAATTTCTAAATTCGGAATTAGATATTTTATTTGTATCCCTGTCGCTATCCCAAGCGTCAATTCGGTAATACCTTGAGTACATTCGGTTATATATAGTTTGAAATTCTTGCAGAAATTTATCTTCTTCAACCGATTGATTAAATTTTAGTTTCGCCCCAACTTGTTTACAGGTGCGATTTTCTTTATAAATCCTATCACAATATTCTCTTTTTCGTTTGTCAGCAAGAACAAAATATTTATCACATAAGGCACAATGCTTAACCGAAATACCTCGCTTTAGCATTTCCATAAATTCTAAATAAAGCATCTCATCTAAATTTTGTATCATAAAATAACAGCTCATATTTATAGGTGTTTGACTATCTCTATGTATATCAGCTAACACTTTTCGTGTATCAACTTCGCTTGGATCATTATACCTAACAATTCTGTCGCTATCAAACTCACCAAAACTTATAGGTGCGATGCCATACCTTGCCACAAGCATATATTTATTATAATCTGGATACGCATTGCCAAACATTAAAAAACGTTCAGGCAAAGTAAATTCTGTAAGAACTTCTTCATCAAGACAAATTTTCAAGGCATCACGATATAAATTTTGTAAATCGGCATAATAACTAAACAGAAAAATGATAAAATCAATCTGCTCATATTTTGTTTGGCTTGTGTCATAATATGTTTTCACCATCTGACTATTCAAAAAGAAATGCACATAAGGGTGCTTGCCTTTAAGTAGGTCAACAATATCCCACAAAGATTTTTTAATATCTTCAAAATTACTCGGTACTGATTTAGTATCGAGTTTTTTTATTGCCGTAAAACATTCTGAAAAATCAAGTTCGCAGAATTCTACTATATTTTTACCGATATCTTTTAACTGAACAAATCGATTTACAGTTGGCTCCTCATCAAAAAATACATTCAAATTATTTGTTTTATCACAAAACACTCTTGCCAGTGGGTAACTTACTTCCATTATTACAATCACCTCTTCCTAATTTCGATGTTTTGTGCTACCAATTTTTAATGCACAAAACTCGTAGTTTAAAAATTTATTTTAAACTTGCTCCCTTGCAAAGAATGGATTTTCTTTAAAATAAATTCTTTTCATTCACGATATAAGTATAGCACAGAAATTGTTAAAATGATAGTACAAATAAAAGAACCTTGAAAATTTAATGATTCGGCTAAAGGTGATATGATTGCCAAGACCTCAAAAGAGCGAGCGATGATAACGATGGAGAGAACCTCGGTTAGGAACTACTTTAGATGTACCGAACGTAAAAATTA
>CAYJFZ010000021.1:0-3863 GCA_964369975.1 uncultured Oscillospiraceae bacterium
TAGACGCGAATCCACCAAGAAATGATAATCCTGGTATTGATGCTAACACATTGTTGAATCCTACGTTTATTCCAGCTTCTTCTGCGACATTTTTATCAACATCATTTAAAGATATTCCGGCAATATTTGAAATTCCATCTAACAGTCCAGTTCCTGCGGATATCGCAGCTCCATACGGACCCATCTGACCAATTGCTCCACTAATCGCTGATTTTGTATTCGAAGCATTTTGGCTAAGAGGTTGATTAAAATTCATCGAAGATCCTAAAACTCCAATCCCCTGAAGAATTCCTTTATTATTACTTAAAAATGTTTTTAATTTAGTATTATTTCCTTGTATTGACATATTACGAATAGCTTAAAGTCATTAAAGTTTTTAACGCTAATATAGTAACTAAATCCTCTCCAGAATATATAACTCGTATTTTTAAAAACTTATCTCTTAATCTTATTGATTTACCTGAGCTTGCTGTAATTACATTTCTCCCCTCATCCTCAGAATACGTTAAATCATATTTAATAGGGTCAATTACTGCATTTCACTGATCTTCTTTGTATTTAATATTTCCTGCAATTCTTCCAGATTTTTTCATGTCTTCCATATCTTGAATAACTGACAAGCTATATTGATTTAATATTTTATCGTACACTATTTCAGTGTTTTTGAAATTCTGAGATATTTGATAATTAGGATCAAAATCGTCTCTTATAGGATTATATTTGGGATTTCATTCGTCATTTTTATAAATTCCCATTTTATTCAAATCGTAAGAATCTCCAATTATTTCAAACTTCAAGGTTTCTGGCTTTACTCTATTAGATATAATCGATATATCATTGAATATTTTTTGGATTCCAGTATATTCATTGACTACAAATTCAAACTCGAATTTTTCTTGTCGATCATATCATTTAGTAGGAGATATTTCAATTTCTTCGTCAAATATTCCTGCTCTTCCATGAATGTATAGATAGTTGCTTATTAGATCTTTATATTCTTCTTTTTGTAATTTATCTAAATCCTCATAATTAAGGACTACTATTAACGTTTGAGTAATGGAATTAGTTGTCCCAGTAGCCGTTAATTTAACTTTGATTTTAAAATAATATAATGAATGATCTTCAATTCCGTCATTGTATGTTAAATTTCTTACAGGAATTGATACTCCTGCTATATATTTTCCTTGTGAAGTGCCTTTAGAATAATAAAAATCAGTAACATTTAAATCAACTTCTACCGACTCTTTTTCAGAATTCAAATACTCCGACTTAACTTCTAGAATTTCTCCGTCAAACTCTCCAGTAAACAGATTCAATCCAACTATTTCAAAGTCACATATATGATCTCTCCACACTGAATTCGAGTTTTCATCGACACGCTTATTCCATACATTCGTATTTCGAATTACTTTCAATCCTTTAGTGGTATTTATATTATTGTAAATTTGAGAAAGCATCTTAGACTTCTCTTTACTCATTGAACAAAATAAATTATTTATATTTTCAGAGCATAAAGGCATCCAACTATATCTAGTAATTCATTTATCAAGTCTTTCGTTAAAGCATAAACTCCATTCCGTTTTCTGATCTTCATTATAAAATGTAAATATTAAATCTCCTTTATATTTGTTGTAATGAGTTTTTACATTTTTTAATCCTATTTCTGGTAGAACATCTTGTTCTGATAAAGACAAATTGTCATTTAAGAAAGATTGTACCTTGAAATCAGATATAAATTCAAATCCTTTATTATCAGAAAACCTTCATATTTTTTTAGCAAAAGTATCTACTCCGTATAATCCAGTAGGAGTTCTAATTATTGATTCTTTTCAAGAGCTTCCATAATCCGGAGAAATTAAACTTATTTGATTCTGCATAACGCCAGCTCCATACATGTGTATAGATTGATTAGTGTTTGTTTGAATCAGTGCTTTTTCATTAATAGGAAGAATTGCTAATCCGTGCTCAAATACGCACATTAGGTTTACTCCTCATTCTATCAATTTTGTAATTCCTCCATATTTCCTATCTATGTCTTTATAAGACAATCCTTGAAATATTCTATAGGAATTTCTAAAAACATCATCAACTTGAACATTACTAAACATCACTCGATTGTCATAAATGTCTTTAGTATAAGGAGTGTCTTGATATAAGAAATTATACCTAGCTCCTAATGTGGTATTATATCCTGAATTTAATTTCCAGCTTTCCTCTATTTTACTAGATACATTTGTTTCTAAAGACCCGTTAGGATAGAAACTCCTATAATTCCCCATTAGCGCATACTCGTCAACATTGCTTTTATCTATAGATCTTAATCCGAGATTATAATTTGATAAAACTTTGTATGTTACTCAATGCCCCAAATGCTTAGTATTAGTATCTCCTCTGTTAATTCCAGTCCATTCTTCTTCCGTTGTTGAAATTCCGTTATAATTATCACTTCAACAATTAGGGTCTATGATGGTTTCGTTTACAGGAACATCGGAATCTATGAAATTTCTAATCATTCTAATAGATACTGTGTTCGTAAAACAATCTCCCCTAAACGCTTTAATATTTTCTACTTCGTCTAAAGCATATCGATCTGTAATCGCAAAATAAGGACTTCCGTCATTTGCTCTAATTTCTATATATTTCTGAAGAAAATCAGACGAATAATTTTTTATTTTTACATTATATATACTACTAGGACTTAAAATATTCTCCACTCCTACAAACGGGCAATAAAGACCTCTTGTAATTCTTCAATCTGTATTACTAGTCTCTTCTCCGTCCGTTTTTCCGAAAAAAGAAAACTGTCTAACTTCTTCCGAAGAACCAATTTTGGTTGAATATCCCTTATCATTTACGTATGATAAAGCCGTATTCGACGGAATAAAGGTTAATCCAGATTCTACCGTAATTTCATCCTCTAATTTTATTTCATCATATCCAAATTTAGTTCATTGATTATGTTTTTGCTCTGATGTGTTTCCAAATTGGTTTAAATTATAAACCTCTTCTAAAAAGAATTTAGATCCATCTAAAGCGGATTGAATCTCTGGATTTACATTTGCGTCTAAAAATAATAACGCAGAAGATGAAATGTCGTCAGTTTTTGCTACATTCATTCCAGTTAAGCTCAATCCTCCTCTATTATTTGTAATTGTTTCAGAAAAATAAGATCCGTCACTATTTGACCTTAAACAAGGAGCGTGACTGTATCTGTCAACACCAATCGATAAGCCTTGTCCTAATATGGTAGGAATTCTTTTTTGCCTTACTACAAAATATCCCTTAACCCCATATTTACTAAGTTCCGATGCTAATTCACTATTAACTGATATTTCGTAATACATTGGATAAACTCCTTTGTTTCAAATATCAAATTCATTTCTAGATCCATATATATTTTCTATATAATTTTTAAAAACGCCTTTAGTGTTAGAATGCAAATTAGAAGAACCCGGAATAAACGTATCTTTAGGAACATAATTTACTTTAGACTTTAAATCGTCTTTATAATAAACAGAGTAGTCATCTCCTTCATTTATGTTATGAAATCCTTTCCTAAGAACTCCTCCTCGTAAATTATATACAGGAGATAATGTATCATCATTCATTATATAAACTATTCCTAGTCTGTATATCTCATCAGGTCAGTAACCTAATTTATAATATGTATTTAGCGGATTATAGTATTCTATTTGCCCATCGTCGTCAGAATCCTGTTTTAGATATGTAGATTCTAAATAACCTAGAGATTCCGTTTCTTGTTTTAATGCAACTTTGACATATAAAGATATATTTGCTAATTCCGTATCATTCGGTAACTCTTTTTCTACATTACCAAAAAATAGCATATTCTGAACTTGCGC
>CAYJFZ010000021.1:3963-5225 GCA_964369975.1 uncultured Oscillospiraceae bacterium
TGGTTTACGGATGCTAAATTTATCTTAGGGATAAGGTTAACATTCCGAAACAATCTTGTTTGTGTGTCAATTTTATCATAGTCATACAAATTTGATTGATGAGTTTGATTTCTTGTTATTATTTTATATTTATTATCTTCCAGAGTAGTAAATCTAGAATTTACCACTCGTGGAGGATTTTTATCATCAGTAAGTATTAGATTAACAGTTCCGTCATAAGAAGATTGGCATTCTATTGTAACAGGATGATTTAAGTCGCAATTTATATCAGTTGTTCTGAAATCAACAACCTCTCCATCCTTTAGAACATTTCTCAATGGGCTATATGTTTGATCTAAAGATCCTTCTTGATCATATTTTTTAATGTATAATTTAGTTTGCTGATTCATAGCTTAATTTAATTTAGGATGAAATTTTCAATCTCCTGAATCCTCTAAATTTTTTATCGTTTGATTAAACTTAGGGAAAAACACCTTTTTATAAGGACTGAGATTTTTGGTCATAGTAGCAAGAGCATATCCTTTAACTCCATTCTGAAAAGCATCATCTCTTAAGGTTATAACTGCATCTCCGACATCGGAATAATTCGATGTAATTCACGAATCAACTCATTCGGCAGGAACATCTATTCTCATAACGTCGTCTTGATCCAAAAGAAGAACACTCATTAAATCATTATAAACATCTGTGCTTCTATTTATGAAATTATTGTAATCAAGATCGTGCCATAATCCCTCTGAAATAGTATTATCATTTAAGTAATTTTCGTACTCCTCATCATATTTAACAACTAAATCATCTACTAGTAAATCTATTTTATTATTTCAATTCCATAAATCAGATCCAGGTTCAAATGAAAACGTGTAAGACAGCTCAGATAAATCATTAGTCTTGTATTTTTCTTCATTGTTTTGAATTAAATCAGACTCTAACTGAACTAATGTAGTAGAAATATGATCAGCTCCTAATAAAACAACTTTATCGACAATCCTTTTAACCAAGATATCTGAATCGGATTTTGTGTATAGATTTAAATTTAAATCAGAGAATACAAATCTTAAATCATTTCAAGTTGTAGATATCTCAGAATCTCCAAATCTAACATATTCTTTATAATTTACTACATCGTTTTTATCTATTACAAGCTTAACTCTTTCTTCTAATTCTATATCTTTAATTATTCACACATGATTAAAAAACTGAAACAAAGCATCTACAGAATCTTTCCACGTAGTGCCAAATTCTTTAGCTTGCTCAGAATC
>CAYJFZ010000021.1:5325-8386 GCA_964369975.1 uncultured Oscillospiraceae bacterium
GAAGATTTTTTATTAGTCATTCATTTTGCCAACTGGATAAATTCGGCTCTAGGAATCAAGTTTTCTGGTCCCAAGTCTCCATAATTAGTTTTTACGTACTGTTTTACGCCATCGCTAGTTATAGATAAATCATCAAGACTATATTTAAGTTCTGAATAATCAGCCTGCGCGTATATGTTTTCCCAAGAAGATCCATCTGATTTTATAGGATTTTCTATGATTGAAGATTGTGTTACTACATCATTTCTGCTAGCGTAATCTCAATCTAAGTAGTAATAATATAAAGTATTAGGAACTCCTTCTACATAATATTGTTTTTCATCAGATCCTCCACTAGATCCACCTGATCCGTCTTCATTCGGTGCCTCTTCGTCATTATCAGAAGATTTAAGAGCCGAACTCGGTTCTTGATATTGTCATTTAGGTTTTAATACTGTTTTTGGAATCTTTTCAGATTCGATTTTTCCTGTATTTAATCTAAATAATTTTTCGCAATACAAATTACTATCTATATACTCTGCGTTTAGTTCGTAGAAATCTCCATTCTTAACAGGATCTCCAGTCAATTCAACTGATTCGTGTTCTCCGTTTGCAACGAAATTTAAAGTCTTTTTAATATCTAATCCAGTTCATAAATTTCCAGATACGCTTTCCGTTTGATATTTTATCAATAATCCTATTTTATTTTCTACAACATACCTAAAGTCGTAATTATCTGGAAAATCATAATTTAAATCCTGTATAGACAAGTCTTCAATATGAGATTGCGACTCTTTAATAGATTCTTCTTTGCCAGTCTCTTCTATTGTGACATTTCTAAACTTGACTTTGTCCCCAATATTTAATAGTCATTTATCAGGAGTTACATCTTCTGAAAAATCATTGTATGATCCATAAGAACTATTTAAAGTTGTTGTTGGAATGAAAACTTTGTGAACCGATTTAATTAAATCATTTTTATTTCTAATTTCAAATTCGAATATATATATATTTTCAGGAACAAATTTATCAGTAAAATCTATGCTTAATATATTTTGCCCTATAAAATTAAATTCATTATTGTTAATATTTCCAATTAATATTGGACTATTATTACCTAAATCTAAATCATATATCCTATAATTTATAATAACGCTACTAGAGTTAAGTACGGGCATCTCGGCATCAAATTGCAATGATACATTATCAGCGTTTACCGTGTATTTAAAAACTTCTTCTGCTATTTTTACATTATTAGATGTATAAACAGAGTCAAGAGGTATTTTTACAGATTGTTTAAATTGATCATATCTTACTATTGTCGAAACTTCTCCAGACAAATAGTTTAAAAATGGATAAGACTCTATTTTTAAGCTATAATCTTTAGATAAATTTTGTAGAATTCCATTTTCGTAAAAAATAGACTTATATAAATTATGATTAATTGTAGAGTAATCGTGAGATTGACAATCTTCAATGAGTTCCTCACTTCTAATAACTGTTCCAGATTTGTCTAATACTGAAATTTTAATATAAAATTTCAAATCATTTTTTAATCTATCGATATGCTCGTGAAATATATCATCATTTGTCAAAGCTGATACATTGAAATTAATGCTAGCATCGAATGTAGATTCTGAGTTAGGTATTATGTCTTCTGATAAATTCACAGAAGAAACTCCTAATACATATGAACTAAAATTAGCTAATCTACATTTAGCTGCTAATCATCCTGGTATTTCTCAAAATACATTATAATATTCATCGGGCATAGGTTCTACGCCTTCTATATAATTAATTTTACTATCAGGAATACTAATTGGATATAACTCTTTGTTTTCCCCAAGAGAGAAAAAGTCTATATTCTGATAAACAAATCCATTTTTATTGTATCCGGGAATTGTCAAAAAGAACTGGTCTCCCGGATTTAGAAAAAACAAATCCTCGTCTTCTAATGAAGAATATATGTATAATTTAGATTTTTCTTCAATTAAACTATTATATGAGAAATCTCCTCCAGCTGTATAGTCTATTATTATACTTATATTATCTGAATTTTCTCCAGATTTAGTCTCTAAAACATTTAGAGGAGATGGATAAGATCCTATCTCGGTTTCTTTTGTTATAGGATTATAAGAGGCGATATAGATGATATCTCCATACTCTTTCATCCCAATAGGCATAAAGTTTTCGCTTAATACCACATCTTTCAGCCTGTGATTTCCTTGATCATTTTGCAATATAAACTCATTATCGTTATATGTGATAAAAGTTCCGTTTACAGAATCCGTCAAAAGATTTTTAGGCGTTGTCAATGGATTTAAATCCATGTTTAGACCTTCTGAAAAGGTGTTTACTGATTCCGTTTTAGCCATTGTGTAGTAGTTGTTATTACATCAGCATCTTTATAGTAGATCTCTTCCATGTCATCTCTTTTCAATCTACAAGATTCTTGATATACTGAAAATTTGTAAGGGTTGTCCATTTTGATTCTAAATATTCTACAAAAACGCCAATTTGATTTGCATTCATCTAATGACTTGTATAATATAACAGGATGTCCTTCAAAAAGTTTTCTTTTTAATCCATTTTGTCTTTTAGATGTATTTTTAAATATTTCATATGTTCGAGTATCTAAACCGAAGTACATATACCCATCATATTTTGTTTTTCTTTCTAGGTATAAAAATCTAGCCTTTAACCTAGATTTCATAAACCAATATTGCATGAAACGAATTGAACATGAAAACACCTTTCCGCAATAAGCTTTGAAATAATTAGTTTGAAAATAATAATCTCCACCAATTATGTTATATCTTCCGAAGTTTCTTCATCCTCTATTCATGATTTTTTTTATAAGAGCTCTGTCTAATTCAGGAAATCTCTCATGTACAGCATCCACATAATCATCAACTTTCTTAATTTCCATTAATAATATTCTTTACCAGCATTAGCATTAGCATATAATACATGTTTTAAATTATTAGTAACATGTATTGCCTTTTCTTTTAATTTGGCTCTAGTTTTAAATAGCGCCACGATTCTATATCCTGTAAAGTTTGTTTTAAAAGGATCTATTCCT
>CAYJFZ010000021.1:8486-11934 GCA_964369975.1 uncultured Oscillospiraceae bacterium
AAATAGCGCCACGATTCTATATCCTGTAAAGTTTGTTTTAAAAGGATCTATTCCTCTAAACATTCCTTTTGTAAACATTCTTCTAAACGTATCTCCTTCATACGCTTTTGCAAAAATACAAGCGCTGTAGGTTGTGGGCAATTCAAAAGTTTCATTATTTTCTACAATATCTTTGAACACTAAAAATGCTGAATAATTAAATATTTCAACACATTTATCTTTAGCGTCACTGGTATTCATTACACCCAGTGGTTTTCAATCTTTTAAATCTATTTTAAATTTTTCAAAAGAATGTTTTCCTCCGAAACAATGACTTACTTTAAAGTGCATTATAATATAGGTTTGTATGATTTTCCAAAAGTTTTTCTATCTCATCTCACTTTAGCATCTAAGATCATATCCATATCGTTTTGAGTAAATTTAATTGGAATTCTAGCAGCATTGCACTTTCTCAACCAATCTACTTTAAGAGACTGAGCCATATTGATAAAAGATGGGTTAGATGTCATTAACCCTTTTTTAAACAAGTGAGAATATGCTACAAATATAGCTATAGCATCCACTTCTTTTTGATTAAGCATTGGAAGACCTTCTTCATCAACTGTTAATCTCTTGTAAACTACAGTAACGTTGGAGTAATCTCTTGAAAATTGCAAAGCGTTTCCAACTTGATTATATTTAATTAATTTCCCTTTTTTATAAAAAGGAGAATTTAGTTTTTTTCACGATTCGATATAATTCTCTGTAATTAAATTATTAACAGAATTATATATTGATTTATTAGACGTCATTTGATAGTCTGTAAATGATAAGTGAACAGACTCAATACTTTCTACATGACACGGTAATTCTATTATTTTATTTTTTGTATCAGTTACATAAAAATCTAAATAAGAATATTTGTTCCCAATTCTTTCTCACGCTATCATTCCAATTTCCTCAAACTCATCGTAAGTAGGATCTACTCCATATAAATTATTAGCAACTGTATATGCTGTATTAAAATTATATAATTTCATCGTTATTTCGGTTGTTGTGTATTAGGTGTTACAGGAACATAATAAGATTTATAATATCTTAACTTTTTCTCCAAAATTCTTTTCTTGATTTCGGATGTAATGCTAGATATATTTAATACTGCTTCTTCGTCGCAACATGCGTATTCTAACAAATCTCTAGGATCTTTAAATATTCCTATAATTGAAATTTGCTTTACATAAGGTGCGTTAAAAATATATCCATCAAAATATCCATCCGAATTAGGTGTAGGCTCGATGTAAACATATGGCTTATGCGAATTTCTCTTTTTATACTTATGATACAGAAAAGAGTCATCATAATAAACTATATAAGGATTCATCCTATCAGTACTTCCTATATACGATATAGCATCATTTTTTAAATCTGTAAGAAGTTGAGGTATTTGAAAATGAGACTGCGTGTTAAAATTAGATTCAGAATTACAGCATTTTGACATACTTTTGCAATCTATTTCTACGCAGTTTACAGCATGAGTAAAATTCTTTGGATTTAAAATCCCCTTTAAGTTCCACTCTTTAAGTATCGCCAACCTTTCTTCTACGATCTCGTCTTCTATTTGCTCTATAGATATATTAGGAGTTCCCGAAAATCCTTTTAAGCCTTGAACTATATCAACATATATAGCACTTGCTAATTGTGAAATTACCATATATTTTATGATTATAAAAGAAAAGCGAGTTTTACCTCGCTCTTCTTATTAATTAATATTACTCTGTATCTGGTTCAGGGTCAGTAAGATCAGGCTGATCGCTCTTATCAGTTACGATAGAACCAGCACCAAATGCCTTAAGAACCTCTGCTTCAAAATCAGTAACCAATGAATTCAATACATAGAATACATGATTAGTTACAGATTCAACTTTTTGTCCTACAGCAGATAGACCTCTTAGTCCTTCTCTAGGAACAGAATACTCAAAAGTATATTCTGTGTAAATAGCTCCAAGTTGAGGCTTTTCGTCCTCATTAAGAGCTGCCCATCTATTGTTGTAGTAAGTAGGGAATCGTAGATTCTCTTGAATCCATTCGCCTGTTCCAAATGGTTGAACATTATCAGTTTTTACAAATTTACCTGATGCAGGTACGATAGGAGTATATTCTCCATTTTCGTAAATACTAACTTCGTAAAAATCGAAGAATGCATAAGGATCATAAAGACCAACTTTTAATACATTTGTATCAATGTAAGCTTTAGCGAATTCATTTCCATAAGGAATTGCAAGATTGATAGCATTTAGAACAATAGTATTTACTTCTGCAATAGTTTTAGTTGTACTATTGATGCTAAATTCTACGATGATAGGCTTATAAAATGGAGCATTATCTGCATGAGCAAAGTCACTTAGATATTTACCATTCATTCTTACGCTAATCACTAGTCTATAAATTCCAATTTTATTGAAAATAGTAGCAGTTGTAGAAGAAAAATCTAGAGAAAGACTAGCGTTAGTTCCAGCGTTACCTACAGTTTTGTAAACTTTGCCATTATTAACATACTCTTTTCTGTATTCTCCCGATCTAAGGATTTTCAACAGACCAAGCGTATCGTTTCCGATAACTTTGTCAATCTTTTCACTTCCGCCATACGCAGAAGAATTTACTTTAAGCGAATTAATAATCACTTCTTTTGTGTAATTAAACATAACTTAATTTGTTTTAATATATAACATATCTATTTTTTGCTAGGATTACCACTAGCTATTGTTGTATTAACTGGAATATGTGTTTGTAATCTAGGATCACTAGCATTTTCCATTAGTAACTTAACTAAGTTGTTAATAATTTCATAACATACATAATCAGGATACTCTAAAATTTGAGATGTATCTACTACTGAATCAACTTGAGCTTCCGTTAATTTTACAAACATAGGAGATTTTATATAATCTATATATAAATTACTCGGAATAAAAACTGAATCGTCATTTCCAAATCTCAATTCTAACCTGACATTAACAGGGCTAGAAGTTCTATCATACTGAGGTTGTAAACTCTGTAAAAAAGAACTTGATTTTATGCTATCATCCATTTCTGGATTAGTAACTACAGACGTTTGTGTATTGACATTATTTATAAAATAATAAGGTCTTTTATACATAGGTCGCATGTAATAATTATGTAGAATTTGAGAATACATATCAGAAGTAAGCCTCCTGCATCCAAAAGAGGTTTTGCTGCCAGCTTCATAACATTTGAAATTTTTTGAAACATCGTATTCTACTATACATCCTAACAAATGAACATAGTCTTTAGGAAGCAATACATAATACATAGATCCAAGTAATTTCGAATTGCTCTCTTCGTTTTTTATAGGAGTTAACACTACAGTCGTCTTAAGAGATCCAAGATCATCTGTAGATTGTTGATTTATATCGTATCCGTTATACTTTAAGTTAATATATTGATATAT
>CAYJFZ010000021.1:12034-13466 GCA_964369975.1 uncultured Oscillospiraceae bacterium
AATTCAATAATTGTTTTAGGCTTTTTCTCGCTAATCTGCAATAGATAATCTTCAATATCCGGAGCAGCTGCGCGATCCATATTTTTCCCCAATAACTTCACTTTCAAAGACCTTCCACTATCAGAATCGGATAAAACATATTGATATGCCTGATGAACAAGTTTTGTCTTTTCTATCCTTACTTGAGATTCTCTTCCTTCAATATCGATATAGAATTCTGCTACACCATATCTGGATCTGCTTCCATCAATGATTAAATTTCCATCTTCATCTCTAGCATTTCTGCTAGGTGCGATTAATTCAGATCCGCATATAGCCAACCATCTATTTCTTTCAAGTTTATTTGATAAATCAAACGTAACTCCGCCTTTTAGCATTATCTCCTCATCCTCTGCGATAAAATATATTCTATCAGGATTTTGCATATCTTCGTGAGATAAAATCATTTCTGATCCGTATTCAGTGTGTCTAACTTTTTTAACAAAGTCAAAATTCAATCCATTTTTTTGTTTTAGAGGCTGAACGTAACACACTTTGTCTTTTCCAAATACATTTAATAATGTAATCTTGCTATTGTTATCTATATCCTTAAATTTTTCTGTATTCATATTTATTATTATTTCCTATAATTCATCTGTATTTAAATCTATTAAAACTCTTAGCCCATTACAGGCTAAGAGTTTATTTTTTTTTATCTATTATTAATATCTAGACACTTCTTCACTAATCATGATAACAGCTCTATATGGATTATATACAGCTACACCACAATATCCAGTGTTTATAAGTTTCTTAGCTGTTACTGCAGAAGAAACTGCTCCGCTAGAGAAACCAGCACCAGTTAACACATTGTGAATAAACTCTTTTCCTTTAAGAGTAAACATGTTAAGGGCAGGCTTGCCAGAAGCTGAATCAGAAGTAAGATCCAAGAAAATACCAAACTTACGATTTGGATATTCAATGTTAAACGAGCGATCAACTTTGAAGGTGATAATGTTTCCACCAAACTCAAAAGAGTTATAAGTGTTACCTAGATCAATATATCCATTACTAGCTTTAGAGTACAAGAATGTTCCTGCTGTCTTAGCTGCCATAATCCAAGTTTGTAGAACATCTTGAATTTCATTCCACATCATAGTGTTAACTATAAACATATAGTTATTTCCTGTTGGATTTTCTGATTTAGTAATCATTTCTGCAAGAGCCTTCTGGAAATACTTGATAGATAGCTTAGAGAATACAAATTTAGTTGCAAATCTCTCAATTTGTGCTATGATTCCATCTCCAGCAATAACTGGCTGTCCAGTCTCAGGATCGTAAATCTTAGCCTTACCATCCTTATCCATATTGGTCTTACCCCAAAGAGCATGCTGATTACGAGCTTGCATGAATGAATTAAGACAATCCTTTTCAGCAGAATTCATTTCGTAAA
>CAYJFZ010000021.1:13566-19204 GCA_964369975.1 uncultured Oscillospiraceae bacterium
TGCTGTCTTGTTTTTTCTACAATAAAAGTATCGAACTTTTCGTAGTAACGCTCTCCGAATTTAAACACAACGTCAGATCCGCGATAGCCATCGCCTTCAGGAACAGCGATCATCTCTACTCTCTTGATTCTATGAATTGCAAGATCCCACTCTACAAGGAATGAGTTAACGCTTTGGAAAGCATTAGCTTTACCGTCTTCCATTGTGTAAATATTCATAAGCGATTCAGTTAGGTGAGTCGCAGTGTACTGTTGGTACAAATTAGACATAATACCTAAACGCTCAGGGCGATCGCCCAAAAATTTCATAAGACTCTGACGTGTTCTAGTGTCAGACATATCAGGTCTTACGGTTGTAAAATTACCTATTCTCATTATTTTTAGTTATTTAGTTATCCAACATTCTTCCATACAATTTATTTAAATGACTTGCAGGATCATTGTCGGTTTTGTTAGAATCATTTTTTTCGACATTTACTTTAGGTTTTTGCCTAGAATTTCTAGTCGAACGATCTTTTTTAATAACATCTTTTCAATATTTAGAAACGTCTGAAATCAAGCTTTCTCCATGAAGCATAAAGTACGCCATTTTCACAAGATTGTTAGGATTTTGTAAATCTTTTCCAAATGATGACATTCCGTCAGAATCTAAATCCATTAAATATTTCGTTAATTGATCTTTTTCAGATTTATCTATTTCGAAAGAATCGCTTTCCTTGTCTTCATGATCTAGTGAAATTTCCTTAAGTTCGCTTATGGCGCCAATAATACTATTTTTAAATTGTTCTTGATTAGCTAAAATTTCCTGAGCTTCCTTTTCTTTAATATCGTCTTCTTGTTTTTTATAATAATTTCTAAGTAATTCCACCTCTTTATTATAAACCTCTTCATTTGTCTTTGCAAGCTCTAGTTTAGCCAGCAATTCTTCTTGTGTAAAATTATCTCCAAATTGAGATTTTAAATTAGCTATGTATAATTCATCGTTAGAAAAATCATCTACACTATATGTTTTTTCCAATGGATTAGCGTTAGCGTATTCCTCAATTTTAGATTTCGCAAAATCTTCCATCATTTGAGAGATGCTCAAATTTTTAGATTTAGCTAGATCGATTATATCTTGATCTTCTTTGCTGAATTTCGGAGCAGATAACTCTTTAATAATTGTAAGCTGTTCGCTTTTATCTAAAGACTCAAAGTCAACTTCAGTTATTTCTCCATTATCGTCTTCGAATTTCAATTTAGAAGGATCTTCAATTCCGTAAGATTTTAACAACGATTGCATCAGCGAATCATTGTCTTTATTTTCTTCAAAACCATTCGAATCATCTTTTGTGTCCTGGTTGTCAGAATTCACATCATCATTGATTTCGTCATCTAAAAGATGATCTAAACCAGTAATCTGAAGTTCTTCTGACATCGGTTGATTGTCATTTTTTTCCATATTCCTATTAAATATTAGTTCGTATAATATTCGACAAAATTATAAAAAAAAATTCATAAATCCTAATATTTTTAGAAAAAAAAATGATTAGAGTATTTTTTTTATAAATATATCACAATTTACATTTTTTATAATATCATTCAACTGATAACTATACACTCGTAACGTGCTATAATTTAATTCGTGATTTACTCATTCGTATCCCATTAATGTAGGGTGGTAAACCCCTTCATAACAAGTTGTTATAAATACCATTGAATTTGAAGAAGATATGCTATTTGGAATTAACACATCTATTGCATAATCAACTGTAATGGAATTTATTATTGATTTTTGTACAGAAATACCTTTTAATGACGTATATTTTATTTCAGGAAATCCGGAATCAATTTTTATTGAGATTGCGTATTCATCTTTAGATTGAAGGCTGTAATTTAAATTGTTGCAATTTATTGTATCTATAGTTAATATGCTATTCTCGAAATCAATTGTTGCATTTCCATGCCCCGAAACATTATTCGACATCGATTTTGATGCAGATATTACATCATTGAAAGATACTGACTTATTATATGTTCTTTTAGCATCTATTGTAGCTTCTTCACTCTTTAAGCAAAATTCTGTAATTTTTTTTCCTGAAAATAATTCAGAATTTAGATTTTTAACTAATACGCTATTTGAAATTACTAATGGAGCTTGATTGGGACCATTCTCAATAACAATCTGAGAAAAAGTAGAATTGTCATTAGAATCACTAAATTCATTTATTTTCCCATTCTTAGCAATGTAAATATGCCCATCTAATGTAACAATTAATTTATTTTCTCCTGGATAAGAATCATTATACTTTTCGATTTCATTATTAGTATCTAATATAATGATATCGCTATCAGAAGAAGTCTGATCGAAATTTACTTTTCTGAATACGTCTCCTGTTTGAATTCAAACCGATCCGAAAGTTCTTAAAACTAAATCTCGATCAATACTCCCTAAATAATTTTTAGTGTTGTCCATTTTCTGAATTTTCCAATATTTTTATAATTGGATCTTTAAGCCAATAATAAAAATCATTTATTTTTGACAATATCAATTGTCTTTCAGTTTCGGTAATTTCCATTTCTCCGTCGCACTTAAACATTTTCTCAGCAAATAGCTTTTCTTCTAGAGTTGAACAAGTCTTATAGATATGTTCTGCTATAAGTGGGTTTAGGTTTTCTTCTTTCGTAGGAGCGATAAGAGAACTCTTAACCTCCACTTTACATAAATTTATTTTCATATTACAAACTATTAGGTTTTATTATTTCATTAGGGTGTATTACCACCTCTCCTACATCTTCTCCTGAATACGTAAATCCTCATAATGATATTCCTACCAACGATTCTCATTCCTCTTGAGTTATGCTATCGTACGAAGTGTATTTGTCGTATCTCTTAGTCACTGAATCCGATCCTGCGGGGATTGTTAAATTATCTAATAAAACAGTTCCGAATAATCCCGACTCATTTATAGACCCGCTCCCATCAATTACGGAAGCACTTAATCGTCCATTTATTACAAAATCATTTTCTCTATCTACTTTACTATTCAATATGTAAGCGTACACAGTATATCCTGTAACAGCTATAATGTTATCATTATTTCATTCGTAATGAACTTCTATCGATACATCTAATGTAGCGTATGCTCCTCCAGGTCTATATGGTATATGCAAATTTGTATATTTGTAAACTCCTGACATTTTTGTAGGAACATGTATTCATGATCCTATTGCAGAAAGTGAATCTCCATTCATTGGAGCGAATATGATATTTGCATAAATTCCAGATTGGTATAAAGCTGACACTCTGAAAGAAAAATAAACATCTTCTGGAATATCAGTATATTGATCTAGTATTTTATTAAAAAACAAAACGCCATTCTGAATTTCTCAAGAAGGATCTATTGGTCATGTATTTAAAGGAATTAAATTGCTTTGATCATAACTTAATGCTAATCCTATTTTATACCTATCCTCATTTTCAGTTATTTTATTCAACTTACTCACCAATAAAGATGATTTTTCTTTATCGAAAATTACATTACATGTAATTAATGATGAGCCTGAATCATATTGAGCATTGATTCCGTTTACTTCTGGCAAAAAGCACAATTCATTATGATTGTAAATACTAGAATCGAATTGATGTAAATTAGCAAAAGGTAATGAAGAATCTAAAATTGCAGCTTTCTTTGAATTTAATCCGTTAATTGCAAACGTCAATTGCTTTGTTATGAAATTATCGATATTTAACAAATTCCCCATTGGAAGATAAAAAGATCCCGGAGACGATGTTTCATCAATTTCCGGAACTCCTCAAATTGTTCAATATGGAGAAGCTCCTTCTATTATTACGCCATTTTCATCAAATGCTCTTTTAAAAGACGATCCTCCCGAAGTATCCAACACTCCTCCAGATTTAGCTTTATAAACCAAATTGGCTATAGATAATTCTCCGCATTTTAACATTTGAGAAACGCTTCCTATTGATATTGCCATAAATTACTAAATTAAAAATTTTCTAACTACCGCAAACCCAAGACATGCTCAAAAAGCAATTCCTGAGTATAATAAAAATTTTTGAAAAGAATTAAGCACGTTAACTTCATTTACTATAACCTCTTCTTTAATTGTTTCGATTACAACGGTATCAGAAGTATGAACCTCTTTGATAACTACAGTTTCTTCTATATCTTGTTCTTTCGTCTCTAACGAATGATGTAAAAATCCATCGCTAACCATTGCGGTAGATTTTGCCATTTTATTTTCAAGATTAGAGATAGTATCACGAGTTACATTCTTTTCGATTTCTTTCTCAATATGAATTTCTATGATAGAATCTTTCACAACTTCTTTAACTACCTCTTTGATAATTATAATCGAATCTTGTTTCTTTTCTTCTTTTATTGGGTATATTTTTCTCGAACAACTCTGCATAGGCAAAATAGATCCTACGAATAAAATACCCAATAATATCGACATTATTTTATGCATTTATATATTTATTGTAATTATTTATAAATTCTTCTTCTGTTCCCTTCCCTAAACATGTATTGTAATACTTTTTTCAATATCTCGCACATCCTTCAACGTTATTAGGAATAGATTCAGATACTCTTAGATAATGAATTCTGCACATGCATATAGCTAAAGCCATGTTGTATTTTAATGACTCTGATTTAAATTCAGAAATATTACAAGTCTTCAGAATTTTATTCTTTAGTGAATCTCTGTAATTTAAATAATTATTCATTATATCATTGAATGTATTTGGCTCCATTTGACAAATTCCTAAAGCAGGTCCAGATATTTGTTCTATATAATATCCTAATGCGCTTTCTTGAGCAATTGTGCCTAATATTAAATTCACACAATCTTGGCTATATAAATCTATGTCCTTTAATACAGATTCCACTAATTCTTTTAATTGGTTTTTATTCATGATTTTTAAAGTTTAAAATACTGTATATCATTTAATTTTCTCTATATATTTCCGAAGGTATTTCAATCCACGAAGCACCAGCTCCTGTCGCACTCACAATCTCTATAATTATGAAATAATTAGATGGTATATTTTCTATCCATATTGGAGTAGGTAATACAATTTCAATATCTCTATACCTGTTCTTATCAGACGCTGGAATTGATACCGAGTATAGAGTTCCATTCAAACCGGACACAGGAGTTACTATATCTCTACTTACTACAGCATAACTTATTCTATAATTTATAGTGATATCAGATTGACTGTTTTGCACAATAATACTACCAGAGCACCCCGTAAGTTGAGTGAAATAATTATTGTACAAAGGCTCGTTCACTGTTGTTATGCTACCTTGTTTAGGAAGACCTCTTAATTCTACATCAGATCTTAATTGCTCTACTTCATAATTTGGTGCGCTAGGGTCTTCTCCTGATTGGACTACAAACCCAAAGTAATAGGGTCCTGATGTAGGGTTATATACACTCACACCATACCCTTGCATATTTTCAAGTGGCTCTGGATTAGAGATGCCGTAATGAGAAGTATTTTTGCTTTGTAAAAATACCCTGAAATGATTCATTCCATATAGGAAGTTGTAATCTCCTGCATAAAATGTTCCTGAAAACGATGCTGAGTTTAAATAATACATTCTATCAGGCAATTCTAACGAAGGTGG
>CAYJFZ010000022.1:0-1374 GCA_964369975.1 uncultured Oscillospiraceae bacterium
AGTTGGCAAATTGACGGCATTACCTGCACCTTCTACATTCATACAGTTTACTCGAGTAGCAAAATCACGATTATCGTTTATTGCTGAATGAAAGTCTAGATATCTCCCTACCTCCATAACTCCGTCTGTTTGTATGTAAGGAATTGCCGAATAATAGTTGTTAGGTGATACTAAAGACAGATTTTGTAATTTTGCGGAATTAGCAGCAGTGTTATTTCTTCCTAAATACACATTATCTAAATCAACTGTGCTATTAGCTACAGAATGCGCCAATGTTGAAAAGTTATAAGATACTCCATTTACTTGAATATATCTATTATATATCCCAATCTCATCTGTGCTTGGCTTTGCCACAGCGACAACATTATATCCATCTCATGCCGCTAATCAAGTTTTAGAACTATATGCAGATCTTGTTCTCCCGTAATCTAAATAAGATAAAGTTCCATTAGTCTTATCTCTCAAAGCATTAGAATTTGCAGAACTACCAGAACTCACAGCGTAACTAACACTCTTATTAGCATCGGCAGTATTATCAACATTTCCTAATCCTACTTCAGCTTTGGTATGAATATGTCCTACCGAAGCCAAATCATTGTAAACGTCATTTACATATAGTCGTTTATAATTATTTATAGGAGAAACATCCCAATATACATTACTTCCACCTCCTCCACCACCAGAATTGGAATCTAATCCATATGCTGATAAAAAAGATGTAGAATACAATCCTTTATTATCTTTAATTTTAATATTTCCAGAAGAATCAAATTCAAACATTGATTCAAATATCTTAATTCTATTGGAAAGCGCAGTGTCAGCTGATTCTCTTGTTGCGGATTCGGTATTTAAACTTACTATCGTAGCATATATTCCTTCAGCCTCAACTTTCTTTAAGTAAAGACTCATATCTACAGCTCCTCCTAACGCATCCCACTTTTCTCCATCTCAAGCATAATTAGTTCCTGCAGGATGACCTTCATAAGCTGTCTCTACATTTCACATGTCTCCTATAGATGGATTTAAAGGAAGATCTTCATACGAAGCTACAGATCCTTTAAACTTTAATGCGGCAGATATTTTTGAATCAATTTCTGTTTTATTGTAATAATTTGTGGATAAAAAAGATTGATCGACATAAGATTCAGGCATGAACGATGGATGAATTCTATACAAACTAGTACTAGTTAATATATTTTCAAGCTCACCTATATCAATTCCTCCGCCTCCGCTACCTCCAGAAGAATCTAATCCATATGCTGAAATAAATCTATTAGAATATAATCCTTTATTTCCTACGGTTTGAATATTTCCGTCAGCATCCAATCTAAACATTCCTTCGAATATTTCAATTCTTGCAGACAATGCGTCATC
>CAYJFZ010000022.1:1474-13929 GCA_964369975.1 uncultured Oscillospiraceae bacterium
TTACAAGAAGATGTCCAGTAATAGTATCTCCAGATCTATTTACTTTATCAATTAAATTCACTAAAGGATTTCCATCCTTATTATCAGAATACGATTCAATGCCTTCAGGAGTCAGTGATCTGTTTCTAGATGATACGATAGGTCATTCAGATGTATCTATTTTATAAACAGACATGTCGTCGTAATCTGAAATTAATTGCAACTCCACATTATCGACAACTACCGTATTTCGAATGCTGACGTAGTGTTCGTCGCCTACATTTAAATATTTGAATTGAAAATGAATATTAGGACCAATTATCATTCCTGAAATATCTTTGCCTACATTAGACTCACTTTTAACGATAATAGTGTTTAATATTTTAGCTCCATTTTCAATTATTCCTATTGTTCCTACTATCTTCATATTATGATATAATTTTAAAATGATCTACGACTTTATTTTCATCATATTTATTTAATGATCCATGCTTCAATAAATATAAAGCATTTAATATATCATTCATAATATATATGTCTTTTCTGTCGTATCAGTAACCATTGTTTAATTTTTCTAAATGATTGAAATATATTTCAAGCAATAAATTATTAAGAGTATCCACAATTACATTTATTTAAAGATGATAATCTTAAAGAATTTTTGCACTCTAATAGATTTTCTAATAATTTCTGCGCTTCATTGTAATTTTTTTGAGATACAAAATATTCCAATATAGATACAGAGGTAAATAAGAAATCCCTCTCTAATCTCAGGTCTTCGTCACATCCATTTATTAATGATTTGTATTGCAGATCTAATAACTTCCCTTTAATTATATCCATTGGAAATAACTCTAATTCAAAATCAGATTCCAGTTCATCGAAAAACAATACCTCTCTCGAATTTTCTTTAATCTGACTTTCGTCTGACACGTTATTCAATCCAAAATAAACATACATATTATAATAAAAATATTTACCCGAAATTTCATAAATTCCCTGATTTAGAAAATTGGTATAGTTGTCAACTATGCATTTATTGTAAATATAATATCCATCGTTTTTAAATTCATACTGAGTAATTTTAGTAGGAGGGTATCCTATTGCATTTGTCATGAATTCCTCGTCTTGGAAATAATTTATCTTTTTGATATATTCTACAGAAGCAACGTCTCTACCTGAATAATCTGTAGAATCAGTACAGGTAAAGACATTGTTTTCTATTGTGTAATTTATTTTTAAATCCATTATATGTTTTTTATTGCGTCATTATTCGGATTATTGTCGTAAGTTTGAGCTATTTCCGCTTGAACTTGTTGCTCTTTATATCTAATAGTTTTTGCATCATGCTCCTTCTTGTTCTCTATTTCAGTCTCTTTGAGATCGAGTTCTCTCATAGATACTCCTATTTTCTCTTTAGCATTATTATCGATTTTATTATTAAGGCTTTTTATAACTCCTTCATATTCATTAGTTTGTTTCTGAAGATCCTTAATAACTTGTTCAGATTGCTCGTTCTTCTGCTGAAGCTGATTTATTATATTATTTTCCTCTTTCTTTATTCTCATTGAGTCTTCTACATAATCTTTAATTTCTGTAAGATTTTTAGAGGTAATTATATTTAATATAACATCAGGATCAACATATCCAGCTTTAATCATTTCAACACTCAATGACTGAATGGTTTCTCTATTCTTAAAAGTTTCCGAGCTATCTTCTATATGAACATCATAGTCAGTCAATGTAAAGTGTTCAGGTAATGCTGTGAATATTCTAGAATATTTAGGACCTAAAATAAGTTCTCCGGTAATTCCTTTTTTATAAACCTTTTTAGCTAACTTTAAATAATCGTAGTTAATTTCCTTATGTAATGAATCAATAGCTGTAAAATATTGCTTAGTTAATAATGTAGAATATCTCAATCCTACTTTAACATTAGATACTGCATCTCTCTGTTGAATTCCTCCTAATTTTTCAGGAAACACTCCAGTAACAGATGCCGCTTGCATTTCAATATTATCTATTGCCATTTGAATCGCCTGTATTCCATTAGCACTAACAGAATTGTCATAACCACTAAACGTTGTATTCATTAACTCGCCTCCCTCTTGAGAAGAGTCGTATAAACCCAATCCATTCTTTAAATAAGATTGCCATCTAGTTAACTTATCTGGAAGGTCATCTCCTAGAGCATCTGGAATAAATGCAATATCAATTCACTGTCCAGTAGTTCCGCTAGTTGCGATAAGATTGTCTCTATAGTAGATTAGTAGATCATATTTATCCTGCATATCCATTGTAGATGAAATGATAGAAAACGGAACCCCATTCTTATCTAAAAAGAATATTCCATTAACCGACATATCCAAGTCATCAACCGGATCGTATTCTATATAAATATTATCACCTATTTTAACAGATGAATACTTTCTAACCCTTTTTTTCGACTTATCATAATCTAATCATTCTACCTCATAAACAGGAATTATATTATAATTTCTAGATTTATAATCATAATTAGCATCTCAAGTAGAAATTGGACTAACTTCCAATCCTCCTAAGATACCTGGAGTTGGAGCATTTATGCATCCGTCTTTAGCCTGAACTCCCCTTACATAAAAAGCGCCAGTATCACTCACTGAATTTCTGATTAAACTAGGTAGTTCTTCTAAATTTTCCTCGCTTAACAAATCTCCATATTCTATTATAATCTGTTCCCTAGTTAATCATCTTCTAGAAACACTTTTGTGTGATTTATTTAAATAGTATTCATTTACATTTCTTTCCACAAAAGTATCAAGAGGATTAAGTACTCTGATGTTCACATTGCCATCATCTTCATAGACTTTATAATACGCCACTCCTCCTATAAGTAAATCAGAGAACAAATCTCTCATTTTGTTTTTAGAGTCAATATGTCTTGATTGAGATATATATGTTAATATATTTTGTGCAGCAACCTCATATTCAGATACAAAAGAATTATCTATATTTGATTTAATGTCTTCTATTCTTTTTGCTATATAAGAATCATCAATAGAATGTTCCGACTTCTCTCCAAATACTTTTAAAACAATACTTTTTAATTCATTTTCATATAGAGAAAATACCTCAGAATTGATTTTATTTTGCTTATCCCTAAGAATATTATTTAATGTATTTTCATCTTTACAAGATGTTGTTAATTGTGGATTTAATTCCAAATATTCTCCAACGAGAACATCTATGTGTTTTTTTATCAAAGGAGTAAAACTAATGGATGTAGGAGTCCCTATTCCGTAATTTTCTTCAATATGGCGAAATTGATCTGCATCCCTGACTCCATGATAATAATTATACGCTTTTTTTAGTGCAACTTTATCGTAAACTAGTTGTCCTATTATTTTATTTACAGTATCCTTCATCGTTAATTATTTGGTCATAGCCTAATGCATCAACGCTAGGCTCGTAAAATTTAAGAGCATTTCAGAAATCTACTGATTCTATTTTTCTGATAGCCATCTCCTTGTTTATAAATCCTTTAAATTCATCTTCCGTTCCCTGATATGAAAGTACCATTGGAGATTCGTTCTGATTGTGAAATAGATATAAAGAATATATATCTTCATCCACCTTAACAGAAAGTTTTCCAATGTATTCTGATTCCGTAGAATCGTTTATTATATCCAATATTTCTAATTCTAGTTTATTCATTTTACAAAGATAATAAATTTATTTTAATTTTCATAATTATTTAATTTTACCATATCTTTTAATTCCATTGCTATCAATATAATATCCAACATTATGCCATTCTTTTTTTCTTTCAGATTTAGTAACAATAGACAAATCCATCATTTCTTCATCTCCGATTTCAGCCATAGCCATAGCCGCTATAATATCAAATTTAGTTTTATGTTCATAAGAGTAATTCAACAACTGATCCAACATTTCATCGATATATATATTATAGCAATATTCGTTAACGTATATATTAATTAATTCTAACCCATGCTTAATAACACTTTCTGAAGCATTGACTCCAATAAGCGTTCTTTTCTTCCTTTTGGATGCTCTAGTGTTAGCGACTGCAAATTCGGGTCTTGACATAAATAAATGATAATAACCTTTACCTTTGAAATATTGCTGAATACTAATTTTAGTATATTCAAGCATTGCTTTACAATTATAATATAATAATAACTTTAAAGAAATCTCAAAAGCTTCATTTATATTTCTAGGTCGATCCATGTACATTGCTACATATTGAGGCTCCGATAATCCATGCATTCTCTTTTTAATAACAATACAAAATTCAGATCCTTGATTTGTAGTCGAATCCATTTCTCCCATATCTATCGCATCTATTCCCGCAACATATAAATTAGAATAAGGATTTCCATCCGCATCTAATATAGGTGGTTCATATATTAATAACTTACTGCTAGAAGAAGGAATAGCCTTTACTGTTTTTGACTCATTAGTTTTATCGTAAATCAAAGCTGTCCTTACTGGCTTTACGCCTTCTTTATGAACTCTTAATCTAGTCAATTGATCAGATATTGTGGCAGCATCAAATAAGTTATCTCCTTGCTTAAGTAATGCTTCTTCAGGAGTAAAGCAATTTTCTGCAGATTCTGTTAAAAGATCAGCTCCGTCTAATTTATTTCTTTTATTCTGATAATAAGCTCTAAATCGAGTAGAGTCTGTAACTCCCCTGTGATCCATATAATCAGGATGTAAAGAAAATCTATGAGCAGGAATAAAAAATGCAGAATATTGAACCTTTCCATCTCTGGTATCGAAATGCTTGTAAGGAAGTATTCCATATGCATCAGGATTATTGAAAAGCTTTGCTAAGCCAGCTAATTGTGGTCCAGAGTCACCTCCTGTACCTCCTGCTACTTTTAATCCTGTTTTACGTCCTCCAAGATGAACGAGAGGATTCCACTGTATCCAACATACCATTAAATTTGGATTAGATCCCGCCTCCTCTAATATAAGTCTATCTACACGTTCTCCACGAACTTTTCTAGGATTGTCTGCAACAATTCCTAGTATATTTGTCATACTACCATATTCTACACCTTCTCCATCTACGAGAGATGCTCTTTTATGTAATATGTTATCCACTTTTTGGCGCAACCTCTTCATTCCGCCATTAGTGTTTTTATTTAGTCAGTTTAATTGTTGCCAACATTTTTCCAATACAGGAGTTAATTGTCCAGCCGCAGCTGCTGTATAGGTTGTTCTATACCCCCAGTTTGTAACAAATGGTCTAGCTCCTATACATGCTAGTATTTCTGAGAATCCCAAACCACGAGCTTTCAATAACACGCAGTCTTTTCCCGTTTTTTCACACATAGATAAATAATGAAAAAACTCATACTGCTTTGAGAGAAAGCTAGGGAATCCTACAGATCTAGAACTAATCGCATTTCCATCAGCAGAGTTAATAGTCTGCATCTGGTAATAATTTAAGAAGAAATAATGGTCTCCCGTAACAGTGTATTTTCCAACTGTATATCCTAAGACGCATCTTCTAATTTCTTCTGTTCAGAATTTTGTATAAGACATAGATCTTTCTGGAAATTCTGAATAAGAACCTGCTTTCATAAAATTATTAGCAGCTTCTTGAAATGGAGTTGGATCGAAATCTAAACCCTGTAATTCATTAATAGGTCTATATCCAGTTAATTCATAAGATAATTCCGGATCAAAATACATGATTTCTTCCTCAATAGGAACATCTCATTCTCCACCTCTTTTCTCGTGTTTCATTGAACCTTTAAAATAGTGCAATTCTTCATCTTCATTATCATTCGACTTAGATAGTTTTTTCTGTATCCTAGCTAAGTCTTCCGCAAAAAGCTCTTTTATTAAAGCTTCCTCATACTTATCATGAGCAACTGCGTTTTTGATTCGAGCCGCCCTTACCTTTTTAGCCATAATTCATTAAAGTTTAATAGGAGAGATATCCATCATTCCAGGGGAATTATCTCCTCTAATTTTTTCTTTTTCAGCAAGTCCTTGCTTATGTTTTACTTCTAACTCTTGCAAATGATCTCTCATTTTAGCAATCATTGGTAAGTTCTCCATAACTTGTTTCGGAGACACAATAGGCTTACCATTTTCATCAACATCAGAAAAATCTACGCTTTCTAAATATACTTGTGTTTTTCACAAAACGCCATTAGTGGTTTTTATTAAAGAAAGTATTCTGTCTGAATCTATGATCTCTCTATATTTTTTCAGAGCTGCCTGAAAAAGAGGATCATTAAATTCCTTTTCGGTCAGCTCTGAATCAATTAATGCTTTATTATGCTTGTCTTCTTCTAAGTAATTTCAATAAGGAGATTTAAAATCTGTAGCAAGATATAAATAAGTAAACTCTTTATATGCTTTAATTCTTTTTTCTCCTTTGGGATCTCCTTTAGTTTTGTTTCTTTCAGGAGATCACAAGTCTTTGAATTCTTTGATTAGAAGAATAGTGTATTCGGAAATTTTAATAGAAGTAGTGCTTACATCATATTCAAATATCGTCATTATTTTTTATTTAAAGAATTGAATGCCTTTATAAGTTCTCTGAAGTTATTGGCTAACTCAGGATTCAATTGATTTATATTTCCTTTGAAATTCTTAGGCAGCTCTCCTATGCCTTCAGGAGTTGTCAAGAAAACTCTAGCTTTACCATCTACTAAAGTATCCCCTTCATTTATTCTAATATTAGCACCTATAAAATTATCGAAATTCTTAGATAATCCTGTAAACCTACCATCAGATTCAGGCTTAATATTAATATTATCCTTAGTTCCTGATATGATAAGAGGATTGTCTTTAAGCGTTACTCTTACAGGATTTAACTGTCCTCCTTTCTGCTTAGTAGCACATCCGCAACCGCAAGCTTGAATAGTTCCTCCTTTCTCTTTTTTAGGAATCAAAGCACATCCGCACTTACATACGTTCTTAAGCTTGCCTCCCTTTTTCAAAGAGTTGATGTATCCAGATTTTTCTTCGGATACTGTAAATTCGTTAATCATTGCGTCGAATTCGTTAGGATTATTAATTTTTAAATCCTCTAATAATACTCCCAATTGTTCATCGGTAGCACTTTTTAATTCTTCGAATGAGTTCCTCATTCATGTGAAAAGTTTAGTTATGTCCATAATGAATTAAATCCTTTGTTGAAAATACTGCCTCTTGCAATACTAAATTTAAATCGAATCATCTACATTTTACTCCTACGAATATTGAAGACTGATCCCCATCTTTTGATTTTACTACCCTGTCAACTCGTTCTACTACATACATTTTTGGTGAATTATCATCATGTTTTACTTGAACTATATTTCCGGGATTAAAAAAAGTTTTATTTTCCATCTGTTACTCTACATACTATATTTTGTTCTGCTAAGATATAATAGGACTTATTCTCATAAGGAACAGGAATGCAGGATCTTCTATAACAGAATACATCTTCTCCTATTTGAACATTTTCACATTTTGGTCCAATTGCAATAACTTTAGCGCATGCGATAAACTCTTCTGATTGTTCTATTTCTCCAGTATCATTACTTTTATATCTTTCTTCTCTTCCTACATCTGTTATAATTCCAGATGTTGTTTTAGCTAATCCTCTGTAAGGATTTTTGTCATAAAAATGCAACAGCACTCCTGTGTTACATGGTGTCAATTCATTCATTATCATTTACTTATTATACATTTAGAATTCATATTTCTTAATTTAGCCTCTAATCTACAGCCGCATCCTTTTACGAATCCATCTTTTTCTTTTTTGGAGACTTCCCCATCTTTATTTATTCATAATTTATTAGAACATACTCATCCTAAAACCTTGTTTCTATCGAACAAAGGACAAGATTTACATATTTTAATTCTGAATTTATATATTTCATTATTTCTCTCAAGAATTTCATTGATATGTCCTGTTAATATGTCTAGCATACTCGTTTATTTCTTTGTAATTGTCGTTCTATGTTAGAGGTCTTTTTGAAATGCTTTAACATAAGCTCCACTTCTTTCTCCATATAAGGAAGTTCGTATTCCTTGACTTTATCATTGTGGTCTATATGATGTATTTTTAAAAGCTTAATATTGAATTCAGGATTAATCTGTTTTAATAAATAAGCATATAGAGATAATTGAAGAGTGTAATGCATAAGATTGCAATCCATAACATTATTAAGAGGAAATTTCATGCATTCATATCCTCTTTTATTTTTATTATAGTAAGATTTCTCTTTAATTTCCTTATTAGTTTTGTAATCTACTATTATTATATCATTACCATCTTTAATAAGGAGATCTATCTGTCCAGCTATTCTTAGAGTTCCGTCTGCAGAAGTTCTATGAATAAGGTATTCGGGATAAATTCCTTTCTCTAGATCTAAATCATAATAATCCTTTTTACAAACGAATAATCCTTTAGAGTCATAATATTTAATTTTATCATGAGTCTCTGAAGTATAGAATTGATTTTCTAATTCAGCATGTATTCTTGTTCCTCTTTCGCAAGATTCATTTCTTTTCATCTCATATTCATCTATAAGATTCTGTTTATAAACCCAAAACTTCGCTTCATTTATATCATGTTTACGAAGAAGTTGCTTATTGAACTTCTTAGAAGCTAATAGTTTAGGTTTAATTATTGAAAATATATCTGAATCAAGTAATTGCTCAAGAGCTTTATATGATGTTCAAAAGTCTTCGTCAAATTCTTGAGTATATTTATGAATTAGAGTTGTGACTGATATGAATTTTTCTTTTGTATCTTTATCTATATAAGAATGAGTATCATCGTAATAATACACATTGCCATTAACTTTATCTGGGCTCGACATTTAATAAATCTGTTACTGTTTGAGATAGACTGTATATTTTAGCTAAAGCCTTGTCTATATCTTCTTTTTCTGGAATTCTACTATATGTAATTCCTATTACACCCGATTCCACTCCTTCTCCTTCTAGGACTCCTAGTATTATATATTTAGTTCCCTCTTTATCCATTTTTTGATATAACTTAGGATCTATTTTTCCTAAGTCTTCTATAGATCCAGATCATGCTCTAACTCTAAATAGGTAAGAAGCAAATTCAAATCTACTTAAAGACATGCTTTGGTAATTCATATCTACATAAGATTCTTCTGGAGTAGTTACTTCGTATTTCATATCAAAGAAAGCATAAGGAAGTCCATTTGAATTCATGGTTCCATTTCTTAATTCAAGTATAAATGCTCTATCTGCATGTGAGTAGTTCATTATATTTTCTAAATGCAATCTTATTATAGGATCGTTTTGAATTCTAATTTCCATTTTGGAATTATGGTCTAATTCTGACCATTTTTGTCAAGATTCGAATAGGAAATTCGGATCAAGGAGTATTTTTGCTAATAAGATTACGAAAATTGTAAGGATTGAAGACTTTAGTGTGTTCAGATATCCATAACGAATGATTGTTTCTTGTATTTGTTTAATATAATTTAGCATCGGATTAAGTTTTAGTTTTTGCAAAGGTAGGAAAAATAATTGGAAATTCCTAGAAAATGTTGGGGAAAATTTTTTTTGGGTGTGGGTTGAGTGGGGTGGGGTATATATGTAGCAGGACCCCTCCCCTCTTAAAATGGAAAAAGATTTGAAATCGAGGAGAAAAATCCATATAATTCAAAAGTCATTTTGAAAAGATGACACTCATATATACTTATGAAACTCTATCAAAAGACCATGAATTTCTATCAAAAGACCATAAATTTCTACGAAATAAAAATATATGACTAAGACCATAGTTAACTCTTAATACTAATCTAACATTTATCAATTATGAATCATTCAAGGCATTACACCCAACTTTTAGAAGCTATCGAACCTTTGTGCTTATTCTCAGGCATCAACGAAGATTTTATCACAATAAGATCTTGTGGCTTCAAATTAACATTTTACATGAGTTCGATAGATCCTATCGAAACAATGGAATCGTTTGAAACGTGTTTAACTTCTGCGTTAAAAAAGAAGAATCTTATTATTAAAGATCTTCCTCAAGATACTCCTTGTGAAGAAAGTACTTTTACAAGTTTCTTCTGGTATGAAGAAGAGGCAGAAATCGAAAGCACTTGTTCATTTATTGAAAACGCTCTTACTGATAAGTTTACCGAACACACGGAATATCTTATATCAGAACTCGACGTTTATGGAATGAGAGCAATCTGCATAGGAAACGTATGCTTCACAGTATCGTCCACATCGATTGCCAAGAAAATAATCGAAAGATTATTGTCTAATTAAACTATTTAAATGAGAGTCTTCGGACTCTCTATTTTTTCAATTAAAAACATATGACTAATATCATAGTTAACTCCTAGTATTAATTTTAACATTTGTCAATTATGAAAACACAAGACTACAGAGAACTTTCTTTCCTTATAGAGCCTTTAAGCCTCTGTAAATTCAATCCAAATTCAGTAAAAATTGGAACTTTAGATTTCGAACTAACAATTCATTTTGGAAACGGAAGTAGAGAAGAACTTGCGGAAGCCAAGCAACACTTTCTTGCATGTCTTCGTAACATGCTGGAAGAAAAGGAAATGACTTTAAAGAAACTTCCAGAAACTAGCGATAGCGAGTTTACCCATTTCGTATATTTTGAAAATCCCGAAGCAGAAATAAAGTACCTATGTGACTCCATCCTTAAATCTATTTCTGGGAAATTCAATCCTCTCCCAGAGTACTCTGAGCACGGATTAATAGGATTCGGACTTTCTAGCATTCATATAAGAAATGTGATGTTCGACGTATCTTCAAAAGAAGTTGCAGACAAAGTCATTGCGAAATTATTAAACTCATAACTCCCTTCGGGGAGTTTTCTTTTCAATTAAAAATATATGACTAAAACCTTAGTTGAACCTTAGTATTAATCAAAAAATTTACCAATTATGGAAAACACATCAACTTCTCTACGTGAGAAACTAACCTTAGCAGGTTTTACGAAAAGCACAAATCCTGATGCTATTTCTCGTTTTATGTCTAACAACGGAAGAATCGTTCTTCTGAAAGGAGATGTCATCTGTCCAATGATGATCAAGAACTCTGCAGGAGTTATCGAACCAGTTCTTAGCTTAGAAACGTTCGAGAGAGACGGGAAAGTAACTGAGTATCAAACAATGTTATACATTGTTTATAACAACTCGGGAATTAGGGTTCAAAAAATCCCTTCAGCTTATTGGAGAGTCGGAGAATCATTCTCTGAAATGACTCCTGAAACTCAAAGAATCGTCTTGCAATCTACGCAGGAAAGGTTTGTCGAAAGCATCAACAACAGCCTTCTTGTTAAGAACGCTATTACCGAAAAGAGGATTTCTGATGACGGAAGACCTTACTTTACAGTAAGACACAACTTCGAACATTCTGAGAAAACTCTTTGGGAGCTAATGAAACTCAAAAGCATTGAGGAGTATTTCAGTTTATGCGCTGATGCGATAGCTGATGAAAAGTAACCATTTAGGGGAGAGCGAAAGCTCTCTCCTTTCTTTTCAACCAAACACATGACTAAGTCCTCGGTTGGTCTGTAGAGAAATATTTGTCTATTCAAGATAACACAATTTTCATTTCATTCAAAAATATATAACTAAGTCCCCAGCGGGTAGTGAGAATAAATTTAATTCTGTAGTAAAAACCGAGTATTTAAATACTCAATAATATAAACAATAAAAAGATTTTAACAAATGGAAAATTTGAAATTCGAAATGCCAGCTGATGCAGCAGGCAAAACTACTAGTCCAAGCGTATTTGAAACTTCTGGAGTATCTAACTTCGTTGACCCTAGACTACCTATCGGTGCGTCTGTAACTTTCCCACCTCTTGCGGAAATTCAAAAAACAAAGGACAACACTGTTCTTCGTCAACTAGAAACTCCTTATCTAGATGCTGAAGGAAAGAAACGTATGCAAAACGTTATCGTAACTAAGCGTAAGCTAGCTGAAACAGACTCTGAGCATATCGCTGAGTTCTCTGTATCTTCTCTTCGTAGAACTGATGCTTATGGTTGTGGTTCTTGTGACCTAACTAACATCACTTCTCGTATGAAGAACGATCTAGAAAGAGTAGAGTACGTTGCAGGAAAAACTCTTGTTGTAACTGGTTACACAGATGTACAACTAAACAGATGGAATGAAGATACTAAGAGTATGGACATCATTCCTGGTCGTTTACCAGTTTATTCTATCACAGAATAATTATAAAGCTTAGGATTATTGGTTTAGTCCTAAGCTACTACGTTTCATAATTGACGTTTTTTGGATTAGTACTCAGCCTGTAGTGAATTGATACGCATTACAGGCACACGTTGGAAGTTTACGGACTTTAAAAAAATGGTGTTACACCATACATGCAGCTGGAGTCGCTACCACTGCCAGCCTATGGTTTATTGATTTAAATCATAGGCACAATTATCTGTAGTGATACACATAATCAAAAGGTTCTGACAT
>CAYJFZ010000022.1:14029-19198 GCA_964369975.1 uncultured Oscillospiraceae bacterium
AGCTTGTAATTCATTGGTTTGGATTACAAGCACTCGTTTTCTTGCCATGAAAATGTTTTAAATTTTACCAGCTTACATCTTATTGATTTAAGGTGTAAGCACAACTATTGTTGAATGTATTTCTTTGGTTGAGTTGAAAATTCATAAAATAGTTTTTAAATTAAAAAAAGGAGTTCGTAAGATTGGTTTCTTGCGGACTCCCTTTGAGTAGTTATTCGATTAACACTTTTTTTCTTATTATTTTAACTCCACTAACTTTCTTATCGTTCATCATTATTCTCTGAGGAACTACATCGTAATAAATATTAATATCAGAAGTTTTTGCTTTTTTCTTTATTCCAGATAAATCATATGCATTCTGAATAATTTGTTTTACGGCATCAGTAGTATAAAATTCATTATTTTTAAATTTCATCATTTTAAGCAACCTGACAGACGAATCGACTTTCGTCTCTTCTATTAAATTAGCTTTAATTTTGTATTGAGAATAATCTAAGCTTGCAATTTTTGCAAACCCTAACTTATCTATAGCATCTTTTAATCACGGATATTTTTTGAATGTTAATTCTTTAAATACATCATGTGATATATCATAATTAATCTTGTCATCATATTCTTTTATCTTCTTTACTCTATCTTTAAATGATATAACATTTGGAGTTTGAATTATGATTTCATGAACTTTATCAAAATAATTAGTAACTTCTAATTCATTCTCTTTAAATTTATTAACAAGTCTCTGAGTTAATTGATAATCATTATGCACATCAAAATTAAATTGATCTAAAAGTAGTGCGTTTTCATCGAAAATCAACTTCCCATCAATTTTATTCATATATCTTCCATCAGAATTTGTTATTTCAATAGTTTCTGGAGATAATTTTGCGTAATCAGATTCGTAGAAATAAGATTTCTTAACATCTTCTTTACATATATCATCAAATTCAGATTTTGTAATTCCGTTATATCTAGATGTGCTATATAAATGAAATATCTTATTACTGTATCTGCTATCTCTAATTCGTCCAGCTATCTGTATAATTGAACTACTAATATCTAATAAAGTATGAGATTTATTCCCTTCTGAAAGTACTAGTATAACTCCGTTCTCGTCATATAAATCAGCGCCTTCGAAAACCGAAGATGTTAAAAAATTGAATCGTTTAGGATCACTTAGTGTATTGGATTTGATTAATTCAGTTTTAGATGTATTATGTTTACTGCAAATCATTCTCGCATTATCATCATTCAATCCGCATGTTTTAACTATAGCATTAATACTTTGAATAGAATTTGTAAAAAAATATAAATTTTGACAACCTGTGTGATTTTCTATAATGTTAATTGCGCTCTTTATTACATTTGGGCAATAAATACTACTAATCTTAGTTATGGTTTTATTCTCTCATTCGTAATCTATTACATCTATTCCTCTTAATTCTTTGAGTCTATATTTTTCATCCATGATTGTTGCGGATAAAAATGTATATGATTTGAATTTTTTAAAATTATGTAACACATTCATTGCTGCATCCCTTCTATAAGAATACGATGTAAATAATACATGCATTTCATCTATTAATATATTAAATTCTTTGGGATTTATACACTCTATAACTCTTGGTAAAGAGTCATATGTTACCATAATTTTAGGAATATCCGAATTATTTAGATATTCTTTAATATCTTCTGTTGTAATTCCTTGCATTACTCCCAATAAATTTTTCTCTTTGAAGCATTTATTGATAATCATTTCCTGAAATGGAACCGCTATAACATACGGATTTTTATCTCTAATAGCAAGAGTAGTGCCTCCTACTCCAGTACCACCTTTATTTACTATCTTATTCTTAGGAAGTTCAGATATAAAGTCTGATAGGTAATTTACAGTTTTTCCTGATATTTTCGATGGAATTTTAATTGTTTGTCTGTTTGTATTCATATTTACTATTTGTATTTGAATGATTTTGTTTGAAATCTTTGGACACTTTTTTTCATTTTTTTGAATAAGATATTAGCAAAACTTCCGGTATTTACTGTCCTCACTTTTGAATAAAAAAAGAGACAAAGTCTCTAAAATCATAATATTGTTTTATTTAAGATAAATTTTTAATTAGGTTTTCGGTTTTTATTTTTTATTGAAATTTATATTGCAAAGATAATATTTTTTTTAATATTATCAAAGTAAAATTAAATTTAAAATCTTGTAAAAAATTATATTTTTTCAATTGTTAATTTGGGTTGAAAATCAATCATAATTTTATTATTTGCTCATAATTTGAAATCCGATTTATTGATATACTGAATTTTCGAAAAGTGCAAAATTTAATATTTTTTTTCATTTCTACAAAGATAGTAAAAAATAATTAATAATCAAAATAACATCTAAATTAAAAACACAATTTTAAACCATCAACCATGAAAACATTAATCCACGGCAAGAACTTTATCAACAATCTAATAGTAGATGTAGATATTGACAAAATTAACATTTTCAGAAATAATAAGGATGAAGAAGAATTATTCTCAACTGATAACTTATTATTAGCTGAAAAGTTTTTGGAATATTATTCCGATTTTCAGAAATTAACTTATTCTGAATTTAAATTACTATTTCCCGAAGAAATTTATTCTAAATATTCTGATCACTATAATAAGAGTGTTCAGGAAATGTATATTTCTTTAGTAGGAGATATAGAGTAATTTGAGTAAAAAATAATTTTTATACTATATTATATATGGAAAATTTGAAAAATTCGCCTTATATATATGGTATAAAATTGAAAAAATAATGAAATTTTAAAAGGTGATATTATGTATAGAATCTTTGATAGAACTGGTAATTACATTACTTCAAGAAGAACTTGGAGAGAATGTTATGAATATTGCATTTCCAGAGGTAGAACCGACTGGGAGATAAGATAGAAATTTATGATGAATTCAAATAAAATCCTTCTGACTATTGTTTTAGAGGAAGGTTTTTCTCCAAGTGAGAAAAAGGTAGTGCCAACTTGTGTTAAGCAGATTTTGATTAATGAGTTTGCTTATAATTTTATGACGGGATTGCATTGTCCTGATATTAAGATTGGGATAGGAGTTTGGAAGAAAAAAATGAGTGAGGGAGAGAGATTAAATTGGCATATGTCCGATTTATGTAGAAGGGATTTGGGTATTTCTTGGAAAGCTGAAGTTTTGGCTGACTAGGAATAGTTTGGAGGGGAGGTTTAGAAAATAAACTATCTCCCCCATCCCCAATTCCCCCAAAATTTCCCCAACCCCCAATTTCCTCATCCATCCGACCTAATGTCAAACCCAAATAACAACAATCATGTCAAGAAAAACCACATCTCGTCCTTTTGATAAACGTTCAAAAGTACAAAAAAAATTCTTCGAAGATCTACCATCAGAATTAAAATCCTCTGAACTCAATGACCTTCACGAATTTTTCACAAAGTCTAAACCTAACACATGTGTAATCTGTGGATCTCCTTCTACAGATGAGCTATGTACTTCATGTTATCTACATTAATGAAAACATTCATTCTAATATTAAAAGGGTTGTTATTATTTTCAACCCTTTTCTTTTTCTTCATAACAATCAATGCTATCACTACACTTGATCCAGCAATTGTTATACCAGCAGTAATCATTTTCCTAACCCTTCTCACTCTATCAATAATATTTATAAAATCCGAAGATATAGATATTCTATCCCTTCATAAGTATTACATAGAATCCGAAGAAAAAAACAAAAAATCATGAAATATCTCATAATTCTAATCCTTTTATTATTCTCATTAAACTCATACTCACAAGTATCAATAGAAGAACAGCTAAAAGGACAGACAATTGATCTTCCAAAAAAGAACAATTTCAAACCACACCTTAAAACTATAGATCCTCAATCTATTCTTAAAGCAGAAGATTATCTCACAACTTCTATTTCATATCTTCAAAAAAACTTTGAAGTAAATACTCTAAACAACACAGTAAAAATGTTTGGTAATACATACATTTTTTACACAAGAAATGGAAGTATATACAGATACGATCTAAACTTAAATAACTTAAAGAATAAATGGGAAATATCTAGTATATTAGATAGGAAAGCCCCTGAAAGTAGATCTCTAGTGAGAAGTTTCAGTTCACTAGGTTCGAATAGTAGTCTTTCAATAAGTTACTATTTTCAATCAGTAAATTTATTTTAACATATAATTACCAAACTAGGAGTAATTAGCCTAGACTAAGGATGCACTTCTTAAAGAATACCTAATCGCGATAAAAGGATATTCATCGAAGGGATTAGCTATAAGTACTACAACTACATGTTAAAGTTGTATGCGAATATGTGAAACGAACGTAACCGATATTAAAACTAAGTTACGAATGCATGGTAATAAGCCTACATTGTTTTAATCGGCAATGTAGGCACTAATACAATTAAAAAATATGACTATACAAGATCTATTAGAAGGTAATTTCAGGATAGAGTTAATAGGAGCTTCCTATGATGAAAAATGCAAAATATTTAATTTTTTTAATAAATCTACCCCGAAAAGAATAAGTGATGAAGCGTTAAAAGATCGATTATCCAATGCTATCCATACAACTCGGATTTATATTGGTCCGAATGGATATGCGTATGGAATTTCTTTGAATTCTGTACAATATTTTACGAATAAATACATTGAAGTATCGTACAAAACAGTACTATCCTTAATCGGATCTAATTCTGAACCAAAGTCTCAAGACTCCATCATTACATTTCCAACAAAACAAACATTTAAAAATATATTATGAAAAGAATAATCGCAATGATTTCTGGTAAATTTGATAACCAGATCAAAGAGGCAAGAGCTAAAACAGTACTTGCAAAAATTGATGCTAAAATAGCAGAAGAAGAAGAAAACATAATTAAATCAGAAAGCGATAAACTCAATATCACATTTGAAAATATCGATGAAGATTTTAAAAAACTTACTAACGCTTTTGCAAAATCAGAAGAAGCTAAAGAAAGATTAAAATATCTTCAATCTATAAAGGCATTTCTTACTAATAAAGTAGAACAATAATTTCACAAACTTTTTTATCCATCCCATGTTATTTTGATCGATAGCATGGGAACATTTTTACATATTAACAAAAACATATGAAATACTCTTTTAAATA
>CAYJFZ010000023.1:0-16300 GCA_964369975.1 uncultured Oscillospiraceae bacterium
CATGCAGAGATAATAAAAAAGATATATAAATATTACTTAAAAGGTGAGAGTGATAAAGGTGTTGCTACTAAACTAAATGATGAAGGAGTAAAGCCGATAAAAACAAATAAATGGGATTCAGGAAGCATTCAGAGAATACTTAAAAATGAAAGATACTGTGGAGATGTTATATTACAAAAAACTTATATTGAAAATCACATCACTAAGAAAGTGAAAATTAATAATGGGGAACTGCCTAAGGTGCATATAAAAAACAATCACCCTGCAATAATAGAAAGAGAAATGTATGAGGAAGCGGTAAGGGAAAGAGCAAGGCGAATTAGTAAAACAAAAGTTTCTAAAAAAGGAGAAACAGAATTTAGCAGATATTCAAGTAAACAAGCATTAAATAAAATATTAACATGTAATTGTTGCTTATCAAAATATCGTAGAGCTGTGTGGACTAAAAAGAAAACAAACACCAGACATGAAATTGTAAAACAGCCTGTTTGGAGATGTGTGCAGAGGTTAGAATATGGTAAAAAATATTGTGAAAACTCAGTAACACTAGATGAAGAAAAACTTCAAAAGGCTATAATGGATGCAATAAATCGAAAAAATGGTAATGATGTAAATATAAACCAGTTGATTGCTAAAGAAGTAAAAAAGACTTATGATCAAGGAAATGAAAACACAGTTAATATAGAGGATGTGGAAAAGAAAATAAAAAAAATAACAGATGAAATAATGGAGATAATATCAAGTGGAAATGTATCTGAAAAAATTTTTATAATGAAGTCAATGAATGAAGAAGCTACACAGCTTCAAAAAGTAGTTGATGAATATTACTCAGCCAAAGGGAGTGATGTGATTGAAGAAAAAATAGGAAAAGTAAGAGCATTTATGATACGTGAGAAATCGAGTGATGGATATGATGATATTTTGGTAAGGCAAATGATTAGCAATATAAAGGTGATTGATAAAAATAAAATAAACATTACATTCAAAGATGGACAGAGTGTGGAACAAGGGTTATGAAAGCGAAAAAGTCAAAACCCCTCTTTACAGAAGAGGGGTTTTGTGTTATAATTTCATAAAGTAATATTTTAATATATATTGTTATTAGGTGTTTACAAATGATTAAATATATGTTATAATATAGTAAAGAATAAACAAGGGTGAGAGTTCGAGTCTGAAAAAGATGAAGGATTAACATCCAGTTTAGTTGCGTCTGACATAAAAATCAGCCTTTAAGGCTGATTTTTTTATATCATTTTTTTAATTTTTACAATAAAATGCACAATGAATATAAATACAAATTAGATAATTATACAAAGTGTGTAATTTTTACTTGACAAATTGTACTTTACAAAGTACAATAATGTTGACATTATGGATATTTTTGGAAAAGGGAGAATGATGGGCAAATTAATAAGCAAAAATAAAATAGCAAAAGATATGGAAGATAAATTCACAAAATCAACCATTTTAAATAGTAAGGGGACGAATAGTAGTAATACACTTAAAACTAATATTACAAATACAACAATAACAAAACCTAATACAGGGTTTGTTAGTAGTGGAAATATAAATACTATTAACGATAGCAATAGCTATTCTTTTTATAGCTATGAGCCGGAATATAAAACACTAAATACGCAATTCGTACAAAACAAACTAAAAGAAGAAAGCACACCAAGCACAAAAAGGATTAACTTTGCAGAATATCCGATTGAAGAACAAGGGAATATGCTAAACAAATTAAAACAAGCAGGCAGATTATCACAAGAAGAATATGATGAAGATTTAGGAAAAATTTTAAGGCAATATAATGATAATACAAATAATGCAATGTATTACGATTTATATGAAGATGAATTTGATGAAGATAAAAAGATAAAAACTATTCCAAGGCAAATTAATGATGGGTATGAAAATGAAAATAAATATCCTCCAATTAAAAAGAAAAGCACACAAAATAATTTTGCTATAAAAAATAATCGAAGATTTTATCAAAATCAAAAATCAAATATAAATAAAAACGAAATTAAAGATTATTCTAATTGGTTAGATAATCAAATAAATAATGCTAATGAAAATGCATATGGCTTTGATAGCGAAGTATTAGAGATAATGAATAAGTTAAAAAACAATATTAAAAAGCAAAATCCTACATTCACGAATGAAGAAGTAGAATATGAATATCTAAATATTTTAGGAAGCTTTGTTTATAGAGATAATATATTTAAAACTTCTATTTGGAATATTACAGCCGGAAATCCTGAAAAAGGAAAAGAAGGGTTAAATAACGATTTATCACTTAGCAATTACTATGGCTTAACTGATGAAGAAGAGAGTATATTAAGTTATAATATAAGGCTTCAAAATCAAATGAGTGGCGCAGATGGGGAGATGGGATACTATGACCAACTTTTTATCCAAACGGGTGAGGATACCGATACGAGCACTTACCAAGATATATACGAAGAAGCCTACGGATTAGATAGGTTAGCCGAAGATGAATTCAAGCTTATTTGGGACAATTATATTGATAAATATTCTAATACAGCCGATTTTGCACACCAAGCTATTACCACTGCCACGATGCTATCCACAGATACTGACAATAAACATCCAATTGCAAATTTTTTTAACGATGATTATCGAGAAGATTTAGCAGGCTGGCGAGGGGATGCAACTATCGGGAGCAATCCTACATTAGGTGACGATGACTATATGGCTGACCTTGACGCTGAAAATATTATGTATATAGCGAGAAGGGATAACATAGATGTTTCGCAAGCGGCATATAGGTATGCTGCAATAATTGAAAATGGAACGACAAGGGCAGAATTTTTCATAAGTCATACTGATATTGAGAAAATAAAGCATACCATTTTTAAATCAAGTGGATTGTATAATGATTCAAAATTTTTAACGCATAATATATCAGCTATGGATAGATTAAGAGAGATTTCACCTGATGCATACAATTTCATATTAAACTTAGAAAATAAAAACCATGAAATGATAAATTATATTAAATAAGCAAATAAAAATGAAAAATTTAAGGAGTACTACAATGAAAGAATGGCTAAAATCAAAAGAAAACATAAAAACAAAAAGAAACATAATAATATCCATAATATTAATATTTTCATTGTGGTACTACGAAAATTATATTTTAGTAGATAATGTTTTTGATTATATGTATTATTCAAGGGCAGAACAAAGGCTATTTATAAATGAAAATGAAATAGAAACTATGAGATATTATTATAGCGACCTCAATACCCCGTTAAGAATATTATTTTATTCATTTGGAAGAAATCCATCTCATGTACAAGCAGTGAATGAAAAATATCTACTTTCATCTCTTGATAGCACCTCGCAAGACTTATCAATTGGTATAGGTTATAGATATGATTCTTTATATAATCTTCCTACAATGGCACAATACATAATAGAAGAAAATGCAATATATATATTATATACAATTAATTTTGAATCTATAATACCGGGATATTATGATAACATAAAATTTGAATATATTTTTAGTACAAAAACAAATACATTATACCCACAGTTCTATTCGAACACTCGAGATGTACCAGCAGTGTATTTTGATGAAACAAGTACTTATTTAGAAGCGGAAAAGCGTTTATCTGATAGAGAAATAACAGCACAAGACTTAGAAGAAATTCATCAATGGCTTTTGTATGACAGGATACTAAACGACTTCTTTATTAATAATGAAAATAAAACTCGCTTTTCAATGGAAGATTTGGGAGATTTTGAAATAGCGGAATTAAATACATATTACGAAGAAGGGTTTGTCCTATAATAGAATTTAGTAATAGCTTAAGGAGTACTACAATGAAAGAATGGCTAAAATCAAAAGAAAATATAAAAACAAAAAGAAACATAATAATATCCATAATATTAATATTTTCATTGTGGTACTACGAAAATTATATTTTAGTAGATAATGTTTTTGATTATATGTATTATTCAAGGGCAGAACAAAGGTTATTTATAAATGAAAATGAAATAGAAACTATGGAGTATGAATACTATGAGCCACAAAATGCTTTGCAACATGTGTTTAGTTTTATGGGTAATGATATTTCGGAGTTACAGGTGTTATCAAGTGATTATTATTATTTTCCTATTGATGAATTAAAACAAGATAATTATACATTCGTAGATAGTAAATACGCAGGAATATATATCGAGCCTACAAATTTTGAGTATTCAATTAAAGCGGCAGATATAAATTTCAACTATTTTGTATATTTTGAATCACTTGAAAACCCAGGGATATACTATAATGTCAACTTTGAATATTGGTATAAACCATATACAAATACCTTATATCCTCATCTTGAATTCAACAAAGATATAGAAACAGCATTACAAGTAGGTGATGAATACACATATGAGGAAGTAGCAGAGATACTGGCAGAGTTTAATATATCTGCACAAGACTTAGAAGAAATTCATCAATGGTTTTTGTATGATAGAGTGTTAAAAGATTTTTTTACTTACAATGAAAATAAAACTCGCTTTTCTATGGATGATTTGGGGGATTTTGAAATTGCTGAGTTAAATACATATTATGAAGACGGTTTCATCAGCACTTTTTAATAAAAAAAGTATAAAAAATTTAAGGAGTACTACAATGAAAGAATGGCTAAAATCAAAAGAAAACATAAAAACAAAAAGAAACATAATAATATCCATAATATTAATATTTTCATTGTGGTACTACGAAAATTATATTTTAGTAGATAATGTTTTTGATTATATGTATTATTCAAGGGCAGAACAAAGGTTATTTATAAATGAAAATGAAATAGAAACTATGGAGTATGAATACTATGAGCCACAAAATGCTTTGCAATATGTGTTTAGTTTTATAGGTAATGATATTTCGGAAATACAGGTATTATCAAGTGATTATTATTATTTTCCTATTGATGAATTAAAACAAGATGATTTTATATTCGTAGATAGTAAATACAATGAAAACTATTTTGGCACATTTATGAAGCCTGCACATTTTAAATATTCAATTGAAGCGGCTGATATGAGATTTAGTTATTGGATGTATTTTGAGTCACTTGAAAATCCGGGTGTATACTACAATGTCGGTTTTAAATATTACTATAAGCCGCATACGAATATTTTATATCCTCAAATTGAATTCTACAAAAATTCAAAAGCGGCTGGCTTTGGAGGCGATGAATACACATACGAAGAAATTAAAGTTATGCTATCAGAGTTTAATATATCTGTAAAAAAATTAGAAGAAATTCATCAATGGTTTTTGTATGATAGAGTATTAAATGACTTTTTTGCTTACAATAAATATAAAACTCGCTTTTCTATGGAAAACTTAGGATATTTTGAAATTGCAGAATTAAATACTTATTTTGAAGATGGTTTCATCAACACTCTTAAATAAAAAAGCATAAAAGATAAGGAGTACTACAATGAAAGAATGGCTAAAATCAAAAGAAAACATAAAAACAAAAAGAAACATAATAATATCCATAACACCAAGGCTTTTTGTGAAAATATAGTTGAATATTTTATTAATGATAGTTCGAGTCCTATAAAAATTTAATAAAATATCTTTTTTGGACATGAAATACATATAAGGCAGTCAATTTGGATGTTAACCTGAGAAAAGTCAGTGTTTATCAGCTAAATTGACTCTTTTTTTGCAAAAAAACAGTGGTTTTTAATAGTGCGTTTTCATGGATGTTTTTTACTAAAAACAGCCTAAAATTAGACTCGAACTATCACACAAGGAAAATATATAAAAATTTAATAAAAAAATGATTAAAAGGCGTTAGTTTTAAATGAAAAAAACTAAAGTGATAAAATGATAGTACTGCTTTTTTATTTTGGATTTAATTAAAGATGGGAATCGAGCCCTGAGAGGCTTTTGGCGTAAAGAAAATAGCGCAGTGCACTATTTTTAGGCAAAGGGCTCATAGAGCGATATCACAAGAGTGCAAAAACTTATAAAGCAAGGACTTTTTACATCACCAACTCCAAAACAGAAAGAGAATCAAAAGATGTTCTTTTTTTGATCGAATTAAACAATAAACTCTCTTGCTCAAATAAGATTAATAAGCATCATTCACAATTTTCGAAAAAAGTAATATTTATTTATAAAACAAAAGTAAATTATATCGATAATAATTATCCAGTATTTTCAATATTTATTGACATTATATATTTTAAAGTATAGAATAATTATAATCTTAAACTAAAAATTGATAAGAAAAGAGAATGAAGTATGAAGTTAGAATATTTTCATTATATGATTGAAATAGCAAATATCGGCTCCATTAGTAAAGCAGCTGAAAATCTCTATGTATCACAACCATACTTAAGTTTAGAGTTAAAAAATTTAGAAAAAAGTGTTGGGGCGCCGTTATTTATCAGAAATAATAGAGGGGTATCTTTAACAAGTGTAGGAGAAAAACTTTTAGAATATTCAAAGCAGGTTATAGCACTACTTGACAAAGTAGATAATTTGCGAGAATATTCAAATATAAATAATGAAGCGCTAACTATCTCGTGTATGTATGCCTTCACATTTTTAGATATTTATCATGAATTTTCAATACAGCACAATGATGAAGACAATATAGTGTATGAAGAGACAGAAAATACGCTTATTCCAGAGAAAGTTAAAAATACCACGACAGATGTAGGTATAATTTATATTTATACTGAGGAAATAGATAAAATGACGCAAAAATTTTCTGAACAAGGTATGACATTTACTCCATTAGTAAATGAGCCTTTATGTATAATAGTAAACAAAAATCATCCTTTAGCTAAAGAAAAATCGGTTAATAGTGAGCATTTAAAAGAATACAGATTGATACTTGAAAAGCAAAAAAATACTGACAAGAATGCTTCTGTCAAAAATATAATAATGCCTTTAATATCAAAAATTTGCACTTTAAAACCTTTGGTCTTTGATAACAATAGAAGTTTATTATATTATATAACCAAAAATGAGACTTGTTTTACTGTGGGGCAACATTCATTAAATTTAACGAATCCTTTTTTAGTTAGTGGCGACTTAGTATATATACCAATAAGAGATTTGAGGACAAAGCTTACTACAGGATACTTAATAAACGATGCAACTGCTTCTAGTTATTTGCAAGAAGAATTTATAACATACTTAGAGTCTTTTTTTAGAGATTACATAAATAAACTATAGGTATAAGTGAATATTGATAACGACTATAGCAAATAGTTTATACTCCAAAAGTTAATGTTGATGTATACTGATATTAACAAAATAAATAATTGGAGGAATCATTATGAACTTAGCACAATTTCCAAGAAAAAGATACACGGAGTACCAAACACCGATAGAATTTTTACCAAACCTTACAAAAAAAATGGGTGGACCTAATATTTATATTAAAAGAGATGATTTACTAGGCTTAACATCTGGCGGCAACAAAACAAGGAAGCTTGAATTCTTAATGGCTGAAGCTGAACAATTAGGTGCTGATACTATTATCACTTGCGGTGCTGTTCAATCAAACCATTGCAGACTAACACTTGCTGCAGCTGTTAAAGAAGGTTTAAAATGCCAATTAGTAATCGAAGAAAGAGTAAAAGATAGTTACAAAGAAGGTGCGAGTGGTAACAACTATTTATTCAAATTATTAGGCACTGAGGCTATCAGAGTAGTTCCGGGTGGTTCTGATATGATGGGAGAAATGGAAAAACTTGCTCAAGAATTAAAAGCGCAAGGCAGAAATCCATATATCATCCCTGGCGGTGGTTCTAATGTTACTGGAGCTTTAGGCTATGTAGCTTGTGCACAAGAAATATCAGAACAAATGTTTGATAAAGGCATTAATTTTGACTGTATCGTAACCCCAAGTGGTTCTTCAGGCACTCACGCAGGTTTAATTGCAGGATTTATAGGTAATAATATGAACATTCCTTTAGTAGGTGTGAGTGTTAGTAGAAATAAAGAATTACAAGCAAGTGTAGTATTTGACTTGGCGAAAAAAGTTGTTGGAAAATTAGAATGTAAAACAGAAATCAAACAAGAAGATATTGTAGTTTTCGATGACTATGTAGGTCCTGGATATTCTCTTCCTACTCCTAAAATGGTAGAAGCTGTTCAAATCCTTGCAAGAGAAGAAGCTATCCTTGTTGATCCAGTATATACAGGTAAAGCTATGGCAGGTATGCTTGATTTAATAAGGCAAGGCAAATTCAAAAAAGGCGATAATATATTGTTTATTCATACAGGTGGCTCTCCAGCATTATATGCTTATGAAGAAGTTACTCTTGAAACTTTGATCTAAAAGTTTGTTTGACCATAATAGTACAGTAAAAAGAGCCGATAAATACGGCTCTTTTTACTGGTAATGAGGAAAATTTATGAATTTAATATATATACTTATGGCTTTTATTATAACATATCCTGTTTTGGGAAAAGAGTTCTATAATAAAAAAAATATAAGTGGGATATCTTTATCAGTTGTAATAGGGATAATCTCTTACTTCTTAGGCAAAACTTTTTCTATAATTGGAGGCCCTGTTTTTGGGATTATAATAGGACTTTCTGTCGCTTTTTATAAAAGAAAAGATCATTTTAACCCTGGAATAAAAATCACAGGTAAAAAATTATTACAAGCAGCTATAATATTATTGGGCTTTGAGATGAATTTAATAAATGTATTAGAAGTCGGGAGTCAATCACTTGTCATAATGTTAGTAACCTTAGTTTCCTGCTTTGTTACTGCTTATATAACAAATAAATGGTTAAAAATTCCCTCTAATACTGCAATACTTGTTGCTGTAGGCACTTGTATATGTGGCGGAAGTGCAATAGCTGCAACCTCTCCAGTGCTAAAAGCAGAAGAAGATGAAGTTGTTACTGCTATATCTACCATTTTTCTTTTTAATATAATAGCAGCTATCATTTTCCCTCCTATAGGAAGGGCTTTAGGTATGAGTGATATAGGCTTTGGTATTTGGGCAGGCACTGCCATAAACGATACTTCAAGCGTAGTAGCCGCTTCCTACACTTTTAGCAATGAAGCTGGGAATTTAGCTACTATTGTTAAATTAACAAGAAGTTTATTAATTATACCAATAACTTTCGTTTTAGCAATTTACAAATCTAAAGATACTAAGTCCTCAGAAGCTAATTTTTCTATAGCTAAAGTTTTTCCTTGGTTTATCTTAGGGTTTGTTGCAACTTGTATCATAAATACAATTGGAATTTTTTCTGTAGAAGTTAGTGAATTTATGGGATCTTGCTCAAAATTTTTAATAGTTGTTGCAATGAGCGCTATAGGATTAAATACAAATTTACTTGATTTGATTTCTAAAGGCAAAAAACCTATCATTTTAGGCAGTATTTGTTGGTTCGTGATTTGTATTGTGTCGTTAATCGTGCAAAATATTATAGGGCTTGTTTAGCTCTATTTGCATTAATTTTTTTGTCATAATAACTAAATTATATCTAGATATAACATATTATAAATTGTAATACAGAATATATTTACCTTATAATTATTATAAAGAATAAACATTATTAGGAGGATTATAATGGAATACTTATCAGTTGCAAATAACCCAATATTATACATAATAACAATCGTTTTACTTGTTATTGTATTTGCGCAAGCCTTAGTATTTTTCAGACTGGCGATGAAAAGGGCAAAAGAAATTAATCTACCAAAAGAGAAGTTGATAATTGCATCTAAAACTGCGGCTATAACTACAATTATCCCTTCTATTGCTACAGTTATTGCATTCATATCTCTAGTGCCTGTGTTAGGAATAGCTTTTTCTTGGGCAAGGCTGTCAGTTATTGGTTCGCTATCATATGAATTAATGGCAGCAGAAGTAGGTGCAGCAGCAGCAGGAACAAGTTTAAACAGCCCGAATTATGATGGCTCAGCATTTATTGCCTCTGTAGTTGCAATGACTATGGGTAGTGCGCCAACACTATTTATTACAGCTTTATTTTATAAAAAATTCAAAGCTGGTGTTAACAAATCAATTGAAAAAAAGGGAGACAAAGTATTTACAGGAATAATGCTTGCAACTCTTACTTTGGGCCTTTACACTCCATTTGTTTTAGGTCCTGCACTTAGTGGTGGTGTTAATTTAATAGTTTTAGGATCAAGTGGAGTAGCGATGATTATCGTTACATTCTTAATTAAGAAGTTTAATATCAGATGGTTAAATGACTTCTCACTTTCAATAGCTATGTTCGCCGGTATGTTTGCGGCGGTCATTGGCTCACTATAGGAGGCAATAATGAATAATACTAATACAGTCGAACAAAAAAATATTAATGGCGAACAAGCGTATCAAGATAAAGTTCACAAAATTGGTAGAATAAGTATTGTGATTGCTTTTTTAGGAACATTATTGTTCCCGTTAGTGATGATTTTTGTAATAAAAATACCAATTGACATAGCTGTTATAGCAACAGCAGCAGCTTCAATACTTGCGATTCAAATACCTGGTGCAGTTAGCCAATTTTTAAGTTATGCACCTTTAATGCAGCCTTCTGCGATGTACATGATGGTTGTTACAGGTAACTTTGCCAACATGAAAATCCCTTCAGTTATTTCAGCAAAAGAAGCTGTTGGGTTAGAACAAGCGGATCAAAATGAAGAGAGTGATGTAATATCTACAGTTGCAATGGCTACTTCTACTATTGTTTGTGAAATAATTTTAATTATAGGTGTTTTATTAATGGGTCAGTTAACAGGCCTACTTACTAATCCAGTATTACAACCAGCTTTTGCTTATATTTCACCAGCTGTATTCGGCGCTTTATATATGGTTCTTGTAGCAAAAACACCAAAACTTGCTATTATTCCATTAATAGTTACTTTAATACTATTTTTTAGCGGAATGCCACAGTCGATTTTATTAATTGGTTCATTAGGCTTATCTTTAATCGTAACAGGATTTGCTTATAAATTTGGTTGGTTTAATAAAAAATAGGAGAAACAAATATGTATGACATAATATTTAAAAACGCTGAGGTAATAGATGGCACAGGTTCAAAACCATATATAGCAGATGTAGCTGTTTTAGATGGTAAAATTACTTTGATTGCAAACGGTATAGATGAAAAAGCAGAGAAAGTAATTGATTGTACTAATAAACAATTATCTCCAGGTTTTATAGATTCACACTCACACAGTGATTTATTAATTCTTGCAGATCCAGGATGTGAAGCTAAATTAAAACAAGGTGTTACCACTGAAATAGCAGGACAATGCGGTAATACATTAGGCCCTGTTTCAAAAACTAATTACGAGAAATTTAATGCGACATCCGCAGTTACAGCTTTTTCTAAAGCTGATAGAAGTGAATTCACTTCTATCAAGAAAGTGTTTGAGTATTATGAATCTTTAGATTTTGGTACAAACCAGTTAAACTTTGTTGGACATGGAACTATTAGACAATCAGTAATGGGATTTGAAAATAGAGCTGCAACAAAGCAAGAATTAAATGAAATGATTGAATTGTTAGAAGAAGCAATGCGATCAGGAGCTATCGGGTTATCAACAGGTCTTGCATATGCTCCTGGCAACTTTACCCCTCATGAAGAAATAGTAGAACTTTGCAAAATTGTAAAAAAATACAATGGTATATATGTTACTCATATGAGAAACCAATCAAACCTTGTTTTAGAATGTATAAAAGATAATATCGAAATAGCTAAAATAACAAAATGTAAAGTATGTATATCCCATATAAAATGTATAGGCAAATCAAATTGGGGCAAAATGCAGCAAGCAATAGAATTAATAGAAAAAGCAAGAAAAGATGGACTTGATATATGGTGCGATGTTTATCCGTATGTAGCAGGAGCTACTACTTTAACAGTAACTTTGCCACCAAGTATTCTTGCAGGCGGAACTGAAAGCACAATAGAAAAACTAAAAGATATAAAATATCAAGAATATATAAAAAGTCAATTTCAAAAACCTACTGAAAATTTTGAAAATGCATTAGGTGAAAATGGGTATGAGAATTTTTTAGTAGCTCTAGCACCAAATACTCCAAATGCCAATGGGAAAACATTACAAGAAATAGCAGATGAGGCTAACCTGGATCCTTTTGATGCATATATTAAATTACTAATTGATAATGATACTAATATTTTCACAGTAAATTTTGTTATGAGTGAGGATGATTTAAAGCTTGCAATTCGATACGAACATTCTTTAATAGGTAGTGATGGAGTTTATGTTAAAGGGCAAAAACAGACCCACCCTCGAGGCATAGGCACATTTACTAGATTTTTAGGCAGGTATGCAAGGGAACTTAATTACTACAATAAAGAAGATGCGATAAGAAAATTAACAGGTTTGGTAGCTGATAAATTTCGACTGGAAAGTAAAGGATATATTCAAGAAGGTTTTGATGCAGACATAGTTGTTTTTGATTGGGATACTATTATTGATACCGCTGATTTTAAAAATAGCTTAGGCGAAAATATAGGTATTGAATATGTTGTAGTAAATGGTCATATTGCAATAGAAAATGATAAAGTTAGTGAAAAGCTTAATGGAAAATTATTAAGAAGAGTAAATTGAATTTTATAAAAAAATAACAAACCCCTTAGATTTTAAGGGGTTTTGTTTAGCAAAATTAGCAAAGTAATTATAAAGAGGGGAATTGTAGATAAAGATTATTAGGATATTTTTATAAAAGATTCGTTTGCATTATTCAGTGAGTCAGCAAAGAGGTTTAAACTACCCAAAGGGATGATTTTCTGTTTTCTATTTTACATATCAGCTTTTATAACAAAACGGCTGATATTTTTATTTTTAGAGAATAGAAAATATTTTTGCAAATTTGAAATTTTATTTTTTCTAAATAAGTAAATTGGAGCAAGTAACTCTAAAAATTGTAATATAATTCTTCAAATTTATCAAATGAAGAAATGTTGTATGAAAGTGAAGTTATTTTTTAAAAGAAAGGGAATATGCTAAAAGAGAAAATAATATGTGAATTTAATGAAAAACCTTACTTTTATAGTAAAGTATGATATACTTGCTTAGTATCTAGCGTAGAAACAAAAAATAAGGATAACTAAGACTGGCAAATTTATATTAACAAAAAATTATAGCTCAAATCTAAAATAAATATTTGATAAAGATGAGAGTGAACACATTCGACTTATAATAGGAGAAAACTATGGAAAATGCAATTCAGAAAAAACCAAAAATGAAATTATGGAAGAAAATATTGATAGGGATGCTAATTTTAGTATTCATTTTAACAGCTACTTTTTTATTTATGTTTAAAAATGAAATTAAAACTATGTCCTCTTTAACAAAACTTAATGATTACCCGATGTACACTATGACTTATGAGGGTGATTACTATTTTGATGATTACTTATTAGAGGGCGCTTCAAGTGATGCAGAAGTATTAGAATATTTTTTAGACAAAATACTAAGAGGCTTAGATGTGGATGTTAAGTTGCCAGATTTAACAAATGGTTGTAGTACATTTAATTCAATTACACCAGAAGGTGATTATGTATTTTCAAGGAATTTTGATTTAGATTATTCACCGACAACTATTGTTCATACACAGCCAGATGATGGATATAAATCAGTAAGTACTGTTAATTTATCATTTATGGGATTTAGTGAAGGATATATGCCAGATGATAGTTTAATGGGAAGAATGATAATGCTTGCTGCACCATATGTTCCGATTGATGGAATGAATGAAAAAGGTCTATCTGTGGGGATTTTATTGATTAGAGATATGGATGTAACTGCACAAGATACAGGAAAAATAGATCTTCAAACAACAACAGCAGTTAGAATGATGCTGGATAAAGCGGCTACTGTTGAGGAGGCGGTTGAGTTATTATCTCAATATGATATGCACTCATCAGCTGGTAGTACATATCATTTCCAAATTGCAGATGCTACAGGTGCTTCTGTAGTTGTTGAATATGTTGATAATGTTATGAGTACGATATATCCAACAGAAGAATTTTACCAAGCACTTACAAACTTTATAGTAACTCCAGGCGATTATTACAACCACGGGAGAGGTCAAGATAGATATGAAATTATAATGACTGAATTAGATGCTAATAATGGAGTGCTAACAGAGCAAGAATGTATGGATTTATTGGAAGCAGTAAAACAAGATACACAATGGTCGGTGGTTTATAATCAAACTGATTTAACTGGAACAATATCTGTAAATATGGATTATGATAACTTGACGGAGTTTACTTTAACAGAAACGATAATAGAGTAATTGATATAAAAAAGGATAATGATATTGCTATTTTGAACGATTAAAATTGTTAATGAATAATAGTTCGAGTCCTATAAAATTTTTAGAAAATATCTTTTTTGGACATGAAGTACATATAAGGCAGTCAATTTGGATGTTAACCTTGAAAAAGTCAGTGTTTATCAGCTAAATTGACTCTTTTTTTGCAAAAAAACAGTGATTTTTAATAGTGCGTTTTCATGGATGTTTTTTACTAAAAACAGCCTAAAATCAAACCCCTATTATCACACAAGGAAAATATATCAAAATTTAATAAAAAAAAGATTAAAAGGCGTTAGTTTAAATGAAAAACTAACGCCCTTTTTTATTGCAAAAATATATTTAAGGCGGTGAAAATAATGCACTATCAATAATAAGCCTATAACAATAATTAAAAAAGGAGAAAATATGAGATTAAATGTTCAAACAAAAAATAAAAAAGAATATGTCTACTTGCCAATGAATGAAAATGACCTTGATAGAACTTGTAAAAGATTAGACATAAAAAACAATATGACAGAAACAGTTACTGTAATAGAAGATTACAATGAAAACAGACTTACAAATCTTTTAAAGAATAAGCCTGTGAATTTAGATAAACTAAATTTTCTAGTTAAAAGCCTTGAAAGATTTACCACACATGAAACTCAAACCTTTTATGCAGTAGCTACTGCTAAAAACTATACTACTTTAAATGAGTTGATAGATTTAAGTTTTAATACTCACTGCTACAGCTTAATCAACGATTTTAAGGACTTGAATGAGCTGGGCAAGAGTTTGTACCTAAATGAGCAAACAGTTGTAAATAGCGAAGAATTAGAAAGATTTAATGGTGAAAGATATATTAATGAAATGATGAAAAATAATCCAGAGCCATTAGTATCTCGTTATGGGTTTGCATATCCAAATAGCAATACACCAAAAATAGTTTACAATGGAGGTGTTTACCCACCATACCTATACAAACCAGAACTGATAACTGCAGAAATATCAATAAATAATGTATCAGAATATATTTTTTTACCTTATGAAGAAACTGCTGTATTAAAAGCATTAGAACGTATGAATGCAAAAAGTATTGATGATGTTGTAATTAATAAAGTTCAGTTTAATTTGCCAACTAATCTTTCAAATATTGTAAAAGATGCAGATTTAAATACTTTAAATGAATTTGCAAAAGCAGTTGAAGTAATACATAAATCAGATTAGAGCAGATACAGAAGTAATAACTTCGATTTATGTTTCAGGTGGTGAAAGAAATCCAGATAATCCTGCTAATGTGACTTTTAATATCGAAGGAGTGTATTATAACGTAGGGAATATCTATTATCCAGAGGATGATAGCCAGATAGTGTGGGTGAAATGGACAACCCCAAGTGAGCAACAAGAAATGGTGATAAATGTATCTTCTAATAATACGACGATTAGCCAAAGGACTATAAATGTTAATATAGTAGATTTAGATGAAAATCCACCACCAAATCCAGTTGCTGATGATAGAAACGATAGTTTTGAATTATCAAACATTCCAAGTAGAGAAGAAAAAACAAAGCTAGAATGGTCGGTTTGGTCTTGTTATTGGAAGGCGAATTGGGAATGATGCCAGTCAGCAGATAAGGGCAGTAGTGGATAAAGTAATATTCCCAGTTGTTGATTTTATTTTAGTAATTGCATTTTTCTTGAAGATGGGACTTGCATATTTTGATTATAGAAAAAGTGGAATGTTTGAATGGACTGCCCCAGCGATATTGTTTGCTTGCTTAGTTTTTACACTAACAGCACCGATGTATATTTGGGAGATACTCGCATAAGGACGATTATATGAAAACAAGGCTATATCAAGCATTTAAGCGAGATATAGCCTTGTGATTTATTAGTTAGATAATCTTTAGTAGGAGCGAAATGGCTTGTGTCAAGCGAATGCTCATTAGCTTGGGTTTTCATTATTGTCTCTTTAATAGTCGTTGCTTGAAAT
>CAYJFZ010000024.1:0-14162 GCA_964369975.1 uncultured Oscillospiraceae bacterium
TATCATCTACTAATTTTGCTGTGTAGATAAATTCAGCTTCATTTTCAGTTGAAAAAGTAGCTTTATCTAAAAGAAGCCACTCAACTTCTAATTCAATTTCTTCATTTGAAATTTTCATAGTATAAGTAGGTTCTTCATTGTTTAAATTAAGATTAGTTGGCGATACAGGTGGCAATTCGCCATCTGGCGCCTTTGTAGGCTCTACTTCATCACTCGGTGTAGGAGTAGGCTTTACTTCATCACTCGGTGTAGCAGTAGGCTTTACTTCTTCACTCGGTGTAGGAGTAGGTTTTACTTCTTGGCTCGGTGTAGGAGTAGGCTTTACTTCATCACTCGGTGTAGCAGTAGGCTCTACTTCTTCACTCGGTGTAGGAGTAGGTTTTACTTCTTCACTCGGTGTAGCAGTAGGCTCTACTTCTTGGTATAAAGTAGTAGTTACATTCGCTTTTATTGTTTTAGGAAGCTGGGGCATTTCATCGCTTTCTAAAAATATTGTTTGGTTTAAAACTTCTTGAGCTATTTCAAAAGAGGTTATTTCTTTTGTATCGCTCGGTTTTTCATTTTCTGATAGCGTGTGCGCTGATATAGGGGCAATTTGCAAAATCAAAGCTACCGTTACTATCGAAGCTAAAAAACGATTTTTCATTTGTGTTTCCTCCTATTTAATTTTTAATGCTTATAGCATGTGTTTATAAACTGCTAACCATATCCGTTAGATAATTTAGCCCTGATGAGCTGTAAAAAAACATATCTATTTCCTCATACTTAAAGGCGTTTTTTGCTTGAAGTGCAGAATTTGGAAAGTTTTCCTCATCTACAATTAATACAATTTTACAGCTGGGTAAATCTTGCTTAATTTTATTTGCCCTATTAAGCCAATCATCTAAGGCTAAGGGAGCGTAATCTCTTAGCTCTGCTAAAAGGATATCTGCCTTGCTATTTTTACAAAGCTGTATACAGCTTTGTACATCAGGTATCATTTCTACTTTAACATTTGCATCGCTTAAAATAATTGCATTTTTCACCCCTGAGGATAGTAATCTATTTTGGATATAAATTGCTATGGTTTTCATCGCCCATCACCTCCTATAAACCACATGCTGAAATTTTATTTTTTAGGTTATTTTTTATATTGTAATATTAATTTATTGTATAGTATTGCACCTTACAAAATTATATCAAAATACATTTTTTTTAACATCGTGCATTTGCACATTTTAATAAATAAATTTAGTATTTTTTATATTTTGTTATAAAGCACAAAAAGCCCCCTATCTATTTATCAAAATCGATAAATTTTAGGGAGCTTTTTATTACTTATTGTAATTTTTCTTTATTTTATAAGGTTTTTTAGCTTAAAGAATCCTTTTCATCTATTATAATAAACTTATTTGCCGCTACATCTGCTACTAATTTAAGTAAGTTATCATAGCCTGTTTTGTTTTTTATATTGCTTAAATGAGTGTCTAAAGTTCTTCTTTTTATATCTAAATCTTTGCATACTCTCTCGTTTGAGTGGCCATTTACCTTAGCTTGCAAAATAGCTAATTCTTTTTCGCTAAAGTCAGTACTTTTAGCAGTGCCTATTGTTACTACTGGTAAATCATCAGGGTAGTATGTATTTCCAGCCATAACGCTGTCCATAACATTTAATAAGTCTATATCTGCGTGGTCTTTATACCAAAAACCCTCACAGCCTATTTCTCTTGCTTTTTCTATATGTCTTCTTTGTAATACAAAGGTGAGCATAATGATTTTAATATCGGGGTATAGCGCCTTTACTTTTTTTGCTATTTCAATGCCGTTTTCTTTAGCTTTTGCGCCTGTGTAAATATCAAGAAGTAATAAGTCTACTTTTTCATCTTTTAAAATAGGCAAGACTAAGTCAGCGTCTTGCAGGGTGTTGTGTAGTATGTACCTATCCCCGCCACGCATAATTGCATATTTCATTAAATTTTGTGAGCTACTTTGGTCGTCTACTATCATTACTTTATACATTTAATTTTTCTCCCTTGCCTATTTTTAGCTCTACAGTTATACATACTCCATTTTTAGTATATATATTCATATCCCCGCCTAAATCTTCTATTTTTTGGCGCAGAGATAAAAGACCGCCTTTTTCTTTTATATGTTTTGGGGCGCTTTTATCATTGTTATTTAGCTTTAGTATAATTTTATTTTCTAAAGTTTTAATTTCTACATTTATAGTGTCTGCTTGGGCGTGGCGATAAGTGTTTTTTAACACTTCGTTTATGCAAAAAAGTATTATTGTTTCGTATTTGTCTTGCGTTGGTATTTTGCCTTTTATTATTAAATTAATTTCTAATTCACATGCTAAAGATTTTATCTCATTAAGGGATAAGCCATTTCTTTCGTTAGTAGAAATTTCATTTATAATCTTCGATAAGTTGCTGTAATAATCTGTTAATACCTTTGATTTTGCCTCATCTTTATTTTCTTTTAAGGTCTTTTTAGCAAGTATTAGTAAATTGCCAAAACTATCGTGAAAATTAACTTTCATATCAAGGGCTACTTGCCTTTTAGCGTTTTCTACACTTTGGGCAATAAGGGAGGTTATCTTTTGCTTTTTCTTGTTTAATTTTTCATTTAATTTTTGCGATTGCTGTGTAATAGCATACACATCAGTGATGTTATCAGCTTTAATTTGATAGTACTCCTCACCCTTGTAAACACAAAGAGTTTTTGATATTTTCCACACCTGTCCATTAGAAAGCATAAAACTCGGCTCGCTTCCTTTTATAACACATTTTTGTGTATTTTGTAAAGCTAAAATATCATTCCAAAAGTCCTTTGCGCTTTTTAAATCTCTTTTAAAAAGCTCTTTACTTAAGTCGTGCATAATAGTATTTGAAAAACTTAATTCTTCTGTTTTTGACATAAAGGCTATGCCCGTAGGTAGTTTTTCAATAGCCTCTTTTATTGAAAAGTGGCTTATAGAATTTTTAGTGTATTCATATTCATTTTTAATACTAATAAAAGCAAATGCAATACATATTAAAGAAAAAACTACATGAAAATAATATGGGATTTTTTCCATTGCTACTGCCATTTTGCTTAATTCAAAATTGTATTTAGGACTAAGATTATTCATTAACTCTGTCAATATCATTAAATCAATAATTTCCACTACTAACAAAAATGATAAAACTAAAACAATAACTTTAAATCTTTTTGTTAAAACGCCTACAAATACTGATATACTTAAAGAAATTACACTTATATATATAATAGCTAATAAAGCGCTTTGTTTTACAATATCTAAAGAGTAAAAACCCATAATTATCTTCCTTTCTTTATTTATTTTTGCTTGTAAGAGATATGAAATAAGCATCGCCTTCATTAAATATTTCTAATTTCGATGTATGTATTTCCTTTTCAAAATCTTTAATATCTAAAGAAAAATCATTAGTTTTATTGCTAATTTGAATTGTAAAAATCACATTATCATCTTTTAAATCATAAGTGATGTAAATTACATCAAAATTATATTTTATTTTTTCAATTAAATGATAGTAAAAATCAAAGGTAAGTATTGCTACATTTAAATTTATATCAAAATTATTAAGTATTTTTATTCTTGATATTTTTTCTTTTAGCATCAATATTTGAAAAGTTTCTAAAAAGGCATATTTTACTTCTTCTACATTAATATTTTTTTCAATATTTTCTACTAAGATTAAGTTTACTTTTCTTTTTAGATAAGTTGAAGTAACACTTGTTTCAAAAATTAATTGATTAATTTTATCAAGCGATTCATTTTTCGTCTTTGAAATTTCTTTTATTATTTTTTCACTATAAGGCAGGACTTCTTTTTGCATTATATTATTTAAGTCTTCTATTTCATTTTGCTTTGCACTCTCGCCCATTTTTTCGTTTTCAACTAATAAAATATTTAATTCATCATTTAGATTATTATTAAGAGTTTCTAATTCTTTTATAATGCTTTTAATAGCTGTAATATCTTTATCCCAAACAACGAAACCACCTGTTATATCCGCAAGGTGAAGTATTGTATTTTCATCGTAATAAATGCTATTTTGCAGTGTTAATTTTTTAAAGTCAGCTTGTGAAAGTAAGGGGGCATTTTTAGACTTATACGCTACTTCTCCTTTAGTAGTTAATATCTGCGTATTAGTCGTTGCCATTTCAAAAAACTCATTATGGTGAGTGTTTGAGTGAATTAAGCCTGTGCGAATACACGCCTCCCAAAAGGCGATAGCTGCCACACAGCCAAAAGTAGTAACATCCATAAAATAATACCCTATCCCATAAGTCGGTTTTAAAATATGAATTATTGTGTACATTATAACGCTGACAGCTACTAATAATGGTAGGCGTGATGCCTTTCTTGTGCTTTCAGAGTGGCTGAATTTTTTAATAATTATAGCAATGGATAATATAATTAAGCCAATTAAAAAGAATACTATAGTAAAGTAGCCTATATTATACTCATAGTCTCTTCCGTGCATATGAAGCGATAAATCTAAATCGCCAAAAACAAGAAAATGTAAATCATTTGTCAACACAAGTAGTATTAATGCTATTGCAATAACAAAAAGAAAGTTCCAATTTTTACTCGGACGATAACTCTCATCTTCACCAACACACAAAGCTGCAAAAAAGAACAACAGCGGTAGCATTATCATAGGTATGTAATACATATACCAAGCTATCCTATCACCAAAAGTCCAAAAAGTAAAAGCTCCCCATTTAATGATTTTTATGCTTGTCCAAAGTAATATATTAGCACCAATAAGTATTAGATATACTCGTATATGGCTTCGCATTATTCTGTTATACACACTCATTGTCCACGAAGAAAAAAGACCTATTTGTATAACGAAGGCTAATATATAAAAAGCTAAGTAAATAACTTTAAAATCATTAACTAATATTTTGTGCATAGTTGTACACACTGTCGATATGAGCAAAAGAAAGACAAAGGCGAAAACTTCACTCATCGATTGAATTTTTGCTTTATTCATCCTTTATCCTCCTAATTTGAATTTTGTATTATTTTTATTATAAATTTTTTAAAATGTAAAGTCAATTAGTAATAGCACTTATCCTTATTTTGGTAATTGCTTCGTTTTTATTAAAAATTAAATATTTTACGCTTTTTAGATGATATAATTATTTGATTTTTATATCCTATAAGACTCACCTATTTTAAAAAAATATTTAGTAAGACATAAAAAAAACCCTTAAAGCATAGCTTTAAGGGTTTTTAAATGGCTATAGTTGTCAAAAGCGAATTCCTAGTTTGTATTTTACTGGTTTCGAACTGTTAAATTAATGCTTTGTTCTTGTGATTATTATAACAATAAAGTCTAAAAGTTAACGTATTTTCTATAATTTTTAGACATAAATATAGTTAAATAACTTCCAATCTAATATAAACTTCATTTATTGTTTCAGCATAAAGAGAACGTGAGTGCTTATTAATATCTTTGTTACTATTCTTCTTTTTTAGATAAACCTCTCTCACTTCATACCATTTCTTATACTGCTTAATTATTTTTTCTTTTTCTTTAAGTCCAACAAAGCTTTTAGATTGAGATACCCAAGTATAAGTTTCACTCTTTTTATTATATCTAATATACTCTTCTAGTAATTCGCCCTCTTCATTTTCATAATAATTAACAATACAAAAATCTACTGAGTGAACAATTTTAGATTTTTCTTTATCTTTTACTTTAATTGTTATAACTCTTGTTGAATCTTCGCAATTATCATAGTAAAGCAAGTTGCTCTTCTTTTGTTTAGACTTTGAATTTACAACTTTATTAATTGCAGATATCAACTTTAATTTTATTTCTTTTGCCGAATATTCACCTTCAAAATCATTCACTTTTAAATTTACATCGAAATCAAAACCTTTATTTTGAGAATAATCACAAGTAATCATATTTCTTTTTGAGCTTCCAACAAACTCAAAGCTAAATGTAAATTCACCTCTAACTTCATTTTGAACTTCTTTTATTAAATCAATTAAATCCAATTTAATCTTTTTCGCTTCTTTTTTAGTTACATACTCATAATGATACATAAAAATGCTCCTTAATATTTCCACTATCCGACCATATAAGTTTTAATTTATCTATATACTTATCACTCATCCCATATATTATATCGTCAAATCTACTTTTCTACTTTAGCTAATTTTCTCTGGAAATACTTCAAATTATTATTACATGAATGAATTAGCTTTGTTCCACCATTTTTCTTTGATTTTTCAAATTCATTATAATAATTATTTCATTTGAAAGATTTAAACCCTATTATCTAATTTATAAAAAAAGTATTCAAATAAGGCAATAGGCTTCACTTCTTTAATTAATTTATGTATTAGATTATTCTTTTGCCGAAAAAAGCAATTTTTGTATATCTTCTAGCTCCTTATCTAAGATCATATATATTTCAAATTCTTCTGGACTTAACTTAGTAATTTGTTTTTTCAATTGTGCTTTCTTATTTATTATTTGCACGCACTTCCAAATTTCTTTCATGGGCCTTTGGTTGAATTTGAATATTCTTTCACAAACATACACACCTAACTGTGTTATCCCAGCAATATCTCCACCTTTAATTCGATGAATATGAGTATCAAACTCAGGACTGGTAGGGTCAATAATCCCTGTTTTGCCATTATTTATCTTATCTTTGTCCTTTGTAGGCCATTTACCTGACTTTTTCCTATTACAAGTAAAGCACGAATAAATTAAATTTGTATAATCTGTTTCTCTTTCAGGTGCAATACTCTTCGGAACTAAATGATCAATTTCAAAGCCTTTCGTTGTTAAATTTTCTGGCTTCCCACAATAACCACAAATATAATGAAAATCCATTCTTAGATTTTCATTATATTTTTTATAGTCGGTTTGAAATGATACATCCGTACTTCTTATAATTTTAACATCTCCGTGAATTCTCATTTAACTTCCTCTACTTAGTTTGATATATTAATTTATCTAAAGCTTCAATAATATTATCCATCTTACTAGACATTGTGGTCGATAGCAATTCAGATGGCAAATCATCAATCTCATCATAGGCCTTCAATAATTTATACAATGTTAAAAATCGTTCTTCTTCTAAAATAGATATATCACTTTTATCTTTCTTTTCCTTTAATTTTTCAAACTCTATCAAATGACTTTTAAGCCTATTTTGAAAAACTTCTGATGATTGTATCAATAAGGAAACTACTTCTTTATAATGTGGAGATTCTCTATCTTCATCAAAGTAACTGCGAGGAATAAATACATTTTTGCTAACTAAATTTTCAGCTATACCTTCATCGCAATAATTTGTTATTATAATGCATGGTATATCCGGAAGCTCGCTGTTAATATACGCAACTAAAGTTGTACCATCAAAATCATACAATTTATTTAACTTATAGTCCACAAGCATACATACAATCTTGTTATCTATTATCCACTTAATAATATCTTGTTTAGAAGAACAGCCATCAACAAGCGATAATGAAATCCCATCTCGCTTAAGCATTGCATTATAGTCATCACAGTATTCCTTTTCATCATCTATAAAGCCAATTTTTCTCATATTAAGTTTACACCTACCTTTTATCATTTAAAAATATCTTGATATAAAAACCTTGCTGCGTAGTGGTATTTTCTGACAAATCTATATAACCATTATATTCTGTTACAATTCTATTTATAATCCACATTCCCATACCGGTTCCGATTGTTTCGCCATTTTCCGCCAAGCGATCACTCTCAAATGGATTTAATATCCTTCTCGGATTAGATTTATATATTGGAGATAAACCACCTGCATTATCATTATATTTTATTAGTATACCTTTTTCCACTCTGTCTATACTTATATAAATATTCTTTTCTTCTAAACGAACATTATCAAAGGCAGTAGCGCTGTTTGCAATAAGGTTGTTTAAAATGCTTTCTATTTCATAAGGAAAACATTTGAAATCTACATCTACATTTGTTTTATGAATTTTAATATCTTGAGGAGCAAGTGCTTCCTGCCAATCTTTAGATATAGAAGTGGTAATATCACCTATATTTACATTTTTTAATGTACGCTTATCTCTGCGTACAGCTTCTACTGTCACCTTAAACCATGATGTGAAAAATTTCTTTAGTTCACTAGCTTGTGTAACATACTTTAAACCAGCAATAATATCACGGTCTATTTCTAATGCTTCTTTAGCAAGTTTAATTTTCGAACTCAATCTATGAGTTATTCCTTTTATTTCATGAATGTAAGTATTGGTAATTATTCCTGTAGTTGCCAATACTCTTAACATTTGCAATTCCGTTTCTAATTGTTTTATTTCATCATCTTTTTGAGAAACAAGCTTTTGCACCTTTTTAACATCCATATGGGATGAATAATTAGATTCGTTATTATCTTTTGAATTTTCTTTATTTTTGTAATCTTCTTTTAATTTTTGTTCTAATTCATCTTGAATTGGTTTTATAGGATTTATTTTATCATAATAAGCGCTTAATTTTCTAGATACATACTGTCTATCTTGTTCAAATAGTGCTATTATATTTTTTATAAACTCCTGCAATAAACTAAATTCCTTTGTTTCAACAATACCTTGCCTGTTTGCTTGATCGGGTAATGTCATATTTGTGCGAGAAATATATACACTACCATGTATTTGATCAGAGTTCACTCTCCAAGCCCCTGTGGAGTGCGATACAGCTGCAGGTGATTTATTTTTTCGCAAAGACAATTGCAACCAGTCAGAAGCAGAAGATGAGCGTTCTCCATAAGGCCTAACCCTAAATCCATCTCTATATATTCTTATGCCACCAAAAGAATCTCTAATATCTGGTCTACCTGTAATATCTTTATAGTAATACTTTTCTTTATCTGCTTTTGTAATAGATAACTTTGCAAAATAAAGAACTCCTCTAAAACCCCCTATTGAGTTTGTAATAGGAGTTTTGCTTTTTAATACATTAGAAAATGTTGATGCTATTAGAATCGGTGTTCCTTTAAAATATTCTTTATCATTAACTGAAAACTCAGCCTCTGTCATTATTTTCGAAAAATTATCTCCAAAATCAAACTCATCTCTATTTATTGTTACTTTAACTTCTCCATTTTCAGATACGTCAAAAGTCACTTTATAGTCATGTTGAAAACTATCATCTTCTGTTAAAATTGCCGCTCCTTCTAAATCTGTAGCATTATCAAACATGAATATATTAAACATTTCACGAAAATCAGGTGGTATAAGCGTTTTCAAATTTGTTTTAATGCTACTAAGCGTATGTTCATTCCAATCATCTCTTAAATTTGTTAATTTGAAGATTGAGCCAGATGATTTGAAGTGTTTTTTCACAAAGTCTACTACATGATTATTTTTCGCGTGTGATACAAAATCCACAAAAGAAATGCTAACGTTTTCTAAGTCAGCAGTAATATCTGTAATTCGATTTCCGAACTCAAAAGCCGACCAATCAACACTCCAATTTAAATGCTCATGTTTTGATATAGTTAATAATGAACAATTATCAGCTATTCTATCAAGTGCAAACCTTCCAATCCCTTTTGCCCCTGTTTGTACTCGACCTTTGTTAGTTGTATATTTAATTTTTTTTGAGGAGCTACCAATAGTCATCCAATGCTTTAAAATAATATCAGATGTCATTCCTGTACCATTATCTCCAATATATAGAACTTTATCAACATTATCATAATAAAGCAAACAAACTGATGCATCTGCGTCATATGTATTTTTAACCAACTCTAAAATTGCGCCATCAAGATTAGCAACGTTTTCTCGACCTATTAATTTTGCAGTATAAGCATCGACATTGAATGATATTTTAGACATTTTTACCCCTCCTGTATAAACCTTACTGGAAATTTAAAACTATTCACATCTTTAGGTGAAATCCTAAACGAATCTCCATTGGAAATAACACCTATTCCTTTTACATATTGAATAAATTCTTGGCTCTCTAGTATCCTTTTAGCTGCTTCAAGTGAATATTCTCCCTTAGGCACAATGTATATACCAGATGTAGGAATAGTTTGAGGCTCCAATTGATAAACTTTTGTTCCATGAGTCATCAAAGTAGATATAAGTAGCTTTTGTTGATTCAGATGTGCTAATGCCTGCGACCGTCCATATTCAAACCATTTTGCATTCTTATCACTATTTCTTTCATCAAGCCTCTTCTTATTGCTAAATAGGTAATTGAAACCATATGGAAATGTATTTTTAAATTTTTCTAAAGAATACCTCTTTATTCCAACTTCAGAATAGGTATATGGAAAAATAACGTACTCTGTTATATTATAGTTTAAAGAACGTGGACTCACTGCTCTTTTTAGCAAGCTTTTTTCGATTATATGTTCTTTAATATACACATAGTTTTGATCTTCTCTAAACCCAGATATAATAAACACTTTATTCAGTAATGTAGCAATTGATGTCGCAGCATGATATATATCACCGAATCTTACATAATCATAATCATTTACGATTTCATCCGTAAATACCCATTTTGATTTTAGTAAAGTTTTATTTATTTTAATTGTTTTTTTCTCGGTTATGTTATTATAACTTATTTTTTTTGTAATTCTACCATTATTACATACAATTATTGATGATGAGGTTAGTTTACCGCTAAATATTTTCTGATTTGTATAGTCGTATATATGGCTTAAGTAGGGCAAAATAAACGTTCTTAACTCCGAAGCAAATACATTTTTAAATATATTTCCTGGAATTAGGTAAACTAATTTTCCATTTTTTTTGAGCGCCTTAATACTTGCCTCGATAAATGCATAACAGTAATCAAATTTTCCTCTACCACATGTAATGTAATTTTCTTTTACAAACTTTCTATCATCTAATGACAAATCACTATAAGTAATATATGGTGGATTACCTATAATATAATCGTAAGTTTCTAAGATATTTTCCCTTAAAAAATCTTTTTCAATTATATTCCAATTTATACCATATATTTGATACTTACTTGCTAGCTGATTCAGCCTATCTACACAAACTTTAATGTGTTTAGAATCAATTTCGTATGCAGTTATATCTGACTCAATAGCTTTTTTTATAGACTTATGTGTCATTTTTTTCTTTAAACACTCTTTCAAGTATCTTTCAACTATATTTAAGAGAATATTTCCATCTCCACATGAATTCTCTAACACTTTTTTCCCGACTATATCACTTTTATATCCGGCTATATCCAACATTTTTTTCACATATTCTGGAGGAGTAAATACTTGACATCTTTCATTTATTGACATAATATACTCCTATTTAAGTAATTCAAGTAATGCACTTTGCTTATTCCTCCTTATACTTGTCCATTTATCTAATATTCCCTTACTCATTTTTCAAACATATCATTTTTCTATCATTAACAAAAAACATGAACGTGAAATAGCAAAAGTTTTGTAAGCACCTCATACTATACTAACGCAGTAATAGTTATTTTATTAAAATTTTTAATAACTCTGTTGTAAAGCATTCTATCGCTTTGAAACTGCATCCATCTACTATTTTTTAATCGTATTCGTTCTGTACCTTCATTCAAATTAATATAACACTACAACTCATTATACTATACATCGGGATTGTATTCAAGACAATAAGAGCGAATTGTTTTCCAATCGAAATTGACACCAGCTATTTTTCATTTTTTTAATTTATGATAACACTAATCTTAAAATCACGTAATTTTAATTTTGTTAGAATAATTATTTTTGCTAAATTTCAATGGTGATAATCACAAACTAATAACATTTGACATAAAGTCTAAAAGTGTATATTGCGAGCTATAAAATATCACCTATAATCTTTTATGATAAAATAAACTTCTTTAAACTAAGTTCGGAAAGCAAAATTTTATAATTATCTTTAATCAAATATTTCAGTTGTTTAATATAGTGTATAAAGTTATATATAATCGATGATTAATGATTAATAATTATCATATACGAAATCATCGTAGTGATAAATTGATTGAAAATTAAAAATCGATTTGACATACATCTCTTTTAAAGGGTTTTTAGCGTTTGGATTTGCAAAAAAATGGCCATTTCCATCTTCTTTTGAAACATCTATAAAAAAAATAGCAGATAGATAATCTGAAATATTATCATTTATATATTCACTACTGATTTTTTTCTTTAACAATTTCATTTGATCATCAGTTAGCATATCTTTTTTTCTAAACTTAACAAATGCTCTACGAGCAATACTTCGTAAAGCTATATATATTTTATCTTCTTCGAGAGGCAAACTTTCTTTATATGGGCAAATTAATATAAAAGGATGATGGACAGTGTATTGACTTGTATTTTTCAAAAAGAATGATTCATTCATCTCGGCCCAACGATATGGATCCAAGCACATGGTCGATACATGCACTTTTTGTTTTTTTTCTATACAAATACTAATGTCAGAACTATCCCCTCGATAAACATATCTTTCTGAGTTACATTCTAGTTGCTTAGCTATTTCGTTTTTCATAATATCATATTTACCCAAATAATGTGTGCTTAACGATTGATACGAAGCATCTAATTGTCCTTCAATCATTACAATATATCCAGAAAAGTCTTTTTCTAGTCGGTCTTTTATGCGAGTTAAAATATTTCTGGGAACCTCAAAAGATTTTATGTCAAAGAAAACGGTCCATGAATTGAATTCGCCATCTAACACAGGTGCGTTCACCGATAAGGTATCACCTATCTGTGTTTCAACCTGTGGTGAAAAATCAACATGTTTTTTGATAAGCCAATAATATGCTAATAATTCATATAATATACCTTTGTTTGAATCCAAAAGCTCTTTAACCGTTTTTTTAGCTTTATTTCCTTCAGGGTATATTCTTTCAATTGTTCTCATTAAATTTTCGATTTGTTTTTCACTATAAAACAGATTAAGTAAATGTTTATAAGCACTATCTAACAATGAAACAGGTTCACTAATTTCAATTTTCAAAGATCGAATATAATCTGAATATTTATTAAACTTTTCTAACAAATCCTTTGTTGTAACTTTTTTATTATTCATACATAGTATTACCTCCTAGTAGATATATATAACTATACTATATTCAAATATTAATTCCAATATCTAATTTTAATTTATATAATCAAATTAAAAAGAAATCCTAAACAATCATTAGTTATCTATAATAAGTCAAGCATATTTTCGGGTAATATAGCCTTCTTCATATATTTATTTTTTTCTATACAAACACCTTCCCATAAAGGTATGGAGTTTACCGCGTTGTGCTCCATTATACTCCTTGAAATATAAGCACTGCATGATTCATTCATTTTCACACCTTTTTTGTGTGAGGAAACAAATATATTTAAAATCTCTACTTACCTCTTAGTTTTAAAGGTTTTGAGTTGTAATCTCTTTTCAATATCTAAACTGCTACCTAGTGCAAGAAAAATCTTTGTCAATATATGCTTTGACAAAGATTTTTCTTCTTTTTTTCTAATTTTTATTAAATAAGGTTTAGTTTAAGTTTATTGATTTTTTAGCATCTTATATATTTATCTATTGCGACATTGTACTGTATTCAGAAAAGATTTTACAAATATTCTTTAACTCTGATATAAAGCTATTTAATTTTTTATCTTTTTACTTCTCCTTCAAGATATTAATTATTTCACTTTTAAATTTACCCAAAGAATTTCTCTGCCTATCTTTCACATCACATATCTCACCCCATATTAAATATTCTAAATCTTCTTGTGAGTCTAAAATGTTTTTCAACTCTTCTCTTTGGCTATCGCTATATTTACTATGCTTGTTTATTAAATCTCTGGCATAATGTTTCACAACTTCTGAATTGTATACTTTTTCTATCTTAAATAATTCTACTGAATTTTCAATTTTTTCATTTATAGACTCATCTGAATCAGCGTATTTTAAAGATATACTAGGACTAACATTTCCAAGTATACACTCTTCTAAATTTTCAATTCCAAAAGTGCAATTACCCCCAAACTCGTTTTCATGTGGAAAAATATACTTATCAATATTTTGTGAGTTCTGACCTTTAAAATTCCTATTACACATAACACATGACGGAATAAAATTATAAAGACATAAGGCAAATTCAGGTTTACTACTTTTGGCA
>CAYJFZ010000024.1:14172-14559 GCA_964369975.1 uncultured Oscillospiraceae bacterium
ATCTAAATCAGCTGTTGTTTGCTCAGCCTCATCTAAGTAAGTTATTGTATAATTCATATTACAATAAGGACAAACATGAACATTCATTTTTGAAATTATTTTGTGTCTATATTCAGGTTTCAAAAAATCATAACTAAAAACTTTTTTCTCATCATCTTTACTATTAAATTCTATCCTATATTTATAAAAATTTTCAGACATTAAAAATGTTGTAATAACCTCATCAGTAATATTTTCACCTACTATTGTATTATTTTCATCAGTAGTTAATGACCTAATTCTAGACTTGTGATGCGATACTTTATTTGTAATTTTTTTGAAAATATCTGTAACAGTTTCTTTATATTGACTATCTAAAAAAATTTTAATCATCTTCAGCCTCTAATT
>CAYJFZ010000025.1:0-5105 GCA_964369975.1 uncultured Oscillospiraceae bacterium
AAAGATGCTTGTTCTGCACCTCCTCCTCCACTTTCTTCTTCTATCGTGAAACAAATTTTAATATCGTCATTATTTTTGAGTAATTCTAATGCTGCATATATTCCATTAGCGTCGTCTGCCCCTAATCCGCACCTTACTTTGTTTCCATACTTATTATACTCATATCCATAAATAATTCCATTTTCAATTCGCGTATTTTTAGATTTGCTGTAATTTTTTATCTCATCAGTATGAGCAATAATGCAAGGATAAAAATCAGGATTATTTGTATTTTTAGTTATAAATAAATTAAAATAATGATCGAACTCGAAAGTTACGTTTTTAAGGTTTTTGCAATAATTTAAAATAAAATTCATCATGTTATACTCTTCCTGATAACTATGATTTATTTCATATAAAGAAATTAATAACTTCTTATCTAATTTTATCATATTGATAATTGTTTTGAAGGTTCTATTTTGTTTATAATCTTATTACATTCTTCTATGTAATAATTGTAATTTATCTGATAATCATTTGATTCAAAATAATCATTAAACAAATTTACGTAAATTTTAGAAAGAATTGCAGTTTCTTTCTTTTTTTCTTTAGAAATTTTAGATAAAGTTCCTTTGGTTTTACAACTGTCTAAACATGCGTAAAATCTTTGAGTTCTAGAAATTTTATCCCTAACCAATTCCTTGTTTTTAATATAATTAAATATCATATTATCTGTTCTTCTGACTCTTGCCATTATGCAGAAGTCAAATATATCTGAATGATTTTTAATTGTAGTTTCTATTGGAATTCCTTCTAAAAAATATTTTTTCAATGCAATTGCCACAATTCTCATTGATGGGTTTTTATGAAATTCTTTATAAATCTCAAAATCTCCCTTAAGTTTGATCTTGCCTTTAGTAGATACCGCTATATAGTTAGACACATCAGAAATTACCATTTTAGAATATTCTTCAAACTCCAAGTTTAGTTGAGTCAGATTTTCCCATTCTTTACAAATGCTCATTACAAGATTGTATTGATTTCTAGGGATTTTTATAGAAATTCCATCGGTGTTTGATTGCAGTAAAGTTACATTTTTTACATTTAGCACTAATTTTTCTATTAACATAGTCAAAACCATTTCAGAAGTAATTGTAGTTGACATAGTGTATAGTGGATCGTATAAAAATGAATTTTTTTCATTACTCTTACCATATATGGCATTTGCTGCTAATTTATTTCCATTAATAATAGAAATATTTTGTTCAGAAATCGGCTTTTTCTTTTCAAGCATTCTAGGATTTACAATATCGTATTCATATCCGAATAAAAAATCTTCTCCTAAATGTTCTGGATAATATCTATTTTTTATAGCAATATTAGGATGCATTGATGCTACATCCATATCTAAAATCATGTAAACATTATCTTCTTCAAAAACCCCTGAAACCGATTGATGTAATCCTCCTACTCCGTAAGATATGTAAGAATCCTGAAATTTAATATTCAGAGACTTCATTACATTTTTTTTCAAATCAACAAAATCATGATGTAAATAATCTCTAATTACAGAAACCTCATCTAATGAAATTTTCGTAAATGGACCAGATGTTTCATAAATGGTTTTAGATTTAAATCATGATAATAAATTTTGGAATACTGGAGTTTCAAACTTAATATACTCTGGAATGCATTTATGTAAATCTATGCTATATCTAGACGTTCCTCCTGATTTTCTAATCTCATAAGGATTCTTTTTAGCCCTATTACAATATAATTTTAATGCTAATTCCTCCCCAATTGTTATATCTGAATAATTTAGGCAGTTTATTCCAAATTTTTTCTGAATAGATTTTCTAATAGCGATTTTATCGTCTCCAGAATAAATTGGATGATCTGTTTGACCTCGAGATATTAAATAAAATTGATATGTTGCATCTACATCATTTTTATTATATTCTAAAATTTTTTCAATATCTTCTCACGTGTTTATATAATCATAATGATGAAATGGCATATCTGCAACATTTTTCATTCTCATAGATATCTCTAAATGCTTTAATGAGCATCTCCTAGAAAAACTATCGTAATGAAAAATTGTATATAAATCCAATACATTTACACATGAATACTTATTTTTATCTGAAATTTTAGAAAATTCTTGATCAATGATTGTTTGAGATTTGTAATACAATCTTAACGCAATTGATTCCCCATCCATATATACATATTCGTGATAATGTGACATCATATGATGTAAAATTGGATAGTCGTAACTTTCGATATTATAACCTATTATATAAACTCCAGAGTTTAGGTGTTCATATAATTCTTTAATATCATTTTTTAATTTATGAATTACAAAAATTTTATATTCCTTAGATTCGATTTCATAGAAAGTATAAGTAAATAAATTATTAAGTACTTCTATATCACCTACTCCTAAAGTTTTCATTAATCTGTAAAAATTAAATATTGTTTATATTCTGCTACTTTGTTAATATTGTCAATAATTTTATTTCATTTCTCGATGTGATAATTCAAATCATTATCTAACATTGGGATAACTTTATCCCTAAGCGTTTTTAGTAGATTTGTGCTTAATGATGAAACTTTTTGAGAAATTGATAGATTTACTAGTAATCTAAATTCCGAATATGTAAATCCCCTTGGATCACTTCGCAAATTCGCATCGTTTAACAATAATCTATCTTTAATTACGTCTAATCTGTTTCTTAGATTTCCAGAACTATCGTAATCAGTTAATTCTCGCTTTTCGTCATCCGTCAGCCAAATTCCTTGAGAAATTATGAATTTGTCAGAAATTAATTTTCTATTAATTACTTCTAATTTATCAAAGCAAGCGCATAGTAATTTACCTATTGTGATTGATCTAAATACAGGAGGTAAATTTTTAAATATTAACGAAATGCTATCATCGTCATTATAAGAATTAGCTAATTTAGATTCAGAAACAAATTCTCTTAATTTTCTATTTGTATTTAGAAAATCTGTATCAATTTCATGTATTACATATCTGACAAATAATTCTGCGTTACAATTGTCAAACATTGTATGCAAATTATTTCTAATATTAAATTTTCCAGGAGAGAACCTATTGTCATTTCATAGCATTTCTTTACAATGGTTAAATGCTGATTGCAATTCTTTTTCTGTCATATCTAGCATTCTAACCTCAACTCCTTGTTTATCTCTTCAGGTGAAAGAATTAATATCGTTCTCTGATTTTTGTTTAAGTGCTCTTTTAAGAGTTTGAGACATATCTCTGTTCATTATATTTTATATTTTCTTATTATTTGATTATTAGGTTTTATAATAAAGCTTTTCATATAAAAAGCATTATGTTTATAAAAGTCATAATCTTCATCTTCTCTTCTAAAATACTTTTCTCCGGAAATAGCTTTCTCATAAGTTAAATAACCTATTTGCCCAGTACTAATTTCCATGTTAAATTCCCAATTTGGTAATTTAATGCATTTTATAAATCTATTTTCTAAATGTTCGATAGGGTTTACATTTTCAAATATTAATTCAGTGTATAACCCTTCTTTAATTGCAATTAATTTTGCTTCAATCGTTATCAATTTATTTATAAAATTCAGAATTCTTAGGAAGCACTTTATATTTTTTATACAAATTTAAAATAGCTTCTTCTTTTGTAAGCCAATCAACGTCTTCCTGCTTTGCTATATTCAATACAGTTAGACTCATTGATTCTTCTTCGTGTTGTTCTGGAATTAGTTTGTCGTATAACCAAGATATTATTTTATGATCCTTTAACTCTATAGCTTTATCGCAAATTTCATTAATCCACAAAGTGGTTTTCATTTCTATTGATAAAGTGGTATCGAAAGGTTCAATCATATCCTCACAATCAAAACTATGATCACTTAAGTAAGGAGTTACATAATCGCAATTACATTCTCTAAGTCTATCAGCTATTCAATTATGATGCGTCATTTCCTCTGAAGCTCGCTCTTGAAAATAATAAGCTAATTTCACAAATCCTTTAGTTTTATACCAATTTGAAAATTGCGTATAAATGGTAAAGTTTTTTAATTCTCGATCTTTTTGAAGATTTAACATATCCTCCAATTCTTTTCCCATTGTTTTCTGGGGGTCGGACTGGTACAAATTGGATAGATGTTTTCTTCCGTCCTCAAGTTTAGTTTTTTCTTTTTTAAACTCCATTTAATAATTTTTTTAACTCGTTAATACATTGTTTATATTCAGAAATAAATTCAGATAAATTATACTTTTTGCCTGTATTTAATCTATTTTGTGCTATGGTTTTAATGCAGGCTTCCATTGGCATGCTGTATCCAAATAATTTCCATTTATCAGTAGATGATTTTAAATATAAATCGAATGAGTATCCATGTGAGAATACTAATTTGAAATCATTTTCTTCAATCTCTGATTCTTTTGTAATTGTTTTATCACTCATTTGTTTTCAAATCGTTTTTTAATTCAATGCAATCGGCTGCGTGTTGTGCAAAAAAATCAGCTAATTGATTTAATTCGTTATCACTATGACCTTTAACTCATTTAAAATTAACATCGTGAATCTGAAGTAAATCATAAGCAATTTTTCACAAATCTAAATTCTTCTTAGTCAAATCATTATTTGCAAATCATTTATCTACATTCTTCAGAACGATGTTATCAATAACATATTTAGAATCACTAACAATTGTTATATTTACAGGATTTTTAAAATATTTTAAAGTTTCTATAACTGCTAGTAATTCCATTCTGTTATTTGTCGTATTTGTAAATCCTTCATATAATTTACAAATAATTTTATTGTCTTTTAGTATAATTGATGCGTATCCTCCACTGTTTTTAGAAGACTTATAAGATCCGTCGGTATAAGCTACGTACATTCCTCAAATTCAATATAGTTGCAATCTGCAACATATCTCATTTTTACTTCAAATACAGAATCAACATCATTATATTTTTCAGTCATTTTTGACAATTCCGACATTATTTCATCTAATTTAGGCGATTTGACAGTAATTAATATTTCAGATTTTTGCATATTAGAACTTTATTAATTCATCTTTATTTACAATCATACAGTTTGTTAAGATGTATAAAGA
>CAYJFZ010000025.1:5205-13984 GCA_964369975.1 uncultured Oscillospiraceae bacterium
TTAGATATTCTTTCATTAATAGAATTTTTAGAAAAATCTGAAATTTCAGTATCTTCCAACAATGTTTTTAAAGACAAAATTCTATCATCTATTTTGTCTTTATTGCCATTTCCTCCTATTATAGTTGTGTTGTTTTTATTGACAATAACTTTTTCACATGAACCAAGATATTGAATACCCGCATTTTTTACAGAAGAATTCTCTACATTTATAAAAGATCCATTTGTCAACACAGCTATATCTTGCAAAACATCATTTCTAAACTCTCCAAAGCTTGGAGCTTTTACAGGAATTATTTTTATCCCCAATTGCATTACATTTGCTTTCAATGCTTCTAAAGCCATGCTTTCATAATCTTCTGCAATAATCAATAAAGATTTAGATTCTTTTAACGTGTATTCAATAATATCTATAATATCTTCAATTCGTCTAATTTTATCATTTGTAATTAGAATAAGAACATCATCCATTATAGATTCCATTTTTATATTATTAAATATAAATTGAGGAGCTATATACCCTCTATCAAATCTCATTCCCTTTACTATTTCAGAATAAGTTTCATTGTTTTTAGATTCTTCTACTATGATGATTCCATCGGATGTTATTTCATCAAAAATTTCCCTGATTTTAACTCCAATGTAATTATCGTTGTTTGCAGAAATTGATGCAACCTGTTCCAGTAAATCAAAATTTTGATCTATAGGAATAGCTTGACTTTTAATAAAATCAGTCACAATTTTTATTCCGTCTTCTAGTTCTTTTTTTAATTTAACTGGATTAATGCCTTTTGAAATTTCAATTTCAGAGTATTCGATTAAAGCTTGAGCTAATACTGAACTTGTGGTAGTTCCATCTCCTACGTCATTACAAGTTTTAGATGCGACTTCTTTTATTAACTGAATTCCAATGTTTGTAAAATGGTCAGAATCATTCAATGCTCGTGCTACAGTTACTCCATCTTTTGTGACATGAGGAGAATTTACTCCCTCTATAATTACGGTTCTCCCCTTTGGTCCTAATGTAGATCCAACTGCTTTAGATGCAATTAAGATTCCATTTCTCAAACTTTCTTTACAATCGTTATCAAATTTAACTTCTTTGTACATTTTATTTTAATTTGTTATAATTACAATCAATATCTATTAAATCTTTATTAAATTTTAACAGAATTTCTCGTATCTTTTTTTTTGGAGGATCTCCTAGTTTTTTTTGAATAAATCCATAAGATTCTCTATTGGTTCTCATTATTAAAATAGATAATTCGAAATCAGATGCAGAATTATATTTTGTTTTATACTGATCTATGTTATCCAAATTATAAAAATCCATTATTTTTTTTAATATCTTTTCCATTTTTGATGTATTTTAGATAAAAAATCCAGGCTATTTTCATAACCTGGTCATTTGCGCTCCCTACAGGACTCGAACCCATACCTAACAGATTTGAAGTCTGTTGTACTGCCATTATACTAAAGAAGCGTATATTTAAATTAATTTTTCCTAATTTAAAGGAACTATAAACTAATTGGTATAGTTCCTGATGTAACCCAAGTTTTAGAATTTAATATTCTAAGTAATACTGAGGTTGTTTTTGTTAAAATTGTTTTCATAAATAAAATTATTGATAAAAGTAGCGGGGGCAGGACTCGAACCTGCGACCTTCGGGTTATGAGCCCGACGAGCTACCAACTGCTACCACCCCGCAATTTTGTTCCTCCTCCAAGATTCGAACTTGGAACTCCTGCATTAAAAGTGCAGTACTCTAGCCATTGAGTTAAGAAGGAATTTAAATATTAAGCAATCTGGTTACGTTTTAACTATTCACTCATCGTCCGACATAGTTTGAGCGTCCCACCTTTTAAAATAGCCGTTAGCTTAATATTACGAGCGAATAGTGAGAATCGAACTCACGACTAAGCATTGGAAGTGCCTTGTATTACCTCTATACTATATTCGCATTTTAAAATATGTGCAGAAACTACTAAACTGCACCGCCTTAAAGGTTTTTCTTTTGTTACCAAAATCCGACAGGGATGGTCTTAACCCTCTAATAACCCCGAAGAGTTTTTTATTTTGTACTCGATAGGGGAATCGAACCCCTCTTTCCACCGTGAAAGGGTGGCGAACTAAACCGATATTCGAACCGAGCATTTATAATAAGTATATTACTTATCATCTTGGAGTACAAAGATAATAAAAATTTTCTTTATCTCCAAATATTTATATAGATTTTTGTGCAAATGTATCCTACTTGAATACAACTCAATGCACTACTAATCATTAAGGGGTAGTCCCTATTACTAATAGCATAAATGGTCCACAATAGCAATCCTGCAAATATTGTTATAAAAGTTTTTAACGATAATCCATTTACATTATTAGTTTTAAATATTCTATAGCATTGAGGAAAATACCCACAAGTAATAAGTATTGTTGCTATAATTCCAATTGTCATCATGTTTATATTTTTTTTAAAATACCCTCCCTAATTAAAGGGAGGATAAACAATTAATCTTCATAGGATAAATAATTAAATTTATCTACTTTATTACGATTAGACTTTTTTTTACCTTTTTTATTTTCGGTAGGAGCGTCCTTTAATTTTCTTAAAGGTTTCTTTTTATCTTTATAAATTTTGCTTAAATTGTGTTCTTTAATCATAGGATTTATATTCTAATAATAATAAATCTAGTTTTTGGGTACAAATTTGCCTAGAATCATGATTTAGATATTTGATTCAAATAATATTCTCTTTATTTTGAATATCTAAAATTCTTATACAAGAGTATCCTTTTTTAGAGTATAATATTTGTCCTATTTTGTAGGACCTCTTATTATTAATTAAATAATATACCAATAAAATCATGATTATCATTAAGATTACCATATTTAATTAAATATTTTATTAATTACATCTAAATCTAATTCGTTTAAAGATATTGATTCCGAAGAAAGAATATCTCCATCTAAAGAATAAGTTATAAAATCTTCGTTCGCTTCATGAATATAAAGCGTTTCTCCGTTAATCTCTACTTTGTTATTGTGAGCCATAATCTTTAGTTGTTGGTAATTGGATCTTTCCAAAAAACGCTAACTCTAAGATTATGAATAAAATAATAGAGGCTACCGCAAAAGCAGTATATCCTGTGAAAAATAAATAGCCTGCCCCTCCTAGTAACGTAAAAGGCAAAAGCATGAAACCGTAAATAGTTGCCAATAAGGCTTTGAAGTGATTCATTTTGTTTTTGTTTAAAATTATTTGATTACCAAACCATCATTTATTAATTCTTGATAAAAATTCGGAATATTATTAAATACATTAGGAATGATTTTGATCAATTCATTAACTTTATCGCAAACATATTTTCATACCATTTTTGATAATTTAATTTTTTTCAATGTATTTAAATAATAAACTTGAATTAGAATCTTAAAACTAGTAATATGATTCCTTGCTAATACTTCATCTCTTGTGTTTTTCTTATCTTTTAATATGTGTAAATCATCATAGTCAAATATATTAAAGTCTGAAATGGGTTTTGAGTTTTCAAATGCATTATCAGATTCTGAATATATTATCCTATTGTTAATTTTATAAAATTTAATCAAAAAATCAAAATAATTTTAGTTACTGATTTACTATCTTTTTTATTTTGATAATATAATCAGGGTCTTCAGCATATTTGATTCTAGATAAGAAAGAATAATAATCCTCTCCTTCTTTTATTCTATACTGAATAGATCTTTTATATCCTCTTACTGAATGTGACCAATGTTCAAATTTAAAAAATTCCATATTTGAAGAATCGTATAATCCGAATAAATTATTTTTTTCTTTAAATATTCTACTTTGAAAATGACCTGTTTCTAAGATAGCTTGAGCATACAGTATATCATGATGGCTAAGCTCATAATGATTTAGTGCTAACATCAAGTTTTCTTTACTAATAGGAAGATCTTCAAGAGCGGGTTTTTCTGGTGCAGTTTCTGCAAGAGAGATTAGACTAGCGTTATTGCTATTAAACAAATTGCAATATAGCATAGCTATTAATAGTATTGTAATTTTCATAATAAAAAGTTATGTGTAATAAATATTACTATCATCTAAAATAAAAGTTAGATCTAGAACTAGAAAATTCATCAAAAGCTAAGGCTAAGTCAAGTTTTATTGATTTTTGAATTTTCTATCGTAATTTAAGATTATGTTATTATTATTAAGAGTATTAAAATATTTATTACACATATTCAATAAAGTTAAGAGACTATTCTCTAGGTCTTTATTTACTTAATGTTTTATATGTTTCTAAAAGATGATTCGGAATTACTATCTTATATGCTAAGATTTTATCCGATAAAGTTTTAATATATACTTTGTAATCTGCTAGAATAGACTGCTCTTTAAATTCTTTTTGAGTTGCAATTCTTTGGCTTTCCTGAAGATATGCAGACTTTGATTTAGAGATAGCCTCCTCGCATTTAAATTTCATAGAATTCAATTCTGATTGATATGTCCTATGTAAATTTTGTAATTTAAAAAACATTTCATCTATTTTTACAGAAACTCCCGGATTGAGAGTTTGTTCAGTTATTATAGAATCGGATCCATTCAATGTTACTTGTATAGGATTAGATTCAATTTTGGAAATTCCTTTTCTGCATTTATATAATATAGAATCGTCGTGAATGTATTTACCAATATTAGAAACTTGTGTTTCTAACCAATAGTATCTATTCCTTTCCTTAATTGACAATGATCCATAATACTCATCTTCGGTAAGTAATTTTAATGAATTTTTTTCAGTAAATTCTAAATTGAATTCAGAAACATACTTATCAAAAGTATATTTATTAACTTCTAATTTTAATCTATCTCTTGCAGCAATAGCTTCCCTAAGCCATGCTATAAGAGATTTCAAGTTACCAATATATTCTATTTTAGATATATAATCGTCAAAAAATTGTACATCTACAGATTTTTTGGTTGCTTTAACATCAGAAGAATTGATTAGGGAAATATTTTCATTATAATATTGAAAATTTTTTAACCCTTCCTCAAGCTTCAAATAAGTTTCTTTTGCCATATTGGCAATATGATTTGCAGATGTTGAGGTTAACCCTGAATCTCCAAAAAATACTAAATCTTTTTTCATATTAATCTTTTTCTTTAAAATTGTATTGTAATTCCTTAATTAAGTGAGTCATCGCATCGATTTGACCATGCGTCAATCTAATTAATGTTCCATTCATATCAATGTCAAATCCTTCTCCATTATGCCATTCTGACACTTCTATATAATCATATTTTTGGGAAAGGATGCAATATTTTGATAAATCATCATTTATTGCCTTTTTTCTATATTTGTCCATTATATTAAATTTAATTGCTTGAATTCATTCATTACACCATCCGATAATAATTTTATATCAGGGTGAGGTTTTCCAGTCTTTCCTTCAGATCTTAATGCAAAGAAATGCCTCCAATCAGAAATAAATGCCGTGTGAACAATTTCTGTAGAAAGATCAAAAGACAATTTACATCTAGCGTCTTCTGGCTTCCATCCACAGTCTAAGAGTTTAAAATAAGCCCATTCAGAAACAAGACTTGCAAATACCCAAGTATCTAATGCATCCCAATCATCTCTCGATAAAGTTGAGGAACTATAAGAGAATTCTTTAGCCATATTTTCAAAATCGTGCGCCGAATTTAATATATCTTGCTTATTCAAAAGTCTAGGAGTGCTAAATTTAACCTGATTATCAAATTTACTCTTATTAAAATTGCAAAATCTAGTAGATTCTTGCCCGAAAGAATGAGGTCTGTGTCTAACATTACTTTGAGATCCAATTCTGTCACAAGTAAATTTAACGGCAATTCTTTTTTCGTGATATTCTGTAGGTTCGCATAAATATCGCAAATCGTCAAGCCAGTCGTTTTCGATTAACACCCTTAAATTAGTTGTAATATAAACTGCAAATTCAGTATTTGGAATAATGTCATATATGTAAGTTTTTGAATATTTGTTTCCAATATATTTATCAAATATAGTTCCATATTTATCCATTTTTATAAATAAATACACAGTTCCGTGTTCCAGTACTGCTCCATGATTTAATTTAATCATCCTATCTACAAAATCTTTAGCTTTACCCTCTATAGGATCGCTAGCATAACAAATTCTTCCGCACTTCTCTATTTGTTTATATATGCCCTCAAGACCTTCTTCTTGATGCCATATTTCAAAATTAGGATCTATTAGTTTCATCAGATTTCTTATAAATACAACATTCTTCTCCAGCTACAAATACTTCTATAGGAAGCGCATATCTTTTCATGTTTTTTGAAAACTCTATACAATTTTCTATTGCAGGATCATATTCAACAACATAATCTCCATTATTATTAAATGCAATGAATTTTCCATTATATTCGTCATAAATTAGCTTTATGTTATTGTCTTTCAATTCAGAATAAAGTTTAACAAAAGAATTTATTAATTTTTTTTGATCTGAATTTAATTTCGTATCAACTAATAATCCTTTAAATGGTAATCCATTTGCAGAATTTGATTTTATATCACAATAAGCTAATGCGGACTCTCTATTTTCATAAAAATAAGATCCAGAAAAATTAGAAGTGTAATTTGTGTAACTAGGTCCGTATTTGCAATAATTATAATGTAAAGCAAATGAATTCAATTCAATTTTAGAAGGAATGTCATTTTGAATAACCCATGTGTTGTAAGTAATTTTGTTACTTCCGTCAATATTCGCAATAGCTGTTCTTTTAATTTCCATGTTAGGAAAATAAAAGTCTGATGCTTCTACAAAAGAATTAGATTCAAAACTTTTTAAATCGTCATATAATTTAAAATCTTCAGAAACGATAAAAAGATGAGTTCCTTCTCCTATTGCACATAAAATTTCAACTATAAATTTGTCATCATGATATACGATTGTAAGATTCTGAGGAACAATTTTTATAATTTCATTATTATGAATTGTTAAGTATTCTTTTTTCCTAAGTCTAGGTATATTTAATATAGGTGTTATCATTTTTTTTATTATAAATTATTTATTGTTTTAGGAACTAGTGTATATAATTCAAAGTCATCTGTAATCATATATGAAATTTCATCTATATTGTAAAATTTTTCAAGATATTTTTCTATATCAGATCCTATCTGATCTTCTATATAATCTAAATGAATTATATCAGCAGTTCCTGAATTGTAATTTAATACTATTATTTTCATGTTATATATTAGTTAATTCTTCTTCAATGCATTCAGCTAAACATGTTTCTCCATTAGAGAAACTCATTATAAAATTATAATTTCCATTGCCATCTGGATATAATTCATAAATTCCGTAACAATCATCATGTTCTACATGTTCAAATATTTCAAAAATTCTTCCTTTGCTATGGAAAAATCTTTCTTCTAATTCAGAATGATTTCAAGCATGATAACAAAGAAGATCTTGTAAATATGTATCATATTCCTGTAATTCATCATTACCATTTTGTAGTTCAATACATTTTTCTTTAGCTCACTCCTCTGCCGTCTTTCCTAAAAGATCAATCTGCCTTAATTTGCCTGTATGTAATTCTGTATGACTCATTATTCTACTGGTTTATATGTAACGCTAGGAATTTCTTCGTATTCTAATGCGTGACATTTATATCCCACATCTTCCCAACTTTGCATTTCTGAAAAACTTTGATAACATCCTCGCACTCCAACAAATCCGTCATTTAATTTATATACATCAACAGCAGTTGAAAACCATCTATGATTGTCAATTTCTAATTTAGATGCTACTCTTTCAGGAGTTCCTAAATCCCCATCCTGAATTCTTCAATCAACATCTGTTAAACATAGAAATTTTTCATCAGACGGATTATTATTTATGAATTCTATAAATTCTTTTACTTTCATATTAATTGTATTCATTATTTAAATCCTCATTATAAATTCTATCTATCCTTTCCTTAAGTTTTTCCACGGAAGTAACACTTAAATCTTTAGGATTAGAAATTTTAAATGATTTACTATTGATAAAATATCTAATTTCGAATTTATAATGTTTTCATGGATCCATATGTTTGATAGCGTATCCTCGAACTTTACCATATATAGTAATAAAATTCGAATCAGATGTATAAAATTCCATTACATATCTCTCCTAGCTTCTTCTATAGAAGGATGAATATATTTACATCTAGAAACTCCCATATTGCCATTTTTAAAAACTTTAACCCAATCATCAATTCGTTCTTCCCCTATTCCGTGTAAAACAAATTCTTTAGTTGGAAACAATTTCGACAACTCCAGCATTTCTTCTTCATGATCATACCATTTTGCCTCAAAATCTAATCCTTCTAAACTATGTGCATAATTAGAGATTTTATGCATGGCATTTAACTCATCTTGAGTTAAGTTTGTCTTTAATTTAAAACGTGTGAAATATCCCATATTATATTTGATTATATTTACATTGTTATTTAACTTAAAATTATCGCTTTTGCAAATGCAATAATACTCATTTTCAAATTCAATTAATTTATGTATATGAAAGTTTCCTGAATAACCAATAATAACAAACGTGTCATTTTCTACATAATATTTATCAGAAAATACAAAAATGTATGTATTATGCTTTATTTTTTCAAATTTTCCAATAGCTACCTTTTTTATACAATTCAAGTTAACTTCTCATTCCATATTATAATATTAGTGTAATTATGTATATAAATGCCAAGAAATTTAAACTCCTA
>CAYJFZ010000026.1:0-13828 GCA_964369975.1 uncultured Oscillospiraceae bacterium
TTGAAATAATTTCTGACATATAACCCTCTTTAGCAAGACGAGTTTTAACCGAAGCTTTTTCTTCATCCTTAACAGTTTGGAGAATATTGTTTCTTCTTAGCTGTAAATTATTATGTATTTCTAAAGCTAATTGAAAAACATTACTTGCTGATTCTTTTATTTGAACTCCAGCTAAAGCGGTATTGGTATTATTCATTATATCATCGTTAGATTCTTTTTGAGATTCAAATTTACCGTCATTATAAAAAGGATCGTCTGTTAGTAAAACCATTGACTTTCCATTATTATATTGTATAAATTTATTATTTCTATCATTACTAGGAACATAATCATCAGGAATTACAAGTACAAAAGGCTTTGATGCAATTACATTTATGCGACTGACGTAATCTTCAAGTTTTACCATTGAATTGCCAGATGATTTTTCAATAAACGGACTCCCTTTTAAGTTGAACGAGATTTCGTTTTTATCAAATTTCCTATGATCCAATTCGACACCATTTTCTATAGGGATTTTCATTTCAAACCCTTCTACATTTAAAGAAATGTACAATATCTTACCATTAGAGTCAATTCCGCCTAAAGATTCGACAATAAATGAATAATTGTCAGATTCTAATAGTTTGATAATATTGTTAATTTCTGTGTAAACTGAATTATTAAAATCACTACGAACTTTATTTCTTAATTCTTCATTAATGTTTCTATATTGATTTGACCTATATATAGCAGATCTGAACAAATTCACTAAACTAGAATATTCTTCATCCGTAATTTCAATGTTTCTATTAGATAAAAATTTAAATAAGCTATTTTCTTTGTTATTTGGAAAATCACCCCTAATATCATTTAATATTAATGACACATTTGAATCTGGATTCAGAAAACTTTTTCATGACCATCTTTTCGTTTCATACGAATCACTAGAATTGTTATTTATTTTAACCTTTGTAGGAATTTTAGATATTTGGAATGATTCTGAATTATCTCCTTCAATTGCCTTTTGATCATTACTTACAAACGAAGAATCTTCATATTCCTTAAAAGGATTGTCATTTTCGTCAATTTGACTCAATGGCATATTTTCAATTATTAATTCTTCTTTAGATTCTTCAGATAGTTCATTTGACTCTTGCAATTCATTTGATTTTTGCGATTGATCGTTATCTTCATTAAGACTTTCTTCAATTTTTTCATCTGAATACTTAATATATTCATTCTGAAAGGAAATTTCCTCAGATATAATTCTGTCTTTTAAGGCAAACTCGATTCCGGATTTAGACCATTCTTTAAATTCAGATATTTGATTTGTGTTTAATTGAATATCTATAGAATGTTCTGCTGATTCAATAAATTCAAAATTATTGTAAAACGAAGATCCGTTTATTCCATTAGGAATATATACTGCTCCTATTTTATTTCGAGTTAACAACATTGTAAGAACTCTCATTTTATGAACAGCATCTCCGTCGGTCAAATCTACGTCTCCTATAACGTAATCAAATTCATCTCCCTGTACGTTATCTATATGAATAACTTCTACTTTAGGGTTTCCTTGAATTAATCCTGTGTATTTTAAAGTATCATGAGATGTAATTATTGCAATTTTAACATCTCCGTAAGAAGAAAATTTATTAACGTACTCCTGTATTTGAGAATCATCGATTAATTTCTTTCCAAAAAAGTTGGTATCAGATTCGTAGTAAACAAATTCATGATTAAATTTCAACTCACTATTAACCTTTTCTGACACTTTGCCAGAATCATCATAAGGAGTTCTCCCATAATGAACGACGTCATTAATTCTGTTAATTGTACTGTTGTTTTCAATTTCAGCCAGATTTCCTGATCTTAAAGACATTGTTAAAGAAGGAGTTTGAATTGCAATTAATTCTTCTATTCCTGAATATTTTTCAACTACATCACCTTTGTGTTCAACAGATACTTTAGCTGCGACCTGAGAAGTATCTCCCACTGTTGCTATAAAAGAATTTCCATTTAAAATACTACTAATGATAGATAATTCAGGTTCTGAAAATAAAGTAATTTCATCTATTAGAAGTATTTTGCCAATTCCAGATTTACTGAATACAAATTTACTTTTAGCTTTTTCTATAATTTGTTTAGATTTTTCAGACAATATTATAAAGTTGTTTTTTTCATCTAGGGAGTATGTTATATCTTCAAGATTAATTCCAAGTTTTTCGAAAAATTCTTTCTTGCTAAATGCGTTATTTTTATCAATTTTAACATCTTCGGCAAATTTATTAACTCTTTTTTTAGTAGGAGCTAATAAGGATACATTGTTTTCGTTATTTTCAGACATTAATTTTAATAGCAATAAAACTCCCGATGTTTTCCCTGTTCCTCCATATCCTGGCATAAAAATAATATCAGACGGAACTAACGATCTAACATATGCGCTATCCTTATCTTTTTTAGCTACATTATGAATAGACTTTACAATAGAATCGTATAACGAAGAATCCTTAAATTTTGAATAAGAAATTCTGACATCATATTCTTGTGGGAATATTAACGCCTTGTCTTCAAATTCATCACTTAATGACATTTTGCTCAATTTATCTAAATACGCATCACTAGAAACTGTCAATATAGTAGCTGCATGTACTAGCATTCCGTATTTTGACAACACTATTTCAGATGTGGACATTCTAGGAGATTCTTGATTAATTAAGTCTTTATCCGAAACATCTAAAGCTTCGATTAGGTTATTAATTATTTGATCAGAAGAATATCCTTTAGATCTAATTTGCCTATAAAAATCAGTTTCGAAATCTATTACCGATCTCAACGTTTCTCCATAAGATTCTCTATTAAAAGATTTTACATCAATAGGCTTTAATTCCGTATTAAAGATCCCATTAATTTTGTCAATTCTATCAGATAAGCTTGAAGTAAATAGCTTTCTCATATTTATTTCAATATCCTGATTTATAGTCAATCGTTTATTTTGATTTTCTTTAGAAATTCTCAATAAATTCTTTAGTTTAAATTCAATTTTAACCAAATCATTTAATAAGATATTTGCAGTATATTCGGATATAGTTGCAAGCGATATATCTCCATTTTGATCATTAACATATCCATTGAAGTTATTTTCTTTAGCTGAATTGATAACAGTTGCTAGAATATTTATATATTCTTGAAATTTAATCAATTCTTGCTCTGCATCAGGATTGTCAATAACATAAGTTTTTGATAATTCTTTATTGAATCTATTTTCATTAGATTGTAATAAATTTAGTAATGTAGTAAATTTCTTGCCTCCTAATGAAATTACTATATTTTCAAGCAAAGGAGATACTGTGTAATTATTTAATCCTTTTACAGAATTTTCATAATTTTCAATAGCGGAAGCTAACTTTTCACTTAATTCATAATCATCAAGTAAATATTTTGCATCATTTGCAGCTTGTTTATAATTTCCATTTTTAATATTATCAATAATGCCGCTCATGGCATATTCTACAGTTTTTAATTCAATACTATTTACATTATCGTAATTTCAATTATTCAACAAATAAATCAAGTCTGAATTTCCTGAATAAGAATAAAAATCAGATGATGAAGTTTTATAATAATCAGATATTGAATTTATGTTATTTATAATTCCGTTTAAAGATTTATCAGAATCTGTAAAATATATAGAAGGAGACGAATGTGATGAATATTCATTAAAAATATTATTTAAATTATTAACTCTTTCTAATATTACAGATTTAGACACATCATCTAAATTTGAATTATTTACAGAATTCCACAATTCTTCTAAATATAAATTTCCGTATGCAGAATAATCTGAATTTGGAACCGCTGCTAAATTTTCAGAAATTGTAACATTTTCAAATTCCGATATATTTAATCCTTTGAATATTTGATCATATATCGATTTTTCTATATTTTTAGCATTTTGCAAATTCTTCTCATGAATAGATTCTGCATTTCCATTCAAATCAAGTTTATTTAAATCAGGTGATATGAATTTATTTATTCCTAAGAATATATCATATGCATCAGATACTTTTTCACTGAAATCTAATCCTTTGTAAGAATCGTATGAGTTTTTTAATGAATTTTGAACTCCTTCATCTAGTGCATTAAAAGATCTACCGTATTTAGATATAGCGTAATCATTGATTGAAATATCGATAAAAGGTTTATGTAAATTAGAGTCTAATATAAATACGGATTCTCCATAATAATAATCATTGGATTCTCCTTTTATTATGCTGTTTCTCCTGTCAACAACCTCTTTCAACTCTTTATTTAACTCCCCTAATTTAACTTCTGTAGAATCTTTATTACTTTCATTTAAATTAGAATTGAGCTCTCGGATTTGAGAATTTATAGTAAGTATCTTAGTTGTAAGCGAATCTAAATCGTTGTACATTTTATTTGCCAATCCTTCACGAACTATCATTTCAGATATAGCATCGTACTCAGTTTTGTTGTTATTAGAATTTTTTTGTTCGAGTAAGTATTTCTCAATAATATCCGATTTCTTATAATCTGGATTTATGACACTCATTACCGAATCATTCTGAACAGCATTTTCCGTTAATTTGATTGTAGATACAATACTATCTACATAACTTACAAGTTGCTTATAAACTAGATCGTTCTGACTTTCTCCTATATTTGCAGGCAAATACTTAATAGATGCTTCTCCGCCTCTATCAATTAATTCATATTCTAGTCCAGATAAATTAACATCTCCTAACTTACCTTTTTTTCATAAATGTTTTATATAATCCTTAATTTCATTTTCTTTCCCTTGTCGAATATGATATACGAAATCTTGTACCAATCCATCATTACCCGATAAATTAATTCTGTCGTTCACGCCTTGAATTCTTTTATCTATGATTCCGTGAAGCCTAAAGATGGGACCACCAATTGCACCTCCAAAGAAAGACATGGCATATCTTTGTAAAGCGTCTTCAGCGCTATATCCAAAATCTAACTTACTATTTGGATCTTTAGTCATATTTACACCTAGTGCATTTAATCCCAAATTAACTCCCTTGACAAAATCGAATACTAATTCTTCCGAAGTTTCTTCCAAAGCTTCACTAATAGATGATTGCATTAACGATTGCTTTGCTGTTTGTATATTTGTAGAATTAGCATTGTTAGCAAATTCCAACCATTTGTCCTTTATTTTATTTTGAGTTTTTGTGATAAAATTAGCACCTTCTTTAGCACCCAAATTAGTAACTTTGCCTAAATTGTTTTTATCTATTGCAGATTTTGCTATAGCTTTGGTAATCCCCTTTATTTCAGTTTCATCTAATCACGAATTTTTAAATAATGAATTTCTAAAATAATTCATATTCATTAATCCATACATAGCTCCTAAAGAGGAGATAGCTCCCCAGCCTGCAACTTTTTCACTTGCTCCAGCCTTAATAAATTCATTATATGTTTCTTGGGAAGATGTTGCAGCCATATAGCCTAATGCTAAATTTCTTCCAAGTGTCCTATTTTCGCTTCCCGCTAACTTAGGTAAAGATCCTACTAATTTCTGCTGATATAGCTGTCCAGATATCTGAGAAATCATATTTCCTAAATTCTCAAATGTTACCATTCTTTCTCTAGAATTATCTGATTCAGTAGATTTAAATCTAGATGAAAAAGATTCTATAGATTTTGCTAATTTTACATTATTAGAGTCTCCTCCTGCAACAGCGTTTATAGATTTAGCTAAATTTGGAATAGCTGTTCCTAGTTCAGTTACAACATTAACAGCAGATCACAGCATTCTGGTTTGAGGAATTACATAAGGAACAATATTCGCAATAGCTTTCATTATAGTCCCGCCTATAGATTTATGAATTCCGTCAGAATCATAAAAATCTATTTTGTTTCAAGCGGATTCTTCTCGAGTTAAAGTATCAGAATACCTAAGAACTTCTTTGCCCACAATGTCTCTTCCGTCCAAGGTTTCATAAAAAGTTTCTCCATCCGAATTTAATTTATAACTTCCTTTTGCATGAGTAATTCCTGTATTTTCATCATAAAAATCCTCCTCATATTGAGCTAGCACTAATGTGGGTCTAACAAGTCCTTTGAACAATCCTCCCATATCTTCAGGAGTTCAAGTTTCTCATTTTTGCTCAGAATAATTCCATACATTATTTCCTTGTCCGTATTCTCTGTCGGATAAAGCATCCCCTTCTTCTTTAGTTATTCCCAGTCCGCTAATTCCTGTATGAGTTTTTTTATCAGATTTGGTAACCGCAAACCCTATATCTTCAAATCCAAATTCTGCAAATTTTTCATAATCGGTATTTAAGGCATTGTCCATAAAAATTGTTTTTGAAAAATCATTATACATTGTTAATGCACTTTCGTAATATTTTTCAAATTCAACATCATTGAAATTTCCTTTTTCATCCGAAAAAGCTTGCTTTATTTGATCTTTTGACTTATATCATTCTCTATCTTGGATTGTTGTGTTGTCAGGAGTTATGTCGTTATTCTGCAAATCATGCAGTGTTACATCTGGCTGAAACAACAATGTTGCAATCCAATCGTTTTGTTTATTTTGTCCCATTAATCGAAATTTGATTTAATGTTTGTATTGTTATTTCTTGCAGAAATTCTTTGCTGAGTCTCTCGCTTATCATAATATACTTTTTCTGAATTAGCTTCTCCCAATTGAGGTATAACTCTAACGTAAGCTACTCCCTCTACTAAATGATTTGAGTCAAACCATCCGCTAGAATAATCTATTTCTTTTTTCTCCATTATTCTATCAAAGGCTCTCCTTGCTTCTTCCTCAGCATCTCCTTCTAATTGTTTAATGAATTTAGAATCTGATTTCACGTTGCCTAGTCATGTGGTTCCAACTTCGGACAAATCTTCAGAATTTCCATAAACATTTATGGCGTGATACATTTGCAAATTACCACTTCCTTCTAAATATACATCATTTTTAAAATCATATATTCCTGATAACCCTTTTGCTTTTTCATTAATTTCTAATTGTGTTGCATATGGGTTTTCCTTGATAAACTTCTTGAGTTCTTCCACCCTTTCGATCACATCAAAATCTATTCTATATCCTCCTGTGTTTTCGTCTGGAACTGAAGGCAAGAACACTATTTTACTAGTCATGTCTCTAGGAACTATGTAATTCATATCATCAATAGTTAAGTGCTTATCGCCAATAAACACTGAAGATCTATCAGCAACAGATCCTAATGCAGAGTTTTTAGATTCCAGTATATCTCCAAGTGTGGTTTGCTCTATTGCTGCCCCTTCTCTTGTAACAACGGGTCCTTTTTCAAATGCCGGTAATTTAATGGCATTATCTCCGGGATCAATCTCAACAGTGGTTCTTTCAGCATTTAACGGTCTAGTCATAGACTGGACTACAGAATTTGTAGTAAGAGATTCTCTTGATGATCCTCCTAGTAATCCTGCTGCATCCGAAGCCTCTACATCTAAAATAGATGTAACCTCAGATTTTAAGTCAGAACTTATAATCATACTTAGTTCTTCTGCAATAGATTTTTGATCCACCTTTTCTCCCCTGGATGCAATGTCAGCTCTTATTCTATTCTTATGATTTTCATCTAAGCCGCTTCAAAGATATCTGACAGCTTCTCGAGCATTTGGAGTTAAGCTTGTTATTTTATAAATTCCATCCGCTCCATTTTTTATGATTTCTTCATATCCTCCTCTTATTTTATCTCGATCTTTTACTGAATAAGTATTCCTCTTATTGTATTCTATATTATTCAGTAAAGAGTGTATTTCTTTTCTAACGTCATTTATTCCAATAGCATTTTGAGCATCAATCATAACTGACTTATTGTAAAGCATCAAGTCCTTTTTTCCCAAATCCGTATCCACTCGTACTCCATTATTTCTAAGATTCATAAGTTCTCCATAACTTACAGACCTATGCTTATCTCTATCGAAATTTTCAATTGAAATTTCCCCTAGCATTCCGCCCTCATCAATTATGTACATGTTTCCAGAGTTAGATATTGCAGACTCTTGAAGAGTTTTAGTTGTTTTTAAATGATCCATTGCCTCATTAAACAACTCGTAATTCGTGGCAACCTCTTTAGCTATGCTTTGTAATTCTACTAATTGCGCACTATTTAATTTAGGTTCTACATATGTTCCAGAAATAGGATCAAATACTTTCGAATAAGAACCAGTTATTAATGATTTAAAATTTTGAACATCGTTAGTTAATCCTTTTTCCATCATTTTCGATAATTGATCATCTATCTCATATCCTCCATCTTCTTTTCCTGATTGTTGAGAATTATCAAAATATTGATAAAAAGGGGTGTAACTAACACCCCCTTGATTGTATTTTCTAATCCTTCTTATAGGTTTATTATTTTGCATTTATATCTTAAAATTTGTTCTATATGCTTGCATAGCTGCTTCAAACTCCTTAGTTTTTTTAGTGTTTTCCAATCATTCGGATATAGTTAATTCAGGATTTTTAGAAAGCGCATTCCTATAATCATCGTCAAATCCTAGATGTCTCATTACTGCATTCATTGGTCTAGCAGCATCTAGCTGAGTATCCTTATATCAATGGCTCGCCAATCCTTTTATAAAATTAAACGTATTTTGTCCTTTTTGTAAAGTAGCTCCAGATCTAACTCCTCCTATATTTTGAATAGTAGCTCTAGATCTAGCGTTATTTTGCATAGCAACAGCATCATTTGCAGATGAATTCTGATTGTGAATTTCAGTAACTCCTGTTAAATAATTTCTGTAATTATTTGAAGCATTTCTAGTTATTTCGCCAAAAGCTTTAGTCAAATACTGAGCTTTAGCTAAATCTTGTGCCACATTCAAAAATCCATCTGAACTAGTAGCTGGAACTCCATCATTAAGTTGATTTTTTAACTCAGACTTAACGTATTGCGAATCATCGTAATACGCAGGAGCTATAAAATCAGTTCTGGAATCTCTGATCCTAGCTGCATCCTGCAAACTTTTTACAGAAATATCCGCAGCTTTTTCTGTCGCTTTATTAGATAATAATCAGCCCAAAGCATTTCCAATAGGCTCTATTAAATTAGATCTATCTTTAAGTGATTTAGAAATAGGATTATTAGTATTTCCGTCAACAACTATAGGCTGTTTCTCAAAAGGATCTTTGACTCCTTTCAATGCTTCAACTATACTATTGTTTTTAGTTTTTTGAGCAGATCTACCTATTATTGAATCTAGTGGTTTTACATATCCCGCTGGGTTAGATATCCCCCAAGCATTATAAGACGCATCAGTTGTATCTAATATTGGAGTTACTGGATTCAATGTAAGGAATGGATTTATTGGCTTAAATTTCATTCCTGAAGCTCCTTTTGGAACTGACTTATTAGATAAATTAGAAACTCTTTCATATTTTTTAGTCTCCTCGTTATAGACAAACCTAAATCCTCTTCCGGGTCCTTTAGAAGGCTTTTCTGGAAGACTGTTATCAACATTAAGATTCGAAGATGAATTCATGCTCTTTTTCCAAGAACTAGTTTTGTAATCCCATTCCATTCCTTCTGGATTTGAATTTTTATACTCCCTAAAGGAAACTACCTTTTCAATAGGTTTTCCTGTTCACCAATGAGTCGATTTTGTCTCAAGTATTTGATCTTGTACAGGAACTAAAGGTCTTTGATAATCATGCTTGATATTAGAAGCCATTGCTTTTATTCTAGGCTTTAATCCAGGAGTAGAGCCAACTATTTGTTTCTCGGGTAGTCCGGGTTTAGTATTAACAGATACTCTTCCTCAAAGTTTATTTGAAAATCCTGCGTCAGTAGGATCAAAATTAGTTCAATCTGTTTTTCTAGATTCTATACTCTCTAAATTAGCTATATCTTTTTCAATTTTAGCTCTCTTGTCTATCAACTCGTCTTTATTTCCAACATTATTATCAATGTCTTTATTTATCTTATTTATTTCAGATTTTGATTTTACTATTTGTCTGTCAATTTCTTTCTTAGAAGATTTTATGAAATCATCTTCAAATTTAGACAAGGTGTTTCGTACCTCATTTTTTGTTTTTGATTTAGATAAAACATTTAATTGCTCACTAGATAACTCCATATCTCCATTATCTGTTTTAACAGATGGTTTTAAATCATGAGCTTTAGCGCTTTTTAATAATCTAGATCCTGCAATAGTGGTCAATCCTCCTATAACTCTTTGCATATCCTGTATGTTTCAATCACCTTCTTCAATCATTGAATACATAGCAAGACTTGCATCTGTAGCTCCTGCGAGAGCAAAAGCCTTAGTCAATACTTTAGAGGCTTTAGAAATTCGATTAAACAATTTAGCTCCAGACGAAATTGCGCCTAATACCGGAACTCCAGATATTACACCAAGAGCTATATTAGATGCAAGCGATACTCCGTCTTCCATATCGAATCCATCTTGCAAATCAGCCGCAAAAGCAGTTCCTGCCGAAGCTAATCCCGCAACTCCTCCTGCTACAGGAACGCCAGACATAGATAATCCTACAGCAACAGCATCTGCTGCAATAGAAGTTAAATCCAAAATATCCTCAGTAGTAAATTCCGAATCATCTATATCAGAATTATTTAATTTTTCATTTTCAGTATTAACGATATTTTTCGAATCAGATTCGGGTTTCTGAGTAAAACTTACAGGTAAATCATACATGACGCCACCTTTGATTACTTGGCTGCTTTTTTTCGTAGTTCCTCCTTCTTTATAATACACTATATTACCTTCTTCGTCAGAATATTCGTATCTAGGCTTATGTATAGATGGATTAAAATAAGGACTTGCATTTAAAAATTCTTTATATTGTCTGAAATCCGAGAAATTATATCCAAAATCTTTTCATTCAGCCAAGCGTTTTCTTATATCATCTGAAGTTGTGATGCTTCCTATATTTAATAATTCGTTTAATTTTCTTGCTTCTACGCCTCCCCCTAACAACATTCTCTTGAATTCTTCTACGCTAGAAGGATTGTAGGAAAATTGAGGAACCGATTTATTCCTAATAGTTTCTGAATAATCAGGATGAACCTCATACATGTCTCCATCTATTTCAGATGAATAATATACATTATCTCTAGTTACAAATGCATGCCCTGCTCTTAAGTTAGAGTCTCCTAAATTTATTCCATATCTAATTCTTTTTTCAGGATTAAGATAAGGAGATATCAATGATGAATCAGAAGTTCCATTTTTTAATGAATTAGCAAAACTAGACGACATTCCATGCTCTATTATTTCCCCATCTTTACTTTCAATAAATCTTTTATCTCCATTGCTTACAATTCCGTAAACATTAGATCCCGAATCAGTTTGTCCAAAATTAGTAATTTTAAAATTAGTTAACTTGTTTTTAACCGCCCAATCCTCAAGAGAGTTATCGTGAAAATAAAAATTTTGCATATCTACGTCTAAATAAGAGCTAGAGTCTTGATCTACATCAACTTCTGCTTTATTATCGTTAGGCGTTTCTTGATTTTGATTTTGATTCTGACCTTGATTCTGATCAAGAGAAGTGTTTTCTCCTGAAGATTCTTTAGTAGCGCCTTCAGAATTATCATCCTTTGCTTCAGATTTAGCTTCTTCCGGCTTTACAAAAGACAAAGTTCTTAAAGAGCTTACTCCGTCTTTTAAATTTGATGTCTTACTATTAGATACATCATCTAATAAATCTCCTGCTGCAGAAGTTCTTCTAGAAGCTCTTCCTTTTTGTCTTTCTGTAAGTTGGTAAGAATTTACAAATCTATCACTTAATTCGGCTTGATTTAAAGATGAATCATATGTAATAGACTCTCCTCTTTTTAGTGAATCTATCATTTTACCAGCAAACTGTTCTGCATCCTCTCCTTTTCCTGATGCATTCTCTCTAATTAATTTATCAAGTTCCTCATTATACTCATGACGCTTACCATCGTATATTAGAACTCCTCCTTTTTTATATTTTTTAATTAAAGCCATATTTGTACATGTGTATTAATTTATAATAAAAAAGGAGATTACTTTTCGCAATCTCCTTTAAATGTTTACTTGATAAACTTAGCTATTTTGCCTCCTTTTTTAAATACTGGAGCCGATTGAGGAGCTGAAGCTTGATTAACTAGCATTAATAAGCCTTCGCATACCTGAAAAGCCATTTGAGGGTCTCCCGACTCTAATGCCGCTGTAGCCATTTCTATCAATACCACCATAGGGTCTTGGCTTTGAGTAGCTTGTTCTTGAGGCGCAGTCATTTGACCGCCTGTTTGAAATTTCTTAATTTGTCTCATTTGTTATATAACTTTTTGGTTTTAAAAAAAATTCTTTATATTTCCGTCAAAGATAATATATTTTTTAATTTAAACCTAATAAATTCAGGAAAATTTTATAAAAATTTCATATCGTTTTGATTTCAATAAAAAATGAATTATCTTTGTATTATAACTTAAAAATAATAAAAAATAGGAAATGTTTCACTTAATTGTGTCATTTCAAAACTCTTATCAAATAAAAGTTATGAAGAGGATGGATATTACTCCATCCTCTTTTTTTATTTTAATTCAACAGTTTCTTGTTCATTAGAATCTTGAGTATCTATATATTCGAATACTTTGTTTCCTAACTTTATGTAATTACTTCTAGATTTAGTGTCGTAAGCTTTTCTAGCCATTGAAATTAGGGTTTTTGTATTTTTTCTACTAAAAATTCTTTCCTCACCTTCAATTACCATCTGAACATCTCCATCTTCATCTAAAATATATTGAGAATTTGAATTTTCTTCAACATCTCCTGTATTCATTAAATAGTTACACTCAATTTTCATCCCTTCTTCTATTCCGGAATTAGCATTAACTTCTAATACGTAGTTTACGTCTTCCTCGCTAATGATATCTTCGCTTTCGGGAATTCCGCTTTTGACAGATATTACAATATTATCACTATCAATAAATACTATATCTAATGGGATAGATGTATCTTTCATTCAGAATTCTACCTCATCTTCATCGTCAAACACAAATAACATTCCTTCATCACTTTCTAATTTCGAAACTTTTTGTAATCCAATTGATTTTTCTTCGTCTGATTCAGAAACTAAAACTTTGTAATTTTTCCCATTGACAGTTAATTCAGTCATTGGGTTTTTTATTATATCTCCAGTTTTGTCTTCAATATTTAATACCAATTCTTCAGATAGCAACTTTCCGGCAGATAAAGGATCATTGTTATTTTTAAATTCTAATAATTTATTAGATACCATTTTAGTTAACACTAGTTCCTCTTTTTCTATTTCTGCCGTTTGGAAAATTTTATCATCAGATATCGCTATTACTGGAATTCCTTTTTTAGTAATATCCTCTAAATCTATATCATGCTTTCTTGCATGCAATTCTCCATCGACGATTACATTTATTTTACCACCATTTTTAAAACTAGGTATTTCATCAGAGTGTAAAATTTCTCTTGCAGATTGAAATTGCATTCCGAATTTAGCTAAAGAAATATTTGTATTATATCCTTGAGTATATGTTCTCCTGTTTTGATTAGCATATAAAGTGGAATTAGATTGTTTTCTCAATATGTTTTCTTTTGCTACTTTATCGAGTTCTTTCTGATCTTTTTCAACGTCTTTTATAAATTTATTAGCTTTAGACGCTCCAAAGAATCTTTTATCTCCCAAATTGGCAGCAGTTGAATAATCTTGATCATAACCAGAATACGCCGATAACACATTATTTAATTCATTGCTATTCGCTCCTATTTCTTTTGTTTTAGACGCGAATCCACCAAGAAATGATAATCCTGGTATTGATGCTAACACATTGTT
>CAYJFZ010000027.1:0-12926 GCA_964369975.1 uncultured Oscillospiraceae bacterium
AATTATTATTACTTTTTCTTTATCTGCCAAACTGTTTTTCAAGCTCCTTTTTTGTAATTGTTATCATTATCGGCCTACCATGAGGACAATAAAGAGGGATTTTTTGATTTTTAATATCACTAACGAGTTGTTTTAATTCCTCATTATGGTTTTTATCTCCTGCTTTTATTGCACTTCTGCAAGATACAGAATGATAAAGCCAAGATAATTTCTCGCTTATTTCATCTTTTTCATTGTTTGATAAATTATAAGCGATTTCTGATATAAGTGTTTGGGGGTCTTGAGTTGTAATGTTTATAGGTACTGCTCTTAATATTATGCTATCCATACCAAACTCATCGACTTCAAAGCCATATTGTTTTAATAAATCAATATTTTGCATCACTGCTTCTTTTTCACTTGCATTCAACTTAACTGTTGCAGGCACTAATAATAGCTGACTTTGTATAACTTCATTTCGCTTAATTTGCTCAAAAAGAAGTCTCTCGTGTGCGGCGTGCTTATCTATTATAACAAATTCACCATCTATAGTGCATAAAATATATGTCGAAAAAATCTCTGTAAAAATTTCAATATGATAATATTCATCTAATTTTTCATCTGTATTTTTTGAATTTTCGCTATTATCTACTACTATCGCAAGAGGAGTTGTTTGAGTAGAATAGTTTAATTTATTTGAATTAAGTATAAAATCATCTTCATCTACATCTTTTTGAATAGTAGGTATTATGTATTTTTTATTAAAATTATCTGTTTTTTCTTTAAAATCATCTGTAATTGATGAAATGTTAAAGTTTTGATATGTATTTTCTGTTTTTTGATTGTGTGTTGCAGGGATCGTGTGAGTAAAGCTTGTTTGCTTTACATTTTCGTCTTTGTAGTTTTCAAGTTTGAAATCATCTTTTTTAAATGAAAACTCCTTTAATGTTTCATCTTGCATAACGCTTTGCTTAACTGCTTTATAAATAAGTGAAAAAATATCAGATTCATTACTAAAACGAACCTCTGTTTTTGCAGGATGTACATTAACATCAATTAAATCATAAGGCATACTGATATTTAGTACATAAGCTGGGTATTTGCCACTCATTACAGTGCCTTTATAAGCATTTTCAACTGCTGCTATAACTGTTTTATTTTTTACAAATCTTCCGTTTATAAAAGAAAATTGCATATTTCTTGACTGCCTTGATTTAAAAGGAAGAGATGTAAAGCCTTCTACAGAATACCCTTTATCGCTAAAGGATACACTACATAAGTCTTTAGAAAATTCATAGCCGAATAAACTTGCGATAGTATTAATTAATGAGCCGTCGCCAATAGTTGAGAATATTTCTTTTGAATCTTTTTTAAAAGTAAAGGCTATATCAGGGCAAGAAAGGGCTAAATTTGTTAGAATGTCTTGAATATAAGAGGCTTCTGTTGCATCCTTTTTTAAAAACTTCATTCTTGCAGGTGTATTATAAAATAAATCTCTTATAATAAACCTTGTGCCATTAATAAAGGGTTTTACTTCAAAACTTTTCTCTTTTCCAGCTTCTAATTTTATCTCTACTGCAAAATCTTGATTTTCTGTTTGGGTTATAAGCTCTATTTTAGAAACACTTGCTATTGAAGCGAGTGCCTCTCCCCTAAAGCCTAAACTCATAATACTATCTAAATCTAAAGCTGAATTTATTTTACTTGTTGCATGGCGAATAAAAGCAGTTTTTACATACTCGCTGTCAATACCACTTCCATCATCTTGTACTAATATTTTTTTAATACCACCATTTTCAATATCTACTAAAATATGTTTTGCTCCAGCATCTATTGAATTTTCAACTAATTCTTTGACAACTGAAGCTGGTCTTTCAACCACTTCACCAGCAGCAATTAGCTCTGCTACTTCAGGATTTAAAATATTAATTACAGCCATTAGTCCCTCTTTAGTTTATATTTTTTAACTTAAATAATATGTTCATAGCTTCAATAGGTGTTAAAACATTTATATCAACGCTATCTAAAATATCTAAAATTTCATGATTGATTGGCAGTACTTCTTTTTGATTATTAGTTAGTATAAACCCATCCTCAAAAGATAATTGCTTTACTGCTAATTTTTCATTTTCTTTTGTTTGTTCTAATTCTTTTAAAATTTCTTTTGCTCTATCTATTACAATATTAGGCACACCTGCAAGTTTTGCAACTTCAATTCCGTAGCTATCATCAGCTGCACCTTTTACTATTTTTCTTAGGAATGTTATATCATCGCCTCGTTTTTTTGCTGCAATGTTATAATTTACAATGCCATTTATCTGCCCTTCCATATCAGTTAACTCATGGTAATGAGTAGCAAATAAAGTTTTGCAAGCTAAATTATGGCCTTTATCGCTAATGTATTCAACTATAGCTTTTGCGATACTCATACCATCAAAAGTAGAAGTACCTCTTCCAACTTCATCAAATATAACAAGGCTGTTTTTAGTGGCATTTTGAAGTATTTCACTAACTTCGCTCATCTCTACCATAAAGGTTGAACGGCCAGATGATAAGTCATCATAAGCTCCTACCCTTGTAAAAATAGAATCTACTATACATAATTTTGCACTTTTTGCAGGAACAAAACAACCGATTTGGCAAAGTAAAGATATGATAGCTATTTGACGCATATAAGTAGATTTACCAGCCATATTAGGCCCTGTAATTATATGCACTCGATTATTATTGCAATCAAGATAAGTATCATTAGGTATAAAGATTTCATCTTTTAGTAAAGATTCAACAACTGGATGCCTACCATCTTTTATTTCGATAATATCATCAGTTGTTATTGTAGGCTTTATATAGTTGTTCTTTTGGCTTACCTGTGCAAAGGAAGCTAAAACATCTAAAAAGGATAAAGCCTTTGTAGTTTTTAAAATTTCTTGTGTTTTATCGCTAATTTTTTGAAGAATATTAGAAAATAATAATTTTTCTCTATCTAATAAATTATCTCTTGAAGCGAGTATTTCTTGCTCTAAATCTTTTAATTCTTCTGTTATGTATCTTTCAGCACCTGCTAAAGTTTGCTTTCTGATAAAGCTATCAGGCACTAAATCTGTGTATGAGCGAGTGACTTCTATATAATAGCCAAAAACTCTATTATAGCCCACTTTAAGTTTTGGAATATTAGTCTCTTGCCTTAAGCGAGCTTCGATTTGTGCTAAAATTTCCATGCTATTATCAACAAGGTTTCTGTATTTGTCCACTTGTTCATCATAGCCAGTTTTTATAAAGCCACCATCTTTAATTAAGGCTGGTGGATTTTCTTGTATTGCATTAAATAATTCTAATTTTAAATCATCTAAAGGGTCTATATCATTTTTTAAATTTGTAATTAAGGGATCATCTGTTGAATTTAATAAATTGATTATAGGAATTAACTCATTTAATGAAGCATATAAAGAAAAAACATCTCTTGGGCTTGCATTTTTAAATGTAGCTTTTGTGCATAATCTTTCCATATCGGCAATATTTAATAATAAATCTTGCAAATTCATCCTTAAAATAGGTAAATCACAAAACACACTGACAGAATTAAGTCTATTATCAATGCTATTTTTATCCATTAAGGGAGTTGCTAATACACTTCTTAGTCTTCTTTTACCAAAACTTGTTTTAGTATAATCTAAGATACCTAATAAGCTACCCTTTTTTTCTTTAGTTTTAATGGTCTCAAAAAGCTCTAAATTAGTAATAGTTGTATATGAAATATCCATGTAATCTTCTTTTTCATACACATCTACTTCTTGCATTTTTTCAATACCTTGTTTTTGTGTTTTTGATAAGTAATCAAGCAATTGCCACAAACACCTTACAGCTTCATAGCTAAATTCTTCGCCCTTAAACTGCTTTTTAACTACTTCATTTGCAACTATATCATTGTAGTCAGTGTCGTGAATTAACTCAACTGAGCATTTTAGTATATGCTTAATGTAATCAGTAAGCCATTTTAAGCTTAATAATTTTGAGTTTATAATAATTTCACTTGGTGAAAACTTATATAATTCTGATTTTATTTCAGTTTCAAGTTTTTCTATTGATAAAAAAGTTGTCTGCATACTACCAGTTGAAACATCACAAAAACACAGACAAGCATTTTTATCTGAGATATAAATGCTCGCTATGTAGTTATTTTTATCTTCTTTAAGCATACTGCTTTCCATTACTGTACCGGCAGTTACTACTCTTACAACTTCCCTATTAACAATACTTTTGCCCTTTTGTGGGGCTTCTGTTTGCTCACAAATAGCTACTTTATATCCTTTTTCAATTAACCTTTGGATATAAGCCTCACTACTATGATAAGGAACACCGCACATAGGCGCTTTTTCTTCTTGTCCGCAATCTCTACCTGTTAACGTTAAATCAAGTTCTTTTGAGGCAAGTAAAGCGTCATCAAAGAACATCTCATAAAAATCACCTAATCTAAAAAATAATATGTGTTCTTTATGGTTTTCTTTAATGCTAAAGTATTGTTGCATCATAGGAGATAGTTTTGACATAAATTTTTACCCTTTTTGTGTTTTAATTAGATACCGCAACCTGAGCAAGATGAACAACCATCAGCACAGTTTTGTGGGATTTCTGCTTGCATTGGATCTTCGCCAGAAAAAGCTGCTGCAATAATTGCGTTAATATGTTGTGATAATAAATCTGCTTCTTGTTTTGCTTCATTGTAAGCTGTCATGCTATCATTATCCATAACATTTTTGTAAACATCTGTTAATTTAGCATTTAAACTTTGGATTTTATCATTGTCTCTATCTTCGCCTTGTTTTGATATTTCTGTATTTAATTCAAGTCTTACTGCGTTAAATTCTTCAATTAGACCTTGAAGTTCTTTATCCATATCATTCATTTTTCTTGCTTGATCAAGATAGATTAATCTATCGTCTTGTTGTAGTGCTACTGCTAATTTTTTGAATTCTAAAATAATGTCCATTTGTGGTAATCCTTTCGTTTATATTGGCTGAGCCAATAAAGTTAATCCTTTTTTTGCTGTTATTTTTAAATCTATATAGTTATTTAAAAATGAATCATCATCACTTTTAAATTTAACTAACACGGTGTTTTTCATTTTCGCTGTATAATTATCTTCATCTTTTTCAAATACTAAGGCTCTAACAGTTTTATTTACAAAGCCTTCAAGATAACTATGCTGAAAATCTTGCTGAATTTTAATTAAATCGTTCAGTCTTCTTGTTTTTTCCTCATAAGTAATATTATCACTTAATTGTGATGCTTTTGTCAAACTTCTTTTGGAGTAAATATATGTAAAAAGCTGGGTGAATTTTACTTCTTTTGCAATGTTTTGAGTTTCTAAGTATTCTTCGTATTCTTCACCTGGAAACCCGACAATAACATCACTTGAAAAAGTAACATCTTCTATTTGCTCTTTGGCATAATTAATTATATCTAAATAATCACTTTTTGTATAGTGCCTATTCATCAAACTTAGTATTCTATCACTGCCTGCTTGAAATGGCAGATGAATATGTCTTGATATATTTTCATTATCTCTTATTACATCAATTAACTCTTTACTTACATCTCTTGGATGACTTGACATAAAATGAATGGTGTATTCACCTTCTGTCTTACAAAGGGTTTCTAATAAACGGGCAAAATTAATATCTTCATCTAAATTTTTGCCGTAGGAATTTACATTTTGACCGAGTAAAGTAATATCTTTATAGCCGTTTTTAATTAAATCATTAAACTCTTTTATAATGTATTTACTTTCCCTACTTCTTTCTCTACCTCTTACATAAGGCACAACGCAGTATGAGCAATAGTTATCACAGCCATACATTATTGAAATAGATGCAATACAATCACTACTTCTAAAAATCGGTATATCTTCTTTAATATCATTTATTTGTGATGGTATTTTAATCATCTTTTTATTTTGCGTATAAAAGTCATAAATTAAGCTATCTAAATTTTGAATATCATTTACACCAAAAACTATATCAATAAATGGATAGCTCTTTTTTAATTTTTCGATGATATGCTCTTGCATTACCATGCAACCACAAACGCCGATTATTATATCAGGATTTGCTTTTTTTATCGCTTTAATTTTACCTATGTTACCAAAAATTTTAAGTTCGGCATTTTCTCTTATTGCACAAGTATTAAAAATTATAATGTCACTTTTTTCATCATCAACAGTAGTACCATAGCCTGATTTAATCAATACACCTTGTATTTTTTGTGTATCGTTTTCGTTTTGAACACAGCCGAAAGTTTTAACATTCGCTAAAGGTATGTGCTCAAATTTTTCATCTAATAATTCTTTTAATAAATTCAAAACTTTCTCCTACTTTAAATAATCTTTTAAAAATGCGCCAGTGTATGATTTTTTAACTTTCGTTATTTCTTTTGGTGTGCCTTGTGCTACAATTTTGCCACCTTCGTCCCCACCTTCAGGGCCTATGTCAATAATATGATCACTAACTTTAATTAAATCTAAGTTATGCTCAATTACTATTATTGTATTGCCTGCATCACATAGTTTTTGTAATACTTCGATTAGTCTGTGTACATCTGCTGTATGAAGGCCAGTAGTAGGCTCATCTAAAATATATAAGGTCTTTCCTGTTTGATTTTTAGAAAGTTCTAAGGCAAGTTTTACTCTCTGTGCTTCGCCTCCTGAAAGAGTGGTAGCACTTTGGCCAAGTTTTATATAGCCTAAGCCCACATCGTATAGTGTTTTTATTTTTCTGTATATTTTAGGTATGTTTTCAAAGAATGAAAGTGCTGATTCTACTGTCATATCTAAAACATCAGCAATAGTTTTATCCTTATACTTTACTTCTAAAGTTTCTCTATTGTACCTTTTACCTTTACACACTTCACAAGGAACATAGATGTCAGGCAAGAAATGCATTTCTATTTGAATTATACCATCGCCCTCACAGGCTTCACATCTTCCTCCTTTAACATTAAATGAAAATCTACCCGGCTGATAACCACGCATTTTAGCTTCATTTGTTTGTGAAAAAAGGTTTCTTATATCTGTAAAAACTCCTGTGTATGTCGCTGGGTTTGAGCGAGGAGTTCTACCAATAGCAGACTGGTCAATGCCTATTACTTTATCTATGTTTTCAAAGCCTTGTATATCATCGTGTGCTCCTGATTTTATTTTAGAGCCATTGATTGCTATCATAGCTTTTTTATATAAGATTTCGTTTATTAAACTTGACTTACCACTGCCTGAAACACCTGTGATACAAATAAATTTGCCTAAAGGAAATTCAACATCAATATTTTTTAAATTATTTTGTTTTGCTCCTAAAATTTTAATAGTATGTCCATTGCCTTCTCTTAATTTTTTAGGTACTTCTATTGTTTTTTTACCTGATAAATACTGCCCTGTAATACTTTCTTTACAGTTTTGTATATCTTCTAAAGTACCTTGTGCTATTACTTCTCCTCCGTGAATACCAGCGCCAGGGCCAATATCCACTATAAAGTCAGCTTCTCTTATAGTATCCTCATCATGCTCTACAACTATTAAAGTGTTGCCTATATCCCTTAAATGCTTTAATGTAGCTATTAATTTTTCATTATCTCTTTGATGTAAGCCGATGCTCGGCTCATCTAATACATATAAAACACCCATTAAGGAAGAGCCTATTTGAGTAGCAAGGCGAATTCTTTGGCTTTCACCGCCTGATAAAGAACCTGCACTTCTTGCTAAAGTTAAATATTCAAGGCCAACACTTTGTAAAAATGATAGTCTTTCGCCTACTTCTTTGAGAATACTATCTGCAATTAATACATCTTTATTAGATAATTTTAAACCTTTTATAAAGTTTAAAGCATCTCTTATTGATAATTTTGTTAAGTTGCTAATGTTCATATCGCCGACAGTTACAGCTAAAATTATAGGTTTTAATCTATCACCGTGACAGTCAGGACAGTCAACACCGCTCATTATACTTGAAATTTCTTCTTTCATCCAGCTTGAATTTGTTTCACGAAATCTTCTTTCTAAGTTGTTTATAACGCCTTCAAATTCAGCTGTAAACTTTGACATCCCTCTATCGCTTTCCCTTAAGTACTCCACCTTTTCACCGTTAGTACCATAAAGGATAATATCTATTACTTTTTGAGGCAAATCTTTTATTGGAGTTGATAGGCTAAAGCCATATTTTTTGCTAAGGCCTCTATAATACATTTGTGATAAAGCGCCTTCTGCATAATACCAGCCACTCGCCTTTATACCACCCTCATCAATAGAAAGCCTTTTATTTGGAATTACAAGTTCTGGGTCTACTCTCATAAAAATGCCAAGGCCTGTACATTTTTCACAAGCGCCGAAAGGGTTATTAAATGAAAACATACGAGGTTGTAATTCATCTATACTTATATGGCTATGGTCAGGACAAGCAAAGTTTTGTGAGAACATCAATTCTTCTTTATCTACAACATCGATTAAAACAGTGCCATTAGTTAAACTTAATGCAGTTTCTAAGCTACTTGCTAAACGAGTTTGCATATCATCTTCAATAACTAATCTATCTATAACTATTTCAATGCTATGTTTTTTGTTTTTTTCTAAAATTATATCTTCTTCTAAATCGTAAATAATCCCATTGACTCTTACTCTTACAAAGCCCTGTCTTTTTGCAGCGTCTAATTCTTTTACATGCGTGCCTTTTTGCCCTTTTACAACTGGAGCTAAAATTTGAATTCTACTGCCTTTTTCTATTTCTAAAACAGAGTCTACCATTTGGTCAATAGATTGCTGTTTTATCTCTTTATTACAAATAGGACAATGCGGAATACCTATCCTTGCATATAATAGCCTTAGATAGTCGTATATCTCTGTTACTGTCCCTACTGTTGAACGAGGGTTTTTTGAGGTAGTTTTTTGATCAATTGATATTGCCGGTGAAAGCCCTTCTATGCTTTCTACATTCGGCTTTTCCATCTGTCCTAAAAACTGCCTTGCGTATGAAGATAGGCTTTCTACATACCTTCTTTGACCGTCTGCATAGATAGTATCAAATGCTAAACTTGACTTACCACTGCCTGAAAGACCTGTCATTACTATTAATTTATCTCTTGGTATTTCAAGATCAATATTTTTTAAATTATTTTCCTTTGCGCCTTTAATTATAATTTTATTGCTATTCATTATCCACCTATTTTACTTTTTCCAATTTTTCAATTCTATCTCTTAAATATGCTGCGTGCTCAAAATCTAATAATTTTGCAGCTTCTTTCATCTCTTTTTTGAGTCTTTCAATTAAATGTATTCTCTCAGCTTTTGACATTCTTTTAGCTTGTTTTTTTGGAGAATCTTCTTTTGATGATATTTCTATAATTCCTCTTATATCTTTTTTGATAGTTTTTGGGATTATTCCATGTTTTTCATTGTAAGCTATTTGAATATCCCTTCTTCTGTAAGTTTCATCAATAGCTCTTTGCATTGAGTTAGTAACAACATCGGCATACATAATTACTTGACCATTTTCGTTTCTTGCAGCCCTACCTATGGTTTGAACTAAGCTCGTCTCACTTCTTAAAAAGCCTTCTTTATCAGCATCTAAGATAGCTACTAAGCTAACTTCAGGCAAATCTAAGCCTTCTCTTAATAAGTTAATGCCGATTAACACATCAATAGTGCCCACTCTTAAATCTCTTATAAGCTCCATTCTCTCAAAAGTATCTACTTCATGGTGCATATATTTTACCTTGATTTTTTTTGCATGTAGATAGTCAGATAAGTCTTCCGCCATCTTTTTAGTTAAGGTTGTTATTAAGACTCTCTCATCTTTTTTAGTCCTTATCTTTATTTCTTCAAGTAAGTCTTCAACCTGTCCTTCTATCGGCTTTACTATAATTTCAGGGTCAATTAAACCTGTCGGCCTTATAATTAATTCTGCTATATTATCACTATTTGCTTTTTCATATTTTCCAGGAGTTGCACTTACATAAACTAATTGATTTGCCTTTTCTTCAAATTCATCAAACTTTAAAGGTCTATTATCATAAGCACTCGGTAAACGAAAGCCAAACTCTACTAAAGATTTTTTTCTTGCATAATCTCCACCATACATAGCATTTAACTGTGGCAGAGTTACATGGCTTTCATCTATAAATATTAAATAATCATCTGGGAAATAATCAAGCAAGGTTGTCCCAGTCTCACCTGGTTTTCTTCCTGAGAATATGCTTGAATAGTTTTCTATTCCTTTACACATACCTACTTCTAAAAGCATTTCCATATCATACTGCGTTCTTTGTGATATTCTTTGTGCTTCTATTAATTTATTTTCAGAAGAAAACATTTTTACTTGCTCATCCATTTCATCGCGGATTTTATCAAGTGCTACCTTCATTTTATCTTCAGATATAATATAGTGAGAAGCCGGAAATAAGGCTATGTGATTTAAAGTAGCCTTTACCTGCCCTGTTAAGACTTGTATTTCTCTTATCCTCTCAACTTCATCTCCAAAAAATTCTACCCTAAAAGCTGTTTCTTGAGAGTAGGCTGGATACACTTCTACAACATCACCACGAACTCTAAACTTATTACGAATAAAGTTCATATCATTTCTTTCATATTGAAGCCTTACTAAAGAGCGCATAAAATCATCTCTTGAAAGTTTCATACCAGGTCTTACTGAAACTACCATTTCACGATAGTTAATAGGATCACCCAAAGAATATATACAAGAGACACTTGCTACAATTATAACATCTCTTCTTTCAGATAAACTCGCTGTTGCACTGTGGCGCAGGCGGTCTATCTCTTCATTAATTGCGCTATCTTTTTCTATATAAACATCTTTAGATGGTATATATGCTTCTGGCTGATAATAGTCATAATAAGAAACAAAATACTCAACAGCATTATCAGGAAAAAACTCTTTAAATTCAGTACAAAGCTGTGCTGCTAAAGTTTTATTATGCGCTAATACTAAGGTAGGCTTATTTACTTTTTGAATGATTTGTGCCATTGTATAAGTTTTCCCTGTACCTGTTGCACCTAAAAGAATTTGCCCTCTATTGCCTTTTTCTATGCCCTCACTAATTTTTTCTATTGCCTGTGGTTGGTCACCTGATGGTGTATATTCACTTTTTAATACAAACTTATCCATATCTATCCTTTAAAAATTCTCAAATACTCCGCTATCTGCTAAAGATACAAAATCATCATCCGCTACTATAATATGGTCACAAAGTTGAACATTTATTAAATTTAATGCTTGAGATAATACTTTTGTAACTTTTATATCATTTGATGATGGTAATGCAACACCCGTTGGGTGGTTATGTGCTAAAATAATACCTGTTGCATTTGTGTTAATTGCAAAAGATACTACCTTTTTAATAGTGATTTGTGAGGCATTAACTGTCCCCTCAAATAACTTTTCATGTTTTATAAATTTCTTTTTATCATCTAAGGCTATTACATGCACTTCTTCATTCTTTTTAGCAATGAATTTAGGTGTTAGAAATTCGCCTGCTTGCTTTGTTGAGGAAATTAGTTGTATATCTTTTGTTTTATCTTGATGATAGGTAGAAAGAAGCTCTGGAATTAACTTAATTAAAGTTGCAGAATGCTCACCTATTCCCTTTACTTTACATATCTCTTCAAAAGGAGCATCAAAGACATTCGATAAAGAGCCAAAAGCATTTATTAAATTGTGTGCAGTTTCATTTGTGTCGCCCTGTGGCACTGCAAAAAACAATAACAACTCTAAGACATTATGATCTTCAAAGTTAGAAATTCCCTGCTTTAAAAATCTTGCTTTTAGTCGTTTTCTATGACCTTTGTGCAAACTCAAAACCCTTACTCCTTAAATATAATTATTTACTATTTTCAAAAAATACTATATACTATATTATTATACAATAAATTAATAAAAAATAAAAGTAGGTAAAGAGAAAAAATGAGAAGTTTTATTGCAAATATTAATGATGATGGCGTAAGGCTTAATAGGTTTTGTGAAAAACTATGCCCAAATATGCCAAAAAGCCTGCTAAATAAGGCTTTTCGCAATAAAAGAATAAAAGTAAACGGTAAAAAACAAAGCCCAGATTATCGAATAAATAAGGGCGATTTGCTTGAATTATATATTAACGATGAATTTTTCATTTCAAAGCCTTTAGAAAAAGCTATTAACACTAATTTGAAATTAGATGTAATATATGAAGACGAAAACATTATTTTAGTTTTTAAGCCAGCTGGGCTTTTAACTCATTCAGATAATAAAAATCAAGATACTGTCATTTCTTGGCTTATAAACTACTTGAATTTTAACAAAGAAAATGAAAACACCTTTACTCCAAGCGTTGCAAATAGATTAGACCAAGGCACTCAAGGCATAGTAATTTGCGCAAAAAACTATAAGGCTTTAAGAGACATAAACGAAATAATAAAACAAAATCTATTATTAAAATCTTATGTTTGCATAACTAAAGGCAAAATAGTAACCAAAGAGTATAAAGCCTATCTTACAAGAGATAAAAACATTAAAAAAGTAAGTATTACAAAAAATAAAACTGAAAACTCAAAAGAAATTATAACTCAAGTTGAAGTATTAGATAAAAAATCTGATTTTAATTTATTAAAAGTAAATTTAATAACAGGCAGAACTCATCAAATTAGAGCTCATTTACAATATCTAAACTGCCCTATTTTAGGAGATAGAAAGTATGGCATTTATGATAAAAATTTAAAAAGCCAGTTATTATGTGCTTATAAAATCGAATTTAAAAATATCCCCATAGAAAACACCTTTAATTATTTATCAAATAAGATTTTTAAACAAGATAAAAATATGGTAACTGATTATTTTAATAAAATATAAAAAAACAAGTAGCGTTAGTGGGCTGTCAATAAAGACACTTTATGACCACCCCTATAAAGTTCGGTGTTT
>CAYJFZ010000028.1:0-11682 GCA_964369975.1 uncultured Oscillospiraceae bacterium
CAAGAGTGTTCAAAGGTAAAAAATTACCAGGTCACTTAGGTGCAGAAAGAGTAACAATACAAAACCTATCAGTTGTAAAAATTGATTCAGAAAACAATCTAATTGCTGTAAAAGGCGCTATCCCCGGTGCAAAAGGTGGAATTGTAGTGCTAACAGACAGCGTGAAGGCTTAAGGAGGAAGACAAGATGGCAAAATTTGATGTTTTAGACATTAACGGTAAAAAAGTTGACACTGTCGAGCTCCAAGACAGCGTTTTCGGTATGACACCAAACGAAAAAGTTATGCACATGGCAGTTGTAAACTTCCTTGCTAACCAAAGACAAGGAACACACTCAACTCTTACAAGAGCAGAAGTTAGAGGTGGTGGACGCAAACCATGGAGACAAAAAGGTACAGGCCGTGCAAGACAAGGTTCTATCCGTTCTCCACAATGGACACACGGTGGTGTGGCTTTAGGCCCAAAACCTCGTGATTATAGCTACACACTTAACAAAAAAGTTAAAAGAATAGCTATTTGTTCAGCGCTATCAGACAAAGCTTTAAATGGCAACTTAATAATAGTTGATGATTTCAAAATTGATGACTATTCAACAAAAACAGTAGTTAAAATGCTAAGCAATTTAAAAGTAGGCAAGAAAACTCTTATGGTTCAAGATACAATTAACAAGAAGGTTGTTAAGTCAGCAGGTAATATCCCTGGTGTACAAACAACAATTGCTACATCAATGAACGCATACGATACAATCAATGCAAACTCTTTAGTTGTAAGCCTTGCTGCAGTTAAAAAACTTGAGGAGGTATTTGCATAATGAAATTCGCTCAAGATATAATCATTAAACCAATCATTACAGAAAACTCAATGAAAGGTTTACAAGATAGAAAATATACATTTCAAGTAGCAACAGATGCTAATAAATTTCAAATCGCTAAAGCGGTTGAAGAAATATTCGGCGTTAAAGTAGCTAAAGTAAACACAATTTCTGTTAGAGGAAGATTTAGAAGACAGGGAATTAAAGGTGGATACACAGCTAAAAGCAAAAAAGCAATAATCACTTTAACAGCTGATTCAAAAGGTATTGAGTTCTTCGAAAGCATGAACTAATAACCTGTATAACGCTTAAAAATTAAGCGCTTTAAGTATGGGAGGCAAAATAAATTGCTTCTCGCAAAAAACTCATAAGGAGATATAACCTAAATGGCTATTAAAAAGTATAAACCGACCACTCCCAGCCGTCGTAATATGGCGACTACGGATTATTCGGGTCTTTCAAAAGTTGCACCTGAAAGAAGTCTGCTAAAACCAATGAAAAAACACGCAGGCCGTAACAACACAGGTCGCATCACAGTTCGTCATCACGGTGGTGGTAACAGAACAAAATATCGCTTAGTAGACTTTAAAAGAAGAAAAGTTGATATTAAAGCAGAAGTACTTACATTAGAGTACGATCCAAACAGAACAGCGTTTATAGCGCTAATTCAATATGAAGATGGTGAAAAATCTTATATCTTAGCTCCTAACGGCTTAAAAGTAGGCGACACAGTTATGAGCGGTGAAAATGCAGATATTAAACCAGGTAACGCATTACCAATATCATCAATACCAGTTGGTAGCGTAGTGCACAATGTTGAGTTATATCCAGGCAAAGGCGGACAATTAGTACGCTCAGCGGGTAACTTTGCACAATTAATTGCTAAAGAAGGCAAATACGGTCTTATCCGTCTACCTTCAGGCGAACAAAGAAATGTACCTAACAATTGTTATGCAAGTATTGGTCAAGTATCAAACACAGACCATGACAATATCAAAATAGGTAAAGCAGGTAAAAAGCGTCACTTAGGTATCAGACCTACTGTTCGTGGTAGTGTTATGAACCCTGTTGATCACCCACACGGTGGTGGTGAGGGTAAATCACCTATCGGTCGTCCAGGTCCTGTTACACCTTGGGGTAAACCAACACTTGGATATAAAACAAGAAAAACACACAAAGCATCTGATAAATTCATCGTCAGACGCCGTAACGGTTAGAAAAGGAGTAATTAAGATATGGGTAGAAGTATTAAAAAAGGCCCTTTCGTGCAACCTGTTCTTCTTAAAAGAGTTAGAGAAATGAACGAGGCTGGCGAAAAAAGAGTCTTAAAGACTTGGAGCCGTTCATCTACAATTTTCCCTGATTTTGTTGGACACACATTTGCAGTTCATGACGGTAGAAAACATGTTCCAGTGTATGTAACAGAAGATATGGTAGGTCATAAATTAGGTGAATTTGCACCTACAAGAACTTATCGTGGTCACGCTGGCTCAAAATCATCAAAGTAAAAGGAGATTAAAACTATGGAAGCAAGGGCTTATTTAAGACATGCCCGCATAGCCCCAAGAAAGGTGCAAATCGTTATGGATTTAATTAGAAATAAACCAATTAACGAAGCTGTTGCAATTTTACAACACACACCTAAGGCTGCTTGCGAACCTTTACTGAAATTGGTGAAGTCAGCTATGGCAAATGCGGAACATAACAATCAAATGGACAAAGATAGCTTATATGTAGCAGAATGCTTTGTAACACCTGGTCCAACTCTAAAAAGAGTTATGCCAAGAGCACAAGGTAGAGCATTCAGAATATTAAAAAGAACATCTCATATGACAGTTGTTTTAAAAGAAATCGAAGGGTAGGAGGAAGCTATGGGACAAAAAGTTAATCCACACGGTATTCGTGTAGGTGTAATTAAAGATTGGGATTCTCGTTGGTTTGTATCCAAAAAAGAATTCGGCGACACTTTAGTTCAAGATTATAATATTAGAAAAGTTCTCAAAAAACAGCTTTACACTGCCGGTGTATCTAAAATTGAAATTGAGAGAGATTCTAAAGTATTAAGAATAAACATTTTCTGTGCAAAACCTGGTATGGTTATAGGCCGCCAAGGTTCAGAAATTGAAAAATTAAAATTACAAGTTGCAAAGCAAGTTAAAAGAAACGCTGATGAAGTTATACTAAACATCACAGAGGTTAAACAAGCTGATGCAAATGCACAATTAGTAGCAGAAAACATAGCAGCACAATTAGAAAGAAGAGTAGCTTTTAGAAGAGCTATGAAACAAGCTATGTCAAGAGCAATGCGCTTAGGCTCAAAAGGAATAAAAACAAGCGTTTCAGGCCGTTTAGCTGGCGCTGACATCGCAAGAACAGAGCACTATCATGAAGGAACAATTCCTTTACAAACACTTCGTGCTGATATCGACTACGGCTTTGCTGAAGCTGATACAACTTTTGGTAAAATCGGCGTTAAAGTTTGGATTTACAAAGGTGAAGTGTTAAAAGGCGCAAAACCTCGCACAGAAAGGGGTAGAAAATAATGTTGTTACCTAAAAGAGTAAAATATCGTAGAGTTCAAAGAGGTAGAATGACAGGTAAAGCTACTCGTGGCAACAAAGTAAGCCATGGTGACTTTGGTCTTCAAGCCCTTGAACCAGCTTGGATAACATCAAATCAAATCGAAGCTGCTCGTATCGCTATGACTCGTTATATTCGTCGTGGCGGTCAAGTATGGATAAAAATATTCCCTGATAAACCTGTAACAGAAAAACCAGCTGAAACTCGAATGGGTAAAGGTAAAGGTAGTCCTGAGTACTGGGTAGCAGTGGTAAAACCGGGCAGAATAATGTTTGAAATCGGTGGAGTAAGTGAAGAACTTGCAAGAGAAGCTATGCGTTTGGCTATGCACAAATTACCAATCAAATGCAAATTTGTTAAAAAGGAAGAAGCGGGTGAGTAGAATGAAAGCAACAGAACTTCGTAATCTATCAGCTACTGAATTAAATCAAAAATTAAAAGATTTAAAACAAGAGCTACTAAACCTTCGTTTTCAACACGCTATCAATCAGCTTGAAAATCCATTGAGACTAAAAGCCGTAAAAAAAGATATCGCAAGAATAAAAACTGTTTTAAGCAGTCTTGAAACTAAATAAGGGAGGTTAACACAATGAATCGTAATTTAAGAAAAACAAGAATCGGTACTGTTGTATCTGATAAAATGGATAAAACTATCGTAGTATCTATTGAAGATAAAGTTAAACACCCTTTATACAAAAAGATTGTAAAATATACAGTTAAGTTTAAAGCTCATGATGAAAACAATGAGTGCGGTATAGGCGATCGTGTAGAAATTATGGAAACACGCCCTATCTCAAAGGATAAAAACTTTAGATTAGTTAGGATAGTAGAAAAAGCGAAATAAAGCTTTAATTGAAATAAGGAGGAAGCGTACCATGGTACAAATGCAGACCTATTTAAAGGTTGCTGATAACACAGGTGCAAAAGAATTAATGTGTATCCGTGTTTTAGGCGGTACTCGCAGAAGATATGCAAATATCGGCGATGTAATCGTTGCATCAGTTAAAAAGACAACACCAGGCGGAGTTGTTAAAAAAGGCGATGTGGTAAAGGCTGTAATAGTTCGCTCAAAAAGCGGTGTACGCCGTCAAGATGGCTCTTATATCCGTTTTGATGAAAATGCAGCAGTTATTATAAAAGAAGATAAAGATCCGAGAGGCACTCGTATTTTTGGACCTGTGGCGAGAGAACTTCGTGAAAAAGGTTATTTAAAAATACTAAGCCTTGCACCGGAATCACTATAAGGAGAAATTTAAAATGAATAAAAAAGTTCATGTTAAAACCGGTGATACAGTAAAAATTGTCAGCGGTAAAGACCGTGGTGAAACCGGCAAAGTATTGGCTGTAAGCCCTAAAGAGGGTAAAGTTATTGTTGAAGGGTTAAACAAAGTTATAAAACATGTTAAACCAAGAAGACAAGGCGAAACAGGCGGTAAAGTAGAAGCTGAAGGTGCTATCTATGCATCAAAGGTTATGCTATTTTGCACAAAATGCAATAAAGCTACAAGAGTTTCACACAAAATAGAAGGCGATAAAAAAATCCGTGTTTGCAAACATTGCAACACAACATTATAAGAAAGGGAGTAATTGAAAATGTCAAATATAAAAGAATTATATGTAAAAGAAGTTGCTCCCGCGCTAATGAAAGAATTTGCTTACAAAAGCGTAATGCAAATACCAAAACTTGATAAAGTAGTTATCAATGTTGGTTGTTCAGAAGCTAAGGAAAACTCAAAAATTATAGACGCTGTTGTTGGTGATATCAAAAAAATCACAGGTCAACAACCAGTTGTTTGTAAAGCTAAAAAATCAGTAGCGAACTTTAAACTTCGTGAAGGTATGCCAATCGGTGTAAAAGTTACACTAAGAGGCGAAAAAATGTATGAATTTGTTGATAGGTTATTCAATGTAGCCCTTCCTCGTGTAAGAGACTTTCACGGGATCAACCCTAACAGCTTTGATGGTAAAGGAAATTACTCTTTTGGTATAAAAGAGCAATTAATTTTCCCAGAAATCGAATACGATAAAATCGACGCTATCCGCGGCATGGACATCGCATTTGTAACAACAGCAAAAACAGACGAAGAATCTAAAGCTTTACTAAAAGCATTAGGCGCTCCGTTTGCAAACTAAGGGGAGGATTTTATAAGATGGCTAAAACAGCAATGAAAATGAAACAGCAAAGAGAACCGAAATTTTCATCAAGAGCATACAACAGATGCAAAATCTGTGGTAGACCACACGCGTATCTAAGAAAATACGGAGTATGCCGTATTTGCTTTAGGGAATTAGCTTATAAAGGTCAAATTCCTGGCGTTAGAAAAGCAAGCTGGTAAACTTTTTTTTAAATATTTAAGGAGGCAATAAGTTATGAATATAACTGACCCAATTGCAGATTTGCTTACAAGAGTAAGAAATGCAAGCAAAGCAAAGCATGCAACAGTGGACATACCTGCATCCAACATGAAAAAAGCTATTGCTCAAATTCTTGTTGATGAAGGTTATGCAAAAAGTTTTGTGGTAACAGAAGACGGAAAACAAGGCGTTATCACACTAACACTAAAATACACAAAAACAAACGCACCTGTTATTACAGGTCTTAGAAGAATATCAAAACCAGGTCTTCGTATATACACAAACTGTGAGGATATGCCAAAGGTAATGAAGGGTATCGGTACTGCGATAGTTTCAACATCAAAAGGCGTTATGACTGACAGAAAAGCTCGCAAAGAAAATGTGGGCGGCGAAGTTCTTGCTTTTGTATGGTAGGGGGTAAATAGATATGTCGAGAATTGGAAGAAAACCCATAGCTATACCGGCGGGTGTAAAAGTTCAAGTTGAAGGAAGCCAAGTTACAGTCACCGGCCCTAAAGGCACACTGAATTCCACTTTTCACCCAACAATCAATATAGCTTTAGAAGGTGAAACAGTATTAGTGAGTCGTCCTGATGACACAGGTCCATCAAGATCCTTACACGGTTTAACAAGAACATTAGTATCAAATATGATTATAGGTGTATCAGAAGGCTTTGTTAAAGAGCTTGAAGTACACGGTGTTGGTTACAGAGTAGCAAAACAAGGCAAAGACCTTGTAATGAAACTTGGTTATTCACACGATGTAATCGTATCAGACACAGCTGATATTACAATTGAAGCTCCTGATGCTAATAAAATCAGAATTATCGGAATAGATAAACAAAAAGTTGGTCAATTTGCAGCTGAAGTGCGTGAAAAAAGACCACCAGAACCTTACAAAGGTAAAGGTGTTCGTTACGCAGGTGAAGTAATAGTTCGCAAAGAAGGTAAAGCCGGTAAAGGCAAATAATAAAAGGAGTGAGAAGTTATGATTAAAAAAGTAAGTAGCAATAAAGCAAGACTTAAAAGACATAAAAGAGTACGCTATAAAATCAGCGGCACTCAAAGTCGTCCTCGTCTAAATGTTTTCCGCTCCTCAAAGCACATCTATGCCCAAATTATAGATGATACAACAGGGAAAACTATAGTATCAGCATCAACAATGGACAAAGATTTTACCAGCTATGGCGGAAATATACAAGCTGCAAAAGAAGTAGGAAACGCTGTTGCAAAAGCAGCTATCGAAAAAGGCATTACAAATGTAGTGTTTGACCGTGGTGGTTACATTTATCACGGCCGTGTAAAAGCTTTGGCAGAAGGCGCTCGTGAAAGCGGCTTAGTGCTATAGGAGGATATAATGGAAAGAATTGACGCAAGCGTATTAGACCTTCAAGAAAAGGTCGTTTCAATAAATCGTGTATCTAAAACTGTTAAAGGCGGTCGTGTTATGAAATTCTCCGCTTTAGTAGTAGTAGGTAACGGTGATGGTATCGTAGGTTACGGTATCGGCAAGGCAGCTGAAGTACCAGAAGCTATCCGCAAAGGTATTGAAGATGCAAGAAAAAACCTTGTTAGAATATCTGTTAGAGGTACATCAATCCCTCATGAAACAGTAGGCGCATTTGGAGCAGCAAGAATCTTATTAAGACCAGCAGCTCCAGGTACAGGTGTTATCGCCGGCGGCGCTGTTCGTGCAGTTATAGAAGCTGCGGGTATTAAAGATATCCGTACAAAATCTTTAAGATCAAGAAATCCAGGTAATGTTGTAGCGGCAACAGTAGCGGGCTTAAAATCAATGAGAACGCTAAATGAAGTAGCTGCACTTCGTGGTCTTGATGTAAAAGACATCGTAGGTTAAGGAGGGCTTTAAAATGACTGATGAAATCAAAAAAGATGAATTAGCGGAAAAAGCTCCAGCTAAGAAAACAACAAAAAAAGCTACAGAAAAAACAGCTGAGAAAAAACCAGCAGCTAAAAAGCCAGCAGCAAAAAAACCAGCGGCTAAAAAAGCAGATGAAAAACCAGCTGCAGCTAAAAAAACAACTAAAAAAGCAGAAGATAAACCAGCTGCGAAAACTACTGCACCTAAAAAGACAACTAAAAAAGCAGACAGTGAAGTAGCAGCAAAACCAGCAGCGAAACCAGCTGTAAAAAAATCAGAAAAACAACCTAAAGAAGGTATGATTACTATTAAATTAGTAAAAAGCCTTGTAGGTCGTTTACAAAATCAAAAAGATTGTGCTGCAGCGCTTGGTTTAAAAAGAATCGGCGATGTAACACATCAGCCTGATAACGCTGCAACTAAAGGTAAGATTAAAAAAATCTCACACCTTGTAAAAGTTACAAACTAATAAACAGGGAGGTGCATAATATGATGCTTCACGAATTAAAACCGGCAGCAGGCCAAAATAAGGCTGCCAAAAGAAAAGGTCGTGGCCACGGAAGTGGTAACGGAAAAACCGCAGGCTACGGACATAAAGGGCAAAAAGCTCGTTCAGGTGCTAAAAAGGCAGGATTTGAGGGTGGTCAATTACCACTACAAAGAAGACTTCCTAAAATCGGTTTTAACAACTCACTTTTCGCTACAGTTTATGCTACTATTAATGTTAGTGATCTTGAAGAAAGATTCGAAGCAGGTAGTGTTGTAGACGAAGCTGCAGTTGTAGCAAGTGGTCTAATCAAAAAAGTAAATGATGGTATTAAAGTTTTAGGTAATGGTGAAATCAAAAAACCTCTAACTGTAAACCTTAAAGCTTTTTCTGCTACTGCAAAAGAGAAAATCGAAAAAGCAGGCGGGAAAGCTGAGGTGAAATAGGGTGTTTAAAATATTCAAAGATGCGTGGAAAATAGAAGAACTCAGAAAAAAACTTACCTTTACATTAATGATAATTGTAATTTATAGAATTGGTTGTTCAATTCCTGTTCCATTCATTGACCCAGCTGCATTAAGCTCAATGGCTTCAGCAGGTGATGGCAATGTGATGTTTGGCTACTTGAATAGTATTAGCGGCGGCGCTTTTTTAAGCGCAACTCTATTCGCTTTAGGTGTAATACCTTACATCAATGCTTCTATCATAATGACTTTATTAACAGTAGCTATTCCTTATTTAGAGAACTTAGCTCGTATGGGTGATGAAGGTAGAAGACAAATTTCTAAAATTACAAGATATGTAGGTGCAGTATTAGGATTCATCCTTGCTATACTTTACTACTTTGTGCTTAGAAACTCTAACGCTTTAGCTTATAGCGAAGGTTTAGAAGGTTGGTTTACAGCTTTTGTTATCATCTTAGCCTTCTTAGCAGGTACTATGCTTGTTATGTGGATGGGTGAACAAATAGATGCAAACGGCTTAGGAAGCGGTATCTCAATAATTATCTTTACAGGTATTATTTCAGGACTGCCTTCAACAGCATATCTATTCTATGACTTATTAGTAAAAGCAGTTACAGATCAACAAACACAAAACTTCTTCTTAGTGCCAGCGTTATTAGTATTAGCTGTATTAGCAGTAGCTTTTGCAGTAGTATTAAGCAGTGGTGAAAGAAGAATCTCTATCCAATACGCAAAACGCGTAGTAGGTAGAAAAATGATGGGTGGTCAAAGTACTTACCTTCCAATTAAAGTTAATATGTCAGGGGTTATGCCGATAATCTTTGCAGGTGCTATAATTAGCTTTCCGGGCACAATTATCTCATTCTTTGACATTCAAACTGAATGGATTGTATCATTACTGAGAATATTCAATTATGATAGTATATTTTATGCAGTAGCGTATGCGGCTTTAATTTTTCTTTTCAATACATTCTATGTTGAAACACAATACAATCCTACACAAATCGCAAACGATTTACGCAAAAATAATGGTTCTATCCCAGGATTTAGACCTGGTAAAAACACAGAAGACTTTATCAAAAATGTAATTAAAAGAATTACTTTTGTAGGCTCTATGTTTTTAGTAGTAGTTGCTATATCACCTATTTTAATAGGTAATATAACAAACTTAAACATCCAATTAGGTGGTACATCATTATTAATCGTAGTAGGTGTTGCTCTTGATGTTTCAAGACAACTTGAAAGCCAATTGGTTTCAAGACATCATAAAGGATTTTTAGAATAATAAAAACTTTTTAAGATTTAAGGAGTGTAACATGAAAATAGTACTATTAGGAGCACCGGGTGCTGGTAAAGGCACTCAAGCACAAAAACTAAGTGAAAAATTAGAAATACCTACTATCTCAACTGGCAACATTTTGCGCCAAGCGGTAAAAGATAAAACACCTCTTGGAGTGAAAGCTAAAGAATTTATGGATGCAGGCGCCTTAGTGCCTGATGAAGTAATAATTGGGATAATGAAAGATAGACTATCACAAAGCGATTGCGAAAAAGGTTTCATCTTAGATGGCGTACCAAGAACTATTAATCAAGCGAAAGCTATTGACGATATGGGTATTGTTATAGAATACGCATTAAATATCGAGGTTAAAGACGAGGTTATCGTTGATAGAATTAGCGGAAGAAGAACTTGCGAATGTGGTGCAACTTATCACATCACTCACACTCCTCCTAAACAAGAAGGTATCTGTGATTTATGTGGTAAAACACTAATAGTTAGACAAGATGATACTAAAGAAGTAGTAAAAGCAAGACTTAAAACTTACCATAATCAAACAGCCCCACTAAAAGATTATTATAAAAATCAAGATAAATATCTTGAAGTGGATGGCGATAGAGATGTAAGTGAAGTTACACAATCAGTTTTAAAAGCATTAGGAGTTTAACCGTGATTAGTATAAAAAACGCTGCCGAACTTGAGAAGATGAAGTTAGCTGGCAAAATCAGCGCTTTAGCTTTGAAGGTTGCAGGCGAAGAAATTACTGCGGGGATGACAACTTTTGAACTTGATAAAATAATACACGATACTATAATCAATAATGGTGCTACACCATCATTCTTAGGACTTTATGGCTTTAGTGGCAGTGCCTGTATATCAATCAATGATGAGGTTATACACGGCATACCATCAAAGGATAAAATCATAAGAAGTGGCGATATAGTAAGTGTAGATGTAGGCGCCTTTATCAATGGATACCACGGCGATAATGCCTTTACTTTTACAGTAGGCAAAGTAGCCCCATCAGCACAAAGGCTTTTAGATGTCACTAAGGAATGCTTAGCTTTAGGAATTGCAGCAGCAAAGCCTGGAAATAGAGTAGGTGATATCGGCTTTGCAATTCAAACGCATGCTGAAAAAAATGGCTTTGGTGTTATCCGTGATTTCATAGGACACGGGATAGGCAAAGCCCTTCACGAAGAACCAGAAGTGCCAAACTACGGCAAAGCCGCAAGAGGAGTAAGGTTAGTTGAGGGGATGACTATTGCAATAGAGCCTATGATAAATGAAGGTAGCGCATTAGTAAAAATTCTGCCCGACGGCTGGACTGTTAAAACAAAAGATGGAAAGCTATCAGCTCATTTTGAGCATACAATAGCTATTACAAAAAATTCTAACTTTATTTTAACGACAGTTTAAGAGGTGTTGCTATGAGCTTAGAGATAGGAATAATAGTAAAATCCCTTAATGGGCGGGATAAAGACTCATATTTCTGTGTGCTTGAGCTTTTAGGTGATTATGTTATGATAGCTAACGGAAAAACGAGAAAACTCGAAAGTCCTAAAAAAAAGAAAATCAAACATTTACAAATCACAAAACTTAAAGTTGATTTAGAAACTTTAAAAACAAATAAGCATCTAAAAAAAGCTATTGATAAGCTTTACAACTTTTAGGAGGAATATAATGGCTAAAGATGATGTAATTGAAGTTGAAGGAACAGTAATTGAGGCTATGCCTAATGCTATGTTCCAAGTAGAACTTGCAAATGGTCACCGTTTGCTCGCTCACATTTCAGGAAAACTTAGAATGAATTTCATTCGTATAT
>CAYJFZ010000029.1:0-4934 GCA_964369975.1 uncultured Oscillospiraceae bacterium
GCTCTTAAGCATTTAGAATATGTAAAATTCATTCAAAAAAATTGGGTTAATGTTGGGAAAATCGATGATTCTGATAAATTAAATCATAATGTATCAGTTACTATTTCTGTAGATGATCAAGAATGAGACCAAATTCGCGATTATATATGGGAAAACAGAAAGCATTATTCAGGTATTTCACTATTGCCTAAATCTGGTGATTTGATATATAATCAAGCTCCATATCAAGAAGTTCTTCTTCCAGAAGAGATGCTTAAAAAATATGGAAATGGAATTATTTTTGCGTCAGGACTAGTTGTAGATGTAGAAAAAGTTTTTGGAGATTTATGGAAAATGGCAGACACTTTAAAAGGGATTGGAGAAAAATTGTATTCAGATTCTTCCGATGTTATTAAATTCTTAAACGATAAAGGCATTTCTCTTCCTGAGAACTATTCTCAATTACCATATTCTAAGGTAATTGAATTGAAACAAAATTGCGAAAATAAAGTTAAGGAAATTTTATTAGATTTAGGATATTCTAATATAATTATCAAACATTTATTAAGTTTTGACGATTTGTCCGTTTTTGAAGATGAGTTTAAAAAACATCTCGACAATACTCTTTACGATATAGTTGATAACTTATCTGCTAAAAGAGATATAATCAGAAGGGTTTATAAATTTAGTACAAAATATTTCAATTCTGATATAGATTTAACATTAAATGCTCTAAAGCATGTGCAATTATATCATGAATGGTGTTCTATAAAATATAATTATAAATCCATAGATTGGAGTAATGTTACATGAAATAATGATAAGTTATTTAATGTTGACGAATTAGCAGGAGCTTCTTGTTCGGGAGGTTCGTGCGAAATTAATAGAGTATAATAAAATGTTAAATGAAGTAATTTCATTAGAAAAAAAATACTTAAATTTTGAATTGGGAGAGGAACAAAGAAATGTTCTTCTCTCAATTTTTAATTTTATAAACGATAAAGATGATGAATGTTGTACAATTAACGGATTCGGAGGAACTGGGAAAACAACTATAACAAAATTAATTATACGATATTTAGAAAATAAAGGAATTCCTTACATGTTAGCAGCTCCTACACATAAAGCTAAAAATGTAATGAAATTCAACACAGATAGAGATGCTATAACAGTGCATCAATTATTGACTTTATCTCCAGTTGTTGATATAATGGAATTAGATTTTAAAGACCTTAAATTTAATTCAGTGACAATTGATAATCAAATTCCAAATTATGGAGTATTGATTATAGACGAATGTTCTATGGTAAATGAAGTCTTATTTGATTACGTAACTGACAGATGTTCAGATAAAAACTGTAAAATTATATGAATAGGAGACGACAAGCAATTATCTCCTGTTAAAGATCAAAAATTGTCTCGTGCGTTCAATATTAAAAATGTTTTTAATTTAACTAAGATTTTTAGGCAAAAAGACACTAATCCTATTGTCGATGTTTTAAAAAATCTTAGATTTAAATCTACAAGGAATTTTGAAGAATTTAAATCAAACTCGGGATCTCTTTTAATTTACGATAACTGGAAAACAGTATTAGACGACACGTATCATTTATTTAAAAAAATGATAGATGATAACAATCCAAACTATGTTAAATTGATAGCATATACAAACAAAAGAGTATCTGCTTTCAATGAGCAAATTAGAAAAAAACTATTTAATACTAATGAAGAGTATATAGTAGGTGATTTATTAATGGGATACGATTCTTGTGAATATAAGATAAATAATAGGCTATCTCATAAAATAAATAATTCATGTGACTATTTAGTTTTGAAATCTACTCCTAAATGTAAGGCAATTAGAGGTGTTATGACAAAAGGATTCGATTTAGAAATATATTCGTTTGAAGAAGATTATTCATTTAATATATATATATTATCAAAAGAAAATTCAGATATTGTATTTAGACAATTATCTCATATTATAGAATCTGTAAGAACTGATGCAGTAAAATGTCTTAATAAAAAAGAGAAGAACAGGATATGAGTAGACTATTTTAATCTTATGGGATCTTTCTTATCGCCAATAGACATGAGTTACATGGGAAGAATTATTAGAAAAAAGAGTATCGATTACGGATATTGTATAACGAGCCATAAGAGTTAAAGGCTCTTGTAAAACCTATTTAATTGCGGGAATATTCTTATAAACATTTAACCAAATTATGGTGGTGACACACATAATGGCTTTCAGTAATGATGAAAGGTATGGTAAAATCAAATGTTTTTGAACGATCCGCATCCAAGCATCTTATTAAGATGAAGGTTCACAGACTATCGAAAAGCAACATTAGTTGAACTGAGTAGAGTACGGATAAAATCCGGAAAAGGTAGGGTATGAATTTATTAATATATGGAAAACAAATTAGTATCGTTAGGATTTATTTACGGATTAAAAAATCCAGAAACCAATGAAATATTTTACATTGGTGCTACAGAATCTTCTCCAAAAGATAGATTAAAAGGACATTATTCTCATTTTAAAGAATATCTATTAGGGAAAAGATTACTGAATAAAAGATTTGAATACATGGAAAAATTATGACCGATTGAAGCGGAAGTTGTATTGTTAAAAATAGTTCAAAATGACTATTTATACAAAATAGAAAAAGAATACATTGATTCGTTTTCTAAAAAGTATAAATTAACAAATCAAACAGAAGGAGGCTTAGGAGGAGATACTTTTACAATGTTATCAAATGAAAGAAAGGAAGAGATTTCAAAATTAATAAGAAATAAAAATTTAGGAACAAAAAAATCAGAGATGTTTAAAAAGAATTTATCAGATTCTAGGACAGGATTAGGAAATCCAATGGTAGGAACATCCAAGATAGGATGGGTAATATGTTTTGATTTAAATGATAATCCTATTCAACTTATGAAATACCCATTTGAAATTGCCGATTTTTTAAATAAAGTAAATAATACTAATAAAGATAAAAGATTTAACAATGCTAAAGGAAATATTTCTAAAGGCATTCGTTCCAATAAATCAAGATCAGTTGTAAGCAATAATTACAAATGAGTTGATTATGAAATTTGCGATAAATTCATACAAGATATAGTCGAGTCTAATTACGAAAATAATTAGAAGCAAGGTTCGAGTTACAATAATGTAGTAATAGATATGGATAACATTCTATTATGTAAAAATTCCTCAGAATTAAGACAACTGCAATATGTGGCATTATCTAGAACTCAAAAAGATGCATATATTTTAATAAAAAATTATAATGGAAATAAAAAACCATAGCATATTATTATCAAGAGATAGTAAAGGCAAAATAAGAATTGCCAATATCGGATACTCTTGGAATGATAAGTTAAACTGCTTTATAATAGAACGATCTACTGGTCAGCTAGGCGGGAAAACAACTACCCAGCCTTTTATTGAAGTTAAAGCAGGGAAAGCTAAAAGAACTGTAAAAGAGCAAGTTATTTTAGAATATAATTCTAAAGTAAAAAAATACAAAGACAAAGGATATTTAGATATCACCGATTTAGGATACAATGACTTATCTGAATGTAATCCTGAAGAATTAGTTCCTTACCAAGTTACAGATACAAACGGATTTAAAAAACCAATGGGAGCAAAATCTAGTAATGATGTGGCGTTATCTACATTGGAAAAAGAATATTTATGTAGTCGTAAACTAGATGGAGTTCGATGTAGAATTAGAGCTAATTACAATAAGGAAACTGATACCATATTTTTGGAATCAGCTTCTAGAGGAGGCAAGAATTATGATGTTCCTGCAGAACATATATTGAAAAATGAATCATTGATTCAAATATTTAAATCTGATCCAGAATTAGTTTTAGATGGAGAATTATATATTCATGGGGAAGCATTGCCTAGAATATCAGGATTATGTAGAAAAATAACTAGAGTACCTGAGCATGATGAATTAAAATACCATGTATATGATTTATTTTACGATTCAGAACATGATTTCAGACAAGATTTGATGTTTGAATTTAGGCTTAGAGATTTAGAAGAAATAAAATCTAAATTGAAGGATTCCGATCCAATTGTTATTGAAGAACATGTTGAAACAAAATCTTGGACAGAAATCAAATCTTATCATGACAAATTTGTCAAAGAAGGGTATGAAGGATGCGTATTAAGACACCCTCATAAAGAATATGGCTTTGGCAAAAAAGATGGAAGGATGATAAAAGTTAAAGAGTTCGAAGATGCTGAATTTGAAATTTTAGGAATTTCAGAAGGACTTAGAGATGAGGATATGGTGTTTATCATGAAATGCGATGCAGGAACTTTTGAGGCAAAGCCAAAAGGAAGTAGAGCTGTAAAAGACGAATATAGAAAGAACATAGACTCACTAATAGGTAAAATGGGAACAGTAAAATATTTCGGATTAACCCCAAAAGGAATTCCAAATATTCCAGTATTTAAAAATGTTAGAGAAGATGGAGAATAGTAAAAAAATATTATTAAAAAAATTCATCGATAAATATTTGATGATACAGCAAGATTTTGATCAAGAATCTACATATGAATATAATTATATTATATTTAATTTGTTCTTATCAAGCATTTATGGAGATATCGAGAAAGAATTAATAGAAGATTTTATTTTTACCAATCACGTTTTTTCAGATTACTCTTTTGGAAAACTATGCGAAAGACTAGATGCTGTTGAAAATTTAAGGCATCCTTTGGATTTTAATTGCATTTGTAATGATAGCTACCAGTAAAATTTTTAATTGAAAATTTCATGAAAAAAATCAAAATAAATAGTAGTTTTTCTGGAAAAATATTTTTCACAAGTGACTTACACCTTAATCATAAAAATGTAATTAAGTATTGCAATCGACCATTTTCTTCAATAAAAGAAATGAATCAAAAATTAATTAAAAATTGAAATTCTGTA
>CAYJFZ010000029.1:5034-6790 GCA_964369975.1 uncultured Oscillospiraceae bacterium
TATTTAAAAAAGATATTAGTAATAGCTCTTATAAGAAATCTTCATTTTTTTCAATTCTTAAATCTTTATGGAAGAGATAATATTTAACGATGATTTCGATTTCGAATATCAGAAAAAAATAGAAGAACAAACGGAAAGAAATATTACTGAATTTTTAAACTCAAAATTAATTTACGATGAATCAATTTAACGAACAAAAAGAATTAATTAAAAAAGCTTATAAAAATTCAGGAGTTGATTATTTGGTATTTGAAATAGATACATTATTTGATGTGTTAGACCAAACTGAATATATTAACTTTGCAAGCATTTGTTCAAAATATGACGAAAAATTAGATAGCAATAAAGAATTTAAAGTAATAAATATATTAGACAATGAATAAACTATGTAAAAATTGTATGAATAATAATATTGTTCATAAATTCCAAGACTCTACATTTGGAAAATATGTAAGAGTTCACAATCAAACTTCAAAAGCATATAGATGTACTGTATGCGGTTCTATTAATTAAAAAAATCCCCTAGCACTATTAAGTGTTAGGGGATTTTTTTTTAATCGAAATGAAGTCTGTAATCATCTAAGAATGGCTTAGTGATTCCAAACATATTGAATGCACTTTGTTCAGCCGTTTCAGGCTTAGTAATCATATTAACAGAATTTTTAATTAGTGACATGACTTGCCCGTGAGCAGGTGGATTAAGATCTCCAAATAAAGTTCCCATTATGTTGAATATATTGCCATCTTGAAAAGACGTATCTAGTCCTTTTACAATCATTTGAGAAGGTTTATTCATTTTAGAATAAGTTTCATTGTCTATAATTCATTCTACCAAATTCATTAATATGGATAAAATAATCATATCATGAATAAACAATTTAAGATTTCCTCTTTTTACAGGATCTTTTCAATATTCATTAAATTGTTTTTGATCCATTTTGCCAATAGCTCTAGTAAAATCTCACATAGATCTAATGATTCCTTCCATTTGCAAAGTATCTCATCCTAATACATAATCTCATTCGTCAGAAGGTTGCAATTCATCCTCGGGTTTAATTTCAAAATTTCCATTTTCAAGATAAACTCTAACTAATTTCACTCCTCTGTGATCATATTGCTGATTTAATTTTGTAACATTATATTTTCCTGGAGACATCGTCCACTGCTCTATTTTTGCGGTTAAGAACGTTCTGTAATGGGTTAACATTCCTCCTAACAGAGTATTTTTCCAAAGCATTGCAGTAGCTTTATCATAGTGACCAAAGCAAAGATCTGCTAAGTTCCTAATTCCCATTGATTCTTTAGAAGTGTAAGCTCTAGGCAAATCGTCACCTTCATATAAAATTTTACCATCTTTCTTGAACCCTTCTCTATTTAATTGTTCAAGGTTAGCTAAGTATAAAGATCTTTGTTCCTTATATTTAGGATGATGTGTTTGACCTGACGAGTAAACCGAAAAACGCTTATCCTTTTTGAAATCATATACAAGCTCTCCATCCTCATTTAAATAATGAGCATCAAAGCTTCCATCGTCAATCATTTTCCCAATTAAGAATCCCATGCGATGTAGAATATCAGGAGCCTTATTTGTATAAAACGCTTGATTGCTACCAAAAGTTAATAACCCAATCTGATTTACCGTCATTAAATTATTCATCTCTCCGATTCCCGCATTACTCATTCCATATAACATATTCATCAATTCTAATTTGTGAAAATTATTATATGATTTAGGATATTCTTTTATAAGAAGTGT
>CAYJFZ010000029.1:6890-11633 GCA_964369975.1 uncultured Oscillospiraceae bacterium
GTTTTACTAGATTCTTCTTTAGCGTAAGCAATTATATAAGCATTTAATATTTTTTCAATATCCATGCTAAAATCATCAATTCCTCTAGAATTTATAATGTCTCTTCTTGTAGCAGCATTCATTCTAAACATATTGAACACAACGTCTTTGTTAGATTCTCGAATTGCTTTAAACTCAGATTCTTGTTCTTCAAATACTTCTTCAAATAAATTTTTAGAATTAGTTCACTGATCTTTAATCGATTTGATAATTCCTTTTCTCTTGACTCTTTGTCTAGCATATGCTCTTACTAAAGGAACTTGATAGTATTCCAAAGATTCGTCCTCGCCATTATCAGCACGATCTTTTAATTCAGCAATTTTCAATTTAGCATCTATAGAATCTCCGAATTTTAATTCATTTATTGTTTTTAAGAAAAGGTCGTACAATTCTCTTTGTGAAACAGGAATTTCTTCTCTAGGCTTTAAAACAAATCTACTATCAATCTTGTCTCCATTAACCAAAAACCACCCTTCGAACATTTCAAGATGATTTCCTAATAATTTATTGGTATTAGCTTTATAGGTCTTTTCCAAAACAGGTCTTGTTTTATTAAAATATCCTAACGCTATATCTCTAGTTCTTATTGAATATGATTCGTAAATCTCACCTAAAGCTCTAGCTATATTGTGATCAGACTGATGAATACTTGTAAGATTTATTCCTAGTTTAAGATTTTTAAGATCCAAGTATTTTTTAGGATCTTTTTCTAAAGATATATATATATTTTTATCTGCTAACAATGCTTTCCTCAAATATATTCAGGCTAAAAACAAATCTGAAGGATTGTGAATTGTTCCTCCACCTGTATTCATAAACGATTTTATCTCAGGAGAAATTCTAGACTCTATAACAGATATCGTTTTTAACAAATCGGATTCTGTTGATAATATAATATCTAAAGATCTCTCATCTCTATAAATAGAATCGTCATATATATGCATATTCGCCATTTCGATATATGAATCATATGCATTATTTAAAACTTTTGATAAATTATTATTCATTTTTCCAAAAGCTTTTACAGGGTTCAAATTGTACGCAGTAATCAATTCTGTCATGTTTTCAAGTAAAATATCATTAGATTCAGAATAAGATTGTCCTGTTCAGATATTAGCAGATTTTACAGAATTAATTTTAGCTCCATCAAGTATATCCGAATTGTTGTTAATGAATAATAAGGCTCTTACCGAAGCAAGCGTAGAATAAGTTAGAGATAAATTTGTAGTATTAAAATCTTTAACGTTTCTATCATTGATAAAATTACCCAATATTCCAGAATTTCCATTTATCTTAAAATTGCCAGTTAAATCATTATTTGATAATGATATTACCTCAATTCTACTATCTTTAGCAAATAGAAAAATTCCAGCAGAATTCATTTCGTCGTTATATATGAAATCTCAAGATCCATTTAAATACTTACCGAATATATTAGCAATATTCCCTTTCATATAACTATTGTGTCCAGAGATATCGTTAATATCAAGTTTTTCTCCATTTTTAACAGAATCTACAAATTGTTTTATATTTTTCGCTAACGCTGATAACTCTCCCTCCTTAGATGCATTAATAGCATCTATATAAGATGCAGCTTTTTCCTCAATTTCATTTTGCGTTTTTCCGTAAATATACTTCTTTTTAATTGTGTCAAAAAATTTAAATCTAGATCCTTCTGGAATCTTATTAGATTTATGAGATATTTCTTCTATATTATTCTTTAAAAAAGAATCTAAATTTCTTCCTCTTGCTTGAATTGAAATTTCATCAGATGTATTTGGTATCAATAAGTTTAAAGGATCTACAATAGATGATTTTATGTTATATATTTCATCTTCCATCTTTTTAAGATTATTCGGAATCATATACTTAACATATCTGTACATCGGAGACGTAGCATTTGCATACATTGATAAATTTTGAATTTTAATAGATTCTCTATCTCTTTCAAATTTAATAGTATCTAATGATTTTATATTTTTATTCTCATAACTTAATCCTATATTTATAGGTATAATCCCAATGCTTTCTACAGGAATTCCTCGTTGCTCTAGCATTGCTTTATAAAATGACATCTGTAATTCTATTTTTCTCTTTTTTGTAGAATGGTAGAAATCCTTAAGTTTAACATTCTGTGTTTCGCTCCAATTTCCCACTAATTTTTTAGATACCTTAAAATCATATATATGAGCTTTCCCGTTTTTGTCAATAATCAACAAGTCCATTATACCTCATACAGAATCAATTTTCATATCCTTAATTGGATTAAAATTATCTGACTTAACAATTTGCTCTGTAAATATAGTAGCGCCAGGATGCTTAGAATTAATCAATGATTTAAATTCTGAAAATTCTTTTACTATGTGTCCTTGCAAGATTAGATTTTTAAAATTATCTAACAATGATTCGTTTTCAGAACTCTTAAAAAATTTAGAAGAGCTTTCTTTGTTGATAGCATCTATTAATTTTTTATTTAATTCATCAATAGGAGTATTTGAGTCTTCGTTCATTAATACTTCAAATACTTTATGCATCAATGTTCCAAATCCTGTTAAGTATTGCCATGAAGAAACTTCATTCTCAACCAACATCTCCGCAACCTTTCTAATCGTAGAATGGTCATACGGATTGCTATTTGGCAAAAAACTACTAACAAATGCAAATTTTTCATTTGTATTCATGGAGTTTATTTGAGTCTCATATGCAGCAATAGTCTGAGCCCTCCAATCTTGTTCATCAAATTTAGGGGATAAAAGCTTTGCGTTCTCATCTTCAGCCGATTCAGCAAGTTTGCTAACTCCTATTCCATTTTCTATTTTAATGAATTCTTCGTAATCATCTCCATTTTTATAAACTTTTATAATTTTGGAATTTTCATTAAAATCTTTATTCATCTCCTCTACTCTTTGCAAAGTTTCAATTTCTCTATTTGCAGAAAATGTCTTATTTGCGCCAAACGTATTAAAATCGTAATTTTTTAAAAGAAATTCAGCGAGTTCTGCCTCGCTGAATTCTTTATCATTACTAAAATTACCGTTAATAAATTTATATATACATTCCATATTAATTGCAGTTTATTTCTAGTTCTTGTCGTTTTATCAAAATATCTTTAAGAGTTGATATTTTAGATGACTTAATTATCAAATCCGTATATTTTTCATCTGGTAAATAATTCTCTTTACTTACTAAATTATTATTTAATATCGATAGAAGTTCTACCATATTTAAGTTATTGACTTTCTCTATCAGCTCCTCATAGGTTTTAACTTTATCGTTTTCTGAAATTTCAAATAATGTATTAAATGAATCAACTAACGCATTTCCATAAATTTCTTCACTCAATTTTTTTCCATTTAAGAATTCTGATATCATCATCACTACAAGTTCTTCATGTAAATCAGAACCGTGTTTATCATTATAAATATTAATTTTCTTTATCCCTCTAACATCATTTTCAGTCACATTTTGCATTAATTTATAATAAACCTCAGGATTCTTCATTTTTATTACAGCAAAATACAAATGAGCGTATTCATGCAATAAATCAGTAATACTAGCCTTGTCTTTATTTATATATATTGTAGAATTTTCTATAAAAGCCTTGACATTGTATTTTCCAGAATTTGTAGCTGATTTAATTTCATCATTTGATAGTAATTTAATTGATACATACGATTCTCCATTAGATAAGTTTCTGATAGCTTTTTCAAGTGCAGATTTAGGTGAAATAGTATAATCAATTTTCTTGAACTCAAGAAGTTCGGAATTAGTTCTTCCTAATTTCGAATAATACTCTCCTGCGTTAATGTAATCTCCTACAATAATTCTTTTTATAATATCTGGCGACAATTCAATATTTTCTTTTGAATGAGTATCAACATCATTTATATAATTAAAATAAGATGATATTAATAAATTTGTAGAGTCATTATTATCTAATGATTCCCAGATACTTTTTTCAAAGAATTTTGTAAATGAAGATTGACCTCCTGCTCCATTATTAATAATTAAATTATACAAAAAGAACATAGAATGTAGATTCATTCCAAAATCTGACTTATCATGCAATATGTCAAATCCCTTAGACTGTCTATTGAAATTAAATAAATTTAATCGATGATCATTAATCTTAGTCATATTTATAGACGGTCTTCAGTACGCAACTTTTTTATTATTCGGTAAAACTCTTGCCTCAAAAATCAAAGATTGAATAAAGTCGTTATCGTGATATTTCTTTTTTAATTCAGGAATAATTTTAGAATTAAATAAATTAATAAAATGATTTACAGTATCTCTAGTTAATCTAGAAGATATTGGAATTCCCTCTGATTCATCATTAGAATTTTCATACATTATTTCGTTTTTCTCAAGTCATTGATAATTGATAAACTCTGTAATAGATGATGATAATTTCCTAAAATCCGACCTCTTTTTAATTAGTGGAGATACATCTGCATCTTTCATTAATTTTTCGATAGCATAGTTTTTGAATGATAATGTATTTATTACGTAATTATCTGTTGAATATAAATCTAACATTCCTTTAATATGAGGAACGTTTAAAGCTTTTAGTATATTTACGGATTTTTTTATTTCTTCGTAATAATTTTCCCAAAATTCTCCATATTCAGGATTTCTTATAAATTCAATTGTTTCAAATGATCCCGGATCAGAGTCCTTAAAAAGATCTAATTCGGATTTAAT
>CAYJFZ010000030.1:0-11355 GCA_964369975.1 uncultured Oscillospiraceae bacterium
CATCCGTTATGTTTAGCATATTTATTATTGTTTCGTCCCTGTATTTATAGTATAAAGTATTCGCTGAATTTGTTGCAGAGGTTACCTCTTTTTTTGATAACGGCAAGTGTAAATTAGCGTTTAAATCAAGTGTCATTTGAAGAGCTTCCTTTTTTGTATAACCCGACTGCAAAAGAAAAAGTCTATATAAAAATAACCCGTTTTCACGCATACCGATTAAGTCTTTTTTACGGTTTAACATCAAGTTAGCAATATCGGTTGCTCGTAATCTTGCGAGATGTTTGTTGATTTTAAATGTTTTTTTGTTTTCAGTATTTGACTTTTTGGCTTTATTAGTTTTGCTGTCGCTACTTTTGTTTTTCTCTATATTAAACCATTCAATAAACAAGTCTATAGTATAAATAGCATCGGGATTATATTCTGAAATGACGACTTCTTTATTAACTCCGGGTTTTGCATTGATTGACCCCGGCACACGTAGTACCCTGGGAGCATCTAAGGACAATTTGTCACTGCCAAATTCTTCGAGTTCTTTGTGTAAACATTTTTATTCGTGTCATAGTCGTATAAGTCTAACGAAGACAACATTTTGCCTGTTTTTTCCCCATCCTCGCCATTGAAAAATAACCCAATAGTTTCGCTTTCGATCATTGAACCATATATTAGTTTTTTGTACATATCATGTGATAACATATTCTTGCCTCTTTTCGCATATTCTGAGTCACATGATATGTACTTTGCGGAGTCTTGCAAGAAAAAACAAATTGTTTAAAAAAATTATGAAATGATTAAAAAAACAGCACTATTTTCGTAGCATCTTCTGCAGTTTTGCAAGCCGAGCAATTTTGCAACGATAAACCTGCATAAATACAGGGTTTGCACGATGTTGAGTTTATTCAATTGTGCATAAATTCAGGTTCCTAAACTTGTAAAAAAGTGCGGTTTAGGAACCCAAAAAAAGTGCAAAAAGTCCAGTAAATAAAGCGAAAAAAACGAGTTAGGAACCTAATCATGATTTAGGTTCCTAACTTCTTTTTTTCGTTCTTAATATAAAAACATAAAATTTTATATTTTAATTACGAATATATGTTTGATTTTTTGATGAAATGTGGTATAATATGGTACAATATTAGGTATACTACAAAGACAAAAAACGAAAGTCACAGGGTAGTTTTTTATCATATTTTTTAAAAAAAGAAAGGAAACAGAAAATGAGTATGACCACAAATTTCGAGAAAACGATTATCGACTTATACAACAAAAAACAATTGACTGAAAATTTGTTACGAAAATTATTGGGCGAATTGGAGGGATACTACATCGATCCCGAAGCAATCGCAGGGATCGAGACTGATGACGGTAAGCAGTTCAAGGAATTAATATGTTTTACCGTCGAACCTATGACCCATAAGGAAATTATGAACACATCACGATTAATCGACAATGATGCCGGCGATATTTGGGGTAACAAGGTGGAAGCTGAAAGGATGTTTGAACGAATTTGGTACGACGATTTAGATATGCCGGATAGCGATGAATCCGCCTATCAACGCCATTGTGAAAACTCTCGAATTGGTTGTCTATCTTGATGTTTCCTTTTTTTAGTTTTTATTGGGAAAAGGAAGTTTTATTGGAATGTTTAATGGATATTATATTTATTTAAATTACCATTTGTTTAATTAACTATCTCCCGATATGTTGCGGTATATCGGGAGATAGTTAATTTAATATGTTATTTGACTACAAAAATTTCTTTAAAGGATATTTAAGCGATGTCGAAGGCAATAACAGAGAACTTAATCTCTGCCGTATAGTAATTATGTTTGTTCAAAAGAGCTGTTGCTCTGTTACAGGACAACAGCTCAAAGAAAAGGAATGCAACCTATAATCACTCAATCTTACCGCTGTACCCTTGCGCCGGCTCCCGACATAAGGTTTTTAACCTCTTTAAGGCTTGCCATAGTCGTGTCGCCTGCGGTTGTCATAGCGAGAGCTCCGTGGGCAGCGCCGAAGTTTACCGCTTGTTCGGGGTCGCTTGTCGTCATCAATCCATAGATTAGCCCCGAAGCAAAGCTGTCTCCGCCGCCTACTCGGTCGAGTATCTCCAAATTGTCGTACTGAGACGCTTTGTAAACTTCTCCGTCGGCGTAGCAAAGCGCAGACCAATGGTTAACGGTAGCGGTTACGACTTCTCGAAGCGTTGTAGCTATTGCCTTAAAGTTTGGATATTCTTTCGCGACTTTTTCCATCATCGCTTTATATCCGTCAAGGTTTAGCGTTTTAAGCCCGTCGTTGCCCTCAATTTCAAACCCGAGACACGCGGTAAAATCCTCTTCGTTTCCTATCATAACGTCAACATATTTCGCTATCTCTTTGTTGACCTCTTGCGCCTTTTGTTTTCCGCCGATATCTTTCCATTGTGACGGGCGGTAGTTTAAGTCGTACGAAACAATAGTTCCGTATTTTTTTGCCGTCTTAATCGCCACAACAACCGTTTCTGCGGATTGTTCCGAAAGAGCGGCGTATATTCCTCCGGTATGGAACCACCTTGCTCCGAGCGTTCCGAAGATATAATCGAAATCGAAGTCTTCGGGGCGCATCTTAGATATTGCGCTGTTTGCCCTGTCGGAACAACCGATCGCTCCGCGAACCCCGAAACCTCTTTCGGTAAAGTTAATTCCGTTTCGGCAGTTTCGTCCTATTCCGTCGTATGGCAGATATTTAATAAGCGAGGTATCGACCCCACCTTGACAAACAAAATCGGTAAGAAGCGAGCCAACCTCGTTGTCGGCAAACGCCGTAATAACCGCCGTTTTCATCTCAAAACATTTGCGAAGTCCTCTTGCAACGTTGTATTCTCCGCCGCCCTCCCAAGCGCGAAAACCTCTTGCGGTTCTAATTCTACCCTCGCCGGGGTCAAGTCTTAACATAATCTCGCCCATCGAGATTTGATCATACATACATTCTCCGGACGGTCTAAGTTTTATATCCATTTTGTTCTCCTGTTCTTAATCTGTTTTCTCTGTCTTATTAGAAAATTAAAATATCATTTATTGTATCGTCAATTTTTTGTTGGTTGGGGCGACGGAGACGGGCGGATAGTATCCGCCCCTACTACCGCCGATTTTTTGCAGTTCGGGCGACGGGGAAGCCCTCTCAGTCACTTCGTGACAGTCTCTCTAACCTCTCCTTTGGGAGAGGACAGGGAGAGCCTTTGGACTTTACGCCTTATTTGATAGAGTTTTTGGCTTTACTCTTGGCTCTCCCTTTGGGAGAGCTGTCAATCTCGGATTGGCTGAGAGGGCGAGCAACAAAGCCACAACAACTATAAATTTAAAAATGACACAAGGTACTACGCCGTCCTATTATGGCAATGTCGGAACGACAAGCCCATAAAAAAACGCCAATGCCACAAAATTTTATTCAAATTCCGCCACGAAGTGGCGCACCTTCACTATTCACTATTAATTATTAATTATTAACTATCTCCGCTATTTCCTTACACGAAGCAACAATCTCCTCGTCGTTTCCTTTCATCATCCAAGAACCGCCTACCGCCTCTATCTTGTCCCATGCTAAAAACTCGGAAAGGTTAGACGCATCTACGCCGCCCGTTGGGATAAACTTTATTTGAGGGAACGGACCTGCAAGCGATTTCATAGCTTTAAGTCCGCCGTAAACGTTAGCCGGGAAAAACTTAACCGTCGTCCAACCGTCCGCTATTGCCATTATTATCTCGGTAGGGGTTACGCAACCGGGGAAATACGGAACGTTTCTTTGTTTACAAACGCTTGAAACCCCTTTGTCGAACCCGGGACCTACTATGAATTTAACGCCGATATCTATAGCTTCGTTTGCTTGCGCTTCGTTTATAACGGTTCCGGCTCCTATTAACATGTCGGGGAACTCTTTTATTGCAAGTTTAATGGCGTCTTTTGCGCATTCGGTTCTAAACGTAATTTCGGCAATAGGAAGTCCGCCGTCCTTTAATGCTTTGAGTTTTGGCAAAGTGTCTTCAAGTTTATTTATAACTACTACCGGAACTACTTTATGTTTTTGTACTCTGTCCATGTTTTTTTCCTTATCCTTTTTAAGCGTTGTTATACAACTAAATAAACTAATACAAAAACGGCAGCACATCTTCTGCTATAACATGTTTATTCAGAAGTTGTACTGCCGTTTAATTAAATTAGGCAGTTAAATTAAATGCAATTTTACCCAAGGGGAGCAGGGTATACAATTTCGCTCGAAGCAAATTCGTAGGGCCAAACAGTTTTCCATTCGCCGTCTTGAATTTGTGCTATAGCAACCGAAGCGTGGATGTTATCTTGATAGTGCGGTTCTCCGAGGAGTTCGTAGTCTTCAAAATCAATCTTGTCATAGGGCAATATGATATCTCTTCCGCCGGGGAATGCGCCGTCGATAACCAATTCATCCAAAGCATCACGTACAGCAGGACCGTCTGTTGTTCCGGCAGCTTCGATAGCAGCTTTAAACAACCACACTACTGTGTAAGCTTCTGCCGAGTGTCCGTTCATTACAACTCCTGTAGCGGCTTCAAAGTCTTCGTTTATTTCAACACCGTTTACGAGATCCGAATTGAACTCAACAACAGATGCTACGCCGTTAGCCATTTCGCCAAGGTTAGTTATGAACGAAGGATCTGTAAATCCGTTAGCTTTTGCAACTATCATGTTGGGCGTATATTGTTGTTCTTTAAGTGTTTGAATAAATAGGGTTGCATCTCCTATGTAGGAGTCTGCTAAAACTGCATCGGGGTCAGCTTGTTTTAACGCCAAAACTTGAGCACTTAAATCGGTAGCGTTACTTGTATAGTCTACAGTTGCTACAAGCTCAATACCATATTCGTCTTGGAAAAGCTCGACACAACGAATAAGTTCTTGACCTATTGCGGCTCTATCGGTAAAGATAGCAACGGTTTCGATTTTTTCGCCTGTTTGTTCTTCGGAGTCTTTAAGGAACATAAGCATGTTTTCAACATAAACAGAGTTTAACGGGCAAAGACGGAAGAAATAATCTATTTCTGCATGGTCTGCATCTGTCAAACGATCTAATGTTGAAATAGCTGTTATCATCGGTATTTCGTATTGTTGGCAAACTTGTGCTACAACTTCAGTAACAACCGACATGTGACAACCCATGATAAAATCAACATTTTCTTGAGTTATAAGGCGTTCTGCTTCCGATCTTCCGGTAGCCGCATCGCCTGCGTGGTCGCCACGAACGACTTCGATCATGCGTCCGTTAACGCCGCCTGCTTCGTTGATTTCAGCAACAGCAAAATCAATACCAAGCAAAATATTTTCGCCAATTGCGGCAGCTCCGCCGGTCATCGAATAGATTGTGCCGAGTTTAATCGGGTCTTGCGTAGTTTCTGCTTCATTAACAGCACCGGGTGCATCGTCTGTCGGGGTTTCTGTGGTTACAGGAGCGCAACCGCTAAACACACCTACCAAAAGCGCCATAACGCAGATAATCGAGAATAATTTTTTTAGTTTCATATTTTGTCCTCCGTTTTTTTATATCTGGCATCTTATAAAAAGATGTCGTTTACTAAATTGTTTTTTTGCTTATATAATACGCTGAACTGCCAACAACGCAAAATACTATAATTAAGGATTGCTTCGTTTTTATTTGTTTTGGTTTGAGGATTATATTCCCAAATAAGCTTTTTTTACGTGTTCATTTGTTTGAAGTTCTTTTGCTGTTCCTTCAAGAGAAATACGTCCGTTTTCAACAACGTAACCTCTGTCCGCTGTTGCCAAAGCCTTTGTAATATCTTGTTCTACCAAAAGAACCGAAATTTTGTCTTCGCTTGCTAAAGTTTTTGCAACTTCAAGTATATCGTCTACTATATTAGGGGCTAAACCAAGCGACGGTTCATCTAATATAAGTAGTTTTGGCTCTCCTATTAACGCTCTTGCTACCGCCACCATCTGTTGTTCGCCGCCCGATAAAGTGCCGGCGGCTTGCTTTGAACGTTCCTTTAGTTTCGGAAACCATGCATAAGCTTTTTCTAAATTAGTCTTAAAATTTGCTTTGGTTTCTTTGTTGAACGCACCCATTTGTAGATTCTCCAAAACACTCATCTCGGTAAAAAGTTGACGTCCTTCGGGGACTTGAACGATGCCATAATTCAAAATATCTCGAGAACTTTTTTTAATTAATTCTTGATTATTAAATTGAATTGAACCCGAACTCGGTTTAATCATACCTGTAACGGCACGTACCATTGTTGTTTTTCCGGCACCGTTAGAACCTAAAATAGCAACTATCTCGCCGTCGTTAAGGGTAAAAGCTATGTCCCATAGAATATTTATAGCTCCATAACCGGCGTTTAATCCTTCAACTTTAATCATGGGCTTCCTCCTTAGCTCCACCCAAATAAACTTCCATTACATAAGGGTCGTTCATAACTTTTTCGGGTGTGCCTTCCGCTATTTTTTCGCCATGATGCAACACTATAACAGATTCGCATAGATTAACAACGGCTTGCATAATATGTTCGATAAGCAAAATTGTGACACCGCTTTCGTTTATTTTACGAATTAGTTGTATCGCTTCTTCCGTTTCCGCCGGGTTTAACCCTGCCATATTCTCATCTAAAAACAAAAGCTCGGGTTTAGTCGCCAACGCTCTTGCCATCTCTAAACGTTTTTGGTCGGGAGTTCCCATATCTTTTGAAAGCACATGTCTTTTTTCGTAAAGTCCGGTAAATTGTAAAACCTCTATAGCTCGCTCTTTTGCTTCTTTAGAAGTCTTTGCTCCGGCATGTCCGAAATAGGCAGACGCAATTACATTATCAAGAACCGATAGGTTTTTTAAAGGTTTCATAATTTGAAACGTTCTTGCTATCTTCATATTTGTATATTCATGTGCTTTTTTATTGGTTACATCTTCGCCTTTGTAAAATATTTGTCCTTCTGTAGGGGGATAAAAACCACAAATCATATTAAAAGTCGTAGATTTTCCGGCTCCGTTCGGTCCTATCATTCCGGTAATTTTTCCTTTTTCAATTGAAAAAGATACGTCTTTAACGGCGGTAAGTCCTTTAAACCTTTTTGTTATATTTCGAACTTCAATTATTGGAGTTCCTGCCATTAATTCTTCACCCCTTTCTGATTTTGCAAAAGTTGAACTTCCTCAAAAACTTCTATATTGGGCTTTTTTAATAACTTTTTGTCTATAAATTGTTTTGCTTTACTATTCATATACCAACCCAAGATACCGGCAGGTCTAAAACGAATAATTACAATAAGAGAAATAGCATAAATAATCATGTTTATTCCGGGTAAAATACCGCTGAAATTTGCACGAAGATATTCCGCTAAAGGTATCATTATAAGTCCGCCTACGATAGGTCCCTCTACAAAAGCCGCGCCCCCGACAATCGCCGGTAAAACGGCCTCGGTAGATTTAGCTTGTACCATTAGTTCAGGGTCGATATAGCGAATATAACTTGCATAGAAAAAACCAACAAGCCCTGCTATCATTGCCGAAATAACAACGGCAATAACTTTGTATTTTGTCGGATTAATTCCAATCGCCGCCGCCGCATCTTCATCTTCCCTTATAGTTTTAAGAGCAAATCCCATTTTAGAACGATCGATAAATTTTATTAGTAAATAGATACCGACCATCATTGCAAAGCCAACGTAGTAATAAGGAACTTTACTCATAAAACGAAACTCAAGCCATGAGTCGCCACCAAACGGTAGACCAACTCCGCTCGCGCGTCCGAAAAATTCCGAGTTTATAATTATTTGACGAATACTCTCGCCAAAAGCTATCGTTACCAACGTAAAGTATGGTCCGCGCAAAATAAAACAAGGAAAAAATACAACTCCGGCAACTACCCCAACCACTAACATTCCAAAAATCCCTGCAAGCCAAGGGTTTGCATCTGTTTTGACGACTAACAGACAACAAGCGTATGCACCAAGCCCCATATACGCCGCATGTCCTAAAGAGTTTTGCCCTGTCATTCCTCCAAGGAGGTTCCAAGCCATTGATAACGTAGACATATAAAAAGTCAAAACAAAGATGTTTAATGCGTATGGTGTTGTAACAAACACCGGTATAAGAAGAAATACTAATACAATAAAAGAAACTGCTATTGTAATGTTTCGATGATAGGTTTTTACCAATTTGATACTACTCATCTTATTTCCTCCTTAATATCATAACTTGACGCATAACTAAAATGATTATAAAAGTCATAAAAACAATTAAATCACTATAAGACGGGCTAATAAATAAAGCACTCATCGTCTCCAATAGACCAAGAAAAATTCCGGCTAAAAAAGCTCCGGGTATCGAACCCAACCCACCTACAACAACTACGATAAGAGCACGTAAACCAAAACTTGCTCCCGCAGTCGGGAAGATAGTATAGAACTGTGTAAGCAACGCACCGGCAACCCCCGCAAGCGAAATTCCAAGCGCATATGTAAAGAGATATATTTTTTTAACCTCTATACCAACAACCTCCGCACCAACAGGGTTTTGCGAAACAGCACGTATCTGTTTTCCTATTGTTGAATATTTAAAAAAGGCAAATAGCGCTATAGTAACAACAACTAAAACACCGAAACTAATCAAACGCGGCAAAGCCAAAACAACAGGGCCGAGTTCTACTATGTTTTGAGAATATTCTGTTCTTATCGAATGATAGTTTGAACCGAAAACGACAAGTGCTCCGTTTGACAAGAGAAGCCCTAAACCTACGGTTAAAAACAATAGATTTGTAAAGCTCTTTGTCCCTAAAGACGGTGTAATCAAAGTATGTTGAATTAATATACCAAGCATAAACATGATTATAGCTACTATAGGAACAGCCAAATATGGATCAATCCCCGCATAGGTATACAACACATAAGTTATATACATACCAAGCATCAACATCTCTCCATGGCAAAAGTTAACTATCTTCATAACGCCGAAAATAATGTTTTGTCCCATACCCATAAGAGAATAAAAACCGCCAATTAATAAACCGTTAATACAGGCTTGTAAAAACAATTCCATGCCTTACACCTCTCCTTTCTTTTATGGTTGCTTACCAAGATAGGCAAGTATACCACCATCTACATAAAGTATATGACCGTTGACAAAATCAGACGCCGGACTCGCAAGAAATACAGCGGGACCTACTAAATCTTCTGCTGTACCCCAACGATTTGCCGGTGTTTTTGCTCTAATAAAGCTATCAAAAGGATGTAGAGAACCGTCTGGTTGCTGTTCCCTTAGAGGAGCGGTTTGAGGAGTTTCGATGTATCCGGGTCCTAAACCGTTACATTGAATGTTATACTGTCCATACTCCGAGGCAATATTTTTTGTAAGCATTTTAAGTCCACCTTTTGCGGCGGTATAAGCGGCTACTGTTTCCCTTCCGAGCTCACTCATCATTGAACACATATTAATGATCTTGCCACCTTTGTTTTTTATCATCGACGGAATTACCGCTTTCGCTACAATGAACGGAGCATTTAAATCGATATCGATAACTTTTCTAAAATCTTCGGCAGACATTTCACACATCGGAATTCTTTTTATTATTCCGGCATTATTAACAAGAATGTCTATTACTCCAATGCTGTTTGTTATATTGTCAACCATAGCGTTAACTGCGTCTTCGTCAGTTACGTCACAAACATACCCCTTAGCCTCTATTCCTAACTCTTTATAGGCGGCAACGCCTTTTTCTACGAGTTCGGAATTAATATCGTTAAAAACTATTGAAGCTCCGGCATTTGCAAGGCCTGTAGCAACACCAAACCCTATTCCGTAACTCCCGCCTGTAACGAGGGCAACTTTACCCTTTAATGAAAAATTTGCTTTCGACATGTTTATAAACTCCTCTATAAATTTAAAATCCGAATTACATAATTATAATACTATCGGTTACAATGAATATAATTAAGTTGTAAAACGTATATGCGAACAGTAGTTCATATATGCGTTTTTTAAAGTATACCTTTACGAAATACAGCTGTCAAGAATTTTGAATTCAATATTTTTTTTTCGTATATCTGTATAAATTATTGTTTGTTGAATTGTGTAATATGCGTACTCGAAAAAAAGATATGCAAAAAATCAAACTAATTGTATTAAAATCAACTCAAATTGCTTGTTTTGTTTTGCCTGCAATGTTATAATAACTACTACATTTATAGATTGAGAAAGGTTTGCAATATGAGCAAGCTAAACCGCACAGCCCTACGAACCATAGAAATTCTTGAATATCTTTCTAAAATAACATCTGCTAATTTGGAACAAATTTGCGGTGCTTTAAACCTACCTAAAACAAGCGGGTATGATATTATTAAAACGCTGGTAGCAACACAAATGGTTCAAGTATTACCGGGACATATTAAAGAATATGCTTTAGACTTGGGAGCTTATAGCGTTGGTATGGGTTATATGCGTAATTTTGAAGTGTTTAAGGATTTTGGTCCGCCTATGCAAGCGTTGGCGGTTAAGTTAAACAAAACTTGCTTTTTCGCTCAAGCTCAAGAGACCAGCGTTGTGTATGTTTTAAGAAGAGAACCTCCCGAACCAATTCTTTCTCTCGGAAAAATCGGTGGAACAAATCCGATGTACTGCACTGCTTTGGGTAAAGCAATTTTATCTACATTTGATGAAGCGGAACAGGATAGACTTATTTCCCAAATGACTTTCGAGCAACGCACCGATTTTACAATTACAGATGCCGATGCTCTAAAACAAGATCTTAAAAAAATTAAGCAACGCGGTTATTCTGTTGACTTTAGAGAATTGGAAGACCATGGACTTTGTGTTGCCGCTCCCGTTTGCGATAAATCGGGTTTTACTCTTGGCGCGGTTAGCGTATCCGGGCTTTACAGACCTTCTGAAGATTATCACTCTACAGGCAATGAAATTAAAGCTTTAGCTGAGCATATGTCTAAACTTTGCGGACACATGCCGTAATGGCTTTTTGCAAAGATAGCAAGTGTTTAACAAAGTCATATCTACTTCGGTCACAATTTTTTATAGATAAAATAAAAAGCAATGGAAACAACCGTTACTTTTTTCAGATAATCAAAAAAAATAGTGTTTTACATATCCACAAGATATAAGCATATTTTTGCTAATTTCTTGCTAATTGGATAATGTAAAACACTATATAACTATATTACACTACAGTGCACTGTGTTCAATCTATTTCAAATCGAAAACGTGGATTAGAAATGGTTTTGTGGTATTGCAGAGAACCATACTGTACCACGTAATAATGCGATGTTCGAGCTCCTAAGGACGAAATGTAGGTTCGATTCCTACTGAGGGTGCCAGAAAACCTAAGTGTTTAAGCCG
>CAYJFZ010000031.1:0-6785 GCA_964369975.1 uncultured Oscillospiraceae bacterium
GCAAATCCTGGCTCTCCAAATTTTTTCAATGCTTCAAAATTATCATCAAAAACAATTTTCCCATCAGTTCTAAGTATTGTTGCAGAATTATTGGATCTTGCAAAATGTGGATTCTTTACAAACCAATCTCCAGTTTTAGCATTTCTCATTTCCTCATCATTGGGATCAAACATAGCAGAAGATGCTGCTCTTCTAACTCCTCCAGACAAAACGGCATCCGTAAGGTGGCAATTAATGCTATAGCATTCAATCGGTCTTAATTTTCTTCCTTTAGCAGATTCTAATATTGCAGAAATGTTTTCAATTGATTTTTTAAGTCCATCTGGTCCCGGAGCAATTCATCCTCCAGAAATAGGACTTCCTTTAGGTCTTATACTGCTATAATCAAATAAAATCTTGTATTCGTTTTTATTGAAATAAGATTTCATTAATTCATGAATAGCATCTGCCCATCCTTCTATACTGTCTTCTATGACATAATTTTTTGTTCCTAAGAAATTAGATTTTACCTTAGGAAGTCTGTTTACGTGTTCTGTGTGAACTGAATAACCAGCTCCGCATCCACATAATAAAATCCAAAGAAATTCTCCAAAAAATTCTATTCTATCACAATAAGAAAATGAGCAATTAAATATTCTGCAATTTTTGTCTAAGATTTTATTTCCTCCAAATTGTAACGCTCTTTGAGATCCGTAAATGTATCCTTTTTTCGCATTTTCTCAAGAAGACATAAACATTTCGCAAAATTTAGAGTAATCAGAATGTTCCTCAATCCTAAGACTGTTTATTTGAGATACATGCATGTTAAATACTCTATCAATGGTTTCTTCGAAAGATTCTTTTTTAAGAGCGTTTTGTTTAGAATATTTTGAAAAGTAAATAAAATTATTTAAATCTTTAATCATTATAAATTAAAAAGATTATTAATTATCATAGTTTTTTCAAATTTATTAACTATGTCTTTTTTGTCTTTAGTAATTATATCTGTAAACGAATTATAGTAATCAAATATAGTTACATCTTGGTCTCTAAAATAATAAGGTGACTCTGTATTATTATATACATTATTATAAGCTTTAACTACGCAAGCTGGGCTTATTTTTACTTTCCCGTTTAATGATTCTTGTTCAAATAGAATTGACTTATCAATCATACTTCCAAGCAATAAATGCCTATCTTCAAGCGCAGATGATAATGTGTTTGATTTCATGTACCTTAATTTAGTTTCAATATCTGAAACCTTTTCCATAAGTGAAACTATGTTGTATTTAGCTTGCTCTTGCGGAACTAGTTCTTGAGTAACTAGCCAAGAAGGATCAAAAGTCATAAGATTTAGACAAGCTCTGTTTAATGAGCCTCTATATAGCTTTAAAACAGGTTTTCTTACATCTAATCCGTATATTAATCCATAAACTTCATCATGATTATCAATTGTATAATTATCCGGCATTACAGCTTGAATCCAAACTCTATTGTAAGTTTCGTCAACAATATTGTTTGTCAATGTTACTTGTGATGGAGTTTTTACATTTATTATAAAATTGTCTGTAAATTTAGACATGGTTTCTAAAAACGGATTTACATATTCCTCAGTTTTCAGAAATTCTTTATTATTTATACTTGTTTGTTTACCTTTAAGCAAGGCATCAAGTGTTATTTGCATATTTAAAAATTTAAATATTTTTTAAAATCATACATCTTTTCTTTCTTCTTATTTACTAATTGATTTTTTTCAATATTTAAATCCATTGATTTAAATTTAGTAAATACGTATTTTTTTTCAATTAGTTTATTTATGATATAGGATTCTAAAACCTTAGAATTATCATTGGTAATTCCTATTGAAACAATATAACATACATATTTATCAGGATTTAATTTAATTATTGAATTAAGTAAATCGTGTTTATGTGCAAAAGATCTTCATCTTATGATATTTCCAAAAGATTTTCCTTTGCCAACATAAATAGGATTGTATTCTAATTCAATATTTCATCCCAAGTCCATATGTTGTTTTTCACTTCTATCACATCAGATATATACGGAATAATCTCCTAATTTAGGCTCTTTGAATATTTCCGAATTACTTGTAAATAGCTTAATTTGTGACATCTTTAAATAAATAAAGGGAGTGTTTCCACTCCCTTTTAAATTAATATTTAATATTAAATTTCGTTTTTCTCGTTACCTACTACTAGATACTTACCCATTTTAGCATTAGAAGATGGAGTATAAGCAATATTAAATGCTCTTCCTTTACCCTCTAGGATTTCGTACATAATTTGACAATACATATCCTGCTTATATTCAAGCATAAGTTTTTTAGCAATCTTCTGCGCAGCAGATTTAGTATCAGCAACACCAACTACTTCGTTAGTTTCAGCTAGACGAATTTCAAATACTCTTTTGATAGCTTTCTTACCCTCTGTAACGATGTTCTCTACAGAATAAGGTCTAGTTCTAGTGTCTGCAGAACCTGGATTTACAACCATAATTACGCCAAGACCTTCAACATTATCAATGCTAGAAGACTTCATAGATTTCTGAACAAATGCCTCAAGCTTTACACCTGACATAGGTGATGCACTTTTCTTCCAAGATTGAGTGACGTTCTTAATTACTTTAATACCGTTAGCTGATGCCATTTCTTTTGCCTCTTCTAGAGAGTACGCTTCCAATTCAAATTTTTTCATTTTGTTAATCATTTTTTTTTATTAATTCTTATAATCTATTATTTCTTTATTTATAGGTACAAAGATACACCTTTTTTGCTAAACTTCCAAATTTTTTGATAAAAAAATTATACAAAATTTATATTTTTGTTATATCCGAAAATTTGATAATACGCTACTCGTGATAGCAATTCATTCATTTCCTTTAATCCAGATTTTATATAATGTCTTGGTATTGAAATTTTTCTTGATTTAAAATCCATTATTGTTTCTACTAACAATATGTTGCAATCTATATTCCAACTAGAGTTGAATTTACCAACACTTATATAATACTGTTTTAGCATCCATGAATACATTGCTAATTGCCTAAAGTAATGAAATGATTTAAAACTTCCGGTATTAGACATAAAATAATTTATGGGTTTACCTGTTGTTTTTAAATCATTGAGAATAATTTTATTTTCGGTTTCATCTACAGTCCAATTATCCCCTTTCATTTTTAACTTTAAAACAATTTCTTGATTTAGATACTTTACTAAAATATCCATTATAATAACTTTCTCGTTATGAGATTCCATCGGATCTCCATCTAGATCCAATGCATTTATGCATGATTTAATACTAAGATTGTTATTTAAAGATGCTAATGCTTTTGTGACAACATTGTAATTAGATTTAGATAAAATAATTTTATTTTCAGGATTTTCAACAGATTTTACTTTTATGTAATATTCTGTACACCCTTCTATAATTTTCTTAATTCTAGTCTTATTTAAAACTCCCTTGTAGTAATCAGCATCTATGACAGCTTTTTGCATAGAATCATAAATCCCAAGTCCTTCAGCTCTGTACTTTATAATTTTATTTACAATTGTTCCTAGTTTCGCAGAAGGTTTACGTAATGTATGAACTATTTCAAATTCATCTGGTTGTAAAAACATTTGATGAACGGCTGTTCCTATATCTAAAGAAGCGGAAGAAAATGAATGAGATTTCACAAAATACTCTTTGTATGATCCTCCCTCTTTAGGATTAATATGCTTTAACTTAGAGTTGCTGATATAATCTGCGTATTTATCACTAAAATACTCTTCATCAGAAATATCCAATATTTTAACAGTTTCCAACAAAGGAATTATTACAAAGTCTTCAAATTTAATAGAATTCATAAATTATTTCAATTTTACATTAAGGTTATAAATTCTTTTATGTCCTACATTGTAATGCTTGTTATGAGGAGCATCCATTAGGTAACAAAATACTCCAGACTCTGAAGCTTCTGTAAAATTACTATATTTATCATCTATAAGTAAAGTAATGCCTAATTCTTTCAATAATCCTACTTTGCTACAATTCCAATCAACAGTGTGGACGGGAGCGCATGGCAATCCATTTTTTTGCAATGATTCCATAATCCACTCTTTAGGAATGTTTCTAGAGGTTATATAATGATCCACCTCAAAACATGGTCTATTTAAAACAGGAAGATTAACCCAAAAGTCTTTATCTTTTTCCAATTCTTTTAAATGAGTCCCTATTTCGTAATTAGCGTTCCAGTAGTCATTCATATTAACTCCAAATTTTTCCATATAGGCTTTATTGAAGTCAAAAATAACTCCATCTAAATCCATTCCTATTATTGGTTTTTCATACGGAAGTACAACCCTATCATCTTTATGAGGAGCTGTAGTATAATACTCTGCTAAAATAAGTGCGTTTGCAGCAACTTCAGCAATGCTCAATGTTCCAGAGTTTGTATAATCTTCCCCACATTCAAAATTATTTAAATGTTGTTTTAATGAAGATATTACATCACTCCAATTAAGACCTTTTTTCCATTCGTTAATGTTGTATTTGTCTAATTTTTCAGTATATACTTCTGAAACTCTTTTTATTCCAATAGCAGGAATTAAATCATGTCTTGTTTTTTTCATCTTTTATTTTATATTAATTTACAATTGCATTTTTTGCAATAAAATTCCGATGGAGTGCTCGTTGAATCAAGTTCATTGTGTTCATTGCATTCGAAGCATGCTCCTCCTGTGTATTTATAAAAACTTCCATCAATATTATCCAATATAAGGTATTCGCTAAATTTACGTTCAAATGGCGATAATGTTTTATTTCGCAAATCATAATGATCAAAATGATCCACATAAGGGAAATATTCTTCACTAAAATTGTGAACTTTAAATTCGGTAGATAATAGATTTGCAGAAGTGTAATTATTTTGAGAGCAGTAATTCGAAATTATATTTTGAACATATTCTAAATTAGCATATATAGTGTCATGATATTTACGATTTTCTACATTCCACAATAAAGCTCTTCCTAGTAATTTACCATCAGATTTTTTTATAACCGCTATCATTTCTAACTCCTTTATGCATTCATATAATTCAAAATAATAAATTGGCTTAGATTGCATACAACTCTTTGTGTAAGATGTTTCTTGAGAGTAGTATTCTGATATTTCCTTTCCAGAAACTTCTTTGATCAATATATCGTCACACGAGCTAATGGATAAAAACATATTTCCTAAAATTTCTACATTTCTAATGTCAGAATTTGGCAACAATGTTCTAAACACTTTATTTATTTTAGCAAATCTGCGTTTTTTTGCAGATATGCTAAAATAAGAGATTTCGGTACTATTCTTTAAATTAAATTCTATATTTTTCAAATTATCAAAAATTTCATCAATTCCTTCTATTTGTACTCCAAATTTATATTTGAAATCAAATAATGCATTAAGATTTAAGAGATGATGAGATTCCTCAGAATCTATTTGATATAATATTGAAAGAATTTCTTCGTTAAATAAATATGTATTAGCTATATTCATTGTTTATATATATAATTTCATATTCAGAATCCACATTAATTAATTTATAAATTTTATCATTTGCTGAAAATTCTTCATTTAACGAAACTTTAATATAATAATTATCACGCATGCGTAGTATATATTCCTCATCATACAAATGATATAACCTTTTATTGCATGTAGTTATATACCTTGCATAATTATCTATAGAAAAATTGTCCCAATAGCCATTTACTTTATACGGTGTAGAATATCTTGATATTAAATATTCATCCTCAAGATCTGACCATACGACACAGTTTGAGCAATAATATTCATCATTTATAATCGTGCACTCATCATTATCTACTGAATCCCCACATTCGTAACAATACTCTAAATTAGGTATGCTGCCATCAGTACTTGTTAAACTGTAATCGCCACCAAAATAATTTGTGGTTATATACCTAACAGTACCATTATCAATTAACGAGCAAAACGTATCACAATATGGGTAATAATCATAATATCCTATATTGAACTTAGCTTTAACAACGTGCGAATTTCCTTCCTTGTCTAAAAATTCATAAGATCCAGAATCATTATGTTTTTTATAAAGCATGTTATTATCGATTGCGTATTTAACAAATGCATTATATACATCATCGTTACAGTAGTAAATTCTATCCATGTACTTAGTTCCACTATCATCGATCCACAATAAAGCTCTTCCTGCTAATTTTCCCTCAATTTCTACTGTGATAATTTGACAAGTATCTTCATACATTTCAAAAAAGTATTCTCCATTCATACAGCTATTTGATAATGTTCCTCCGGAAATTAATTCTATATCTGAATAATAATAATCAAACTTTTTTGATATCTTAAATTCAAAATTATCTTTTTTCGAAAAAAAGGATACTCTATGAGAAAAAGTTTCAATGTCTTTTAAATTGAAATTGTTTGAAATTTTTAAAATGGCTCTTCCTACTTTCCCGGAATAAGATCTATTTGGCTTACTTAAAAATCTATATGATAATTTTCCATCATCACATACTCCTATATCGTATATAGAGGACGACTCTGGAATTTCATTTAAAGTTGATAATAAATAATCAACAATTGGATCTGCATAAAATTCGTTAATTTTATCCAATACATCAACGAATTCTAATTTCATTAATTTTTTATTATGTTTCTGCATTTTCCGAAGGATTGTTTAAACATTGAATTAAAAAACCTGCCAAATATCCATTAAGACCTAAATATGCGTCTGAATGTTGATCGGGATCTAATTTTATATT
>CAYJFZ010000031.1:6885-9813 GCA_964369975.1 uncultured Oscillospiraceae bacterium
GCATTTCTGCTTTCAGACCTAGAAGTTACTGCTCCTGTGAATCCTAAGTCATTTAATTCTTTGGCTATTTTGCGTTCGTACGCATTGCCTTTTGTCTTAGAATATGAGGCAGATCTTTTTCTTGGTGTTTTAACTTGTTTTTCCATCGATCCTATCTTTAAAACCATTAATTAATTCAATTGTTTTTTCATTTCCGTATTTTTCAAAATAATCAGAAATGTCTTTAACTTTATATTTACGAGGAATAAATATAACTTTCAAATCTTTGAATTCTTTTCTAATTTTATTCATATTCATTATTCCAGCCAAATCATTATCATAGAATAATATAATGTTTTTAAATCTGGATTTTAACTTATCGAAAACTGATTGCGATATAAATAAATTTTCAGAAATCGGAGCTATAGCAGGAATTCCTAACTCATGTAAGACCATAACGTCTTTTAATGATTTTGTGACAACTAAATAGTCTCCTGTTTCCGGAATATTTTTAATTCCTTGAATTTGTATAGATCGTCAATTAGATATAAATTTATATTTTTTCTTGTTTGGAAAATAAATTCTCCATTGTTCAATCCCTTGCTTTTTTCCACCATAATATCCAAAAACTAATTGATTTTTAAACCACGAATGAAATAACTTAGAATTTAAAAATACGTTCTTGCACGACATTACATTAAATTTGTTTAATGTTTCTAAAGTTATTCCATATTTGTTTCAAAATTTCAATTCGAATTCCGAATATTCTTGCTTTTCAATTTGAATTAACACAGGCTCTGTCTGTGATAGCTTGGAGCCTGTGTAATTTAATAAAGGTTCATTTTTTTCTAAAGAGTATGATTTAATGAGATTTAAATCATTAGCTATAATTCTTAGAGCTTTATTTCATGAGCATTTATATTTGTACATTACTACACCTATAAAATTACCATGAAAATCTCCTCTAAAATCTTTGAATATTAAATCTCCTTTGGAGTTCCTGTAAAAAGCACAAGTAGGACTAGTGTCTTCTCTAAGAGGAGATTTTATCAGTCCTTTTCTTACTGGAACTCCGAGATATCTTTCCATTAATTCTTCTTCACTATGCTTATTAAGAATAAGCTCCTTAGTGATTTTTAATGGCTCTAAAGAATACATTTTTACTAGAATGGCAAATCATCATCATCTAACGCAGAAGCCATGCTAGAAACTTCAGATCCTTTATTAGAATCATTGCTTATATCTCCATCAAGATCATCATCAGAAGAAACCATAGGAGTAGGCTTAGCGTTATTAATATTATTAATTCTCTCTAGTTCTTTAGGAGTCAAAGTCAAAGACGTTCCCAAAAATCTAGTTGAAAGATAAGTGCCTCCTTCTCTGTTGATAGAACAAGGATATGAAGGAATGTTTACATAATCTCCATTTGGAAGCAATTTCACTTGCAAAGACTTTCCTATATAAGGACTAGTAGCCTCCTTCATTTTATCAACAAATTCTTTGAAACTATTTGCGTGCAATGTAGAGTCGCCTCTTTCGATAGCTTCTCCAACCTCTGGATTGCAAACATCTATTAGATGACGACAAGAGATAATAAATTGCTCTACTTGAGAAGGGTTTTCACCTCCAAATTGATTAGATTTTCTTTTATTGTCAGTTGGCTCAAATAAATTCCATTTATAATCCCCGAATCCTTCAATATTGAAAGTAACGATCATGATATTCATTGATCCTGTTCCGTCCTTTCTTTCAAGAACTCCTTTTTCCACACCCATGAATTTAGCGTTTTTAATTCCAGCGCTTAATTGCTTGCCAATACTTCCTTTTGTTTCATTAAGATTAAACATATTTCTATAAATTAAATTGTGTTACATTGATCAATACTATCTATACTGATCATTTTAAATTGGTTTTGTTTATATTTTTCTATTGTAAATAATGATCCATATTGCAAAATAACATTTCTATTATTTCCTCTATATGAAACAGTATTCGATTTTGTAATTTTATTTCCAGAATCAGGATCGCCAAATTCTATAGCTTTTCCTATTACTGGAAAAGTGGTAGCATTATCAATATTTACATAATTGATAGAGACTCTGTCTCCTGCGGAAATATTTAAGCATTTAATAAGTCCTGAAGATAGTACTAATTTATTTAATTCTACCTTAACAAATATAGGCATTTGTGAATCTTTGGACAATCTGCATTCTTCTTCATTATATTCGATAACCGAGATATTAGATACTTCTTTACTGATTTCATTGAAATCAAAACTTATTTTAAACATGTTATTTGGTTTTTAGCGAAGGATATATTCTATCCCAGTGAGAAACGAATGTTCCGTCTTCAAGTCTTTCAGATACAATTATATCTTTATTTGCTAAATGCTCTGGACGAGCTCCGCAATAAACTTCTCCACCCATTTGAAAATTTAAGCAAAGATTTGAATTTTCATCTCTATGAACATATCCAATTGCATCTGATTTTGCAGAAAATACTCTTTTTGCTTTTCCCGCAAGATCCAAATCTTTAATAGATGAAGAATCGTCATCTGAAATAGCTGCATCTTTAACATGTCCTATAAGAATAATGTTTGGAGCAGCCTCTGACATAATATCTAGAAGTTTTTCCATCGCCTCTCTTACGAATCCATAACCCGCTCCATGAGGAGCCTCTAGAACATTAGTGCTGTTAAAGCCTTTTGCAGCTGAAGGACTTTTCAAATACATAGCTAACGCAGCTGGTTTTGCAAATTCTTCTAGCGCAGTAAGAGTATCTATTGCTATAAATTTATAAGGTTTGCCATTTTCAATAATTGTTTTGGCTAATTGTTTCCATTCTTTAACATTGTTTACCTTAACAGACATTGATGGAACATAATCGGTTCCGTTTTCAAGATCTATTATTAAACAATTGTCTAGATTAGCCACTATGGACGTCTTGCCT
>CAYJFZ010000032.1:0-2973 GCA_964369975.1 uncultured Oscillospiraceae bacterium
AGCATGGGAACATTTTTACATATTAACAAAAACATATGAAATACTCTTTTAAATATTCATTTGGTACATTTGATTACAAGGAAAAAGAAATAGAATTAAATCTTTCTCCCGAAACAAAATTTGGACTAATAAATTCTTCGGGAAATTTAAAACATCCTAGAAGTCATCCTTATATGGTTATAACATCTGATGAACAAACAAAAAATGAATTATTAAAACTTCCAACAACGTGTTTAAAAATATCTGATTATTTTGTAATTACAATAAATAGATGCGTACCTCCAGAAGAATTAATTTGTGATGATTTCGAATCTTATGCAACAAATATCCTAAAAGATATTATTGTATGTTTTAGAGATGGACGTTCAAATCTGTGTAGCATATCAAAGATATTTAAAGCCAATTCTCGTAGAATCCATGCAGTAAATTTGATTATAAGGTCTATGTATGGTGAGGAATGTGGTATTAATGAAAAAATATTAAACATCACTAGCAAAGACTTAGCTTATGATGATTTATCATTTGATGATTCTTATGCAACTTCAAGCTATATTCCAATATCTGACTCTAAAGATCAGGACAAAAATCTTAAATTATGGAATTACTATTTAAAAAAAATTAAAACCAAATATGATCTCTGAAACAATATCAAAACAACTCGTTAATATATCTTCCGTTCATGACGCAATTCCATATATTCCTTATAATGTAGAAATACATTGGGAAGGATATTCAAGAATTGTTTCCGGAATAAATCTAAACACACACGAATTAATAACAACGCATTTTAATGAAGAGGAAGGAGTTTACGAAACTTTTCCTATCTTTGAATGTCAGTTAGCATTAAGACCTATTACCGAATTACATAAACCTATTATTGATGAATCTGGTAAAGAAATTATTCCTATTATGGAATTGGTTAAATTGCTTTGGGATAAACATTGGGTTTTAGAAAGTTCTGACGAATTAGAACAATTTGCTAATACACCATATTATTATCACATGGGGTTATCGAAAATTTATGTTAGATATTATAAAGGGCAATTAGTAAGTTATGACGACAAAGGTTTGTTAGCATTTCATGGATTAACTGTTCCTATGATTAATTTATTAAATAAACTTCATTTTAATTACGGTAGTAAAAATAAATAACTATGATTAATATAATACTTTCGATACTAATAATAATTTTAATAATTAGAATTACTTATTACAATTCAAAGACTCCTAAGATAGGGGATTTCTATATTGAAAGAAACTCTCAATATCCACTAATTATTGAAATATACGATTATTTTGATTTCGAAGTCGTTTATACTATTAAATGTAAAACTGGTCCAGATTATGACATTAGAACTGAATCAAGAAAAAAATTCTTATGTTATTATGCTAAATTACCTAAAAATTCACCATTAACTCAAAATTATGAAAGCGAAAGTAAACGATAAAGTAAAAATATTAAAAGCTAGCACCGGACAAGATGAATCAACAATCGGAAAAATCGGAACTGTAACAAGCGTATGTAGTACAGACGTTTTTGTTAAATTCGAAGATTGTGACGGATGGTATTATATGGATCACGAATATGAAATAATCGATTAGTATATGGATACATTAAAATATGAAGATATTTCAGGATATTTACCATTTGGATTAAAGGTTCTTAGAAGGAATTCTGAAACACATATGCTAGTAAGACCTGAAACATTGTCAATTTTTAATGATGAAATAGGGCTTTGCGTAATGTTAAGAAAAGGTATTGAGAATTTCACTCCTATCCTTAGACCTATGTCTGATTGGGATAAAACTATCTACTTAGATAATGAATATACAACTCTTTCGAAGCATTATGAAAAAACTTTAGGGAAAATCCAAATGAAAAGATTGCAAGACGCTATTGCCGGTGATGTGAGAATAGAATTTCTCGTAGCCACAGAAGATGCGAAATTTTGTTATAAGCACCACCTAGACATATATGGTCTAATCGACAGAGGGTTAGCAATAGATGTTAATACATTATAAATTTTTTTTTTATGAAAACAATTAAACAAATAGAAGAATATTTAACTGATAAATACTTTTCAATGATAGACGCTGGTCGAATCATAGGTTATTTAGAAGCATTAGACCATAGCGCTTTATCAATTAGAATTCCTATCAGTTCTAATCCTGATACTCTATTCGAAACTTTTAAAGAATGGTATCATTCTCCAAATTGTAAATATAAGATTGGAGATTGGGTTACTGTTACTCATTCAGGATATACTTATCGTGACTATTCAAAAATGTATGAAAAAATGGGTTTTCCCAATGGAGCTGAAACACGTGTTTCGGATATCAAATATGGAAAAATATTTAATATAGCGTTGCACCCAGCATCTAATAAAATTTTATATGGGATAGAATTCGATGGGGGACAAACATTAATTGAGGAGGATGGAATTAAATCGTATGCTTATGGAGATTCGGAATTTTATGTTATTACAAATAATGTATCAAGTTGGATAGAAAACACTGAAAAGTACTCTATTAATAAACATGATAATTACTTGACTGAAGATAATTCTAATTTATCTCCTGTAGCTAATGTCAAAGAAATTAGACCTGCGACTAAGGAAGAAAGAATAAAACTTATTTCTCAGGTACTTCTTCAGGAAGAAAAATTGTATTACCCACAAATTAACGATTGGATTAAAGTTTAAATATGAGAAAGAAAGATTTAAAAACTGGAATGTCAGTTGAATTAAGAAATGGCGATTGTTATTTTGTGATTATTTTGAATCCGTCGTCACGTGATACACATCAATCATTAATATTCGTTAATCCTGAATCATTCTTATTGGGGTTGAATTATTCTGATGATTTAACAATGATGAAATCCAGTCAATTTGATATAATGTCTGTAAGTTCATTAAATTCTACATGTATGTTGTATTATGATTCATTTAATATTAATGAACATAGACATCTTCT
>CAYJFZ010000032.1:3073-9209 GCA_964369975.1 uncultured Oscillospiraceae bacterium
CTACATGTATGTTGTATTATGATTCATTTAATATTAATGAACATAGACATCTTCTGTGGGAAAGAAATGAACCGGAAGAAATGACCTTAGAGCAGGTTTGTAAAGAACTTGGAAGAGATATTAAAATTATTAAATAATATATTCAAAAAGTAATAATATTATCACTTTTGAATTCAGCTCATGAGAGATTGGTTTCTCTCATGGGCACTTAAATAAATTCTATTATGAATAAAAATACAATAAGTGCTTTTATTGAACTTAATGGACAAGATGAAGAAATGCTGCAAAGCAAATTAAAGTCTTTTGGTTATAAGTTGCAATACATTCCCACTAATCCCTCAGTAAGAAAATATCTTATGTTTAATAATAACTTTAAAACATTTTCTTATGTTGTTTGGATACCAGATGCAAGTCGTCCAGAGAAAAAAGATAGAATAAATTGTAATTTTTATTCTAATCAAGATGATTATTTAGCTTCAAAATTATTCTTGGAACTTGCTAAAATGCATGATGAATGGATGATATGTGAAAAAGATGTTATTTTCTCTGAAAAGATCTTTTTTAAAAAAGGAGATATAGTTGAAAGAGAGAGGATTTGTGATTATTTTATATCCTACTTTAATGTTGCTACTCATTTTGAATTAGCTGAAGCTGTAATGAATAGTAAAATAAAATTGAATTAATAAAAATGTAATTTCTTGTAAAAATAAATACAGTATTATCAAGGCTAAATGTGTATAAAGTACAAAAAATGTTATTATGAAATAGATACCAATATCAATAATGTAGTATTAATTAAATCCGAATCAAGAATTTAACGTGATCAATATCATGTTAGTATAATTTAATATATCAAAATAATAATAGTATGAAAGTTATTAATGAAATTATGCAGAATATCAATGATCTAAATGTTTATGAATTTGAAAATAAAGTGATTGATTTATTTCGTGCAAAGTTCAAAAATTTTTACCCGGAATCATATCGAGTATGTTATGAGGAAGATTCTGAGATTTATAATTCATTAAATTATAATCCAATTACTTTTTTCAATAAAATTTCAAATTCAGATGTTAAGCCATTTGGTTATAATGTTGAAGATTTTGATCGCAATAGGGGATATAATCCCAAATTTGAACGTAGTAGATTTTTGACTGATTTTTCGAAAGTAGAAGCATCCGACTTTCTACTATTCACAATTACACATTTTAGAATATCCAGATAAATAATATGAAAATAATAATACGTCAGAATATGATACAAGAAATGAACTTAACACCCTCACGAGTTGAAGAACTTAGGGAGTTAGGAGTGGAGTTTAAAGGGCTAGAAACTTCTTGCAGTTGGCTATTGGATTCGGTAGGCACTTGGACTATTGAAAACACAGAGACAGCTCAATGGTATTACGCAACTCCTAATAGTATTTATGAAAAAATAATTTCCGCTCCCTCTCTGCAAGAAATGTTGTATATTATCCCTAAAACTATAAAAATAACAACAATTACAGGATTTGATATATTGTTTTTTGATTTAGAATTTAATAATGGTAACTTTTGTGTAAATTATTATAATAGCGAGGGAATAACTCAAATTGAATTTTGCAATCCTAATCCTCTCATTGCCGCTTATGAGTTACTAAAATGGGTAGCAATTAATTGTCCTAGTAGTTTAATTAATAAAACAGAGTAGATATGAAACAAGATTTATTGGCTTGCCCCTTTTGCGGTAAGCACCCACACGTTTGCAAAGAAACTGACACAATATATTGTGTAAATGTGCGTTGTCCCGAACTTATTGCACAAGATTCAAGGGATAGTTTCATCGAGGCTATTGATGCGTGGAACACTCGAGCGGATTGCGACGCAATAGGGTATATGAAAATTGAAGATGCGGAGTATCCATCATTATCTAACACAGAATGTTCAGACATCTCGACAACTCCTATAATCAACTGGGAGCAGAGAAGATGGAGCTTTGTCTCTCATACACTTAGTTTATTCCTTGCAGAGAACGGTATGCAATATATGCAGAGAGATAGATGCGGCAATCCAATAGGTAAAAAGGACTACAACTTCACATCAATAATTACAGATTACATAGCTGTAGCCGATGAACTTATCAACCAATTAAAATAGATTAAATATTATGGCAACATTATTGATTGTATTTTGTATAATAAGTTACGTAGTAGCACCTGTAGTTGCATATAGAGAGATGTTTTCTTGTGGATATGCAGAAACGCACGATTATTTTGTATGGTTTTTATATTCTTTAGTCTCCCCAATAGTAGCTATAATCTTCCTTTGGTTGAATTTATGCAAGATTATTAACAAAAGCATTGATAAGATTATCAATCAACTAGAACAACAGAGCGATGAAAAGTAAGAGAGCGAAAGCTAAAATTGAATCAGAAGGATGGAATCCCTACAGCAGCTATGGCGAAATTTCCGACGAAGTAGTTTACAGTCAAGAAAATGTTCTTCATATTGTACTTCTTGCTGAACAAGAGGCTGAGGAGAGGCATGCTAAAGAATTGGAGGCGCTAAAAGAGCATTCTTTACATTTTATTGTAAAAGTCTTAAAATTTATTGGCACAGTATGCGACGAGCGAATAGAAAAACTGAAAGAAAAGTGTAGAATAGAATTAAACGGAGAGCAAGATGATGAATAAAGTCAAGCAAATAACATTAAATATTTTAATTGTATTTATTTTTATGGCAATACTTATCCCTATTTGCGCTATTATGATATTATTGAATTGGGTATTTGATAAACTCGAATATTACACTCGAAAAGGATTGAATAAGTTACAATACAATGTTAGAATTTGGCTTGGAAATAAGATTGACTGGCAAATTTAACTTGCATCGAGTGATTGCATAAAACTCTTACAAATATCAATTAAACAACGATTGGACATCGAATAAGAAGAAAATCAAACAGAAGAACCTTGTACTTCATTACCTTGAAGTATTATATTCAATACAACAGGAATTTAATAAAAACAAGAAGATATGAAAACACAAATGAATTTAACACCTTCACGAGTTGAGGAACTTAGGGAGTTAGGTGTGGAGTTTACTGATACTATTAGTATGTGGATTACATTTATAGACAATCCACTTTCAATGGATGATTGGGAAATGACACAATCAGGTTTTATTGGTGAAGAGGTAATGAAATGCTTGCCTGCTCCCTCTCTACAAGAGCTGTTGGAAAAGTTGCCAAAGTTCATAACTATAGACGGTAAAAAGTATCGGTTAGTAATAGCATATACTAATAAAAACGAATTGACGGTATCATACGGTTATGGTATGTATATGTACAGGAGTACATTATTATGCGATTCTAATCCTCTCATCGCAACACTTATGTTACTGAAATGGGTAGCAATTAATCATCCTGACGATTTAATTAATAAAACAGAATAAATATGACTATTTCAATTATATTACTGACATTGTTTAGCGTGATAATAACGTACATCTTTTATAATATATTTAAGTGGCAATACAAATATAATAAAATTAACAAAACTCTTCCGCTTTATAAAATTGGTGATTACTTAAGAGTGAAAGAATCAGGTGATGATCCTTTTGGGGACAAGTATTATCATGTCAAAATAATAGACATTAAACAGAATCACAAAGGGGAATATTATGTTAAAACAAGAAATATATACTCTTGGGGAGCAGGTGTCGAAAGCTCAAATACAGCATATTTGATATATGATATGTTTGACACGAAAAATATTATAAATGATTTACCCGAAAACAGTAATCTATGAAAAAAATAAAAAAATGTCCTTTTTGCGGTGGCGTTGCAACACTTGTTCAATATATTAATTCTTATGTTCAATGTAAAGAGTGTCTTGCAAGCACTTCTACGTCTTACGATGAAGATATAGCTATCACTGTTTGGAACACCCGACTCGAACACAGAGGTAAGAGTGTCGAGATTAATTGGGAGCAAAGGAAATGGGATTTAGCGTCAGAGTTATACAATAAGATTAATGCAGAAATTTTTGCGCTTCATTGTAATAAAGAAATTGAATTTTCTTGCGAGCCTGCTGTAACACGAGCTGAATTCTGCGTAAAAGCAGCTGAGGTTTTTATTAACAGATACAAGGAGATGAATAATGAAAAGTAAAAGAGTAAAAAAAATTCTTCCTACAATAGTAGAGAGATATGAACTTGCGGGAAAAGGATTAGGAGAAGCTGTGGCTGAAACATTGACCGGTTTATGTTGAATTTGCTGAACAAGAGGCTGAGGAACAAGCGATAAAAGCGTTAAAACACGCGCTCAAACACTTCGATGTGACTTCTACGCAGAGGGATGTAATAGGTCTGGTATTTGAAGAATTACTTAATAAAGGAGATTAGAACATGAGAATGATTAGAAGTAAATCAGAAAAAGAAATTATAAAGCGTATTCTCGCTAACTTTATAATTGTGAGAGATTTAATTTATAGTTCGAATTTAGATGTAAGGCAAGAGTGTGAGTGTATCGACCAATTGGTAAGCAATATTTTTGACGTGTTATCTATATTTGATGCTGAGAATTTAATGCAACCTTATTTGTCACTTTACCCCTGCATCGAGGATAATATCGGGCGAAATAGAGTATGCAAATAACAATAAAAACAGAAGAATTTGTACACATTCCAGATAGAAGTTATTATAACAACAATCTATATTGGCGAAAAGAGCAACCTTGTCCTCACAAGAGAGAGATTTACATCTTTGAGATATGTGACGAGTTTAGCAACACGTATGAGTTGTATGAGTGTGATAAATTTGGCGACAACAAGGTGTTACTTGGTTGTTATACAGAAAGTGACTGTCCCGAATGGGGCAAGGTAGGAACATTGGAACTTGAATTTGGGCTAATGTGGACTTAATAATTAAATAATTATAGACAACTATTAATAAGAAAACAAAGTGATGGACAACTTAACATTCGAATGTGTTACTTGTAAACATTGTGTTAAAAGCAGTTTTCAATCAATGTATTGCAATATCTCTAACACCATGACTACGACATCAATTAAAGGATGTAAATTCTATGAACGAGAGTACATAACATTTACAACAAATAGACTATAACCCTGCAACGAGGATAATATCGGGCGAAATAGAGTATGAAAAAACAAGTAATGGATAACGTAATCCTTAATTACGTGGAACGCTCAAAATGGATTTATGATGACAACGACAATGAAATTACTACGCATTTTAGATTATCGTTTTCATTCTTTAACAAGGAATATTATGCTGAAGTCAGTTTAGAGGATATTAACTTAGACTATAACTATGTAGGCTTAGAGGGAGATAGTGACCTATTTGACTCATTTCAAGACCTATGTGAAGATGGGTTGTGGGAGACTATTAAGACTGAATGTTTAGCACACGAAAAATGGATACGAGATGAACAATAAAAAAGAATACGCAATAGGCGAGACCGTACAGATGGGTTTGGTGACTTTGGTGTGTGTGGAGGATGAAGATGATATGGGTTGCAAAGAGTGCCAATTTTGTGATATATGGAAAAGCATAGGGTGTGAATTTATATCAAATTATTTTGTAGGTAATTGCGCCAAAGAATCCCGCACCGACAACAAAGATGTGATTTTCAGGTTAAAAGAAAAATAAATATGTGTAAATGCGCAATAAATGACTTCAATGATAATGGTAATAAGGTAATTCTTGAAGTACCTAATAATTTGATTATAGAAAACACAGGTCGAAGGCAAACTAATATATGCATAGATAAATGTATGGTAGAAGAAATACAATATCTTTGGTCGCAAGGTATTAGGACTACTGGGTGTTGTTGTGGTCATAATTGGATGTATGGATATATAGGTGTTTATTTTGAAGATATACCTAAAATGAAGGCATTAGGGTATAAATCGCAGCGTAATTTTTCTAGAGGGATGGATTGTATGGATGAGGATAGTTTTTTTCCTAAAAAATACTATGTGTACAAAGATTAAAAAATTGTATAGCAAATAAAAGTAATTTTTAAACTAAAAAGAAATAGATTATGGAGCATAAATTTGAAATAACCGCTAAAATAGCCCACGACTATTTACAGCTTATTGAAACAAAAAATGGAGAGCAAATAAAAAGTTTAC
>CAYJFZ010000033.1:0-6558 GCA_964369975.1 uncultured Oscillospiraceae bacterium
GATTTCAACAAATTCAACATTGGAATTTCCTTGTTTTTGTGTGGAGTGTATTCTATATTGCATGCTTTAGAAAGGATTATTAAAGCAATTAATGATAAAAAATATCAAATTCATGAATAAATTAATAAACAATTGTCCTAATTGCGACAGCGATTGGGTGTCAATGCGATATCGTCTTTGGACAAATGGTTATGGACAAGAAACAAAAGTTCGCTACTATATTGAGTGCGGTAAATGCAATCATAAATCCATAGAATCTATTAGTGAAATTATCGCACTTCAAAATTGGAATGGATGTAATATTAAAAATGATTAAATATGATAACATTAAATGACTTTGAAATATTTAAAGATAATACAGATGTTTATTATCATTCAAGCATTGATAGAAATGTAAATAATAATGCATATTTATCTATAGTTGCAACTAACGATTGTCAATTAAAATGCAGTTATTGTATTAATAGCCATACTGACAGATCTTTAGAATTGCCATTAGAAAAAGCTTTAAAGAATATAAAATCATTAGTTTTAGAATTTGGAATTGAAGAATGTGTAATTTTAGGAGGAGAACCTACATTGTATTCTAACATCGTTCCATTAATTCAAGGGTTAAATAAGATCGGATTTGAAAAAATTTGCTTAACAACTAATGGCGTATTAATTAATGACTCCATTATGGATCAGATTATTCTTTCAGGAATAACTCATTTAAATATTAGCATGCATAGCAAAAATCCTAAAATTATTGACGCTATACATGTGTTAAAACACAATTATTCTAAATTAAAAATTCGAATCAATTCTAATATATATAAATATAATCATGATACATTTGAGTCTCTTTTAGATTGGATAGAATATTTGCAAACTACAGAGTGTGATTCAATTAGAATATCTAATATAATTGATAAAGATAGTTTTTCTGTTAATAATTTAAATTCAAACTTGTCTTTGAAGAGAAGTGATGAATATTATTCAGAATTATTTAAATTAATTATAGAAAAATATTCCAAATCTGTATCTTGTATTCATAATCCTAACACGCTAGGATTTGTTGATTATGTTATGATTCCTCTTAGGGTTCCAGTAATTTTAAATAGAAATATTAATTCTAAAGTTTCAGAACAAGCAACTACTAATACTTCTACTATTCACACATTTAAATGTTTAGTTTCTGGAGATATTAGTTTGTCTTGGAATTCCGGTAACATCATTACATTAACTAAAAAATTATACTAATTTATTAATTGATTTCAAAATATGGCAATAATAATATTGATAGCCCTACTAATAGCAGTAGGCATCTTAGCAAACAAATACAATAGAAATGTATTCGGATATATAATTCTATCTTTAATTATTTCTCCAATTATAACACTAATAATATTAGCTTGTTTAGGAGAACTAAAAAAATAGTATTAATAGGACCTGTAGCTCAGTTGGTTAGTAGCAGCGGACTCATAATCCGAAGGTCGGGGGATCATGCCCCTCCAGGTCCACTTTAAACAAATAAAAAGATAAAATAATGAAAAGATTTTTTTACATCCTATTACTTGTAGGATTAGCGCTTTCATGCACAAAGGATTCAATTATTAAAACTGAATCAGAAATTAATGTAAGCTTTACAGCTAATAACATTAACACCAAAGTTAGTTATTATCCTAATATTTCGGAAATGGAATTTTCTTGGGACAAATATGATCAAATATCAATAAATTCTAAAAATAATATTAATAGAATATTCACGACTACAACAGAATCTAATTCATCAGAGTTTTCTGGTAAGTTAAATACTTGGGAAGGAGAATCTGACATTTATGCGATATATCCTTGGTCTGAATCAATTTCTTTATCGGGTTCTGTAATTAAATATGATAACACAACTCAAGTTTTAGATTGTTCTTTAAACAATAAATATTCAAATAGTCTTTTAGTGGCTATGGGGAAATATGCTAAAGCTGAGGATGCAGATAATTATTATATTCCTGAATTGAATTTTAAGCAAATGCTATCATTTCTAAAATTAGATTTAAAAGATATCCCTGAAAATGAGATTGTGTCATCAGTAGGATTTGAATCTGAATTAAATAATTTAATTACGTCTTCCAATATAGATATTGCTAATTTCAGTTCATCTGCTATTTCGACATCTAGTTCTATAGTATTTGATGTGATAAATCATTCAGGATCTATAATGTCTTTAAATATAGCAATGATTCCTCAAGATTTGTCAGGACAACTTATTAAATTAGTCGTATTTACTACAACTTCTACTCAAGTTAAAAAATACACATACTCTATACCGTATGGATTAAACTTTAAGTCAAATCATTTTATGTTTAACGAAGCACTTTCTTTGTCTGATTTCTCAATCCCTAAAGAAGGGTTTTTCTATTTAAGTGATTTTGACTCTCAGTCTTTTCCAGAAAACGAAGAATGGGTAATTTTGGATGATTTTGCTACTTCTGAAGACTTCGAAGGACTTAGAAATGCTTTATCAAGAATTCCAGATTGGAAGAAAATTTCTATATCGTTTCCAAATTTAATTGAAATTCCAAATAACGCATTTAAGTTTGAAGGATTAAATTATGCATTACATAGTGTAGAGGCTCCCAAAGTTACTAATATTGGAGAATTTGCATTTTATAATTGCAATAATTTGAATGTAGTAAAATTTGATGCTGTGGAATTTATAGGAAATTACGCTTTTTATAATTGCAGTAATATTAATTCAATTAATTTTCCAATTGTAAAATCTATTGGAAATTACGCATTCGCTAATAATATTAACTTAATTTCGGTTGTAGTTCCTAATTTAACAAATTTAGGAATTTCTGCATTTGAATCTTGTGGTTCTCTATCAGAAATAAACTTCCCAGAATTAACAACTATAAAATCTAATACGTTTAAAAAATGCGTATTATTGAAAAAGGCATTATTTCAATCTGTAAATATTATAGAAATTGGAGCTTTCGAAGGATGTGATTTATTGTTATACTTAGAAATATCTATACAAAATACTATACAAAATTTATCAAATAATATTTTTGATGAAAAATTATCTGAAAACCAGATTACATTAGCAACTGGAATCGCAAACAAAGATTTCATTTTTAACACCTCCATTAAAATAGGAAACACGTCTCATACGTTTAAAAATATTCTTATTAAAGGTGTTTCGGCTAAAGGGGAATCTGGAATCATTGCCTCTTGGTAACATTATGCTCCGACTGTCGAGTTGAACTTTATTTCAAATTACTATAAAGATGAAATATCGTGCGTCGCAGTTATTTATAGCACAGAATCTCAGGCTTGGACTCAAATTGATCGATAAAAGGTCTTGAGTCCCTCCTGAGATGCTAATAAAATAATTTATATATGAAATATATTTTTCAATTTTTATTTATTTTAATAATTTTTATAATTATTACTATAATACTAATATCTATATTTATGTGGATGTTCGAACAATTTGGACATTCTGAACACGAATCAGAAATATATGCAATAGGATTGTATGCATTATTATTTTGTATAATATATTCCATACTTTCTCGCTAATTAACAATTAAATAAAAACAAATGATTACACTACTTTCATCAATTGCACTATTTATTTTATTTATTTTAATTTGGAAATATTTTTCATCTAAAAATAAATCTCAAAATCAAAAATCTTCTATAGAAAGCATTGCTTCAACAATAGGAAATTCAGTAAATCGAAATCTTAAAAATTACGCAAATGATATTCGTACTTTAGAGCAAATAAAAAAAGAATTATTGCATGAAATAGATACTGCGAAAAAGGATCTGAGAAATAATTTTAAAACATACTTAATTAATGTTATTTCTACTAAGGAAACTCATTTAAATATAATTGATCAAGCAAAAATTAACATTGAAAAAGCCTTAATTAAAGCCAAAGACTTTAAGTCTAAGTACGACGAATCTCAAGATTTAAAAGATAAGCAATTTGCTGAAAAATATTTATCTCAAGTTATCATGTTAGAAAAACAAATAGAAACATCGAAATCTATTGTAGATAAAAATGCTGAATATGAAATTGATGCTCAAATTAATTTTGATATATCAATGTATAATTTATCCAACAAACACTCGGAAATTGTTTCTATGATATGCTCTCCTGATAATTCGTTTGCTTTTGCAAATATTAATATTTCGGATCTTGTAGTAGAGTTTAAAGAAAAAATGTCTGAAAAAGAAATTGAAATTAAAACTAATAATATTATCAATAAGTTAGATAATTCAGAAATAGGAAATAATGTATCTTCCGTAGAAATCAAATCTCGATTTGATAATTTATAATACCAATATACTAACTTGTTGAGGTAAAATTTACTTTGACAAGTTAGTAATACTTATTTTTTAATATGACAAATCATTCAAAGTCTTGTGAAAGACATTCAAGTTCTATAAAAAAATGCATAAAAGCTATAAAATTTAATTATTCGAACATAACTCACTTTAAAACAAATCCTAACGATGCTAAAGATTTTTTAGATTATGGGACGCCTAAGTATTATTTTAAACCTATATTCATAATACCATTAAATAATTTAAAAATTTTACTAGACAAATATGGAGAAGACAATTTAATTCGAATGTTTGAAAGCGATGCAGACTTAAATAGTAAAGTGCAAGAAAAAGTTAATCGAATATTAAATAAATGCAATTCGAAAACCAATCTGTAAAATTACATTAAATCGATCAATGCCGAAATGATGGAATTGGCAGACATTCAGGACTTAAAATCCTGTGAACATAGCGTTCGTGCGGGTTCGAGTCCCGCTTTCGGTACAATTTATGAATTTAGAATTAAAAGAGACCCGATACTGACCCTCTATACTTCATCAACATAGAAGCGGCAGGATTGATTATCTTTATACCGGAGAATCTCCTTTTGGTTCTAAAATATTAATAAATCATTTCCCTAGTACCTTTGAGTATATAAGTATAATGTAGTTTGATTCTACAACGCTGAATTATAAACAATTTGGTGTGGCTGGCAGGTTTAGAAGTGTCTATATACAAAATTCGTATAAATCCGATAAGGGCATAGTTAAAGAATCGATGCCACTAATTGACCATCTAAACATTGAAAGTTGGCGGTATGGTGGATAAAATTTTATGATAAAAGGGTAGTAACAAATGATTTGTTTATAAATTTCAAAAAATATAAAATTATGACAAAACTAAATTATTATTTGTCTGTAAATATTCATTTAAATATAAGTGAATTAATTACAGATAAAATTGACAAAGAAAAAATAAAGATAATTATTAAATCTGTGAGTGGAGTACTAGGTATTACTGATTTAAGAATCAATCCAAATACAAATATAGTTATTCGAATTGCGCCATCATGCAATGGTCAAATAGATCAAATTTTAAGTAGAATAGAAGAAGAATATGACTATTGGACAAAACAAATAAATTAAAATATAAAATTATGACAAAGCAAGAATTTATAAATTCTGTAAGAAGTTCTAAAATCTATGTAAATGGTAAATTCAAAGAATTACAAGAAAAATTATTTGAATTAGGAGCAATGTGGAATGGGGATAAAGTTTCAAAATTTTATGAATATGATGCTCCATTTATTTTTATAAATGACAATTTAAAAATTACACATAGTAATCGTATGTCGTCATTTGTAAACGATCCTGGTAAAGAGGTGTCTGCAGATTACGTATTATCAACTAAATATGATGATTATAAAATTGGCGATTACATCGTCAAGAAAACTGGAGCAATTTGCATTTTAAGAGACTCGCATGAAACTCAGGATGTATTCTATATGTATCATCATGAATCCCTTTCGGAATTAATTGACTATTCTCTTCCTAATCAAATTGAAAGATTGGCTACAGAGAAAGAAATAGAAAAACATACGAAATATTGGAAATCTCAAGGGAAAATATGGAATCCAAAAGCACTGATGATAGAGGATTATAATTGGACTCCTGAGCATGGCGAAATTTTTTATTCTATAAATTACAAAGGAAGCGTAAACCATAGAGTTTATGTTCACCATTCAGATCAAAAATCAGATATAAATTTAGGTAATTATTTCAAAACTAAATCTGCTGCAAAAAAGGCAAGTCTCGAAATAATGGAATTATTTAAAAAGTTACCAAAATATTAATTTATGGCTTCTATTGACAAATTAAGAGTTAAAAATTATTACGAATTGTCTGATTTAAGAAATTGGATAATTAATAACAATCCTTCTCTCTTGAAAAATATGTATGATCCATTCATGCCTCAATCGGATTGGGATAGGTGGAAAGAAAATATATATAATAAATCTCTAGATAGTATTAGTATTAAATTTAAAGAATATAATTATTCTCCATCGATTTGCAGACCTGATATTTTGCAAAAAAACATTAGATCACATTATGAATCTTTAAATGCCCGAAAATCTGAATCGGATATTTATTCCGAAACATTTTCTCTTATTGATTCTTATGAAGAGCTATTGGATAAAGATAATTATATAGATAATATAGAACTCCCTATTGCAAATTTCAC
>CAYJFZ010000033.1:6568-8024 GCA_964369975.1 uncultured Oscillospiraceae bacterium
ACGATCCTTTTATTTCTCAATCAGATTGGAATAAATGGAAAGAAAGCATTTATAATCATGATTTAGAAATGAATCAAAAAAAACTTAAGATTTATGATTACAATCCTAAATTATGCAGACCCGATATTTTAGTTAATAATATTAAATCTTATTATGAATCATTAGATGTTAAAATTCCTTTTGAAACTTTATTTGATGAAGCTACGGGATTAATTGATACGTATGATGAATTATGCGATAAAGAGTGTTATGTAAACGACGTGGAACTTCCTATTGCAAATTTCACATTTAAAAATGATAATTATTTACTTTGGAGATGTCCATTGGATTTTATAAGATATTATCTTAAAAAACAATGTGGAAAAGAAACAAAATGGTACCACAAATTATTTTTTAAAAATTAAAATTATGGATTTTATATTAAGTTTAGCATATAATGCTAAGAATAAAAAAAAGACGGATTTAGTAAAATTGTATTTTGATAGCATGTATTCTATTTATGAAAACTTTAAATAAGATGCCAATTGTTAATCGTATATTATATTTAATAGCATTTATTTTATCAATTCCATTCATGTGTATTTTCTCAATAATTTTTCTATTGGAAATTATTTTAGCTATTCCTTATTGGGTGATAACTGGAGAAAATTTCCTAAATACAAAATATATGGAAAACGCAGGAATCGCAGGAATATATTATAAATTTTTTGGTAAAATAAAAAATAAATTATTGAATTATGGATAAATATTGCATAAAAGGAAGTTCCAAGAAAAGCAAATTGATTAAAGATTATTTTCAGTCAATTAAAGGAATTAATAGAACAAACTTTTCTTATGATAGTGAAAATTGCTATTATTATTTAAATTCGCATAATCAAGTATGCGCTGATTTCGAAATTCCCGAAGGATATAAAGAAATTCCAATAGGATTAATTCCAGGTGAAATGTATATAGGAACACACGAATATACTTGGATTTTTATTTCAAGTTTTACTCTAAATAATCCATATAGGCATTGCGGCGCAGTCTTAAAAACAGATTGCAGGGATGGACATAATATTAGTGATAAAGGAATAGTTTGGCATGATAACACTAATATACCTAACTTGAGAAAAGCAAATTCTGCAGAAATTAAATATTTTAATAAATATTTCATGGAAGAATATGGTAAAAAATACGATTCCAATACTAAAAAGTTGATAGATAAAGATTCTTTTTCAGAGTATAAAATAGGAGATTGGATTTGGGTTGATGAGATTTATGACTATGATGACTATAAAACAAATGAGATAAAAGCCAATAATCCTCATCAAGTTTCTTTCGTTCGTGATAATTACTTAGAATTTTATTCGGATGAATTTTTTGTCAATATTAAAAGCAAAGACAAATTCAGAAAAATAAATCCTTATGAAATTTACATTCAAGGACATACCGCAAGAGGAAATGAAGTTAAGTC
>CAYJFZ010000034.1:0-2673 GCA_964369975.1 uncultured Oscillospiraceae bacterium
ATTAATGCTAGGTATATATCATATAACAGAATGGGATAGCGGACACAATGGAGTTACTTTAATAAGATTAATTTTAGTAATTATCGTATCTTGTATTCCGATTGCTAACATTATTTTTCTTGTTATATTTCTTATAAACTTCTCATGGGATTTAGAATCTGGAAATGCTTGGATTTCTGAAAAATATAAACAAAAACTTTTTACTAAACTTTTTTAAAATTAAATAATATGAATTTAAAACACATTTTTTCAATAATTGCTGTTATAGCCGTAATTATTATTTCTGCTATTTGTGTAGGATATGAAAGAGTAGATGCAGGTCACGAAGGCATTAAAGTTAATCTTTACGGAGATAACAAAGGGGTAGATGACGTAAAACTAGTCACAGGTGCTCAATGGTACAATAAATTCACGACAGCTATTTACGAATATCCAACTCATGTAATGTCTGTAGATTATCCATCGTTTTCCATTAATGCTAAAGACGGATCAAGTTTTACTGTAGATCCTTCTATTGCATTGAAAATTATAGATGGACAAGCTCCTTATGTATTTGTAAAATATAGAAAAGATGATATTATGGATATCGTAAATGGTCCTATCTATACTTATATTAAAGACGCTTTTAGAATTGAATTAAATAAATATACTACAGATGAACTTGTTTCAAAAAGAGAGCAGTTTGAGAATTCTATTGAAAACAGATTGATAGAAGAGCTTAAAAACGAAGGATTTCAACTAGATAAAGTAACTTCTGGTCTTCAGTATCCTGGATCTCTTGTAAGCGCTATCAATAGTAAAAACGCTATGATTCAAGAAGCTCAAAAAATTGAAAACGAAGTTTTGGCTATTGAAGCTGAAGCAAAAAAGAAAATTGCTGAAGCTAGAGGTATTGCAGACGCTCTTAGAATCAAAGGAGATGCAGAAGCTGAATACAATAGAAAAATTTCTAATTCATTGTCATTACTTATTGTTCAAAAACAATTTGTTGATACTTGGGATGGAAAACTTCCTGTATATGGAGAAGTTCCTACTTTGTTTAAAAGTGTAAGTAAATAACATGCAAAATTTAGCAGAACAATTACAAAATGATATTAAATACGATAAAATAATTTCTAGATTGTCTAGAGAATTAAGAAATTCAAGTTCGGTATTCATAACAAATTTAGAATTAGGATCTAATTTGACTCGATTGAAGGAGGATGGATTTAAAGTTAATTCTGATGGACAATGGAGGGAAGGAGGTGTGTTTGTATCATTTAAACAAAAAAATCAATGGAGAGATTAACGATTAATTTGACATTATGCAAAAAACAATAACAGAATTACACGAAATAGCAAAAGCCTTACTTTCTTTAAAAAAATTTCAGAATAAAGAAATAGAAAAATTTGAATATCATCCAAATTTAAAAAATATTCTAAATTTAGGATATGTAAAAGGATGTGATAAAATGGAATTGGCTAAAGATAACTTAACAAAAGCTTTATACGTTAAATACGTAGAGCTTGGAGGAGAAATTAACAAGTCGTATTTCTAATGAATTGATTAGTTAAAAACAAGGAGGGGAGAGAATTTTTATGTATTGAAAAACCTGAATTAATAAATAATCAATGAATGATTAAAAAAGACGACGTTTTTATAAAAGTGGAATCTTCTCCTTTTTCTGTAGGAATAACAAGAGGAACTATAAAAAGAATTACAAATAAATTACTAGATTGAAATAACTCTTTAACACGAATCTAATGGACGCAATTAAATATGGAGACGTATTCGAAAACCATAATATAAGAATTATGGCAATGGGTTGTAGGGGAATGCTGCAATTTGTTATTGTGGGTAAATGGAAAACAGTTCATATATCAGATGAATTGTTTAAATCTTTTAAATTTTTAGGAAATGTTAATTATTTTCCTGATTTACTAATTTTAGAAAACGAATAAATATGAAAGTAGAAGTTTTGTTAAACCAGAAATTTGTAGTAGAATTTGATGAGTCTAATTCTGACTTATATAATATTGTTATTAATTATAAAAATTCTTATAGAAATAACAATTATGATGATATAGCAATTGATATTGTTCAACAAGTATGTAATCAGATATATTCTCCTAACGACATAGGTGAAATAATGATCAACAACGAAGGGGTTTACGATTCTGCTGGAAACGAATTGATTCATCCTATAAATGTGATTTGCGATAACATGACTCCAGGATGGATTAAATTCAATTGTTATGCTAATATAATTGAGGAATAATGAAAGTAGTAAAAATAAAGCAATTCTCAAATTATTGTCAAGTAGAACTAGAATCAGGAACATTTAAAACAACTTATTTGTTTAACGATCTTAAGGATATTTTTAACAAAGAAGGATATTGCGTATTAAGATATAAAGACAATACTTTTATAAAACATTATGTTCCTAAAATTTCTAATTCAGTAAAAGTGTCTAGCAAATCATTTACCACTAAAGATTTTGTGATTATTGCAGACAATAAAAAAGCTTTTGATTTCTTATTTTCTGCATTTCAAGCTTTAGGATATGATCCAGATTTAAGAGAAACTGAAAATATAGAAAATTGTCTTTCTTGTTGAAAGGGAGACGGTGTGTTACCTGATAAATTTTGTGTAGAAATAAACAAAACGCATTTTAATTGGTAATATTGGTCCAT
>CAYJFZ010000034.1:2683-7954 GCA_964369975.1 uncultured Oscillospiraceae bacterium
ACAGCCATAGTGGTAGTTTACTCTGCTTGAGCAAATGTGAATTTTGGGGGTAAAATACCCTACTTTTGCACACACCTACTGACAAAGAGTTGAGTATATTAGAAAAAAAGTTCAAAAAATTTTGAAAGTCCAATTTTCTTACCTATCTTTGCACCCACTAATTGATACCAGATGGTCCATTCGTCTAGTGGTTAGGACGCAAGATTTTCATTCTTGTAACAGGGGTTCGATTCCCCTATGGACTACATAATTTATAAATATAATTACATGAAGGTAAAAAAAATAGCAAAAGAATTAGGCATTAGTCTTAATTCCGAAAATGAAGATATTCTTATAGAATTTCTAGCATATAATGAATCGAATAATCCTCTAAAGCATGTTTGAGATATAGACGGATTTATTTGTAATAGTGAGGGTATTAAAGATCTTATTTATGATGAACTATTTAGAAGACTAGATAGGTTTGTAACAAAATACTATAACCCGTTAATGGATGAATGCATAGAAATGATTATACATCATTTTTTTCAAATGGGATTTTATGTAAAAAAGGAATATATTGAGGAGTGTAGAATTTATCAACATTTTGATGAATATTTATTATTTGGAAATTGTGTTTTTCACAAAAATTCTATTCCGGATACAATTATCGGAACAATTGAATATGACTTATCAGACATGTTATATGAATTATCTAACAATAATAAATTTAAGCAAGAATTAATTGACAAGTTAACAACTTATTATAATAAAATGTTTTAAATGAAAAAATTAATAAGAAAAGTAGAAAAATGGATGGTTGATAGAAACCTTCATACTCAAAATCCTAAAATTCAATTATCTAAAACTATTGAGGAATTAGGCGAATTGGCGAATGCGTTAAATAAAGAAAAATACGATCTTGCTGAAGACGCCATTGGAGATATTCAAGTTACATTAATAGGAATATGTTGTCAATTAAAAAATATGGGATATGATGTAGATTATCGTAAATCGTTAGAGTTTGCATATAAAACTATTGAAAATCGAAAAGGGAAGTTAGTAGATGGTATTTTTATAAAAAAATAAACAATATGAGTAAAGTATATTTTACAAGCGATTTGCATTTTGGGCATAAAAACCTATGCAATGCTTTAAGGGGAATGACTTCTGAAGAATCAGATAAATTAATAATTGATAATTGGAATAAAAAAATCACTAAATATGATACTGTATATATTTTAGGAGATATTTCAATGGAAAGTGATTATCATATACAGATGATAAATCAATTAAAAGGGAGAAAAATTCTTATAGGAGGAAATCATGATACATTGCATTCGATACAACACTTAAAAATCCCTGTATTAGGATGTCTTGAATACAAAGGATTTATGTGTACTCATATTCCAATTCATCCTGGAGAATTAAAATTCTTTAAGGGAAATATTCATGGACATATTCATAATTCAGGAATATTTAAAGTAGATGAAAAAGGAAATGAAATTAATTGGGAATATAATCCTAATCAAAATTTAGGACCAAATTATATAAATGTGAATACAGAATTTCACAATTACACCCCTATTTCATTTGAGGAAATACTAGAAATTTTTAACATTAATCAAAATTTATAATTATGGGATGAGGAATAGAATTTAAAGCAGATATATATATTAGCAAACAATCTTTTAATTCAATAAATGACGTAAAGAACAAAATAGAATCTATTAAAAATTTAATAGAGGTTACCAAAAAGGATATATTGATAATCGCATCTTCTCGACCATCTGATTGCGTTGAAAAGGATGAGGTACGAGCTCCTGCTATTGTATCATACGATATTGTGAATGATGACCTAGAACTTTTAGGAGAATTGTATAATGAATTATTTTTGTTAAAATTATTAAAAGATAATTTTGATGATAAAATAGATGTTTAACTTTGATTTTTCATAAAAAAGTATTAAATTTGCAAATTAACTAAAATATTTTTAAAATGAAAAATTTAACATTTACTCCAGATGGAGATTCTTTTATAGCGGAAATTGTTTTGCAAGGAGACACTGCTATAGAAATGCATTATGCCACGGACGTTCCTGTAATAAATATCTCTTTAGAGCAATCTATTAGCGGAACAAACTGAAAAAAGTTTTTTAACATACAGCACGATGATACTTATTTTACTGTAAATGTATTAGGTGTAGTTCCATCTACTAGATTGAGGGTTATTTGCGACAAAAATCCTACATTAGCTTATTATGTCTAAGACTTATATTGTTTATATGTATCATATACTAGAATCTTCTAGTAATCAAAATGCTACATTAAATGAATATTTAAAACCAAAAGATTATCTATTATTAGAATCGGGAGAATTAATTCTTTTTGAAGATAATGGTAGAATTTTATTAGAAAAACAAAAATAAAATGTCTAAGAAAATAAGTGAATTAGATCTAAGAGATACTATAACAGGAGATGAAGAATTTCCAGTATCTATAGATGGTCTTAATCAAAAAATTAATATCAAATCTCTAGGGTTAATTTCAGGAATAAAACTTGGGGATCAATTGTATAAAATAGATGATTCCGGATTTATAGAATTGCCTTTAATTGATTTAGAGGTTACCTTAGAAGGAGGAGGAACAGTTAATTATAAAATTGTAGGGATAGATGCTTAATTTAAATACTGTTGACAATATGTGCTTAGACGGCAATCCTGTTGAAGAATTGCAAAATGCTGACAAATGTGTAATATGAAAGAAAAAAGGAAATTTTACTAGATCTATTATACACAGTGAGGATAATCAATATATTTATACAGGAGTTCAAAATTCAGGGAATTATATTTTGGAAGGAAGGTTTTTATTTGAATATATAGATCCTCCCACAGATAGTGGCGATGGAAACTGATTAATAGGCGGAAGACAAACCGGAGCACAAACATTAGGTATTTTTATAGGAAAAGCAGGATTATTTGTAGCGTATGGAGGTGCTACTTCTGCACAACTTCCTAATTTATTAGAAAATACATGATATACATATTTAATGGATATTAATGGTACAACTTTTACGACTGATGACGGAGTTAGTCAAGTTTATAAATATCCAAATGGAGGAAAACTTATTCCTGTTGAAAATCAAGTTGAAATAGGAATTTGCAATGTTACAAATGGCTATACAGGAGGAGTTGAAAAAAGAAGATTTTGGGGAAATCACGATTATCATAAATGTACTGATGCAGTAACAGGTGAAGTGTTATATAATTATGAGGCAGGAACAGATTCCAATGGAATAGCTTGTTTTAAAAACTCAGTTAATAATGAATTGAAATATAGTGAAAGTGAAATTAATTTTACTTCTACTAACGCTTTGCTTACTAGATCTGTATCTGAACTAAATGATATATCTGTAAACCATAGTAATAATTACGAAGAGAATAAGGAATCACTTAATCAATTAGGAATAATATTAAATTAATACCACAATGTATCACACTTCAGAAGAGGCTTTAAAGATCATAAGAAAAATCATGGCAAAAGAAGACCTGAAAACACAACATAGATTATTGCTAGATCTACCTATATCTTATTGCAATTATTACAACAAGGATAGGATGTACAATGAAAACGAGGTATGTTGAATTGAAAAAACAGAATTAGCACAATTAGGAATTATTGAAAGTAATCCCTTGTATAACAAGGAAAGAGTCAAGTTTATTTCTTATTCAAAAATGACAGAATTTAAACCATTATCTGATCGTACTCAATGGAGGAGTTATCAATATTATGATTCTGATTCATATCATTTAGTAGATGAAAGATGCCTTAAAGGGTGTAGAAGAATATCTGTTATAGATAATGAAATATATGAGGCTACTATCGATATTCCGAGAGCGGATAAAGATCCGCATGACACTATAGACGGAAAATGGATAAAAGTAGAACCAGAAATTGCGTAAAATGATACAAATAAAGATTTTAAGTAGAAAAGATTTTAACACATACATGAAAGAAAATAATTGGGTTATAGATATGGACTCGATATCAATAATTCAAATTTGTAATGCCAATTATTACAATGATGGAAATAACGAGCCTTTACTTCCTGATAAATTTTATATCAAATTTGATGATTGTGAAAATGATTCAGACGATCTAAAGGCTTTTGATAGCTCATTAGCTAAAGAATTGTTGCAATATATTAACAATAATATAAATTCTAAAAAATGGATAATACATTGCTCTGCTGGAATAAGCAGATCAGGAGCAGTTGGTTTATTTATTCACGATTATTTAAAATTTTTAGGACATCAGGTAAAATGTAGAGATTTCGATAAAATTAGACCTAATGCAAAAGTTTTAAGAGAATTAAATAATTTATTAAATAAATATGAATAAAATTTGATTAATAATACTAATATTCGTAAGCTGTTCATCGGTAAATAAAATTCATTATGAAGAATATCGATATGACATCCAGTATAAATTAGATTCTATATCAAAATCAAATGATATTCAATTTGAATTTAATGAAAATATAATAGTTTCGAACATAGGGAAAATTGTAAAATCTTCAATATATTCATACGTAAAAAAAGATTCCATATATATTTATACAATTGATATTGTAGAATCTGATACAGTATTAAAAATAAGAAGAGAAAAGCATGATAAAATTGAATTCTAATTTATGCCTCAAAAGCGAATTTGAGGAATCGGATGTTAAAGATATTAAATCTGATATAATTACAGGAGTTCCTCATGATGGCTACCTCATAACAAATTTAGGTAGTATTATAGACCAGGGATTCCAGGATAGTTGTTCAGCAATTGTTGCAATAACAGCATTAGATTTTTACAATGAAATTCGCAAAAAGAAATCCAAAATATCTATAAATAATATTTACAAATTAAGAAAAAATAAAGATATTGACGGAATGTCCATAAAAGAATCTCTTCAAATTCTCAAAAATAAGAAACACATAAATTCTTTTGGAAGAATAACTCAATTAGATGAATTAAAACACTTAATAATGTCTAAAGGACCTATTTGTATAGGTCTTCCGTTAAAAAATTATTCTGATTCCTTTTGAATGGGAGAAGAACAAATAGGATATCATGCGGTATGCTTAATAGGATGAACCGAAAAAGGATACATAATAAGAAATTCATGAGGAAAAGAAAGAGGTAAAAATGGATGTCATTTGTTAAGGAACGAGGATGTCGGATCTATTATTGAGGCATGATGTATCATAGATTAAATAAAATGTTATTTTTATACAATAAAAAA
>CAYJFZ010000035.1:0-6844 GCA_964369975.1 uncultured Oscillospiraceae bacterium
CAGAAAACCAAGAGAAGACAGAAATTTCGCTGACAGAAAACCAAGAGAAGACAGAAATTTCGCTGACAGAAAGCCAAGAGAAGATAGAGATTTCAAAGACAGAAAACCAAGAGAAGATAATGGCTTTAAAGACAATAGAGACTCAAGAAGAAATAGATTTGATGATAAGGGTAAAAAAGAAGATAAGTTTTATAACAAAAGTAAGTCTTACAAAAATACTCAATTAGAAGAAAGCTACACAATGCGTCTATCAATAGGTAGAAAACAAGGCGCAACTCCTAATAATATTTTAGGTGCAGTGGCAGGCGAAAGTAGAATTGATTCAAAATTAGTAGGCTCTATTTCAATAAAAGATAATTACGCTTTAGTTGATATACCAAAAAATATTCAAGAAAAAGTAGTAAGAGCTGTAAACGGCACAAAAATTGCAGGCAAAAAAATTCAAGCACAATAATTAATAACACCCCTTATTATAGTAAGGGGTGTTTTATTTTATTAATAACTAAATGGAGTTAGAATTCATCAAAAACTAAACTATTTAAAAATAAAATAGCTTAGTTTTAATTGTCTTAGCTTTAATATAATTTAATTAGTGTTTTTTGCTTTTCGTAGACTATTATTATCCTTAGTCTATATTAAAATTAGCCGAACTATATAAAATGTATAGATTAAAAGGGATAAATCTTCACATAATTAAATAAAATAAAAATATCACTTGTATATCTGTTTATAATATATTAAAATATAAATATAAATGAAAGTGAGGGTTGTTATGCAAAAAGAAAAAAGAATAAATTTCTTGCTAAACACGGCATATTTTTTAGCAATCGGTGTTATTTTTTATATTATAGTTAAGTTTTTAGCTTCATGGCTACTACCGTTTGTTATAGCTTTTATTGTGGCTTATTTATTAAATCCAATAATTACTAATATGCAAAAAAAATCTAAAATAAAAAGAGGTTTTTGTGCTGTATTAATCGTTGCAATTTTTTATCTTATTGCTGTTATGCTAATATCTTTAATAGGCTATAGTGTGGGAGCATTTTTAGTTAATGTATTTTCAAGCCTTCCCACATTTTATGTAGAGAGTATTCAGCCAGGCCTTGATAATTTGTTAGATGCTTTAAATGCGACTATACTTTCAATAAATCCTCAAATTCAAACTTCAGTTAATTCATTTACCTATACTTTTTTTGAGTCCTTATCTAATCAAGTAACTCAAATTTCTGTAAATGCCTTGAGTGGGATAACAGTATATATTACAAAAATGCCTCAGCTTTTTTTATCAATATTAATTTCGATTATAGCCTCGTTCTTTATAGCGGCAGACTATAATAATATAGTAAAATTCATACTAAATTTATTTCCTGCAAAAACTAAAGATATCATCTTCGATGCAAGGGACTACGGAGTTAAAGTTTTAAAAAAATACTTAATATCATACTCGATTATAGTGAGTGTTACCTTTGTAGAATTGAGTATAGCCTTCTTTTTATTAGGAATAGAATACGCAGTTTTAATAGCTCTGGTCATAGCAGTTTTTGATATTATGCCAGTATTAGGAACAGGTGGAATAGTAGTGCCTTGGGCGATAATTTCATTATTAATAGGCGAAATTCCTTTAGGTGTGGGCTTATTTATTGTGTATTTTATGGTTACTATTATAAGGCAAATTTTAGAGCCTAAGGTAATTGGCGACCAAGTAGGCCTGCACCCAGTAGCAACACTTGCAAGTATGTATGTTGGTATACAAGCTTTTGGAGTAATTGGTTTATTTTTATTACCGATGAGTATCGTTATTTTAAAAGAATTATACACAGCAGGTAAAATAAAGCTGCCATTTAAAGAAAAATCGTAGTAAGGCTTTGCTGAACTAAAAAAACTAAAAAATATAATATACTAACAATAAAATGCAAAAATATATTATTTTTGCATTTTTTTATGAAAAATCAGTATGTAAATTTTGATAAAAAAATGGATAAATGTTTCTAAAATGTTATTACAAAATCTTTACACAGGCCATTTTTTTATGCGTTAAAAACAATTTTATACATTCAAAATTAGACAATATGCACAAGAATTGTTGAAAAATTGTTAAAAAAATAATTATTATGTTCAAAAATATTATTGACCAAAATACATAAATATGTTATTATATCTACATAGAAATTTGTTTTATCGTTGGCTATGTTTTAATAGGAAGATTAAAGCAAAATTTAACAACTATTTTTGAAAGGACAAAAATTTTATGAAAAAACTATTAGCAATTTTATTATCAGCTGCTTTAATGGTATCACTTGTTGCTTGTTCAAGCGATGAAGGAGCTACTGATGGCGGCGATGAAGGCATGGCACATAATGTGCATGTATTCTACTACTCATTCGCAGATACTTACATCTCAACTGTAAGAGTTGCGCTTGATGCAGCATTAGAGGGTTACGGCTTAACTTACCAAAACCACGATGCTAACACAAACCAAACAACACAAACAGAACAAATCTCAACAGCTATCGCAAGTGGCGCTACAATGCTTGTTGTAAACATTGTTGAAACAGGTTCTGACAGTGCAGCGCAAAACATCATCGATATGGCTACAGAAGCTGATGTTCCTGTTATATTCTTTAACAGAGAAATCTCAGATGATATGGTTAACAGCTATGCAAAATCAGTTTTCGTAGGTACAAACGCTTCAGAAGCAGGCCACATGCAAGGCGGCTTAATTGGTGAGTATGTATTAGAAAACTATGACATGCTTGACTTAAACGGCGATGGTACAATCCAATACATCATGTTCAAAGGTCAAGAAGGTAATGTTGAAGCTGATACAAGAACACAATATGGTGTTGAAGATGCTGATGCAGCTCTAACAGCAGCAGGCAAACCAGCTTTAGAATTCTATGATTCAGAAAACAGTGATAAATACTTAGTAGACCCAGAAGGTGCTTGGTCAGCAGCTGCTGCTCAAAACTACATGGCTACAGTATTAACACAATACAATGATGCTAATAACAACATGGTAGAACTTGTTATCTGTAACAACGACGGTATGGCTGAAGGTGCTATCTCTGCACTACAAACAGTTGACTACAATGTTGTAGGTGGCGAAAAAATGGTTCCTGTATTCGGCGTTGACGCAACAGATGCAGCTAAAACTTTAATTGCTGATGGCGTTATGACTGGTACAGTAAAACAAGATGCTGAAGGTATGGCACAAGCTATAGCTGATGCAGCTAAAGGTTATGCAGACAATGGCGATTTAATGAGCATGTTAGGCGATTACAACATCGACTCAAGCGTTGCTAAAGTTCGTATCCCTTACCAATTATACACAGGTGAATAATCCTTAGTATAATTAAATACAAACAAATTAAGCGTAGCTGTATGATATATTCTACGGCTACGCTTATTCTTAAAAATAGCTAAAAACAAAAAATTATGGAGGGCTTATGTCTGCTGATGTATTATTACAAATAAATAATGTAAGTAAAGAATTCCCTGGCGTTAAAGCGCTAGATAATGTTTCTTTGACAGTAAGACCCGGTACAGTACATGCCTTAATGGGAGAGAATGGAGCAGGGAAATCTACTTTGATGAAATGTCTATTTGGCATGTATTCTAAAGATGAAGGAGAAATATTTTTAGAGGGCAAAAAAATAGATTTTAAAAATTCAAAAGAAGCACTTGATAATGGTGTTGCTATGGTGCACCAAGAATTAAATCAAGCATTAAAAAGAAATGTTATGGATAATATTTGGCTTGGAAGATATCCAAAATCTGCAGGTTTTATAGTATCTGAAAATCAAATGTACACTGATACAAAAGAAATCTTTAAAGAATTAGGTATTAACATTGACCCCAAAACAGTTATGAGTGAGATGCCTGTTTCACAAAGACAGATGGTAGAAATAGCAAAGGCTGTTTCTTACAATTCAAAAATTATAGTTTTCGATGAACCTACCTCATCACTTACAGAAAAAGAAGTTGATCATTTATTTACAATTATCAATAAATTAAAATCTCAAGGATGCGGTATTATATATATATCACATAAAATGGATGAAATTTTTAGAATTTCAGATGATATAACAGTTATGCGTGACGGCAAATGGGTGGATACAAAGCCAGCTAAAGACTTAACTATGGATATGATTATTAAGTTAATGGTTGGTAGAGATTTAACAAATCGTTATCCGCCAAAAACAAACGAAGTAGGCGACACTCTTTTAAAAGTAAGGAATATGACTTCAATGTATTCCCATATAAAAGATGTAAACTTTGATATTAAACAAGGCGAAATAGTAGGCCTTGCTGGCCTTGATGGCTCTGGTAGAACAGAGGTATTAGAAAATCTTTTTGGCAATGCAACAAGAAAATCAGGAGATTTTGAAATACACGGCAAAGCAATAAAAAATAAAAATCCTAAAGATGCAATAAATAATGGCTTTGCTTTATTAACAGAAGAAAGAAGAGCTACTGGTATATTCGGGATTTTATCAGTTAAAGAAAATACAGTAATATCAAATTTGAAAAAATATGCAAAAGGTATCGTTTTAACTGATGGCAATATGAAGGAAGATACTCAATGGGCGATAAAGTCAATGAGTATTAAAACACCTACACAGGATACAAAAATCAGATCTTTATCTGGTGGTAACCAGCAAAAAGTAATTTTAGGAAGATGGCTATTAACCGAGCCGGAAGTTTTATTACTTGATGAGCCAACAAGGGGCATAGATGTTGGTGCAAAATACGAAATTTATCAACTGATTATAGACCTTGCACAAAGAGGCAAATCTATAATTATGGCATCATCAGAAATGGCGGAGCTATTAGGCGTATGCGATAGGATAATTGTTATGTCTGGTGGACAGGTCGCTGGTGAAGTAGATGCAAAAACAACTTCACAAGAAGAAATAATGACTTTAGCTGCAAAGTATGCTTAAGGAGGAAGAAAAAATGTCTGAAAAACAAGGGTTTTTAAGTAAGGTTAAAAATAAACAGGTGAACTGGAAGGAGTTTTTAATAGATAACTCATTATATATTTTTATAGGTCTTGCAGTTATTTATATACAAATTCAAAATCCTGCATTTTTATCAATAGGTTCAATTATTAATATCATTTCATTATCAGCTGCGAATATTCCTATCGCCTTAGGCGTTGCGGGATGTATTGTTTTAGCAGGTACTGACCTTTCAGGTGGTAGGGTTGTTGGCATAACAGCTTGTATCTCAGCTTCATTACTACAAGCAACAGACTACCCAAATAAAATGTTCCCGGATTTACCATTACAACATGTTATAGTAGTTATAGTAGTAGTTGTAATAGTGGGTGGTATTATAGGTTTATTCAATGGCTTATTTATATCAAGATTTAGCTTACACCCATTTATAGTAACACTTGCAACACAATTAATTTTACAAGGTAGCATTTTATTATACTTACAAAATGGCTCAAACAATGGTCAGTCAATTTCAGGTATGGATGAAAGTTATATTCAATTTATTAAAGGTAGCTTTTTAGAAATAGGCAGTGTAGACATACCTTACTATATAGTATACGCAGTAATTATTACAGCGTTTATGTGGTTTGTTTGGAATAAAACTATCTTTGGCAAAAATATGTTTGCAGTAGGCTCTAACACAGAAGCAGCTCACGTTTCAGGGGTAAATGTTGCAAGGACTACTGTTTGTGTATTTATTTTAGCAGGTATGATGTATGCCTTAACAGGCTTTATCGAAGGGGCAAGAATAGGCTCGAACTCAGCTTCAACAGGACTTAACTACGAGCTTGATGCTATCGCTGCTTGTGTTATCGGTGGTGTATCATTCGTTGGTGGTATTGGTAAAATTAGAGGTGTATTATTAGGCGTTGTATTATTAAAATTAATCTTCGTTGGCCTAAACTTCTTAAGCGTTGATGCTAATATGCAGTACATCGTAAAAGGCTTAATTATCTTAGCGGCTTGTGCTATAGATATGAGAAAATACTTAGTAAGAAAATAGTATTATGCAAGAAAATAATAATAAAGATTTAGAAAATAAAAAAAGAATAGCAAGAAAATTTAACATCTATGAAGGTGTTAATGTATCGGTAAATCAATTAAATAAGCTAATTATAGTAGTGCTAATAGTTTTAGCTGTTGTAATATTTCTTTTTGCAAATAGTGAAAATGGGCTAACTGTATCCTTTGATACTAATGGAGGCTCAAGAATAGAAGATGCAAAATATATGTATGGCGAATTGATTGATGAGCCAAAGCCACCTGTTAAAGAAGGCTATGAGTTTGTTGGCTGGTACAAAGATATAAATGGATTTTATCTATGGGATTTTGATGTCGGCATAGAACAAACCATGACCTTGTATGCTTTTTATATAGAAAAATAAAAAAACCGTATGTGCTTACTTTAAGCATATACGGTTTTTATGTCTGTTTAGTATTCTTCATATTAAATCTCTTCTCTTTGTTTAGCATAAGATTTTGAAGCGATTTCTAAAAATTTAACTACTGTCATTTTTCTCATTCCTTTTCTGTTTATTTACTTTAATTAGTATAAGTTTTCTTTAGTTGCATAAGATTGTGCAGCAAGTTTTAATAATGATGTAACTTTCATATTATTTATCTCCTTTCTTCGGCCATAGGCCGTTGTTAAGTGGTTTATCGTTTATTCTTGTTTTACTTTGATTAAACTAAATCTTCTTTGTTAGCATAAGACTGTGCAGCTAAATTTAATAATGATGTGATTTTCATAATTGTTTTCTCCTTTATTCATTGTTGTTTTAAGTTTTGTTTTGATTAAACTAAATCTTCTTTGTTAGCATAAGACTGTGCAGCTAAATTTAATA
>CAYJFZ010000036.1:0-6799 GCA_964369975.1 uncultured Oscillospiraceae bacterium
CCACGTTTCTTCTCTTTTATTCTAAACGTGAAACTTTAAGTTTACTTAAAGTCATCTATATTTTTTTAATATTCAAAAACACCATTTGAAACCGTTTTGACCTCACTTGAAACTTTAAGTCAAAAAGCAAATTCGCACTATATAAGTGCGAATTTGCTTTTTAAAAATAGTAAAACTAATAGTAAAACTCTATGTTATTTTTTTCCACCTTCCCAGATTTTTTTACCAATAACCCATGAGAATCCGCTATAGAACTCTTTTAGTTTCTCATTATTTTCTGGTTTAGTTAATAAGCTCACAATAATCAAAGTCACAATACTTGCTGGAACTGCTACCCACGCTGCAAAAGCTGATGGTGTTGCAAAGTACATATATATCCATATAGCAAAACCAACACACATAGAAGATAGACATCCTGCTGATGTTGCTCTTGGCCAGAACATCGCTCCTAGCATTGCAGCGGAAACTACGCAACATGCCATATCAAATCCTAAATTTACAACTGACAAAATACTTTCTCCGTATATAGCAAGTAACGTTATTATTGCTCCAATTCCTATGGAAGCTATTACATTGTTTCTTTTTTCTTTTTTTGCATCTGAATTTTTGCTAAAGCCTAATCCTTTAACTATATCTACAGTTACAATTGATGCAGCTGTAATTACTGATGTGTCATATGTGCTCATTCCTGCAGCAACAATTCCACCTAACGCCAACCCTGCTAAGCCTGCCGGTAACATAGCAGCAAGAAGAGGGAATACTTGGTCACTATTTTCAATTCCTGGAATCAATATAGATCCTGCCATTCCAACGATTGCTGCAACAACAGTAAATATTGCTAATAATATGAATGCAAACCAAGAGCCTTTTTTTGCTTGCCCTATACTCTCAGCTGCAAATATTGCTCTTTGGCCATCTGTTGTAAAGAATGATAACAAAATACCATAAACTAAAATGTAACTAGCTATTGTTGTCCATCCTGCAGTAGTAGGGTCCATAAAGCTTTCTGGAAGCTGTGAAATCAAACTTCCAAGCCCACCAACGTTATATAACATTACTGGGAACATTACGCAAACAACTGAAAATATCATTATAATACCTTGAAGAACATCTGTATATGCTACCGCCAACATACCTCCTAACAATGTATACAACAAAGATATTGCACTCAAAACAATTATTGCAGTAATAACATCAAATCCCATCAGAGAATTAGCTACCGCTGCAAAAGCTTTAATTTGACCTGCCGCCGCTCCAATCATAGCCATTGACATTGCAATTGCCGCTGGAACACGTGCATACTTATTATATCTTTGAGCTAAAACATCTCCTGTTGTTACAGGTTTTAGACCACGTAATCTCCCTGCAATTAATGCCATAACAATAAACGAAATTGTCAAAGATGCTGGGTATAATACTCCCGATACACCTGTAGCGTAAGCCAATCCTAAGGCACCCATTAATGTTGCCACTCCTACATACGTTGCAGCTCCATGAAATCCAATCGCATACCATTTTAATTTTCGCCCTGCGATTATATAGTCTTCATTACTTACTCCCTTTCGATACAATATAAATCCAATTGCCAAAACTGCTACAAATACGCCAATAATAACAGCTATGTCTAGTCCACCAATCAAAAAATTATCCATTTTATTTCTCCTTTCAAAAAATATAGTTCATATAAATTTTCTTAGCTACTCTTCGAATCGATTTTTTTAGTATCTTGACTCTGTATTATTTTTTACAATCAAGACAATTCAATGACTTCCATTTTTACTCTACAATATAATTACATCCCACGTACTTTTACCTACAATTTGAGCTTTTTCTTCTGAGAAAACAATTGTATCAATAGGTACAAACCCTTGCTCAAAGTTCATTACTGTGCCAGGAACAAATCGTATATCTTCAAATTCATCGGAATTATGATGAAATTCCTTTGGCCCATACACCATAGTTCCGCACCAATCAGGAGGAAATGCAATACCTATTTCATATCCGCCTGTCCAAAATTGCTTGCCCCAAATACCCAATTTAATGAAATACTCCCTTACCGGATCCATCAAATCATCCACTTTCATGTTTGGTTTGATAATTTCTGAAATCATATTTTTTACATCATGCGATTTTCTTAAACATTCTATTATTTCTTTTTCCTTACCCTCTGGAAGTTGAGGCTCTCCAATACAAAAAACTCTAGAAAAATTGCAATGATAACGATTATGAACTCCCGATAAATCTAATGCAAAAGGAACACCTTTCTTAATTCTATTTCTGCTTGCTGGTGCGTGAAAAGAATAAAGTCTTTCTAAGCCCGACCTACACATGTTGATTATTGCCATGTTCTCGCTGCCTGCATTTCTCAATGTGCTCTCATATATTGCTGTTACTTCTAATTCTGTCATCCCCTCTTCTACATTTTCAATAACAGCATTTATAGCAGCATTTCCATATTCTCCCGCTATCAAAGTATACTCTACTTCTTTAGGCGATTTAACTAGACGTAATTCTCTAACAGCATCTGTTACATCCACAACCTTACACCCATTTTTTTCAAACCCTGCAGTTAATTTATTTGCGACATACGGTGAAGGTCTATGACCCCCAAATGACATTCCCACCGTACAATTAAGCCATCCTGAATCCTTAAGATCATCAACTACGCAATCAATAAAACTATGGTCTTTAGTTATTCCATGATAAGTATTTCCATACATGATTCTTCCATCATCAGCAAATATTCGTACATCTGTTGCAACAGTTTCTCTCCAAATCAAAGCTTCTTCTGCTGGATTATCATACACAATATAGTCATCTTGGTTTATATGTATTGCAATCCCACCTGCACTCATGTCAATCCAAGGTCTTCCACTATGAGCTCTATACCAACATGCATTATATCCAATAAAATAAAACATGTCATCTGGTTGTGTGATATATATCATATCCACCTTTTCTCGTTCCATTATTTTTTTTAACTTTTGTTTTCGTTCCTCATACTCTTCAAGAGTAAAAGGAACTTGTCTTTTTGTGTTATTTACAACAACTTCCATTTTATCCTCCTTTCAAACTTACATATGTTATATTTCCCTTGTAATCGTGCACAACTAGTATTTTACAAAGAAAACACTTGAATACGTTATATGCTTTAGCTTTAACTGCTTCCTTTATCATAGACAACTTCTCCATCGAATATTGTCATAAGAACTTTAGTCTCCATTATTTCATTAACATTGCACTCTAGCAAATTTTTATCTAAAACAACAATATCCGCAAGTTTTCCTTCCTCGATTGTTCCTAATTCCTTTTCTCTAAAATTGCAATATGCACTGCCCAAAGTGTACGCTCTTAAGGCTTCTGTCATACTAAGTTTCTCTTCTGGAATGAATCCCTCTTTTGGCTCTCCATCATCTGTTAGTCGAGTAACTGCTCTAAATATTCCTCTCATAGGGTTTAGAGGTGCAATTGGATAGTCTGTTCCAAAAGATAATATCCCCCCAGCCTCTTGTATCGTTTTAAATGGCCATGCTGTATTTATTCTTTCTGGTCCCAATATTTCATGGAAAGGATGATTTTCAAATTCATATTTCGGCATATGATCCGGCTGCACCGAAGCTATTATTTCCATTTCCTGAAAGTATTTTCCATCTTCTGGCTTCATACACTCAAAGTGTTCTATTGTATGTCGCATATTTTCAAAACCATTTTCTTTTTTTGCATACTCGAATGCACGCAATGCTAAACGCACTCCTCCATCACCACAAGCATGCAATCTACATCTAATTCCATTTTGTTCCAATACTTTCACTCTTTCAAAAAGTTCATTTTCTTCAAAAAGAGCTTTACCTTTGAAACCTTCCATTCCCTCATAATCATCAATCATTAAGCCTGTATATCCCATAGGGGTTCCATCAACAAATCCTTTCACACCTGAAAATTGTACTTTTTCAGATGAATACATTTTTTTCAAGTAAACTAACTTTCCTATTGACTCTGTTATTGGAGGGCAAAAGTGCACTCTAGTTTTTAGCTTTCCTCTTTTTTCCAGTTCCTCAAACCCACGATACTTCATTATGTTATATAGCTGCATATCACTAACAGCTGTTATTCCCAACTCAACTGTTCTTTCAGAAAACTTTTCAACCAAAGCAAGATGCTCAAAATCTGAAACATCGAAGATATATGAAATGACATTAAGCGCTGCATCTTCGTGTAAATATCCACTTGGTTCCCCTATTTCATTTTTGAAAATTTCGCCATGACTAGGATTCGGAGTATCTTTTGTAATATCAAAATATTCTAATGCCTTGCTATTTACCCAAGCACCGTGACATTCTTTATTAAGTAAAAATACAGGTTTATCAGGAAAATATTTATCCAAGCTTTCTTTACTTGGTAGTTTTCTCCCTTCCCATTTAAAATGATCCCATGCACCTCCTAAAACCCAAAAATAATCATACTTCATGTTGCTTATTTTATCGTATAACATTTTCGCCGCTTCTTCCTCAGATTTTGCATCTCTTAGAATTCCTCCTTCTTCCATTAATGTTCCTTGCAAAATATGTGTATGTACATCATGAAATCCTGGCATAATCAACGCATCACCAAAATCAGTCACACATGTGTTTTCCTCATAGTCTTTTTTTGAGACTTTATCATATGCAATCTTTTGTATTTTATTTCCCTCTATCACAACATAACCACTATTAGCAGTAAGACAATCAGGGGAAAGAATTTTTCCAATTATGACATGTTTATTTTTTCCCTCACACTTTTTTATCATAAATCCCTCTTTTCTTAAATCATACTTAGTTGTATTGAAAATTCAACAAATTACTTTTATCTTAAGTTTATGTTTTATCTTCAATATATATTAAAGCAATTATCATACCAAAACTGTTTTCCCTTATTTTGCAACAAATTTATTTACTTTTTCTATTGCAAAAATAAAAAATTTCATTTCTGAAATTTTTTTTCTGTGATTTACTATTCTACTTTATACATTACATTGAAATTTAAACAGTATATTTTATTTCAAAAATGAAATAGCGATATTTCATTTTTGAAATATCGCTATTTGATATTGTACTTTTTCACCCTACGAGATAATGTTGCTTCATTCATGCCCAATTTTTCTGCAACAATATTGCCTTTTTTATATTTCTCAAACATTTCATTTAAAACTCTTTTTTCGTAGTCTTCCATAAGCTCATTTAATGTTTTTTCGCTATTTTTCAAATCTTCATACTCGAACTCTTGACTTATTCCTAGGATTTTTTTTATTTGTTCCGCTGTAATTATCTTGCTTTCAATTGAATAAAATATCCTCTCTACTATGTTGTGCAACTCCCTCACATTTCCTGGCCAAGAATATTCCTGCATTATATTTAACGCTTCCTTTATTATGACTTTTTGTGATGCTTTCTTGTTTGAAAATTTCTTTGAAAAAGCATTAATGAAATACGGTATATCTTCTTTTCTTTCTTTCAACGGAGGTATTTCAAATTGAATAATGTTTAATCTGTAATATAAATCTTCCCTAAAAAGTTTTTCCTCAATAAGGGTTTTTAAATTTTTATTTGTAGCCGCTATTATTCTAACATCACAAGATATATATTTTTCTCCTCCTATTTTCATGAATTCTTTTTCTTGCAATACCCTCAGTAATTTCGATTGCATAGAAAGTGGTAATTCCCCAATTTCATCTAATAGTAACGTTCCCCCATTTGCCAATTCAAACAGCCCTTTTTTCCCTTGAGTATTTGCACCTGTAAAAGCTCCCTTTTCATATCCAAAAAATTCGCTTTCTAATAAATTTTCTGGAACTGCAGCACAATTAACAGTAATAAAAGGTTTATCTTTTCTGCTACTATTTTCATAAATATAATTTGCGAAAATTTCTTTTCCTACTCCTGTGTTGCCTGTAATTAAAACTGTTGTATCATAAATTGCAATTTGCTTTGCGTTATGTATCAGAGTTTTCATAGCTGGGCTTTCCGCCACTATATCACCCAAATCCTCTTTATTCTTCTTCTGTAAGTGATTTATTTTTTCTTCTGTAAAATCTATTTTCTCTTCATATGCTTTTATCTTGTTTTGTAAATTAGATGTTTCTGTAACATCAACTTCAGTGCATATTACATATTTTAATTTTTCATCTTTATAGTAGGGTACTCCTGTGATAAATGTTTTGTTATTCTTACCCTGATTTTGCAAAATACTTGCTTCTTCTCCTGTTTCAATAACTTTTAACGTGCAACTCTCCTTAATGTATTTATCCTTTACGAATTCTTTTACATTCATACCTATCATTTCTTCTCTCGTAAATTCATTAGTCATGCAGCTTTCATCATTAACTAAAAGCATCGTTCCTTCGGCGTCTGCAATATACACTCCAACTTTCACACTATTTAAAATCCCTACTAATTCCTTTTCTAAATCGTATATTTTCTCCAAAACTTTCTTCCCCATCTTTTCCCCTTTGTGCAACAATATTAACAGCTAGCAAACACTCTTTTTCTATGTTAAAACGTATTTATATAGTCGCTTGAAAGAGTATATAAATTGCAAGCTGCTATATTTTGTCTTTTCTCTATTATACTCTGTATTATTTACAATTCAACCTTTATTTATTTGTTTCATTAAAAGCAAAGCAACAAGTTATAACATCGATTTATTTATAGGCTTTTCATACGACAAGCTTCATTTTTCTTTATCCCTCAATTTCGCTCTCTTTATCCTTCAATTCCACCCTCAAAATTGACAATCTCTTCTCTATCGTTTACACTAAAAAAAA
>CAYJFZ010000037.1:0-6741 GCA_964369975.1 uncultured Oscillospiraceae bacterium
AATTTATCAACTAGTAGTATCAATGACTACTCTATTTTAAAACTAAAATTAGAAGAAAGGAGTGAATATTAAAATGTTAAATAAACTAAAAAATAAATTAAACTGTAATAAAGGCGAAGGGTATATTGATGTTATTATCTTAGTATTATGTAGTGTTTTTGTTATTGCACTCGCTATAAATGTTTTTCAGGCATATATTGCAAAACAAAAAGTAGATACTTTTGCAACTGAAATTATGAGAGAAGCTGAAATAGTCGGTAGAGTAGGAACTGAAACTTTAATAGCAGAAGAAAATCTAAAAGAAGAACTTGGAATTAATCCAACAGTTACTTGGTCTAGAAGTGGAAACGTACAACTTAATCACGAAATAGAAGTTACTGTAACGCTAGAAATGGATATTGGACTATTTGGAAATATAGCTTCATTCCCAGTTACACTTGAAGGTGTTGCCATGGGTAAAAGTGAGGTGTATCATAAATGATGAAAATATTAAAATCAAATAAAGGAAATATCTTTCCAAAAGCAATATTTGTAACACTAAGCCTTTTACTTATTATGAGCGGTATTATGGAATACTTTAGATTAACAATAATTGCACAAGGAATACGAGATAGCATGCAAGATGCTGTAATATCAACAGTAACTGAAAATTATAGAGATGTTTATCACTCAGTTAGAGAAGGGTATTCAGCAGCATATCAGCCAGTAGCTGATGATTTTCAAGAAAGCTTAAATTATGGTGATATATATAATAAGCTTGAAAGTATTTATGATTTATCATATAATAATGGTCAGTATGAAAAACTTAGAAGTGATGGCTCACTTGAATATATGATATATAACTTATACGTTGATATTGATAATGCTCCACTAAGAGCAGGTGATGTAGTTTCAGATAGATTTGAAATATCAAGCTATATAACTTTAGAAGTTCCCGTAAGTTTTGGTGGGAATTTATTGCCTAATATGAAAATAAGAATAAAAACAACAGCAGGATATACACCAATATTTTAAAATTGTTAGTAATGTTGTATATAGCTATTACTAATCATATATGATATTGTATGTGTTAAAATGAAAGGAATATATATTTATGAAAGATAAAAATAAGAAACTATTAATTGTGGTAGTGTGTTTTGTGTTATCATCAGCATTAATACTATCAATAATACAATCAGCAGAAAAGATAGAAGCAATAGATGTACCATTTCCAGAAAGCACATCTTCATCAGTAGAAATAACTGTTGATGATAGTGTAGATAAAATTTCAAGTGAAGAAGAATCTTCAGAAGAAACATCATCTACTACTGAAGAATTAAATCAAGATATTCAATCTGAACCAGAAGTAGAAACACCAACAGAAAGTGAACTGACAAATCCAACTCAAACACCACCAGTTGCAGAAGAGCCAGAGGCACCAGTAAATCCAAATGGTGGAGTACCAGGATTCGGAGATAACTATATAGATGGTGGAGAGAATCAAAATAACTATGTAGATGGCATGGAAGAGAACGGAAATAAAATTGGTAATATGGGATAAATTAAAAGAGCGCACTGCTAAAACAGTGTGCTCTATTTTTTTGAAAGGAGAGCTATGAAAAAAATAATAAGTATACTACTTGCAATCATTATGTTTGCATCTTTTTCAATTTCAGCATTTGCTGTTGGTGATGGGAATATAGATGGTGGTGGTGGAAGTATGGGTGATGGTGACGGAAGTAGTTATTGGAGTTTTGGTAATGAGGGTGTAAGAATCACAGTAGTAAGAGCAAGTGATAATGCAGCAGTTACTATACCTATTGATTTATTAAATAGGCCACCAACCAATAATAATATATATCATTTCGGGAAAGTTTCCAAATTGAGTTATAGTTCAGGTACGAATTTAACACCAAAGCAAGGTAAATATATTTCATATTTACCACAACAATCAATACCAACAATTATCAGTACAAATGGTATAAATAATATTGAAGCAATAAAAAGCTATTTTACAGATGAATTAATAATTAGACATATAGCTCAGTTGGTTGGAATGGATTTTGATATTTTAATCGGTGGAGAATACAAGCTACTAATTGAGCCACTAGCATATTTTAAGTTTATGGGTGTTGATATTTTAGCAACAGCAACAGAAGCATCGTTATACGATAAAATTGTTAATGGAACACTTAGAAAAACAATGGGAAATTTAACTCATAGAAACTTACCACTTGCTATGTTTTTGGAAACTAGTGATTTAGGATACCCAGCTTGGTCTGGAAGTAAAACTGATTATGTTTCAAATGCGAATATTGCATCATCATTAGGGCTAGGTATAGTAAAATTTACGGATGAAAAAGAGCAGCCAGTATTAAGTAATTATGATTATGAGTATAGAACAGATACAGAAGTAATAACTTCAATTTATGTCTCGGGTGGAGAAAGAAATCCAGATAATCCTGCTAATGTGACTTTTAATATCGAAGGAGTGAATTATAACGTAGGGAATATCTATTATCCAGAGGATGATAGCCAGATAGTATGGGTGAAATGGACTACTCCAAGTGAGCCACAAGAAATGGTGATAAATGTATCTTCTAGTAATACGACAGTTAGTCAAACTACTATAAATGTTAATATAGTAGATTTAGATGAAAATCCACCACCGAATCCAGTTGCTGATGATAGAAACGATAGTTTTGAATTATCAAACATTCCAAGTAGAGAAGAAAAAACAAAGCTTGAATGGTCAGTTTGGTCTTGCTATTGGAAATCTAATTGGGAATGGGAATCAAACTGGGTAGAAGAAAACACAACAGTTAATATACCAGCATTATGGCGAAATCCAAATGCTCCATCTCAAACTTCAGCAGTATATGTTTTAGGGTGGACTTATGAGCCTTCAAAAACAGAAATAACTAAAACACTAGTTGATAAAGGTAAGTGGGTTGATAATGGCTGGTGGGAATTTAAATCAAATGAATACTATGCAGAACTAACATCTTCAATGAATATTTATAACGATAGTAATAATCCAACTGGGTATAGTAACGTATTAAAAAGTGGATATGGATTTAACCAAACAGTATCTTCAAGTGTAAATAGTAATCAAAGTAATTCTGTCACTAAAACACCAAATGCTGTCACTTACTTCCCAGAATTTAATTATGAAACTTATTGGAGATTACTTGAAAGAAATACAAATGGTGATTTTAGTTTTAAAGTAAATAATTACAGCACCTATATGAATAGGACACATTTCACACCTATATGGTTTCCAGATGGAGAATATGTAGTTAATACACATATTATAGACTACTGGACACCTGCAGGAATGCTATCACTTAATTTATCAGATAGTTTAAGAATACAAGGTGATTTATGGATGGACTGGCATATAGGGCCAAAAGATAATGAATAAAGGAGATATTTATGAATGAAAATAAGAAATATATAAAGCAAGGAGTAATCATATTAATAATGATACTCCTTGCTTTTATGTTAAGTACAAAAGTATCTGCTACATCTGGTGATGTGGCAGGTGCTATTGAGGCAACTTGGAATGATGCCAGTCAGCAGATAAGGGCAGTAGTGGATAAAGTGATATTCCCAGTTGTTGATTTTATTTTAGTAATTGCATTTTTCTTAAAGATGGGACTTGCATATTTTGATTACAGAAAAAGTGGAATGTTTGAATGGACAGCGCCGGCTATTTTGTTTGCTTGTTTAGTTTTTACACTAACAGCACCGATGTATATTTGGGATATAATTGCATAAAAGTATATATTGTATATGAAGGCTAAAATAGATTTTTGCACCACACATAAGAGGGAGGTAATATATCACCAACTTATAGTATTTTTTAGTCCCAATATAGGTTTTTTTAATTTACAATCCCCCCACATTTCAATGTTAAGCAAATGCCAAATATTATCGTACAAATGAAAAGTGGAGTGACAAGTTAAGTAAAGATTTGAGTTGCAGATACTGTCATAAAATCTATTTTGTGATTTAGAGAAATCGTGAGCCATTTGTTCTACACTATAAAAATCAAATTCATTAACGGAAACTGAAAATTTGTACCCTTGAGTTTTTAATAGATAGTATGAGCAATCAAATCTTGATGAATCAAAAATTAAGTCATATTTACAATTTAAAACTCTAGAAACCATAGACGCATGCCAAATTTTTTTTGCAGTAAACGTATAAGCTTCTGATATATTATTTGCTATTATTTTGGCATTCTCGTAAATATCTTCTATTAGGTATCCTGTTTCTTTTCGATCATATCCAGATAAACCTAGCTTTTGGTATTGTTCGAACATTTGTTTATATTTTTTAGGAAGTAAAGGACGATGGATTACTTCTATGTTTCTAGACACTAGCTGGTTTAAAACTTCTAAAAATAAATCATATGGAAATTTTTTATCAAATAAGATCAAAGAAGGTAATTTTTCAATTTTATCATTAGATGACTTTAAACATTCTGAAAATAACTTACTATAATCTTCCTTAATTTTAACATAAGGGCTTGTTAGTGAGCCGATTGGATCACATAAAATTTGACTATCAGGACTAGAGTGAGCCATTTTGAGCAGGTCAGCTTTTTTGATTAATTCACATTGGATTAATGCATTCCAGTACTTTATAATACAAGATACTTTTTCATTGTCTTTATAATAGGTAGAGATGAAATTAGAATGCTCTATAGCTTTATAACCTTTAGCTACTACATCCAAGAAGTAAAATGCAATTTCTGACAATACAATATCAGGCAAATTTTGAGCTGGGATATATCCAGTTTCATAATATTTTTTTATAAGTGAACTAATTTGATTGTTAATAACTTCTCTTATATTTATACAATTATTACGAAAGTTACTAACGATAAAGCAATTATTAGTATCGTCGCTAAAGTCTTTTATATATTGAGAATTATCACCTTTTTTTATACGATAAATTCCTACAGTTGTAATGCTTTCATGCTTTAAATATGCTATTCCAAATTTCCATGTGTTTGGAAATAGAAAATTAGTAGCTATTTTAAGTTTGTTAGTGAGCATATAATCTAGGTATTCCCATTCCTCTTGCAATAAAGAATAGGTGTTTGAATCAAATGGACAATTGGTCGTTATATTATTTAAATTAGCATTGTTGCTTAACAGAATTTTCTCATTGTGAATTTTCATTAACTGATTATGGAAATTGCATAAATTTGTAATCATATTACTGTCGTTGAAGTATATTGTTTTATTCGTTTCTTCTTTAATATCTAAATTAAAGATAAATTCCATCGATATATATAAGTAAAAAACTTTATTATTTTTTGTGTCGACTAAAAAAAGTAATACAGGATCGGATGTAATGTTGTTTTTTACAACATTAAATACTTTTGTATCAATAGAGTATTTATACTGACTTATATTTTTGTTTTTATTTTTATTAACATAATTGGAATTAAGTGTCTTAACTTGTACATGAAAAATTTGAGCTGGTATAGATTTACTAGCGGTTGCTTTTTTTAATAGTTGAATAGTTCCATCCAAATTTGGAATCTTATCATCACTTTGTAGAAGAGCTTTAATTGTATGATTTTTTTGTAAGAATTGAGTTAAGAAGGTGATTCCAGTGCTATCATAAAAACTATTCTTATCATATCCGCCTATATTTCTCATTTATTTACTTCTCCTTTGTAAATTAATGTAGTATTTAAACATCACCTGAAATCTATAAATTCTGATTATTTCGCTTTTATTTAAGGTGAGGTTAGTGTATAGCTTAATTCACTTGCTTTTGTTGTTATCTAAATATTTTAAGTTAATTACATATTAATAAATTAACATTTTGAATTATTAATATTCTATCACAAAATAAAGTTATTTAAAATATATTATTATAAATTAATAGAACAAGTTCATTAAATATCCGTGAGAATAGTTTTAATTTAGTAGCTTCAAGTGTAATGAAATGTTTTGATAAATTAACTTGTATTTCGTTAGTATTTCATATAGCTATTAAAAACCATATATGGTATTGTTGTTTTTAACAAAAAGAAAGGAGTGATACTTTATGGGTGAAAACAAAAATTTGAGTGTAGTTCTGCCGATAGAATTGCATTCAAAGTTTTCTAAAGAGCGAGAAAATAATGGGTATATGAACAATAGCGAGTATCTAAAAGATATACTCACTACATACTATGATTATTTACAAAAAGGAGAATTTAATATGTCAAAAGAAAATGTAAAAACACTAGCAATACAAATAACACCAGAACTAATGGAAAGAATTAAAACTCATTTAAAAAATACTGGAATGAGTCAAAAAGCATTTTTAATAAGTATAATTGAAAAAGAATTAAATAATAATAAAGAGTAGGTGAATATAAGTGTGCAGAAAAATAAGCGAAAAAGATTTATTAAATGAAGCTGACTTTGAAGGAGTTGTTTTACTAAACTATAAATGGGGGATAAAACAATTTATAAAATCATCATTAAAGAATTTCCCTGTAGAATTTGAAAGTATGTTTAATAATATAGAATATATAGAAAAAGAAAATGTAATTGATATAGTTGTAAGAAAAGAAGATGCACCAAAAGATGAAAACAGCTTAAAAATGTATCTAATATCCACATGCTACTGGCTAGAATTTGAAATGGCAGTTACTATAACTGAATATAAAAAAGAGATAAAAGAAAGGAGAACGGTATTAGCAAAATAAATAAAACGATATTTAAAGCACCACGAAAGTGGTGTTTTTGT
>CAYJFZ010000038.1:0-6149 GCA_964369975.1 uncultured Oscillospiraceae bacterium
TTGATAGTTCTTATAATAGTAATTTAAATAAAAAAATATTTGAATACAAAAAGAATTTATTAAAAAACATATTGCTAGGAGTAAGCCCTAGATCTGAATTATTGGATCAAATAGATGGAATAAAATTTAATGTCAATGTTCCAGCTTTCAACCAATTAGTACAAGATGTACTTAAAACTTATATATCGTTTTTAAATACAAAAAATTCAATAAGTTTTTATGAAGCTACAGATAATAGAGCATATAATTCATTTGTAACATTCTATTATTTTGACAACTTGTTATTAGATCTTAAATTTATAGATATAAATAAAAAATACACAAATTCTCCTGAAGAGTTTTTTGCTGACAAATATTCGTTAACAATGGATACTACGAGTCATTATGCAGGATTTTCAAACGATGAAGATGCTAGAATAATTGAAAATAGTAGTATGATTTCAAAATTATTTCTATCATCAATTCCTGAGGTTAATTCAGATGGATCTGATAAGAATAATACAAATGTAGGAGTTGTTGGATATATTGAAATAATGAATCATTTGAAAGAATTGATAATTTCTGAAAAATTATATGATTTTGAATTTGGGGAAAAAATTTCTTTGAGAGACGAGTTTTATTCCAAAGGAATAAATTTTGATTATCCTAAAGCTATAAAGTTATACGAAAGCAAAACATGAGTCGGGAAAAGCAATGTTTCATCAATTAGCAAATTAAGAGGAATATCTAAATACGTTTTTAATGAAAATCTAGATCCGTTTTTGAGATCCATTGTATTAAATTCATTTTTAAAGTCAGCAATTACTCCTAAGATAAGTTACGCAGAATCTTATTCAAATAATACATTTGAAGCAATAGAGAGTTCATCTTATTTATCAACTCCTCAAAAACAGTTTGTTAGAAGTAGATTTCTATCTGCAATAGAAGGGTTTAAATCAGGAATTTTAACAAGCGATTTTACAAATGATGGATATTCTATCATGTACAATAATGATAAAATATTCGAAATATCAAATACAAGTACTGACAGAAAATCAAAAGTTGAAATTTTAGTAAAATTTGAAAATATAGATTTAGCTAAAAAATTCATTTCGGATATTTTGCAAATAGATAATTTAGATTTATACTCTATAGAAGAACTCAACTCATTCGCTACATTAGCTACTTTGGCGTTACAAGCTTCGACTGTTTCTGAAGAAAATAGATGATCTAAGTCAATTTCTAGAAAACTCATAAACGATTTAGCCGATTTAATGACTAATGCTCAAGGAGATATTTATGAAGCTGTAATTAAAGATCCTGAAGGAAATGGATCTCCTGTTCAGCAATTAACTAGTCTTGCATATAAAGTAGATGAGTTAAAATGAAAGCAATCTAAAAATTCAGATAAGAACGGAATTATACATAAGAATATATTTTCTAAATACCCTTCAGTAATGTCTAATACGCCTTTTACAAGATGGTTTATTGAAGTTGGAGATAAAGTAAAGCAGTCTAAAGATCTTAGCTCTGAAGAAGTTTCTAGAGTAGCCTTTATGGATGATTTTTACAATAGAATAATGGACGGGAAATCGATATTGATGCAACCGGCTACGTTTTCTGATAAAAGGACTCATTTCTTAATTGAGTATAATTTAAATTCGGTTATACTTGAAAACAGAACTACTTTAGATGGGTTAATAAAATCAGTAATAAACGGAGAGCGTAAAGATCAAGCATTGGAATTTCTTAGAAACCATAGATTGGGATATTATTCTCAATTAGTATCTAACTCTATAAATGATCTTAAATTAGTATTTACAGACATTGTATTTACTGGCAATTTAAGCAATGATATAATTTTGATAAATAACTTTCTTAAAGGAAAATCAAAAGAAGAAATTGAAAATTTATTTAATGATAAATTAGATTATAAGCCTAATCATTATTTTTCATCATATAATAACGAGTTCAGGTTTAATAAAACTATTGATTTTGAATTTACGTCATCTTTACACAAAGACATATTCAATAATAGAATAAATTTAGCTTATGAAATGGCTAAAGAAAAACTAGGTTTTCTTCAAACTTATGAAGAGGTTTCAAATTTTGATAATGCTGTATTTGCATATGTTATTGCGGATAATTTGTTTTCGCATGATTATAATAATTTAATATTTGGGGGATTATGAAATTATCCAAATTCTATTAATGTTGATATAGATTATATAGATTCTTCGATGTTTGATTATCTTTCTACTAAGGATATTTTCAATCCTGATGTAATATGGAACAACGAATCAAAGTTGAAAAATTATCCAATATTGGAAAACGCTTCTAAATTAACTTTGCAAACAAAACGTACAGTTACAGCGGGAGCTACAATACATCCGTTTGAACAAAATTTAAAAAATGGAGTAGCTAGTACAATGAACGTAGCGGTGATGAGCGATATTCAAGGATATGTTTATAATTTATTAGGCAAAAACGAATCTTTAGATGCTCATGATGGATCTACATTTGTTAGGATCTAAAGTGGGAGTAGATAAAAAAACTATTATATCTGATGTCGATGGACAGAATGGATGAGCTACATTGATTAAGCATGCGGCTTTTGCGGTTTCTAACGACAGGAGAAGAATGGGGTATTATAGCAAAAATTCTTTTGAAAAAATGTTTGAAAAAATGCATAATTTTGAATTGAAAAAAGATGTGAGAAATGACGTCGTTAAACTTTTCAATGCATTTACATTTAAAGACGCTAAAATATCAGGAGAATTCGTAAAAAGAATTTCTATTGTTCCGACTGATAATTCTTTGTACGATTTAGATCAATTGTTTGGAGGAGCTTGAGTAGTTAAAGAGCAAGATTTTAATGATGGCGTTTTAACTAGAACCGAATATTCGGATTATAATATAAACTCAGTATTTGATATAATAATTGAACATGATTTAAAAACTGAATTTATTGCTTATGTTACAAACAAATCTGCAATGAAAACAGGATCGTATAACATCAATAAATATGATGATTCTAATTGAAATCACATACCAATATCTACTAGATTTGCAGGAGTTCAAATGAATGCTGATCATAGTCTTTTAGATTCTGAGGTGTCGGAAGTTACTCAAATGATCCAAGCTTTAGAGCAAAATGGATACACCCATGACTTAGTAAAAGAAATTTATGAAGAAATGGCATCTGTTATGAAAACTTCTTTCGAAGAATTAAACATTGCGATTAGCGATGACGATAACAAAGGTATTTACATGGCGTTTGCAAAATCTTTAATTCAATCTATTAAGACAAACGATTCTTCTATAGGATTAGCTAAATCATTTATAGAATTAGCTAGAAAATCGCTAAAGGAAGCTAATATAGAATACAAAATTCCATTTAGTGATATTAATATTAATTCTAAATTTACATCGACAGTATCTTCTAATATAATTAAATCAGGAATTAAAAGAAAATACTCAGGAGCGTCTTCTTACTTAGTTCCGTCTTACGGGATGGTTCAATTGTTTCAAATTGATGGGGTTTCGTATGGGGCTGAAGAAGTTATTGATTTAATTGTTGAAAAAGGAATTCGTAAAGACATACATAATGAATTTACAATTGAAGATATTTTTAGTGGCAGATATATTGATGTGATTGCTAATGAACAAAAAAGTTTAGACGATATTGATTTTGTAAAAAATGTAAAAATTAGTGATATTCAAATTGGAGACGAAGTTATTTATTATAATGAGGGTAATATTATTAGAAATAAAATTAATACAATATCAGAGTACTATGAATTCAAATCTAATAAAAATCCATTAGATAATGTATATATATTTGAATTATCACCTAAAAATCTTCAAGGATCTAAAACTTTGATTAATATAGATATTTTAGACAAAAATGATAACGAAACTACATTGACATTTGATGTTATAGATACATCTATAGTAAAAGCAAATGTATTAGGTGGAAAGAATTTAATAGATTCATTAAATGTCGCTAAACATTATTTTCCTAAAAATAGTGATGTTATAGATATTTTTATAAATAAAATAAAATCTGAAATAAGCTTTACAGATGAGGAGTTGAAAGTTGTGTCCGATTTGTCAAAAATTTTAACTCAGAAGTTAATGGATGATTTAGAAAATGAAAAAATTCCATATATTATAAAACAACAATTACTTGGATTAGAAGTATCGGAAAACGATTTCGAAGGAAAAATATATGCGAATTATACATATATTCCAAATCAAGTTGTTACAGGAATGTTTAATTTTGATAAATTTGGATTGAAATTTGGCGATAAAATAAGTTCTATACTAAAGCAAGGATCTTCATTTTTCGAGAAAAGGTTACTTGATAAATTTAGCGATTATTTAGATGTTTCTGAAAATCCTACACATGATTACGATAGAGTATTATTTACTGACGATAATAATGTTATTTATGTGAAAAATTTTAAATCAGACGAGGAAATGATAGAATTTTTAAATAATTCTGAATACACTGATTCTGATACGAATTTTGAAACAATAAATGGAATAACATATTTTAACGATGAACAAATAAATATAAGCAGAAATGCAAAATTTTTCAAGCATAAAGATATTCATTTAATAGCTACTACTAATTTTAAAGATTTAGAATCAATTTCTAAAATGGATTTTGTTGAAAATTATTTAGATAATTACAATGTATCTAATTTAAAGATTATGGCATATCTAAATAATATCAAGTCAATAAGAAATCTTTCTATAGATGAAATTGTAAAAAATAATTTAACTGGATATATAAATGAGTTAAATTTAGAAATGATTAATAAGCTAAAACGTAATTTAAAATACAGGTCATTTAACATGTTTGACTCTTTTAAATTACAATTAGAATCTATGGACGCTCGTGTTCCTGCTCAATCTCAACAATCTATGATGATGATGAAAACTTCACTGTTTGCAAATTCGTTAAATAATGAAGTTTATGTACCTATTGAACAAACTTGATTACAAGGATCTGATTATGATATTGACAAATTATTCATGATGATGTATTCTATTACAGATAATGGAGAAATGTTTACCAAATCTAAGTTAAGGGGGTATTCTATAAAAGAAATTCAAGAACTTCCTTATCCTAATAAGTTAAAATATTATTCAAATAGACAAGGTGAGAATATTATTACAGAACAAGATTTGGATGACTTTGAAGAAGGTAGATTATATTCTGTTATTAAAGCTTTAAAACATTATTCCCAACATGTTAAGTTTGAAATAAATGAGACGTATGAAGAAATAAATGGAGTATGAAAACCATCTGAAAGAACTAAGAAATATATAGAATTGTCTAAAAAATTCTTAAAAACTTTAAATGATCACTCTTTTGGAAGATTTAGTCCTAAATATAGAGCAGAGGCTGAAAAGAACATGGTCTTGAAAAACATGATTAAAGTTGCATCATCTCCTTTAAATCAAATTAACCTCACTAATCCCATGGAAAGTAATGAGGTGAAAAAAGAGGCTAATAAATATGTTCAATTAAAAGATTCTTATAATAGTTCTGATAATCCTGTAACTAAATATATCAATCAAGAAAACAATATGATTGGAGCAAGGTCTATTGGAAATTATGCCATTGGCATGAAAGCATTTTTCACTCTTTCTTATTATTATAATGAGCAAATAGAGGAAATGATAAGATTAATTTCTTATGGAGATTTTCATGTGCAGTCTATAATTGATAAACTAAATGAAATGTATTCAGGAGATAGATCACATCCTTTTTTAGCTAATATATCTCTTAATAAGTTGTATGATTATATTGAAAATTTATCGTGGGAAAATAATGAGAATGACGATTATGTAGAAATTTTAGAACATATAGGATATTTAAAAAATATAAACATTCCTACAATATTGCAAAATACAGAATCTCCTGAAAATCTTATTTACATGCCAGACGGATCTCTTTTAATGAGTGCATTCATTACAGAAGCTACGGATAATGCTAAAAACCTAAATCTGTATAAACTTAATGCTGGAGACGATTTTGCAAATTTATATGGATATATGATTAGTTTTGGATACAGTATTCAAGAAATGGCAAAAATAATGACTGATAAATCAGTTGATATTATAAAGATATTTAATAAAAAAAATATTTTTGATCC
>CAYJFZ010000039.1:0-5743 GCA_964369975.1 uncultured Oscillospiraceae bacterium
TGTAAATGATCCTACCCGTGGGTATGCGATTTTTATAGAAAATATGCTTGAATCTGCCGAAAGTATCGCGTAATAAATAATGGTGTTAGTCCTTCGATAAATCTTGAATTTAGGTTTTAAATCTGAATTTTGCAAGATACCAGGGCTAACACTTTTTATTGACGAACTTGAAAGTGAGGTGTATAATATGTTTAATTAAATTTTTTCATTATCCTGTGATGGGTTTAAATAGTGGATAATGTAAAGATATATTTGGATAATATGAAACTTTAGTTTTTCTTTTTTTCAATATGAACAACTCAAAGGTTGCTTTTCGATTACGGAAAACTAATAATATGAAGGGTTGTTATATAATGGATGATAATAATATGACTAGAAAATTATTTAACTTATTTATTTTGTGTATTCTAGTTTTAGTTGCTTTGTGTACCGTTTCATCTTTTTCTAATACTGAAAAAGATGCACTGCTAACTTATGATGAAACAGGTATGACAAAACTTAATGAATGGGCATTAGAAGTCGGTGGATTAAATACACAAATCGATATGATAGATTTTAGTCCACAAGACACAAACTTTGAGCCTTATAGTCTTACAAGCACTATATCTACAAGTCAATATACAAAACCAGTTATAGCTTTTGAAAGTATGCACCAAACTTTTACTCTAAGTGTGAATTCAGAAATTATTTATGAATTTGGACATGAGGACAGCACGCTTTTTGCCCTGCCTCATGGTGGGATTTGGCATCTTGTAGAGCTACCTATTAGCTCGGATAATATTATAAATATAGATATTATACCTAGTGATGATAAAACATCAATAGGTATAACCGAGATATTTATATCAGAAGAAAGCGACGCTTTTTTATATTTAATATATAATAATGCTACAAAACTGCTTATATCATCGATTATACTAATAATCGGTCTTACTCTGCTTGGAATCAATTTATTTATTTCCAAAGGATTAAAAAAAGATAATTTAATATTGTATTTAGGTTTATTATCAACTAATATTGCAATTTGGTTAATTAGCGAATCTAATTTACTGCAATTTTTTGTAGGAAATACATTTATAATAGGAAATCTTCCTTATTGGTCGATACAGCTATTATTTATACCTTTTATCTTCTATATGGATAGCATGTATACACCATCTCACAAATCAATATCAAAATATCTTTGCTTTGCAATCATTGTGAATTTTATCATGTCTACTGCTTTGCATATCACGGGAATAGCCTATTATTATAGCACACTGTGGATAGTGCATCTGCTTATGGTTACTACTTTAGTGTATTTTATATCTTCTTTATTATTTGAAGCTTTTGCGAAAAAGAATAATGATGCAAAAGTAATATTATTGCAAATTTCATTCTTGATTTTTGCGGCTTTAGCGGAATTAGGCGTTTTCTATTTTGGTAATAATATGAACTCCGTAGGTGCAAGCCTTCAAACAGGCATGCTATTATATCTTTTAGCTTGTGTAATAGCAACCTCATTAAAATTAAGAAACATTTGGGCTGAAAACTTGCATGCAAAATATTTAAGTGATATTGCATATACAGATATGTTAACATCATTACAGAACAGGCACGCATTTGAAAGAGATTTAGAAGTGTTCAAGGATAGCGAAGATTTAACAAAAATAATAGTTACTTATGATTTAAATAATTTGAAATATTTTAATGACAATATGGGGCATCAAACTGGTGATAATTATTTAATTTGGTTTGCTGAATTAGCTCAAGAATATTTAAATGAATTCGGAACAACTTATCGTGTAGGTGGTGATGAATTTACATCAATTATATATAATATATCACTTGATATATTAGAAGAAAGATTATCTATCATTCAAGATAAGTTCAAAACTTTTGATGATAATAATATGTCAGGTGTTGCTGTTGGGTATGCAAATTATGATAAAGATAACTATTCTAATATAAGGGATTATCTTCATCATATTGATGAATGCATGTTTAAAGACAAGGCGATAATAAAACGAAATTTGCGATAGCATTGCACGAAATTTTTTAGTACTTTGATTTTTTTGTATTAACTACCAATGTATATTATCTGCTTTTCTTGACGCATACTAAATCTTTATTTTACCACAGAAAACAACTATTCCCCTCAATAAAAAATATCGTAATTTTAAGGCACGGCTTTGGCTGTGCCTTATTGTTTTAAAAAAAGTGTTAGTCCTTACTTGACACAAGCGTGAGTGGAAGTCCTATTGTTCAAAATGGAAAACTCGTAGGCGCAGTCACCCATGTTTTTGTAAATGATCCTACCCGTGGGTATGCGATTTTTATTGAGAATATGCTTGAGAGTGCTGAAAGCATCGCCTAAATATTAAAAAAACAAAAAAAGAATGCAGTTGCATTCTTTTTTGTTTATTTTTTTGCCTATCCTCATTCATCAGTTTTTAAACTAATAAATTTTGATAAATTTACATTGCCATTAAATTTTTCTTAATATTTTGATTTTTGAATTTGTTTATCTGATTTTAGCAAATTTTTATGTAGTTTTACTTTTTTATATAATCAAAATTACTTTATTTAATAGAAAGTTTATAGGTATGTTCTTCTTCTAAAAGTTTTAAGAAATCATCAGTGGATATTGGTCTTTCAAAATAATATCCTTGCGCTGAGTCGCATTTAATATTTCTAAGCCAAATAGCTTGTGCAAATGTTTCAACGCCTTCTGCCACAACCTTCATATTTAAATGCCCTGCCATTTTTATAACGTCTTCGATAACTACACTGCTTTTTCCGCCTTGCTCTTTTAAATCAAAAAAGGCTTTATCTAATTTTAAAACATCTGCATCTAATGCACTCAGCCTATTTAATGACGAAACGCCTGCGCCAAAATCGTCTATTGCTATTGAGAAGCCTAATTCTTTTAAATGCTTAACCTTTTGTACAAATATTTTTTCATCTGCAATAACTGCACTCTCAGTGATTTCTAATTCGATGTTGCTTGGTTTTAAGTTATACTTGTCCACAATATCTTTAATTTTATGTATAATATTCTTATCTAAAACACTGTGTGGCGATAAATTAACCGAAATTTGCGGGATGTTTGTTTTTCTAAAATTCTTAACAATAAATTTGCATGTTTCTTCTAAAACATACATATCCAATTCTAAAATAAACCCATTTTCTTCAAACACAGGGATAAAAGCATCTGGATAAATATCTCCGCCTAGTTTTTGATGCCATCGAACTAAAGCCTCTGCTCCATTAATTTTTAGCGTATCAAAACTTACTTTTGGTTGCAACACTATTTTAAATTCTCTATCGCGTAAAGCTTGCTCCATACGAAAAGTTATATTAACTTTATTTTCATAGTCTTTAAGCATGTTCACATCAAAGGTTTTAAAAGAAGTTTTGTGAATATTTTTTCCACTACTTCTCGCTGTATCGGCATAATTAATAATTGTGCTTGCCTTATTATCTGCCCCCACAATTGTATAGCTGCCAAAAGACATACTCAAATTATATTTTTCTCCAATAACCTCTCTTAACGCAGGTAATATATACACATCATAAATATTCTTAATGCTAAGACCTTCTGTTTTTTTTCTAAAAATCAAAAATTGATCTGCTGTTCTTCGAGTTATATAAGCACTTGAATCTTTAAAAGCTTCTTTTAAAGATTTTGCTATTGCTTTTATCATTTCAGTGCCCCTATCAGTGCTATAATACGAATTAATTGTTCTGAACATATCTATATCAAGTGATATTATTTCATACTCTGAATCTTTAACATCTTTTAATTTTTCTTCCACTAATTTTCTGAAATGCACAAGAGATGAAATGCCTGTTATACAATCGGTATTATATGCGATTTCTAATTGCTTTTGTTTTTCTTTATTCTTTTCATTTTCCTGCCATAAAAATATTCCAATAATTAAACATGCAAGCATTAAAAATAAATACCAATAATCTATAATAAACTCAAAAAATCCTGGATTTGGCAAATATTGATTTGAGTTTTCATTTATTATATGCTCGTAATCATCTTGAGTTAGATTATCAAGCATTATATTAAATATTGGATAAAATTCATTTGAAATGTTATTATTTAAAAATATTTTCATAGGAACAAAAACATCTGTTGCAACTGAAACTTTTTCTACATCATCTAAATATAAAGATGCATATGGAACAGAAGATTCAGTTGCCAAAATGGCATCAATTTTCTTATTGGCAAAATCGTCTAACGCTTCATTAAATTCATTGTACAATATTATCTTGTTATTTGGAAAATAATCTAAAAATTCATCATAATCAATTGATTGATAATTCATCACACCAATATTTTCTGCTTCTTCAATTACTTCTTTTTTGGTTGTAGTATCCCCATAAACTTCTGGATTAATTTGAGCATAAAGTTGCATATCATAATAAGATTCCGTTGGCTGATAATATTCTAAAGTTTTTTGTGTATCCCCATACATAGTTAAAAGAATGTCGTAATCTTTGTACAATTCTATTGAATCTGTTATACTATATGGATAATATTCAACTTCAAAATTATACATATCACTTAATTCATTCAGCACATCAACCATTGCTCCACCAGCATTACCTTCATCATCTTTATAAACAATAGGTTGAAATCCTTCTAAATAACCAACTGTTATTGGTTTTTCTTGTAGCTTTGCAATTTCATTAGGTGATAATGTTCTATGAATTATATTTCTATCGTCTGCTTGGTATTTAATTTCAAGCTCTGTTGGAAGAGAGCCTTCTGTCGTAATCACTTTATATAAAATTTCAGTTATATAATCCATGTCCTGTGTATCATTTATATTAGAAACTAAATGCGTATTATGTACACCTAAATTAAGAACGGTCTTTGTTCCATCGACTTTTGTTTGATTTGAAAAAGTTAAATATAAATCTGCCTCAACATCCATATATTCCGATGATTCTGAATAAATATACTCAACTGATATATTATTATTTCTGCAATAGTTATTTAAATATAGCTGTGCTGGATTATCTATATAAGTAGAAACAACCTTACCATCTAATGATAAAGGATCATTATACACTTGCTCTAAATCCTCTGTTACTAATATGGAATATGTCCTTCCAATCGGGATGTCAGAAAATTCAGCTCTTTGCCCTCTATCATCGTTATAAACTAATAAGCCTGCAACATCGACATCACCATCTTGAACTGCCTCAATTAAACTTCCTTCTATTGGAACATATTCAAGCTGGATATCACTAATTTCTTCAACTTTTTCTAATAAATCGTAGCCGTAACCTTTATGGGTAGTGCTTTCAATGTCTTGAACAAGACCTATGCTGTTTGTTGAATACCCAATACGGATAACCCTTTTTTCGCTATTTGCAGAAACTTCTGTGTTTAATGTCCCTAAAAAAATCACACCCATGAGAAAAATAATACTAATTTGCTTTTTCAGTCTTTTCAAAACGTTTACCTCCATTGTTAGTTAATTGTAAATATAATAATTGTGTAGGTTGTAAAATATTTTTAAGTAATATTAAGATTTTACATATTTTGGAAATAAATTCCACGCTAAATTTACCATTTATTTTTCACATTATCAACATTTTTTGTCTAAAATAACAATAATTTGTCAAAAAAAGTCGAAAAGTATTATTAAATTATTAATAATCTATCTAAATTGTTAATTGCAAAAATATGAATAAAATATTAAATTATTTTTAATTTAAAGTAACTTTTATCTCATTTGAT
>CAYJFZ010000040.1:0-5626 GCA_964369975.1 uncultured Oscillospiraceae bacterium
AAAAGTGCATATAGTAGTGAGTACAATCTTTTTTGTACCCATTACTATATGCACAGCATTTGGTGGAGGCGACGGGAGTTGAACCCGTGTCCGAAAAACAATTCACCACAGTATCTACGAGTGTAGTTTATCTATAAAATTCCCTTACAACTAAGCCGATAAACAGGCTAATTGCTCAGTAGATTCATTAAATCATGACACATCGCAAATCTTAAATGTGTTCACGGGCTCTATCTACATGACGCCTTAATCCAAAGCGATAGAAACTAAGGTAAGACGGCTGCTAAATTAAGCAGCTACTAATGTTTTATTATTAGCGTTTATAATTTTGAGATGATTATAGTGCTATCCCACCACTACTCGCTGCTCTGACTGCATGCTCCCCGTCGAAGCCAATACGCCCCCATATATATAAAACCTTTGAGGGTTTTATTTGTTGCGTTCTTTTAATGCTCTTTCTATTTCTCTATTTGCATCCTTTTGTGCTTGCGCATGTCTTTTATCGTGTAGTTTTTTACCTTTGCATACGCCAAGCTCTACTTTTAAGTGTGAGCCTTTGAAGTATAAAGAAAGAGGAATAAGCGTAAGGCCTTCTTGTTTTAGTTGGCCTATTAGCTTGTTAATTTGCTTTTTGTGAAGAAGAAGTTTTCTGGGTCTAAATGGGTCTTTATTAAAAATGTTTCCTTTTTCATAAGGGCTTACATGCATACCATAAATAAACACTTCACCATTTTGAACATCTGCCCAAGACTCTTTTAAATTCACAGCTTTATTGCGAATAGATTTTATTTCAGTACCAGAAAGAACTATACCAGTTTCCATACTTTCAATAACAAAATACTCATGTCTTGCGCTTCTATTAGTTGCTACTTTATTATCGCTCATATAAAATCTACCCTCCTTGTAAAAATAAAAATACAGAGATTAAAAAAACCTCTGTATTAATATACTTTATTTATATAAAAAAGTCAACATATTCGCTATTTTATTACTATATTTGCATATTTGCAGCTGTATCGCCAGCTTCGTTTTTGCCAAAGTCATAGTCGTTACCTGGTAAAACAGCATTTAGAGTAATTCCTAAAATAGCAGCTACAGCTAAAGCTGAGAAAGTGATGCTCGTTGTGCCGATAGCAATAGTTACACCGCTTGTTAAACCTAAAGCAGATACTAAGATAACAGCTGCGATAATTAAGTTTCTTGTTTTTGAAAAGTCTACTTTATTTTCTACAACATTTCTTACGCCGATAGCTGAAATCATACCATAAAGGATGAATGATATACCACCGATGATTGCTGTAGGGATAGTGTTTACTAAAGCATCAAACATAGGAGAGAATGATAGTAAGATTGCAAAAACAGCAGCAAGACGAACTATAGCAGCATCGTATACTTTTGTTAAAGCTAAAACGCCTGTGTTTTCTCCGTAAGTTGTGTTAGCAGGACCACCGATAAAGCCAGCAAACATTGTAGCTAAGCCATCACCTAATAAAGTTCTGTGTAAGCCTGGATCTTCAATGAAGTTATTGTTTGTAGTTGCGCTAATTGCAGCTACATCGCCGATATGCTCCATAACAGCTACTAAAGCGATAGGCATAATTGTGATGATAGCAGTGATATCAAATTTTGCAAATGCAGTTGTTGCTAAAGGAACACCCACAGGATTTGCTGCTAAAACGCTTGTAAAATCTACTTGATTTGTAGCAACAGCGAAAGCGTAGGAAATGACAACGCCTAATAAAATAGGTATAATTTTTACCATACCTTTGCCCCAGATGTTGCAAACGATGATAGTAAGTAAGGCAATTATAGCTAAAAGCCAGTTTGAACTTGCGTTGCTAACAGCGGTAGGTGCTAAAATTAAACCGATTGAAATAATGATTGGTCCTGTTACAACAGGTGGGAAAAATCTCATAACTTTTCTTATACCGAACACTTTTACAAGGCCAGCTATCACAAGATAGATAACCCCGGCAAAAACAACGCCGCCACAAGCATAAGGTAGCATTTCCACATTTGGAATTGTAGCTTCGCCATTTGCATCTAATAATTTAGGTGCAACGGCACCAAATCCGCCTAAAAATGCAAAAGATGAGCCTAAGAAAGCAGGCACTTTACCTTTTGTAGCAAAATGGAATAATAATGTTCCAACGCCAGCGGCAAAAAGAGTAGTTGAGATGTTAAGCCCTGTAATTAAAGGCACTAAAACAGTAGCGCCGAACATAGCAAAAACATGCTGAAAACCTAATAATAAGTTTCTACTTGTGAATTTTGGTAAAATTCTTTGTTTATCCATTTGTATTCTCCTATATATTAGTATAAAAAGTTGCACCTACACACAGGAGCAAAAATTGCTTTTTATACTTATAATCGAAATTAAGTTTAGCAGAAAAAATGACAATTTTCAAGAGTTTATCACATTTGAAAATGATTTTTTATAACATTGTATATATTTTTAAATATCTAAAGGCAAATTTTGTTAATGTGCAATAAAAAATCTACTAAAAAATTTTTAGTAGATTTTTTGTATGATTATTTATAGTAGTCAAGCATATCAAAAAGCATTTTTTTGTATAACTGCTTATTTGATTTTACTAACACTTTAACATTTGGATTTTTCTTATATTTATTTAATCTATCAACGATTGTTTGCCCTTTACATAAATCGCCCTTTGTTTCAACACAGACATAGTAATCTTTTACTTCGCCTATATCTTCGTTTATAAAATATGCCATAGTGATAGCATCGTTTATAACTTGTAAAGAATCATCATCAACAGAATTTTGTCTTCTAAAAATAAAGAAGTCAAAAATATGATCTAAGATATCACTTATTTTAGTTTCTTTATTCATAAACTCTCTTAATTCTTCAATAGTAAGCCCTGAATACTCGTTACCATCAAGGCCACACATTACTATTTCAATACCAGAATGAAAAACAATGTCGCACGCATCAGGGTCAACCCATACATTAAATTCAGCATAGGCGTTCATATTGCCAGAGTAGCTTGCCCCAGCCATACATACTATTCTTTTTATAAGTGGCTTAATTTCTGGATAACGCATTAGAGTAAGTGCAATATTAGTAAGAGGGCCTAAGGTGATTATTTCAAGCTCTCCATTTGCTCTTTCTGCTTCTTTTTTAATAATATCCCAAGCATAGGTATCAAATTCTTTATCACTTTTTGGTAGGATAAAGCCAGCGAGTCCGCCCTCGCCGTGAATATCTCCAGCATCTCTACTTTGAGCAAATAAAGGCTCGTGTGCGCCAGTGGCAACAGGGCAGTTAATACCTAATCTTTCGCTTAGTCTTAGCGCATTTTGGCTTGTTGAAGCATAGGGAACATTACCTAAAACAGGTGTTATAGCTCTTATGTCAAGGCAAGGATTAGCCTTTGCTAAAAGTATGGCTATAGTATCATCAACGCCTGGGTCAGTATCTATAATAATAGGTCTTTTTATCATAATAATTCTCCTTAATAATTTTTACAAGCATCGATTAAGACATCAATAAATTCTTCTCTTTGTATATCAAGGCAGACATACGCATTATCAAAAGAAGTATCTCTATAAGGTCTAAAATCACTTGCAGTACAGCCATAGGTGTGTTTTCCTTCAATATCAACTTTTACTGTAGCTCTTTTTGAAGAAATTAATTCAGGGTGTAGTAAGTAGAATATTGCAACAGCATCGTGAACAGCACAACCAGGTAAGTAAGAATTTTTTATATAGCTATCGTAATACACTTCAAAAGCCTGTGCACAGAACAAACCAGCTTTTGTATTAGTATCTTTTATTCTTTGGATATCTTCTTTTGTGGCATAAGCTTTCATAGTAACATCAAGGCCACAAAGCACAATTTGTACCCCTGAGTTAAATACAATATTCGCAGCTTCTGGGTCAACTATAATATTAAATTCACTCACAGCATTAACATTGCCCTCAAAAGCGCCGCCACCCATTATCACAATTTTTTCGATTTTTTCTTTAACATGTGGATAGCATTTTAATAAAACAGCTATATTAGTTAAAGGCCCTACAGGCACTAAGGTGATTTTTTCATCGCTTTCTTCTAAAGTTTTTCTTAAAAAGCTAACAGCATCTAAAGGATGCTCTTTAATTGTAGGAGCTGGCAGTTTTGCTGTTCCAAGGCCTGAAGAACCATGAGTTACCTCCGATTTAATCTGTGGCTTTACTAAAGGCTTATCATACCCTTTAACAACAGGCACATCACTTCTGCCTAAGTATTCAACTACTGATAAAGTATTATATAAGGTTTTATCAAGAGTTTGGTTGCCGGCTACAACAGTGATACCTTTTACATCAAGTTCTTTAGCTTGTAAGGCAAGCATAATAGCTATGGCATCATCAATACCAGTATCAACATCCATAATAATAGGGATTTTTTTCATAATGTATCTCCTTATACATTTTTTATTTTAGATATATAATAACATACAAGTAAAAAAAATACAAAGATATTTTAAATAGATATTGACTATTTTAGTATATAATGTTAGTATTTACTATATAAAATAAAAGAGGTTTTAATTATGACTTTCATATTAGAAGTTATTGGTACAGTTACCTTTGCTTTTGCAGGCGCAATGATAGGAATTGACAATGATTTAGATTTTTTTGGAATAAATGTAGCAGCAGTAGCAACGGCAACTGGCGGAGGCATGACAAGAGATATTATTTTAGGTAATACTCCACCCATGCTTTTTAGAGACCCTACTTTTTTTACAATAGCCTTAGTTTCTTCATTTATTACAATAGGATTTTATCAAACTTTAAGTCAATCAAAATATAAAAATAGTATTTTATTTATAATAAATACCCTTGATGCAGTGGGCCTTGCGATTTTTACAATAGTAGGTATGCAAATAGCAAGAGATTTAAACTTTGGCGATAATATGTTTTTAGTTATTTTCGTTGGGGCACTAAGCGCTGTAGGTGGGGGATTACTAAGAGATATAATGGTAAATAGAACTCCTGTAATCTTGCAAAAAGAAGTTTATGCAACAGCTTCTATAATAGGAGCAGTAGTATATTACATATTATGGAATTTAGGAAATGATATAATAGCAGTAGGCATTCCTTTAGTTCTTATTTTTGGTATCAGAATGTGGGCAATTACAAAAAATGTTAATCTGCCATATGTTAAAAAAAATGATAAAAATAAATAAAAAAAGTATTGACAATTTATAATTAGCGTGTTATTATATTTAAGCGTTAAGCATGCCGCTGTGGTGGAATAGGTAGACACAAGGGACTTAAAATCCCTCGGTGGTGACATCGTGCCGGTTCAAGTCCGGCCAGCGGCACCAAAAAACGAGAACCTTAGGGTTCTCGTTTTTTTTGTGGCAATAAATCGGATGGCGGCTATGCTTTGGCCTCTTTGAGGTGACTTTCGGCTATAATAATAGCACACTGTGCTGTTATTATAAACGCCTCGCCTTCGCGTGCACTAAGTTAATAATTTATAGATATAAAATATTTGCTTTAAGCAGAGCGCTTATTGCAACGCTTTTGCCTAAAGGCTGCTTTTTAATAAAAAATTTCATAAATACGTGCTTTACTTATGTTTTGCAATGTGGTATAATTTTAAAGATTATAGTATGTT
>CAYJFZ010000041.1:0-5585 GCA_964369975.1 uncultured Oscillospiraceae bacterium
CGTTTACTCTTCTTTCTTCTTTTTCTACCCAAATTGATGATTTAAACTCATTTGCTTTTTGAATAAAAAATGTAGCTGGGCGAGCGTGTAGCCCCACTTGATTTTCTACTGTAACATCTTTATAAAACATAATCTCATCTCTCCATTGTATGTATAAACTTAATTTAATTAATTACTTTATTTTAATTACTTATTTGTCCAACTTAATAATATAATACTTACGGGTAATAGTCAACTGTATATTGTTAATTTTTCTATTTTAAACATCTTATTAATGAACATACTGTAAACCTTTGTGCATTTTGCTACTTAGTTTTCAACATTATTGTCTATATTAAATAATTTAGCATATAAATCTGGCCTTAAATTCTTAGTTCTATTAATTGAGTCTTGCTTTCTAAACTCAATAATATTTTTTTCATGCCCACTTAATAAAACCTCAGGAACACTTTTATTATTCCACACAGCAGGCCTTGTGTACTGTGCATGCTCTAACAAGCCATCATAATGGCTTTCATTAGTAAAGCCCTCTTCATTTTTTAATACATTTGGCCTTAAACGGGCTATTGCATCAGTGATAACTAAGGCAGGCAGTTCCCCACCTGTTAAAACAAAGTCCCCTATTGAAATTTCCATATCGCAAATTTCGTCTATAATCCTTTGGTCTATCCCCTCATAATGCCCACAAACTATTGTAATATTCTCTTTTTTTGATAACTCTTTAGCTATTTCTTGATTAAAGACCTTACCTGCGGCTGATGTGAAAATTACAAAAGGAGCTTCGTTTGATGAATTTTTAATATCTTGACAGCAATCATAAATGGGCTGCGCTTGCATAACCATACCATGGCCTCCACCGTAAGGGGAGTCATCTACATGTCTATGCTTATTTTTTGAATAGTCTCTAATATCATACACTCTTAAATCTATTAAATTATTTTTTCTGGCTCTTCCGATTATACTTGTATTTAGCACTTCTTCGCACATACTTTTAAAAAGCGTAGCTATATTAATCCTCATCGAACATACCTTTAATCACATTTATCTTAATTACTTTGTTAATAATGTCAGTAGAAACTATAAATTCACTGACAGCTGCAAACATAAATTCTTTATCCTCATCGTTTTTGATGTAATAAATATCGCTTGCACCTAAGTTTTTAACATCGTAAATCTTTCCATATTCTTCGTTTGTAGCGTTATTAACTACTAAACAGCCAATTAAATCTTGAACAAAGTACTTACCTTCTTCTAAGACTATCTTGTTTTTATCAACAAACAGCTGTTTTTTTATTAATGGTCTTGCTTGTTCTATACTGTCTATGCCATCTAACTTTACTAAAACCATATTTTTATGCACCCTTATTGACTGCACTTTAATTTTATTATATGAATTTTTGCTTTTCTCTATGTAAAACTCACTAAATTGCTCTAAAAATTCAGGGTAATCCGCCCAAGGATACACCTTTAATTCTCCATTTATTCCATGAGTTGATACTATTTCGCCTGTTTGAATATACTGCATATTAAAACCTCTTTTATATAGCAAAAAATAGGTTTTCTTTTCATTAAAGAAAAACCTATAAATTTACAATTTTGCTATAAACTAAACATAGCTTATAGCAAAATTTATTAGTCTATTTCTACAATTACTCTTTCTGTAGTATTGATACTTGCAGCTTTTATAACTGTACGGATAGCCTTTGCAATTCTTCCTTGTTTACCGATAACCCTGCCTGTGTCCTGCTGAGCTACTTTTAAATGATATACTACTACACCATCTTCTTTATCTTCTTTAGTAACTTCTACGGCTTGTTTGTCTTCTACAAGGCCTTTTGCAATGTTTAGTAATAACTGTTCCATTACAAGCCTCCGAAATTAATTAGATAATGTTATTTTTCTTTAAAAGAACTTTTACAGTATCAGTTGGTTGTGCACCGTTAGCAATCCATTTTTTAGCTTTTTCGCCATCAATAGATACAACAGCTGGCTCTTTAGTAGGATCATAGTATCCTATTTCTTCAATAAATCTACCATCTCTTGGAAAGCGAGAATCCGCTACCACTACACGATAAAAAGGTGCTTTTTTAGCGCCCATACGGCGAAGTCTAATTTTTACTGCCATTTTGTTTTCCTCCATTTAAATATAATATATATAATATCTGCTTTGCAGTTACTATTTCATTTGCCCTAACATTCTTTGGAATGATTTAGGATTTTTTGTAAATTGCTTCATCATTTTTTGCGTTTGTGCAAACTGCTTTAAGAGCCTGTTTACATCGCTTACTTGCAACCCTGAGCCTTTTGCTATTCTTATTTTTCTTTTTGCATCTATGATATTTGGCTTTTCTCTTTCCTTTTTAGTCATAGAGTATATAATAGCCTCAGTTTGCTTGAATTGTTTTTCTGCTCTTTCTTCATCATCCCCTTTAACATTTGCGCCTCCGGGAATCATTGAAAGCATTGAAGATACACCGCCCATTTTCTTTACTTGTTGTAATTGAGTGAGCATATCATTCATATCGAATTTGTTTTCTTTCATTCGTTTTGCAGTATTTAAAGCATCGCCTTCATCTTGAATACTTTGAGCTTTTTCAATAAGGCTCATCACATCGCCCATGCCTAAAATTCTGCTTGCCATTCTGTCTGGGTGAAAACTTTCTAAATCATCAAGTTTTTCGCCAACACCTACGAATTTAATAGGTTTTCCAGTAACAGCTTTAACACTCAGAGCACTACCGCCCCTTGTATCACCATCCATTTTAGTGATGATAACACCATCTATACCAACAGTTTCATTAAACTCTTTTGCAACATTTACAGCATCTTGTCCTACCATTGCATCTATTACTAAAAGTGTTTCATTAACTTCGATAGCTTTTTTAATATCGCCGAGCTCTTGCATCAATTCTTCATCTATTTGAAGTCTACCCGCTGTATCTAAAATTAGAATATCATTGCCATAGTCTCTTGCGTGATTATATGCTTTTTTTGCTATTTTTACAGGATCTGTTTTACCCATTTCAAAAACAGGCACTCCAGCTGTTCCGGCTACTATTTTTAATTGCTCAATAGCTGCAGGACGATAAATATCTAAAGCTGCAAGCATAGGTCTATGCCCTTGCTTTAAAAAGAACTTTGCAAGTTTTGCGCTATGAGTTGTTTTACCAGCACCTTGAGTACCACACATCATAATGACAGTAGGCCCTTTATTTGCAAATTTTATTCTTTCATTTTCGCTACCCATTAAAGCTATGAGCTCATCGTTTACTATTTTTACAACTTGTTGTGCCGGAGTAAGGCTTTGCATAACTTCCTCGCCTTTTGCCCTTGCACTAACGCTTTTTATAAAGTCTTTTGCTACTAATATATTTACATCTGCTTCTAAAAGTGCTATTCGCACTTCTCTCATAGCAAGATTAATATCTTCTTCTGTGAGTTTTCCTTTTGAGCGCAACTTCTTAAAAGCATTTGCTAATTTTTGACTTAGTGATTCAAACGCCATCTTGCCCTCCTTTTATTCGCTTATATCTTGCAAAATCAAAAAAATTCTATCTGTGAATTTTTTTATATCTTCGCTTGGCGCATAAGCTGTATCATTATGATAACAAATGTTTTGTACTAAAGTTTTTATTTCATCAACACCTGATAAAATACCTGAATATTTTTTCGCAAAACCGATTTTTTCTTCAAGGTCTAATAAAATTGTCTGGCTTCTTTTTACAGAATCCCTTACACCCTGCCTTGTTATATTAAAATTATCGGCAACTTCAGAAAGAGATAAATCCATATTAAAGTATTGTTCCATCATTTCTTTTTGCTTTTGTGTTAATACATCGCCGTAAAAATCAAGCAAATAGGACATATTTAAGTCTTTTGGCATACTACTCTTCCTTTCTTGTAAAGTTTTATTGCTTTACATTACTTTGATATTATATAGTAATGTTTAGTAAAAGTCAAGCGTTTTATACTGTATAATACAAAAGTTTTTATTTTTTTATTTTTTCTTATATTTTAAATCAAAAAAAACGATGAGTTATACTAATAAATCATCGTTTTAAGGATTTAATTTTAATTATTTGCAAAAACTTTCAAGGTAAAGTTCGCAGCATTTTTGGATTATATCTCTTGCTTCTTGCGCACCCTTTACCTCATTTACTACTGTATCTTTCTTTTCTAAGTTTTTATACACTGTAAAGAAATGTCTCATCTCTTCAAAAATATGCTGAGGTAGGTCTTGTATATCCTTATAAGAATTATAAGTAGGATCATCAAAAGGAATAGCGATGATTTTTTCATCAAGTTTTCCGCTATCAAGCATTGTGATAACTCCTATAGGATACACCCTTACTAAACTTAGTGGCACTATACTTTGGCTACATAATACTAATACATCTAATGGGTCACCGTCATCTGCATAAGTTCTTGGGATAAAGCCATAGTTTGCTGGGTAGTGAGTAGAAGTGTGCAAAATTCTATCAAGGATAATATGCCCTGTTTCTTTATCTAATTCATACTTATTTTTTGAGCCTTGCTCTATTTCAATTACCGCTATAAAATCATCTTTTGATATTCTCTTAGGTGATATATCATGCCAAATATTTGTCATATTCTTTCTCCATCCATAAATTTTTTCTCATTTATAATCCTTTATATTTCTTGCCTATTATATAATGCCTTTTTATGAAAATCAAGAGAATTAATAAAAAGTTTACTTTTCATCTTTTAAATTATTAAGTGTTTTTTGAATATTTTCTATTTTATGATATATATCTTCTATTATTATTTCACTTTTTAAATTTATTTTAAATTCTTCTTGCGCTCTTTGTCTATCTTTTTCTTCTTGCCTGTTTTGACTCATCATAACAAGGGGTGCTTGCAAGGCGGCTATACACGAAAGCACTAAGTTTAATAATACAAAAGGATAGGGGTCAAAGGCATGTAAATTCATGGCTAAATATATATTTAAAATTATCCAAAAAATAAGCAAGGCAGTAAAGCTTAAAATAAAACCCCATGAGCCTGCAAACTTTGCTATTTTATCAGCTGCAACTTGAGAAAAGCGAGGTTTATCGTTTTCTTGTATTGTATAAAAGCTATCATCTTGCAGTAAATGATAAACAAACTGCTCTTCTTCTATATTTTCATCAGTAAACTTTATTATCTTTTTAATAAGTGCTTGCTTTTCTTTTTTTGTCATTACACCACCCCTTTATATGAATAATTATTATCAAAATAAAAACATATAATCTAAAATCTTGTATTTTTACAAAACATCTGTAATATAATAAATATATAAATTGCTATTATTATTGCTTTTTTATTTATCGCTCTCATTACTTAATCAAAATTTGCAAAGCGAAAACTTCATCATTTTTTTATAAAATTTAATTCAAAACTACTAAAAAAATCCTAAAATTATGTTATTGATTTGTAAACGATTAAAAAAATTAAAAAAATAGTAATTTCTTCATTTTTATACTTGACAAGCTATGTGTGTTTATGTTATTATTTTTTAGCAAACATATTTGCGCTTGTAGCTCAGGTGGATAGAGCAACTGCCTTCTAAGCAGTGGGCCAGGGGT
>CAYJFZ010000042.1:0-4223 GCA_964369975.1 uncultured Oscillospiraceae bacterium
TGCTATCCGGGAAGGCGGCAGAACTGTAGGTTCAGGCGTTGTTATTAAAGTTATTGCATAATTTAATATTAGTATAGATATCTGCCCCCTGTTAAAAGGGGGCTTATCTGTACAATTTACAAAAAGTTAAAAGATTAAACTATAAAGTTTAATCAGTTTTTTTATATAATTATATATAATGATAAACTTTCTACAAATGTGTACTTAAATTTTAAGTGCGTATTTTTATAAAGTTTATAAGTTAAAGTTTATTATAAGGAGAATTAGTATGAGTAAAATTATCAAGGAATCTTTAACATTCGATGATGTATTGTTAGTACCACAATACTCAACAGTAGTACCAGCGGATGTAAGCACACAAACAGATTTAGCTAAAAACATTAAACTTAATGTACCTTTAATGTCTGCAAGTATGGACACTGTAACAGAAGCAAGACTTGCAATAGCAATAGCAAGAGAAGGTGGCATCGGTATCATTCACAAAAACATGAGTATCGAGCAACAAGCTTTAGAAGTAGACAGAGTAAAAAGAAGTGAGCATGGAGTTATTACTGACCCATTTTATTTAAGCCCTCATCATCTAATAAAAGATGCAGATGACTTAATGGGAAGATATAGAATCTCTGGTGTTCCAATAGTTGATGAAAATAAAGTTTTAGTTGGAATTATAACAAACCGTGATTTAAGATTTGAAACTGATAAAGATAAATTAATTAGCGAAGTTATGACTAAAGATAATTTAATCACAGCAAAACCAGGAATATCTTTAGATGAAGCTGAATTAATTTTAAAAGCTCATAAAATAGAAAAACTACCTTTAATTGATGATGAAGGCATACTAAAAGGCTTAGTTACAATTAAAGATATAGAAAAAAGAATCCTATATCCAAACTCTGCAAAAGATGCACAAGGCAGGCTAATTTGTGGCGCTGCAATAGGCATTACAAATAATATGTTAGAAAGAGCTTCTGTATTAGTAAATGCAGGCGTTGACTTACTATCAATAGACACAGCTCACGGACATAGCCAAGGCGTTTTAAATGCAGTAAAAACGCTTAAAAAAGAATTCCCTAATGTAACACTTATGGCAGGTAATATAGCAACAGCTCCAGCGTGTGAAGCCTTAATTGATGCAGGCGCTGATATAGTTAAAGTTGGTATTGGTCCTGGTTCTATTTGTACAACTCGTGTAGTTGCAGGTATTGGTGTACCTCAATTAACAGCAGTTATGGACTGTGCTGAAGTAGGCAAAAAAAGAGGAGTGCCAATAGTAGCTGACGGCGGTATTAAATTCTCAGGTGATATAACAAAGGCCATAGCAGCAGGCGCTTCTTGTGTTATGATAGGCTCACTATTTGCAGGTACAGAAGAAAGTCCAGGACAAACAACGATATATAAAGGCAGAAACTTTAAAGTTTATCGTGGCATGGGCTCAACTTCAGCTATGTCAAATGGTTCAAATGATAGATATTTCCAAGACGGAAAAGCAAAATTTGTACCAGAAGGTGTAGAAGGTATGGTACCTTACAGAGGCCAATTAAAAGATATAATTTATCAATTAGTAGGCGGACTTCGCTCAGGTATGGGCTACTGTGGTTGTGCAAGCATTAATGACTTAAACGAAAATGGTCAGTTTGTAAGAATTACAGGTGCAGGCTTAAAAGAAAGTCATCCACATGATATTTTAGTTACAAAAGAAGAAAGCAACTATTCTGTAAGTGAGTTTAATAAATAAAAGGGAGAAAAAGATGTCACAAGAATTAATTATAATTGTAGACTTTGGTGGCCAATATAATCAGCTAATCGCAAGAAGAGTAAGAGAAGCTAATGTATATAGCGAAGTAGTTTCATACAAAAAAGCTTTAAATACTATTAAAGAAAAAAATCCTAAAGGAATAATTTTTACAGGTGGGCCAAGTAGTGTAAATGATGAAAACTCACCAAAAATCGAAAAGGAAATTTTTGAGTTAAACATTCCTGTTTTAGGTATTTGTTATGGCGCTCAGCTCATGGCTCAAACTTTAGGTGGTACAGTTTATTCACCAGAAAAAAGAGAGTATGGAAAAGTAGCTATCAAAGCTAAAAATGATGGTATGCTATCATCAATTATAGATGAAGAGTATTGCTGGATGAGTCATACTGACCAAATCAGCGATATGCCAGAAGGCTTTGTAATAACAGCTGAAAGCGAGACTTGCCCTATAGCTGCAATGGAAAATAAAGAGAAAAATCTATACGGACTACAGTTTCACCCAGAAGTTGAGCATACTCCTTTTGGAAAACAACTCTTGCATGACTTTTTAGTAAAAATTTGTGGTTGTACACAAGACTGGACAAGCCAAAGTTTTGTGGATGAGCAAATCAAAGCAATTAAAGAAAATGTAGGCGACAAAAAAGTATTATGTGCGCTTTCAGGCGGTGTTGACTCAACAGTAGCTGCTGTTTTAGTGCATAGAGCGATAGGTGATAACTTAACATGTATATTCGTAGACCACGGCTTTATGAGAAAAAATGAAGGCGATATGGTTATGGATACACTGCAAAAAGAATTTGACTTAAAAGTTATTAGAGTGAATGCAAAAGATAGGTTTTTTAATAGAATGAAAGGCGTAACAGAGCCTGAGGATAAAAGAAAAATCATTGGCGAAGAATTCATAAGAGTATTTGATGCAGAAGCTGAGAAGTTAGGCAAACAAGACTTTTTACTTCAAGGGACTATCTATCCTGATGTTATAGAATCAGGCACAGATACAGCAGAAGTAATAAAAAGTCACCACAATGTTGGCGGCCTTCCAGACGATGTACAATTTGAATTATTAGAGCCTTTAAGAAGCTTATTTAAAGATGAAGTTAGAAATGTAGGCACAACTTTAGGCCTTCCTGCAGCTGTAGTACACAGACAACCATTCCCAGGCCCTGGTCTTGCGATAAGAACTTTAGGCGACATCACAGATGAAAAAGTAGAAATTGTAAGAGAAAGCGATGCTATTTTAAGAGAAGAAATCGCAAAAGCCGGCTTAGAAGGAGCAATTTGGCAGTACTTTACAGTCTTACCGAATGTAAGAAGTGTAGGCGTTATGGGCGATGGCAGAACTTATGCTCATGTAGTGGCGATAAGAGCTGTAACTTCAACAGACGGTATGACAAGCGACTGGGCAAAAATTCCTTTTGAAGTACTGGAAACAATTAGCTCAAGGATTGTAAATGAAGTAAAAGGCGTAAGTAGAATTGTTTATGATATAACAACAAAACCACCAAGTACGATAGAGTGGGAGTAGCAGTTACAGGCTTTAAAATTGGATAAAAATACAGAAAACAGGGCTTTATAGTCCTGTTTTTATTGGTTTTATACGGTATTTCAGTAAATTTATACAGATTACTATTAGATAAAAAAGTATTGATAACATTTTGATAACATAAAAAATCGCACTATAGCCTGTTTAAATGTAACAATTTGAGAAAAATAGGCATTAAATCGCGAGATTAATTTTAAAAAATCAAAGGTAAGATATGCACAAAAATTGAAATTTTATTATGAAAGTGAAAGAAAATTTATTAACCTACCATAGAGAATATTAAACCAAGATGCTAGAGTGTAGTGGTGGCTACCCCCCATAGTCACGATGACTAGCCTATAAAAGAAAAGATTAACTTATATTATTACAGAGAAAGGAATTAATGGATATAGGAGTTTATAGATTAAAAATAATTTTTCAAGTAGTATAAAGGTGAAGGAGATGAGGACACCACTTTAATATTAAAAAATTAAACTAGCTATTTCAAAATTATTGTGATATCCTTGTTCTTGAAAAAAGCAGAAAGGGGGTTTCCATTATGGAAAGTCTGTATGAACTATTTAAAATCTACACAGAATTTAATCCGAATAGAAAATATCAAAGTAATATTATTTCTGCACATAAGATATTAATTGCAGAACTTGAAAAATCTCATAAAAAATTAATACTGCAAATAATAGATAACAAGGATTTAATTATGAATGATTTTGCATTCGAAAGTTTTAAGTCTGGATTTAATTTAGCGAATGAAATTTTAAATGAACTGAATAAGTATAATGAAACTCGCACAGCTTTTACTGAAAAGAAGTTGTGTGAGTTTTTTTATGCGAGAAAGGAAAATCAAAATGAAAGTGATTGAAGAATTATTTTTAGGACACATAAGTCCGAATGGAAAGTTAATGGCGAACAATGAATCTTATCAAGAAG
>CAYJFZ010000043.1:0-4008 GCA_964369975.1 uncultured Oscillospiraceae bacterium
TAATTAGTCGGGTAGATGGAAATAAAAAAATATCAACGCTTGAATATAGCGAAGGCGAGACAAAGGTAACTGATGCAAACGGAAATACAGCGATATATCATTATGATGAAAACTATAGAACTACGAAAATAGAGTATCCTGATGGCAGCGCAGTTTTTAAAGAATATAACGATGAAAACAGATTAGTAAAAGAAATAAATGAAATAGACAGCGTTACAAGATATGAATACGATAAGCATGGAAACATAACAAAAATAACGCTAAACGATGGAACATATATGTCGTTTTTGTATAACGATCAAAATCAAAGAATAAGGCAGGAATCATATGATGGAACAGTAACTGAAATAGAATATGATGAAAATCATAACGTAAAAGAGATAAAAATAAATGGCAAAATAATAAACAAAATTACAGCAGATGAATATGGCCGCGTTTTAAGCCAAACAGATGCAAAAGGAAATATAACAACGTACGAATACGAAGGAGCAAATATTTCCAAAATAACAGATGCTAGTGGAGAATCTACACTAATTAAATATAACATACTTGGTCAAAAGACTTATATAGAAGATCCAATGGGTGATGTAACAGTAATTACATATGATTTGCAAGGAAGGAATACAAATACATATTTTTCTGATGGAGCAGGCGAAAGCATAGAGTATGATGAAGCAGGCTATATAAGGAGCATAGAAGATGGGGAAGGAAACAAAACTACCCTAGCTTATGATGGGTTTGGAAATATAATAAGTATGATAAATCCAAAAGGAGGAGAATACATATATACATATGATGGAGTAGGAAACGTTTTATCAATTAAGAACCCAGAAGGAAGAATATATGAATATAAATACGACAAAAGAGATAGGCTAATTGAAGAAACAGATGGAGAAGGAGAAAAAACAAAATATACACTAGATAAGCTTGGAAGGATAATCAAAAAAGAAAGAGGAGAAGCAGCTTTTACATACACATATGAAAATAGATATAATAATATACTTACAGTAACAGATAATCTAGGAGGCACAAGGGAAAATACATATGATCTAGCAGGAAATTTAATTAAAGTAGATTACCTAGGAGAAATAAATGAGACTTATTCTTATGATTTTTTAGGAAACATCACATCATATAAAGATGGGAATGGAAATATAACTACATATGAATACGATGAAGTAGGAAACCTTATTAAGGTAAAAGAAGGAGATAGAGTATCAACATTAAAATATAATAGCGTAAATCAGGTAATAGAAGAAGTATTGCCAAATGGAAATAGTATAAAATACACATACGACAAAAGAGGCAATTTAGAAACAGAAACAGATCCAATGGGAGGGAAAAGTTCATACACATATTCAAGTAGCGGACTACTTACCTTAATTGTTGACCCTAAGGGAAATAGGGAAGAAATGACATACGATAATGCAGGCAACATGATAAGCTACATAGGAAAAGCAGGCGAAGAGATAAAAATAGAGTACGATGCTCTAAATATGCCTGAAAAAGAAGTAGATGCGCTGGGAAATGTAACCATGTATGAATATAACCATATGGAAGAGTTAGAAAAAATCATATATGCAAATGAAGGAGAAGAAGAAATAAAATATAACGGAGCAGGCCTTCCTGTTAGTTATGAGGACCCAAATGGCGTTATGACAGTAAAGACATATGACGCACTTGGAAACGTTAAAACAGTAAAAGAAGAAGATGGAGGAGAATCAAAATTCACATACGACAAAATAGGACAGCTTGTAAAAGTAGAAACAGAAGAAGGCTTTGAAATATCATATACGTATGACCTTTTGGGCAGAGTCATAAATGAAAAAGATAGTCTTGGAAAAGATACGAAATTTTATTACGATAATAATGGTAATTTGATAAAAGAAATAGATGCAAAAGGAGATGCTACAAGTTATGAATATGACAGGTATGACCAGCTTATTAAAATAACGTACCCAAATAAAAGCACAAATAGTTTTGGCTATGATAGCGTTGGAAACCTTTTGTGGGCAAAAGACGAGATGGGAGTTACTACAAAATATAGCTATGATAAAAATGGAAATGTTATAAACGAAAACACTTTAGGACAAAGCTATAAATACACTTATGACAAGCTAAACATGGTAATATCTTCTACAAATCCAAAAGAAGAAACAACAAGGTATACGTATGATCTATTAGGTAATGTATCAGAAATAATAGATGCTAATGGAGAAAAAGAAGAATATGGATATGACCTAAATGGTAACCTTATTTTTAAAAAAGACAAAGAAGGAAACGAAAGTGTATTTATATACACAAATATGAACCAGCTACAAAAGGAGCTTTATCCAGAAGGTGCTTCTTCAGGATATGAATATGACCTGGCAGGAAACATTACAAAATACATAGATTCAGAAGGAAATGAAAGCATATATTAATATGGAACAAGAAACCATTTAATAAAAGAAACAATGCCAGATGGAGGAGAATATAAGTACAAATACGATTTAGACGGTAACTTAATAGAAGAAGAAGACCCAATGGGCAGCATTACAAAAATAAAGACAAATGGATATTCTCAGCAGACAGAAAGGATAGAAAAAAATTCTGCTAAATTTACGTATGAATACGATGAGCTTGGAAGAATCAAAAAAACAGAAGGACCAAATGGCACATATGTGCTATATACATATGATAATATGGGGAATTTAATAAAACAAACAGATCAAGGAAATAGAAGTTATATTTATAGCTACGATAAAGCAGGCAATATAACTAAAATAACAGACCCAAATGGAGAAGAAGAAAAGTATACATACGATAAGCTAGGAAACTTAATAGAAGTAACAAATAAAACTGGTGCAAATAAGATATGAATATGACAGCTTAAATAGAGTAATTGGTATAACAAAAGCAGGAGGCCTAGATGTTAAGTTAGAATATGATAAAGTAGGAAATGTAACTCGCGTAACAGAAAATGAAGAAAGAGAAACAACGTTTTCGCATGATAAAAATAGTAATTTAATAAAAGAAGTAAACCCATTAGGAGAAGAGAGCATATATAAATATGATGGGCTAGGTAGACTTGTTATGTATGAAAAAGAAGGAGCGCAAAAGGCAGAATATAAATACGATACAAACAGTAATTTAAAAGAGATAACGCTTGGAAATAATGTCATAAGTAGGTATGAATATGATAGCATGGGATATATCAAAGCATCATATGATGGAGAAAATAGAAAAACCGAGTACACATATGACCTTTTAGGAAGAGTAACATCTGCTAAAGCTGGAACAGATGAAAACTATATATTAAATCAGTATAAGTATGATGAAATAGGAAACCTTATAAGCTTTACGGATGGAGAAGGAAGAGAGTATTTATACGAATATGATTTACTAGGAAATCTTATTAGCGAAAAAGACCCGCTTGGTAATGAAACAAAATATGAATACGACAAAAACCAAATGCTTATGCGAGAAAAGTTAGAAAATGGGGAGTATATTACTTATGACTATGACAAGCTAGATAACTTAATGTCAAAAGAATATTCAAAAGAGGATGAGGTTAAAACTCTTTATGGATATGACGAAGAAGGAAAATTAATCTCTATGGAAGATAGCTTAGGAGAAAGCACATATTTATATGATGAAAATGGCAGAATAACAAAAGTAGTTCAAGCAGATGGAAAACAAATACAGTATAAATATGACGAATATGGAAATATAAAGGAGATAATTTATCCAGACAAAAGTAAAGTAAGCTATACATATGATAAGCTAGATAGACTTATAAGTGTAAAAGATGTAAGCGGCAATATAACAACATATACCTACGACAGTTTAGGAAATATCAACGAAGTTTTAAGAGGGAATGAAACAAGTACTAGCCTTAAATATGATGAAAAAGAAAGAGTAGTAAAAATATCAAATTACGACAAAGAAGGAAAAACGCTTTCAGTATATGAGTATGAATATGATAATAGTGACTACATAACAAAAGAGAAAATTATAAGTCTAGAA
>CAYJFZ010000044.1:0-3976 GCA_964369975.1 uncultured Oscillospiraceae bacterium
GTTTTGAGTGTGTGATATAGGTGAGTGTATGCATAATCAAGAACAATAAAAAATTCAGTAGGTTATCTATAATGAAGTTTATTTTTATGACGAATCAACATTATCGTCATTAAAATGATAAAAAGCTTTAAAGGAACTAATTGTTGTTCTTTTACTAGGTGGCATACATAGAAAAAAGGGGCACCTCAGCTAAAGTGCCCCGGCTTTAAGCACATTATATCTATGCAAAAAGCCACGTTCTGTGTGTACTTATCTTGCAACATAGAGTTTTGACCACATGTATCTTGATACTTCAAAGTAGCTACTAGTCATGTTACGTTAATAGATAAGCAAGACATCAAAGCAGCAATGCAATCGATTAAAATTACAGGGTGGCTATGAGTCTAGTTGTGCTAAAAGACTAGTACACCTCAACGCTTTTTTTTGCAACTAATTCGTTAAGTAAATCAAAATTTTTCCATTCTGAAAATGACAGTATGGGGTTTTCAATTAAGATCTTTCTGGTGTTTTTGTCATGAACAAATTTTTTAAGCATATCATCTTTTTCTTTATTATTAAATAAAGGAGATGCAATCATGTCGAATAAGAGGAAAAAATTATCGGCATTTGAAAGAAATTTTTTGTCATCGCAGTGGGAAAATTTTAATTTTACAAAATTGCAAAGTGCTTTTGTTAAATTAATGTATCTTTTAATATTTGATGTGTATTGCAAAATAGATATTATTGCAAAATAATTTATATTATCACTTATTTTGAAAGCACCATCTTTTTTAATAATACCAAAGAATGTAGCAACGTCATCTTCTGATAATCTATACATACGTCCCAAACTTTTAATGATGAGGAGAATATATGAAATTTCGATATAATTGTTGATTTCCCCAGATTTTTCCTTCATTATTGATATGCAATTATCGAAAATAAGTTGCTTCAAATGTTCAGTTTCTTGATGTGAAAAATTATTATCTTTTAGAGTTTTATTTAAAAAAGATATTATTCTTCCAATTCTAACTGAAGCATTGATAGTTGGATTTATAGAATATAAAAATAAAATAAAATCTATTCTTTGATATAGGTAATTTATAAAATTATTTTTAAAGTCGTTTGAGGAAAAATCTATTCCATTTGAAAAATAAGTTTCTATTTGTCCGAAAAGGTTATTTTCACAAATAACAAGCGAATAATTAGATACTTCATAATAATTTATTTCATTAGATTTAAGTATGCTTTTGTAATCAAGAATGATGTTTTTTGATTGATAGTTTTTAAAATTTAACTGTATATCATTATTTCCGCGTAACTCAAAAAAACTTGAAATTAGTTTTGATATTTTTCTCTTTGCAATAGTATTTGATGTTATTATCGGTTTGTCATGCACTTCTATTTTTGTTTTATTAAGAAATAGCTTAAACTCGCATAATATATTTGAAAATTCTTGAATTATTATTTCTTTTTGTTGTTCATCATTTATAAAAACAAAGTAATCATCTACATACCTTAAAATTTCATAGTGGACTTTATGTTTGATTTTATGTTTTGAATATAGATTATTCTCAACGCTATGATCTATTCTTTGGAGTATTATTTCTGCAAATATTCTTGAAAATTCAGGTCCTATTATGATGCCATTTGTCTCGTCATGATTTATTTTCATCATTAGTCTATCAAATTTATCAGAAAAAGAACTTTTAAGATTTTTTAAGTTATCTTTTACAAATTTTTTGGTGTAAATCGCCCAAGGCAAAGAGTGTGTATAGATTGATTCAAAGCATCTTGATATGTCGAGTTTAAGCAGTTTAGTGTACTTTTTCTCACACCGTAAGTATCGTGGAGAGTCATATACTTTGTAAATATTAGAATAATCTTTATATGTAAAATAACTTTTTAATGATTCATATCGCATTTTAAATATTTCTATACTATCTGTCGTTTTTTCGATAGTAACACCATAATTTTTATGATATTCGCATGATGCAACAGATGTTGGATATCGTACAGAAAAGTTGCTTAAGTTACAGTAGTAAATTATTAAATCTTTAAAGTTTTCATAAAAATCAACAACTAAGAGCTGAGATGTAGGGTGAGGTATAGATATAGTTCTGAAATTGTTAGTTGGGTGAGATATTGGATAAGAAAATGGAACCTTGCATTCGTCATTTTTTTTAATTAAAACATATTGTTGTAGCTTGTATTTGCAGCTTTTTAAATCTGAAGGATTTGCGTCGTTAATTTTATTTATTTCACTTCCATTTAAGAGTGACATAATTATATTAGCCGATTTATCTTTGATCCATAAAATATGTTCACCAGAAATGTGCACATCAAATTTGTTTAAAAATCTATATAATTTCCTATTTGAAAATGTAATTGGTGTTTCAAATGGCAACGTGTCAGATAGTAAAACTCTATTTTTAGTTAAATTTATTTTTTTACGTGACATATTTCCAAACCTTTGTTATTTCTTCAAGTTCTTGTGTTGTAAAATTTATAAATTTTTTACTCTTGAACCCTTCTTCAAATGTATATCCTTTAATTTTTCTAACGACTCTATTTGAAGCTTTTTTCAATATTTTACTTAAGAATAAATCACATTGTTTTAGAGATACATCTGTTGTAATGAGTCGGTTGGAAAAAAATATGCCCACAGCTGTACGCTGTTTACTATTATATAGTTTTGTATTGCTAGTTAAAAATTTAATCCTTCTTATGAATAAATCTTCATGTTGTTTATCGAATAACCTTTGTATTATTTTGTTGTCTCTGTATACAGTATGTTTTTTTCTTTTTTTGTTATATTCAATTAATGCTAGTTCTAATCTTTTTTTTATTTTATTTACTCTTTCAGTACTTATATCAAGTCTAATTCCATCCTGGGTAATTTCAAATTTGTACCCTAAATAATCAAAATTCTTGCCTATTTCACGTGAGTTTGCAAAGAAAAATTTATTACCATTGTCATGTATTTCAAGATCTATACTGTGTAACATATCTTTGACATCTTGAATAACTGGTTTTTCATCGATTTCTCCTGAAAAAACGATAACAATATCATCCACATATCGCGCATAGTAAATGACATTTTCTTTATTTTTAAGTTCTTTATCAAAGTTTCGCATGTACAACTCTGCAAGATAAGCGCTAATACCTAAACCTCTAGGTATTCCATTTTCTTTAGAACTGAAAATTTTGTATTGTTTTAGAATACTTGATATTGTTTTTCTGGTGCTTGCGTTTAAAATTGGGTTTGAATTGATAAACTTTAAGATTCTATCGTGGTTAATATTTTCATAAAATTTCTTAATATCTAACCTTAAAATACTTTTAGGAACTTTATCATTCAAGATTAGCTTCAATTGGCTTGTAATTTTAAATCTATCTGATTGAACAACTTTATAGCATTTTCTTATATTATTTTGAATTAACTTCATGTAAAAATATGCTACAGAATCATTATTGCTCAATGTATATATTTCTTTACCTTTTGGGCAGGATGACTTTATAATTTCAATTTTATGATTTTCAATGTTTTTGTCGCTACACAAATCATAAATTTCTTTTTGTATTGTTTCTTCTCTATTGTTTAATTCGTCTTGATATTGTTTCAGTTTAGTATATGACTCAGTTTTTTCATTTCTCAATTTTTGTAGTTTTTTATTTATTTCATGAGTGTTTGGAAAAAAACTTTTATCTAGGTCAAATCCTTTTCTTCGTTCACTTTCATAAATTTCACGAATATTATTATAATTAAATGATTGATTTAGCATATTCTCCCCCTACGCACCCTTGTCATAGGTCACATTAAAGATAGAGTCCGACAAATAATTTCTTAGTGAGGGGTTGTCGTTAATTTGTTTATATAGTTCAATGCTATCCTTCATGATGCCTTGGATGGCGTTTCTAAAAGCTCGTTCAAATTCAATGCGGGCGTTTTGTTTATCAGAGTTTTTGATGGCGTTTTGGTAGCCTTCGTCCTTGC
>CAYJFZ010000045.1:0-2169 GCA_964369975.1 uncultured Oscillospiraceae bacterium
CCTTGACCCATGTTTTGACCCATACGTAAATATCTTTACTTAGATTTAGTTAGCACTCGATATCATTTAACTGATAATTTTTAATAAAATAAAAAATATTTTTTATAATAAATTTAAGAGGCTGGAAAACATAAAATTTTCCAGCCTCTATTCTTTGTTTACAGCGTATCAAATTTTGATACCTTAATTCAGTACATTTTTCTTCTTACCTAATTATATCCAACAACTTTTCATAGCTATCCACTATATCATATTTTACAGTATCTGAGCTTATCGCTTTAAAATGTTCTATTGCACAATTCTTCTTTAATTCTTCAACTTTCTTCAGTTGCATTGTTGACATATCTCCTTTTGTTTCTGCCACAAAATAGATATGTTTTACTGCACCTTGCTTAAAAGCAATAGCCCAGTCGGGGCTATATCTTCCTACTGGAGTGTTGATATAAAATCCTTTAGGCAGTTTTGCATACACCGATACCTCTTCCCTAACTTCAAGCTCATTCGCCATATCAAGTTCTACTTTTGAATCATAAATTAAATGATCGTAAATATGATTTTTTGAAGTTTCTATCGCATTAACACCAATCTTACCCTTTAACGCTGGCTCTGTAAATATTTTTTCACTGTATTCATCATTAATCATATTATAAGTGATATGCTCAATAATCACAGTAGCTTTTTGTTCGTTAATAAGGTTTGAACATTTAATAATAAATTCTTCTGGATTTTGAGAAAATTGATTAAACACCGTTTGTGAAATACCTTTTAATATCTTAACAACCACTTCTCTTGTTAAGCCTGTAATAGTCGCTATCTTCCCTACCAAATCAAACTTAACAGATGTATTCACCTCAATACGAGCTTTCGTAGTTTTAGCTTCATCAACTTTGAATGCCTCTCCGCTGCTGAGTGCTTGTTTAGAAGAAATTTGTTCCATCTCACCTTCAACGACTTTGAAATAAATTTGCGACACTCTTAGTTTACTATTTAGTTCAGCTATCGATTTTTCAATTAGTTCCTGCTCATCAAAATTAACAATATATGCTGATTTTTTATTTATTTTCTTCCATAGCGCTTTAAATTCAGCTTTAGAATAATTATCTTCATTAATCGATGCTGTTACAGTTGTATCTCTGTCATTATCAATCTTAAACATCTCTGGATTGTATATAGTTTCCAATATTTCTAAAACACTATCAGCATAATCTTTAACTGACTCAGTTATAACAATTTCGCCTTTGTCTTTGTCTTCATAATATTTATCAGTTAATTTGCCTTTTTTAACATATCCATCCGATATTAAATCTTCATAAATTTCCATAGCTAAATCATGGTCGATCACCATTGATTCGCCCAGCTTATCTTTAATTATTTTATTTTCAAATAAGCTAACTGTTATTTCTCTTGGTCTATCTGCAACTACTTCTGCTAATCCTTCTTGCAATGCTTTCACATAGGTAGTAAATTCATAGTCGGTAATAACTGTTAATTTGTTTATATTTTGAACATCACTACCAAGGGCATTAACATCCATTCTATCGCCTTGATTATTAACTGATAATCTTAAACCACGTCCGATTTCTTGTCTTGACCTAATATCAGAATTCGATAATTTTTTAAGTGTACAAATTTGAAAAACATTCGGATTATCCCATCCTTCACGAAGTGCTGAATGTGAGAATATAAATCGAACTGGCTCTCTCATAGATAAAAGGCGTTCCTTATCTTTCATAATTAAATCATAAGCATCGCTATCATCACTTATTCCAGTTTTCTTATCAGCTTTACCATCAATAAAAGTTTCTTTGCCTGTTTTCTTATTTTTATCAATTGAAAAATAACCCCTATGAGTTTTAGATATTTTAATTTTCTCTAAATACTCATAGTACTCATCTTTTTCCATTTCTGTTTGCATTGATTTAAGAGCTGCCTCATATTCTTCTTCGAAAATATTAGCGTATTCGCCTAATAAAGAATTTCCATCATTATCATACAAACGATACTTTGCTACCTCATCAATAAAAAACAATGATATAACTTTTATTCCTCTATAAAATAATTCTTTTTCTTTTTCAAAATGCGAAAGAATAGTTTCTCTTATTTGAATTCTTCTCATCTGCTCTTCACTAACTTCGCCCATAACTCCACCAGTATTAATTACAACTCCAT
>CAYJFZ010000045.1:2179-3927 GCA_964369975.1 uncultured Oscillospiraceae bacterium
AATATCAGAAACAGTATAACCTTGATATTGCTCTAAATTACCCGATTGTTCATATAAATTATAGCCTATATTAACTTTTCTTATAACTTTTCGATGCCCAGTTGTCCCTTTTATTTCAAACTCTAACATCGCCATAGGAGCTTTATTTTTTGATAAAATAATTTGCTGTAAATAAACATATCCTTCTGTCCCAGTTGAGCCAGATACTGAAATGCCTTTAACTGCTATTTTCTTTACCAATTTTTTATTATACGCTTCTAAAGCATCTAAACGATAAACCATATTATACGGCTCTTTATGAGTAGCCGAATATCTTAAAGTAAATAATGGTTTAAATTCTGTTAATCTTTCTCTTGTTTTTTCACCCTCAACAGATTGTGGCTCATCAATGATTAATATAGGATTAGTTTTCGCAATAATATCAATAGGTCTACGACTTCTAAAGCTATCAAGTTTCATATAAATTCTTCTTGCATCCTTGCCTTTCGCATTAAACGCTTGAGAATTTATTATCATAACGTTTATTCCACTATCACTTGCAAAATTATCAATATCAGTTAGATTACTTGATTTATAAATAAAGTATCTAATTTTCTTTCCATATTCTTCTGCAAAATGTTCGCTCGTAATTTTAAACGAACTAAACACACCCTCGCGAATAGCAACTGATGGAACTACAATTATAAACTTTGCCCATCCATATTTTGCATTAAGCTCGTACATTGTTTTTATATAAGTATACGTTTTACCTGTACCAGTTTCCATCTCAACAGAAAAATTATAATTCATTGTAATTTTTTCTTTTTTCTTAGTCTTATCATTCGCAACTTGAACTACAACTTTTTCAATTTCTTTTGATGGTGCAATATTATTACTATTTCTTTGAATTCTTTTAATATTATCAAGGATTTGTGTATCTGATATTTGCAATAAAGCATTATTATAGCCTGTTTCAGAAACAGCACTTTTCCCTATTGTTTCTTTATTATCAAACGAAATTTGTGTCATTTCTTCATTGCCAACACCAGTATCTTTTCTATACCTTTGCCTTTCAATTTTAGGCTGTCCTGCAAAAATATCGCAGATAGCATTTGAGGCATCAGCTTGAAATTTTTGATGTTTAAATTTTAGTTTCATTCTTTACCAACCTTTTTATATAAGTTACGTTCTACATTATCCAATATTATTTTTTCAATGTCGTAGAATTCCGGAATATTGTTTCTTGTATTATAATTACATCTAAGACAAGAATACTTAAAATAATCAAAACTAAGAGGAGTTTGGCATTGAGGACAAATTGGCTCTAATTTTTCAATCTGATATTTTCCATTGTATTTTTGTACCCATCTCCACTTCCACAACCAATTACAAATTTCATCTGTCTTATAAGATAAAAAATCAGGTTCTTTTTCAGTTTTATTTGACTGTATTTTTAAGCATATAAAAAGTACAACACACAAAAATATGATGGTACATAAAATCCACCAAACTTTAACTTCATAATTCAAAAAAGATATCAGCAAATCTTTCATCCAATTGAATATGTTCGATAATATTTTTACGATTTTTTCGATAGTTATAGCTTTTGTTATATGTGTAAAAAATAAAATTACCAACCCACTCCCGATAGATATAACCCATGGGGATTTTAAAAATCTCTTCATAGCCCCTCTCTTTTATATAACCCTAACGCTTGTGTTTGGAGCGTTTAGTTTGAATATTTCTTCTACGTTTATTTTATCTGCTGA
>CAYJFZ010000046.1:0-3554 GCA_964369975.1 uncultured Oscillospiraceae bacterium
TTATCTTGAATGGCGTCCAATAAATCGTCAATTTTTTCTTGTAACTCTTCATCCCTTAAAGGTGTGTCCATAATCTCTAAGAATACTTGTTCTACATCCATGCCGTATAAATTGGGTAATTCTTCTATGGTGCCATTTCTTAGCGCAAGCACTTGCACATTATCCGGGTCACTAATAACGAGCGGAGAATGTGTTGTTAAGATAAATTGGCAATTAGGGAATGTATTTCTTAAATTGCGAACAATGCTGCGCTGCCAACGAGGGTGTAAGTGTAAATCAACTTCATCAATAAGAACAATACCTTCCCCTTCTAAGGGGTCGTCAAGATTAGGATTCATAATGGCTAGACGACGTGCAATATCCCCCACAAGGGCAAGCAAAGAGCGCTCACCTTGCGAAAGTTGTAGAATATCAAAAGATTGACCATCTTTATCTATGAGCATGCGCATACGTGGTTTACGCTCAATGCGTAAACCGGTGTAACCAGGCATGAAAGCATGGATAGCGCGAGTTACAGCAAGAAGTTGCGGGTCACGAAAGCCTTTTTTGGCAACTTGCATTTTTTCATAAAGTGCAGGATTTTCTTTTTTTACTTTTTCGTAATCAATAACAGTAAAAATATTAGTAAGTGCGAGGTGTTTATTTTGTATTTTTGAATAATCAATATACTGAAATACTTCATCAGCACTTATTTTAAGTTCGTTTTGTATGTCTTCTCTATCCCTAAACCATTCAAAAAATAGTCTAAAATCAATACCTTTTGTTAAAGCCGTTTCATAGCCATCTATTTGTTGAAAACTATGCCGCGTTCTAATTTTTTTAGGTATATCTAAAACATATCTTTCTGTAGGATAGTATCCAATAAAAGGCAGCGAAGCACTATTGTTTTTAGTAAGTTCTTCAGCGAAGCTATTTGCAAGAGTAGAAGCATCTTTTAATGAACTTTCTGCTCTAATCCGTGTACCTTTTGCGACTTTCGCCACTTTCCACGCGAATACTTCATTTTTTGAAAAAACTTCTATGGCAATAGCACTAAAGAGAGCTTCGTTATAAATTTTTAAAGAGTCAATATGTGAACCATTGTTCTTTTCATATCGTACACGAGCAGCAAACCAGCTCAAAAGCGTAACTATGCCTTCTAAAAAGGTACTTTTCCCTGCGCCGTTTTCACCGATGAGGACGGTTACTTTTCGGTCTGGTTTGTCAGCTGACCAAAGAGGCAACTGTAATGCTTTGAAAGGGCCGTACCCTAAAAATTCTAATGATTTTATAAGCATATATTATCTCTTGTATTGTTTATAGTATTTCCCAACGCACAGAAAAAAGCTCTTCCTTCACAATCTTTTGAGAAAAACTTGCTTTTACGCGATTGAGTAAAGTAAAGCGTCTTTATCTTCTTCTACTTTATCTTGCGCTTCAAAGAGTCATCTACGCATATCATTGCGCTTGCTTTCTAATATCTTAATATGCCTTTGTTTGTCTACTTTGGTACTAAGGTCAGAAATTTTACGAGCATCGGCTTTGGCTTATCGAAACTACAGCCATTTTCTTTATCACTTCAAAGGAGTTTTTCGTCCCCAGAGCATAGTACAGCTTGAAGAATTACCTATCCATGTTAACAGCTTATCTGCGAATTTTTGCTACATTCGCATCACAATGAAGCCGGAGCCATGAGAGAACACCTTCTCTACTCTGATTATTTTGCCTCATCTCCAATCCATCACAAAAACAAGCCCAAACGCCATTATCCCCATCACCCCAACCCATCCCATAAAATCCAAGAGATACTCCATCGGACAGAACATCATGATACAAGCCATAATAGCATAGAATACTGTTATTCCAAGAGAAGCCAGAAGTCGCCATAGTTTTTCTTTTGCAAGTCTTTTTTGTTCCTCATGAGCTTCCCATTGCGCAAACCTAGAACTGTAGTTTTCGCTATGCAGTTTTGAAGTGTCTCTGACTAAATATGCACGTTTTGCTTTATCGTATTCTAAATCAAAAACTTTTTCTTCGTCATGTGCAGTGTAAGTGTCGTAAACGTCTTCAGAAGTTTGGCAAGATTGTTCTGGCTCAGAGGGTTCGGAAGCCTTTTCATGAAAGAACTTATTCATATCTATATGTTTTATAAGCTCTTCTTGTGAACGAACATACAATTGTCGCACACGTGAAGAGCTTATGCTGAACTTCTGGCCAAGTTCTGCAAATGTCCATCCTTTAACTGCGTGTAGATAAAATATTTCATATTCTCTAGGAGGTAAAAGCCGTTTAGCTACATTAAACACTTCACGCATAAAAACAGTATTAAATCCATTACACGTATCGCCCACATTACCCGTATAAAACCTATTCTTCATGGTCAGCCTTACACAATTTATACACTGACCACACGTTTACCCCCATTTCCTCCGCTATGGCGGCAGGACTTGCCCCAGCTTTGAATTTTTCGCGGATAGTGGCTTTGTCTTTTTCTGAGATTTTGCTTGGTCGCCCAAGTTTACGGCCTTCTTTTTTGGCGCGTTCAATGCCTTCTTGTTGGCGTTCACGGATAAGGTTACGCTCAAACTGTGCAAAGGCTCCCAGAATTTGGAAGAGTAACTCCTGCATGGGGGCAGGAGCCCCCTCACTCTTACTTGGGAACAGCATATTTTCAGCGTGAAAATGCACTGCCACGCCTTTATTATTCAATTCCTGCACCGTGGTTTGCAACTCAATCAAACTACGCGCCAGACGGTCGATGCTATGCACATGGAGGGTATCCCCCTCACGCAGATAGTCCATACACGATTTAAGTGCAGGGCGTGATTGCGCAGCGGCGCTGATTTTCTCTTCAAACACCTTATCCAGCGGCACAGCATGAAGCTGGCGGTCGGTATTTTGTTCATAGGTGCTAACGCGGATATATCCAATATTTGCCATTATTTTTTCTTCTTTCCATAGTTGTTTGGAAAATGTTTTTTCCCAAATTGCCATAAAAACCAATCAACATCCCTGATTGTAAAAGATTCAATGTCGTAATACTTTTTGAAAAGATTTAAAATTTCAACATATTGGGCATACTCTCTCAAGTCTTCATTTTCAAATGTAGTAAAGCTATCTATCTTTTTAAAGTAGCGTAATGTTTTGTCAATGTAACTATCATAGATAGGAAATGCGTTTGCATTATGATGACAACAATATTTTGTCGCAAAAGAATAAAATTTTCTTACCTTATCATCAATCGTAACTCTTTGAATTTCTGATACAAGGCTTAAATCTCCCTGTTTAAGTCTTGTATCAACATCTTCTAATGAAAAAATGTTTTGAGCTACATGGAAAATTGAAAAAATTTGTGTGCTATAAAAGTAGTTTAAACATGAGCACTTCAATAAAATATTTTCTATGTAATGATTGTCTGGGCATAACTCGTGGAAAAGCTTATTAAGAGCCCTTTCTTGTAAAATATAATCTTCAATTTTATTACGCTCAACTAGAGACGCAGATACCAATTCTGCACTGGGCGTTGGAATATTTTCTTCTTGTTGCATATAAACTCCTACCTTTATAATTCAATT
>CAYJFZ010000047.1:0-3532 GCA_964369975.1 uncultured Oscillospiraceae bacterium
AAGCGGATAAAATTGTTTACACATCTGAAAATTACACACCCGATAGCATGCACAAGCGCAACCGCCATTTAGTTAATTATAGCAGTGTTTGTATAGCTTATTTTAATGGCAAAAGTGGCGGCACGGCTTACACAGTTTCTTACGCAAACAACAATAGTGTAAAAGTAATAAATTTGCTGTAAAAAACTAACATTTTTTGTACTTTATAAATTGCGAATATTGCAATATCGTGTTATTATATTAGTTATAGACTATGTTTTAAAGGATTTCTAATTTAATAATTTGGAGCACGCTATGAATACAAGTAAAAATGTGTCTTTTTCAGGCTATCGTTTAAGCAAAATGCCTTATCACGGAGATGAAAATTCTAGTGAGATAAATTCTTTAAAAAACGATATTAGAAATCAAATACTTTCATCCGTAAAAGATGGCTTTGACACCTTTATAGTCGGAATGGCTGAAGGGTTTGATACTTATGCAGCAAATGAAGTCATTCGATTAAAAAATGAAGGATTGAATATAAAACTTATTTGTGCTATGCCTTTTGATGATAGCAGAACAAAAAATGATAGAGAACAGCATATTTTAAATTGTGCTGATGATATTAAAACGCTTTCCGATCAATTCAGTAAAGGTAGCTATATTGTACGTAATGAGTATATGGTGAATAATTGCTCAAGACTTATTTGCTATTATGACGGACTTGGCGGTGGAACAGAATACACTGTCGATTATGCAAAAAATAAGGGTGTAGAAATTATTAATATTGCACCGCAAAAAAATATTACAACAAGCATGCCTGAGATGTTTGATAATGTAACGAAAACTGTTCGTGATGACCTTGATAGGTCTATCAAAAGAGGGAGTAAAATATCAATTGCCGGTGCTTGTTTTTCGATTTATGCTTACAATGAACTGAAAAGGCGCCTTAATAGTGTTGATGAATTAAAGTTTATTTTCACTTCACCAACTTTTGTTACAGACAAGTTGAGCAAAGAAAAGAGAGAATTCTATATACCGAGGATGGTTAGAGAAAAAAGCCTATACGGAACAGAATTTGAAGTTAAGCTGCGCAATGAACTTACACAAAAAGCTATTGCTAAAGAATGTGCTAAATGGATTGAGAAAAAAGTAACGTTTAAATCAAACATTACTAATGAAAATATGATGGGCTTTATCAACTTAGATGATGGCGAGCAAAAAAGCACATACTATCCTGTCAGCGGTTTCACAACTGTTGATATAGGCTGTGAGCGTGGTAACAATGCTTATAATATGGTTAACAAATTCCCATATCCAATGAGCAAAAACTATCTTGATATTTTTGAAGAAATATGGAACGACAAAAATAAGCTTCAAGATGTAACAGACGAAGTGCTCAACAGTATATCAAATGTTTATAAAGAAAATTCAGCTGAGTTTATTTATTTTATTACGCTTTACAATATTTTTTCTGAGTTTTTAGAAGACATCTCAGAAGATGTACTCCCAAATGAAGCAACCGGCTTTAAAGAGAGCAAAATTTGGAATATGTTATATAACTTCCAAAAGGATGCTGTACTTGCAATTATAAACAAACTTGAAAAATTTAATGGCTGTATTTTAGCCGACAGTGTCGGTCTTGGTAAAACCTTTACCGCTTTGGCAGTCGTTAAATATTACGAGAACCGCAATAAAACAGTATTGGTTTTGTGCCCTAAAAAATTATCAAACAACTGGAATACTTATAAAGACAACTACGTTAATAACCCAATAGCAGCTGACAGATTAAGATACGATGTTCTTTATCATACCGACCTCAGCAGAGAAAGCGGCACTTCAAATGGGCTTGATTTAGACAGGCTTAATTGGGGAAATTACGACCTAATTGTTATTGATGAATCGCATAACTTCAGAAATGGCGGCAAACTCGATGTAGGCGAAGATGAAAAGCAAAACAGATACATAAAACTTTTAAATAATGTAATTCGAAAAGGTGTAAAAACAAAAGTATTAATGCTGTCGGCTACACCGGTAAACAATAAATTTACAGACCTTAAAAACCAATTACAACTTGCTTATGAAGGCGATAGCGACTTAATTAACAGTAAGCTAAATACATCACGTTCAATCGAGGATGTGTTTAGGTATGCGCAAAGAACATTTAATGCGTGGACTAAACTTGAACCTGAAGACCGCACAACAGAAAGTCTTTTAAAAATGCTTGATTTCGACTTTTTTGAAGTGCTGGACTCGGTTACAATAGCGCGCTCAAGAAAGCATATTGAAAAATATTACGACATGGCGGATATAGGAAAATTCCCTACAAGATTAAAGCCAAAGTCATATCATCCACCATTGACAGATTTAAAAGAAGCGATTAACTATAATCAAATTTTCGAGCAGTTAATGCTTTTAAATTTGGCAATTTACACCCCGTCACATTTTATACTGGAAAGCAAACTTGATAAATATGCTGAAATATTCGGCGATGATAAAGTAAACATCGGCTTTACGCAGGCAAACCGTGAACAAGGTATAAAACGGCTCACTGCAATCAATTTAATGAAGCGCATGGAAAGCTCCGTATACTCATTTAACTTAACATTATCTAGAATAAGAGAGCTTATTGACGGCACAATTAAAACAATAGAAAATTTTGACGAAACAAAAAACAGCACGCTAACCCTTACAGATATTTCTGATTTATCAGAATTTGATGATGACGATTTAAATACAGAAGATATATTCTCCATAGGCAAAAAGGCGAAAATCGACCTTGGCGATATGGATTATTTGTCGTGGAAAAGCAAGCTTGAACAAGACAGTGCAGTTCTTGAACTTCTTAACATGATGGTTGCTGACATAACACCACAGCACGACTCTAAACTTCAAATGCTATTTGAGGCGATGAAAGAAAAAATAGACAATCCGTTTAATGGCGAAAACAAAAAAATAATTATTTTCACTGCCTTTGCCGATACAGCGTTGTACTTATATGAAAACATAGGTGATAAATTTAAAAACGAGTTTAACCTAAACACCGCAATGGTTAGCGGGACAGTTGACGCAAAATTAACTATACCCAAATTTAAAAATGACATAAATACAGTTTTAACATTATTCTCGCCTATTTCTAAAGACAAAAACTTGCTAATGCCAAATGTTAAAGAAGAGATAGATATTCTTATAGCCACTGATGTTATATCAGAAGGGCAAAACTTGCAAGATGCCGATTTTTTGATAAATTATGACATTCATTGGAACCCTGTTCGTCTAATTCAACGCTTTGGACGCATTGACCGAATAGGCAGCAAAAACAGCTTCATACAGCTTGTTAATTTCTGGCCCGATTTATCCCTTGATGAATACATAAACCTAAAAGCAAGGGTAGAAACCAAAATGAAAATTACTGTTATGACCTCCACAGGGGATGACGATTTAATCAACGAAGAAGAAAAAGGCGACCTTGAATACCGCAAAAAACAGCTTAAAAAGCTACAAGAAGAAGTTGTTGATATTGAGGAAATGTCAAGCGGAATAAATATAATGG
>CAYJFZ010000048.1:0-3435 GCA_964369975.1 uncultured Oscillospiraceae bacterium
ATAGCTTCACGTATAATAGAGGGTGAAAACAATTACTGCTATTATCCAGAAGATATCGAAGATTTGGTGATAAAGGATACAGAAAACAAAATTATTGAGTCTGTACAAGTTAAAAATATTTCATCTGACTTAACACTATCTTCCCTTGCTACAACAAAATCCTCTAAGGGTGGCGAAGGATTTTATAAAAGAGCAAGTATGCTTCATAAAGCTTATCCAGATTTAGAAAAATTAAAGGTTGTATACTTTGGTGGACTGGGTTCAGAATTCCAAAAGTTAGCAGATGGTGATACAAATATTAAAACCACGCTTGTTAACAAATTAAACTCTAATCATGATATATCTAAAGATGATGCTACTTGGATTATTAATTCTCTAATATTTGAAAAGGCAGATAGAGAAAAGCTAGAAGAAATGATTTTGGAACAAATACGGCAATATGTTGAGGTAATGGCTGCTCCTCAAATAGCAAAAATCTTATTAATTCAGTATGTATCTGAATTGTCTGAGAAAAACGGATATACATCATTAAGCATTTGGATTGAAAAAATGAAACAAATGGGAATGGATATTTCCGCTTTAGATGGATATTACAAAGAGTACGGGAAATCTCTAATTAGGCTCTCTGATATAGCAACAACTAAATCCATTGAAGAACTCAATTTTGAGTTTACTCAAGGTGTTTCTGCTAGACCAGAGCACATAAGTAATAACATTGATTTCAATCGTCCTCTTTGGATAGAAAAATTAACTGAATCTTTTTCTTCTACGAATACTGTAATTGTAAGAGGGGTATCGGGTCAAGGGAAAAGCACACTGTGTCTTAGATATTTATATGACACCTTTCCTTCTGAGTCTGTGTTTTTTGTTAGAGGGATTAGTTCCAAAGAGCAAGCAAAGAACTTGGTAAGTGCTTTTCAAGGTATATCGAAATATACTAAGAATATTATATTATATATTGATGTTAATTCCGCTGAAGTTGAATGGATAAGTATTATTAAAGAAATGCAATTTCGTGGAATAAATTTACCAGTTTTAGTATCTATCCGAGATGAAGATTTTAACAGAGTAGTGATTGACCGTAATTTGATAGAACTAACAGTTATTAATTTAGAATTGACTTGTGAAGAAGCTGAGATTATTTTCAATAAATATACCGAACACTCTCCACACCCTGCTTTTCGTGATTTTGAGCAAATATGGGAAACTGTTGGACAAGGCGTTCCATTTATCGAGTTCTCATATATTTTAAGTAATAATGATACCTTGAAAAATCGTTTACAGGTACAGATAGATTTATTGATTAAAGAAAACATTGATGATAAGTGGATTAGTTTGCTCTATATTGTATCTTTGGCTAGCTTTTCCGGGTGCTCTCTCAAAATTGAGCAGTTAAAGAAAGTATTAAACTGTAACAATATTACATCTGCAATCCAAAGACTAAATGACGAGTATTTAATACGTACAGTTCATGACAATAAAGAAATAGAAGCATTACACCCTGTGAGAGGTGAGATTCTATATCAAATACTTTGTGATGTGGTGATGGAGAGTGATGCAGATTTACTAATGATGCTTTTAATATCAAGTCGAGCATCGTTTCATCATCTAATTATGATGAATTTTTTCACAATCAAACCATTAACCACGGATATTATAACCTCGATTAGAAGCTATAATTGGAATAACTGGTTAACCGTGTCAAGTATTATTAAAACTATGTTATGGATGGATATAAAAGAATATGTTGACCGCAACATACATGCGTTCAAATCCATTGTAGAGTTACATGGAATAGGATGGTTAAACTTTCTTCCTCTAAATTTAAATGAAAGTATTGATACACCAGAACATCTCGTTGCTGAGGAACTTTTAAAATTATCTTCTGTAAATAAAGAAGCTTTATCTGAAGCTATTGCATTAAGCAAAACATTATTAACTGAAAGAACACTTACGCATAAAAATTGTATCTTGTTTTTAAAAGGAGCGATATTGCCTAGTGATATCCCAAATTCAGACGCAGAGTGGTCTGGCTTAGGATACACATTGTATTGGTTTTTTAAGAAGAATCAAAAATGCAATATAGATTTTTTAACTGCGGAAATTCTAATAGACAAATTTAGCTTTGGAGATATTCAGTCAAAAGCAGATGCTATTAGAGGCATAATTGAACATACGGATCTAGAGCAAAGTGTATTTGATTCTATTAATAATAGAATTTTTGATAAGTTTGTAATATTACAATTTAGGGAACTTGAGGATGAAGTTGAATATAAGTTTGTCCCACCTATGCTTAATAATCAAGAAACTAGCCATAAAGTGAAAAATTTTAATCACTATTGGAAAATGAAATTGTTAAAGATTCTGGAAAAAATATACCCAAACAAAGAATACATCTCTATAGAATTATTAGGTGTTGAATTACTTAAAGATTTAAACATAGAAGCGATAGATCATAAATTAAGAATTGCTACAAAAAACAGACCATTGATTTGGAATACAGAATTAAACTCTTGGGTTAAGTTACGTGTGGAGTCTAATTTTCGTCCACAAACATGGAACGAATATGTAGAGCAGATTGTAGAGCTTAGAGATATAATTGAAATACTAACATCAAAGATAATTTTATTGATTGAGTTTCTTTATAAGAAAGGTCGAGTTAATACAAATATACTTAAGGAAGTGACTGAGCACACTAAAACCTTCAAAAATAGACATCAGAATTTAAGGCTTTATCCTGTACCTATTTCTGATAAGTTTTGTATGGTTTCTGAGGGTATGAAAGAGAATTTACATAAAAATGATTTTGATACCGGTGGAATTAACATATCATTTGAAAAGTATAGTGGTTTTAAAAAAGCTTTTGATGGGTATATTAGGCAGTATGGGAATTTTATAGACCAATACCAAAATGTGCTCCTTTCAAGGTATAATAGAACTGAATTTAAAGGAAATAGTAGATTACCATTAATAAATTTGCTGGGTAGTGTAAAAGATTTTGAAGTTATGAGTTTTGAATATGACAAGTTGTTTTCTGAATATTTCTCGTATACTTATGACAGAACTGCCAAGGGCAAAGAGGACCTACTAACATTGTCGAATATGATAAACCACGTTTTAAATAAACCAGTGCAAAATATATCTATATCGTATAATGCGAAAAATAAGTATCGAAAAAGCAGTAGCAAAGTTTTGGGATTAATTGATGAACTATCTAAGTTAGAACAAATTCAAACCTGCTTCGGTGAAGATACTCTTTTTATCATGAAAAATATTGACTTAGCTACAGGCGAAACTATTGAAAAAGCCTATGAGAATATAATACTTCAACTGCAAACTCACTTTGATGAATTGAAAGAGTTTTCTAGTGAACGACACTTTTTTGAAACTAAAATTAAAATTGTATATGTTCCACTTTACAACTTTCTTCCAATG
>CAYJFZ010000049.1:0-3369 GCA_964369975.1 uncultured Oscillospiraceae bacterium
AATCCAGCGCAAAGCTTCAGCAAATTTTTCTTCTCGCATTAAATGTTGCACAAGGGGCAAGTAATCATGGGTAATCTGCACTTCAGTTGCATAAAATGGCAAGATTTCATTATCTCGACCAGTTTGCTCTAAAGCATGAACATACCAATGGGCAACGCTATCTCGCATGTAGAGCATTTTTCCGGTAGTCATTTTTTGAAGTTTTGCTTGCAAATATATAATAGCTTCATTCCACGCACTCACAGGGAAATTTTCTTGTAAAAAATCTTCATATTCTTCGCATAAATCAAATTCATCCAAAAAAATCATATTCAATGTCCAAATAAGTTTTTGACTCATAGACCAATGTGATTTTTGCAAGGCCACTAAAAAGAGGTCAAGGCAGCTTGCAACTTCATCAATCACTTCACCATCATCATCAAACTCTATTTGTTCCATACCTTTTTGCAAAAAATCTTGAGCTTCGGCAAGGAGTTCATCGTATAACCCCATATCTAAAAAAGTGCGTAAGAGGTTTCTTACTTTAGAATAATCGGGTAAATCTTCATCATCTGCCCATGGGTCGAAATCTATGTGGGCATTGGTAGCTTTTTGAATTTCTTTGCGTAAGGTTTTAAGAAGTTGAAACGCATCTTTTTGAGAATTTTGGCGTTCATCTTGAAAGAAAGCATGAACTTTAGGTATATCTTGTGCCAAATGGCAGATTTTTTCAATAAGCTGCTGTTTTGTGAAAGTTGAAAGTTGCTTTTGTAGGGTTACTTGCACATGGGCTAAAGCCTCTGTAGATTGTTCGTTACCAAAAGAGATGTTTGCGCCGTGTAAAAGTTGCAAACGCGGGTCTGTATCAGCAATTTGTGGGATACCTTTATTTTTTTGCAGGCGAGATACATACTCTAAAAGAGCAGCAACCCCATGCTTACAATCTATGCCATAGGGGCAAGTACAAAAAGACTGTAATTGACCAGCATCATTTCTTGATACGGCTACGGAATAAAGTTCTGAGCCATCCACATCGGCAATAATAAAGCCATCTTCCGTGATGTATATATCCTTTACCATGTTATCACGTTGATATTGTACGCCACGTTCAGCAATCTTATGCCCAACCCAATGGGAAATGCTATTCATGCTAAGTTTATGCAAATCAGGAAAGCGTATATTTTGTTTTGACATAGATTTTGTATCCTTGGATTATTTTATTAAATCCTTGCAACGCCATATTTCCCTCAATACTATCATGAAGAATAAGCTAAAACTTTAAAGGTTTGTCATCATAGGATGCTGTGTGTTGTAGCATGTTCGCACAAAAATAAATCCGCTTTGGCTTTTTCTCCCACATCAGGGTTTTATGTGTATATTTTTTATTGTATTTATGATTTTTTTAATAAAATGAATGATGCTCCAAAAATAGCTCAAAATTAATTTTATTAAAAAAACTTCTTAAAACGCCTTTAGACATATAGTTAAACATGGATTTTGATGCAAGTACAACTTTGGACGTTTAGCTTACTCGCAGTGGTATACGTACCGGATAATATGGCACTTATATTACATCAATAAAGCATTACCAAAGGGAAAAGTTCGTGCTTTTTACGTTAACCCTAAGTTTTAACACTCATCTTTGTGAACAAAAGTGCTTGGGGGAGGGCAACGATGAAGAACCACAAAAAAATTTGTACTTATACAAAAAATATTATACATTTCTCTCATGAAGATACTTATTTCATGGATTGGTCGTACTGACCTTAACTGTGCCCAAGGCAATGACCCTCAAAACCTTGGCCCTATAGCCATGGCTTTAACTGCTGAACAGTATGACTTTATGTATTTTTTGTATAATTACCCAAATGAGGATATAGCCTGTTTTAAAACTTGGATAAAGCAGTTTACCAGCTCCAAAATAATTTACAACTCTGTCAACCTTTCAAGCCCAACCAATCATAAAGAAATTTATAAATATGCGAGGGATTGCATAAAATCTATTTTAAATGATTACAAAGAAGCTTCACTAACATTTCACACAAGCCCCGGAACCCCAGCTATGGCTACTACATGGATGTTACTTTCTCCTGTATATGGTGCAAGGCTCATTGAGTCATCTAAAGAAGCAGGCGTCAAAACCATCACCTTACCGTTTGAAGTAGCTGCATATTTTTTGCCTGACAGAGAGCTTGTAAAGCTCAGTGAAAGTAAAGCGCCTAATCACCCAGCATTTAAAGATATTATTTATACAAGCTCAATAATGGAAGAGTCTGTGGCTAGGGCACAGCATGTTGCACCTAGAGACATTACAGTCTTAATTGAAGGGGAATCTGGCACAGGAAAAGAACTTTTTGCGAGGGCAATACATGAAAGTAGCAAAAGAAACCAAATGCCCTTTATTACTGTTAACTGTGGTGCCATTCCTAGCGAACTAATCGAATCTATTCTTTTTGGGCATGAAAAAGGTGCCTTTACAGGAACTGGCAAACGCTCTGATGGTCATTTCCATAATGCTAATGGTGGCACGCTTTTTCTTGACGAGTTAGGCGAAATATCTCCGAAAGCGCAAGTTGCACTACTTCGTGCATTAAAGAAATTACTCTAAAGTTGCGGCCGCAAAGCTCTATACGACAAAAACACCAATTACAGGCGCAGACCTTCTAAATGATAAGGTTTTACCTTTCTTTCATTCTCACGACACAGGCCTCATCCGCATACTGACCGATAGAGGAACAGAGTACTGCGGAAAAGTTGAAAGTCATGACTATGAGCTGTATTTGGGGGTAAACGATATAGAACATACAAAAACTAAGGCAAGACATCCACAAACTAATGGAATTTGCGAACGCTTTCATAAAACCATCTTGCATGAGTTTTATCAGGTTGCATTCCGTCGTAAAATATATCAGTCTTTAGAAGAGCTACAAACTGACCTTGACGTATGGATAAACCACTACAATACGGAGAGGACTCACCAAGGTAAAATGTGCTGCGGCAGGACGCCCATGCAAACCTTCCTTGAAGGAAAACACCTCTGGAAAGAAAAGGTCGGACAGCTCAACTAATCTGACAAAAGGTACCACCAAAACGGAGCCTATTGTACGGCCAAGTCTAAACCACTACAACTAGCATCTATTGCCATCAAAAACTTCAAAGGCATCGACGAAAGAGGAGTGACAGTCAACATTGCTCCAATTACTTTACTCTTTGGACCAAATAATGCCGGTAAAAGTACCGTTATACAAGCGCTTCATTTGGCTCGAGAGGTGTTTTCTGTTTCAACTCCTGACTTTGATAAAATTGAAAGTTATGGCAAAGGTCTAAATTTAGGTAACTCGACTTTCGGATTAATTTATCTTGTTATTTCAAATTATTTTCTAGCGTTTA
>CAYJFZ010000050.1:0-3206 GCA_964369975.1 uncultured Oscillospiraceae bacterium
CTCCTGATGCGTGGATTGACCATAGTAAATCCAAGGTGGGCTATGAAATTCCCTTTACGCGCTATTTTTATGAATGCACACCTCCACGCCCCAGTGCTGAAATTATGCAAGAGATACAAATCATTGAAGGAGAGCTTTCCAAGACATTGAAGGAGCTGTTTGCATGAGCTTAGCAGATGGTCAGTATATTACCCTATTGCAAGAGATTAAAGAGCATATTTATTCTGCTCGTCATCGTGCTGTACTAGGGGTAAATAAAGAGCTCATTTGCCTATACTGGAATATTGGTAAGCGTATCAACAGCAATGCCTCTTGGGGCAATAAATTCATTGATACTCTCGCCAAGGATATAAAAAAAGAATTCCCTGATGCCAGTGGCTATTCTGTGCGCAATTTGAAGTATATGGCTAAATTTGCACAAGAGTTTACTAACTTTGAAATTGTGCAACAGCTTATTGCACAAATGCCATGGGGGCATATTCTTACCGTACTCGAAAAGGTAAAAGATGACACTCAGCGTATATGGTACGTGCAAAAAGTTATCGAAAACTCTTGGTCAAGAGCTGTGCTTGTGCATCAAATAGAGCTGAACCTTTATCAAAGACAAGCCATAGCCCCCACCACAAATAATTTTGATAAGGTACTGCCTAGCCCTCATAAAGAGTTAGCCCTAGAAACCTTGAAAGATTCCTATATTTTCGACTTTCTTACCCTACAAGAAGATGTTACCGAAAAAGCCATAGAGCAAGAGCTGGTAAAGCATGTGTCTAAACTCTTGCTGGAGTTAGGTACAGGCTTTGCCTTCATGGGTAATCAATACCACTTAGAAGTGGGCGGCGAAGATTTTTACCTCGACTTACTCTTTTATAATCTCAAATTACGCTCTTATGTGGTCATAGAGCTAAAAACAGGCAAGTTTAAACCTGAATACGCTGGAAAGCTGAACTTCTATCTTTCCGCTGTGGACAATATGCTGAAAAGCGATATGGATAACCCCAGCATAGGTATATTGCTGTGCAAAGAGAAAAATACCCTCATTGCAGAATTTGCCTTGAAGGACATGACCAAGCCCATGGGGATAAGTGAGTATAAGCTGACCTCTGTGCTGCCTAAAGAGCTGGAAGAGGCCTTGCCTAGTGTAGAGGATTTGCAAGAGCGCATGCAACGTGTAAGAGAGGAGCATAAATAATGAGTGGTTTTATTTCATCAATGATAACTGGCATTTTGAGCGGAATGATAAGTGGGTTATATTCTGGTTTTATCATGTATAAATACGCAGTTTTTTCTGATGCTAAAAGAAAAGTTTTTGATATATTAAATGATTTTCAATATAGAAATAATGGAAATTTTGGTGAAGTGTTACCTTCAAGAATAGATAGACAACAAGAATTAACAAACATATCCATGACTTTTTCAACTCACGGATATAAAAAAGCATGTACAAATGTAAATGAAATAAATAAAAAACTGTCTCGTGCCGAATCATTATCAAGAAATAAATCAAATGATTATGATAGTTTTGAGTTAATAAATTCTGATTGTTATAAAATTTGTAATGAATTACAGCCTGAAAAAATAATTTTGTTTTTTGGTAAAGATTTTGGATATAAAATAAAATTGTATATTGATAGATATGCTAAAAAATATAGGTAGTTATATATGTCAGTAAAAACAAATTATACATCATGTCGTTTAAAAAACTATGCAAAAATTTGCAATGGGCAAGACTATAAATCTGTTTATGATGAAACTGGTCAATATCCTGTAATGGGGAGTGGTGGCGAGTTTTCTCGTGCAAATACCTTTTTGTACAGCCACCCAAGTGTTTTACTTGGCAGGAAAGGTACCGTAGACAAGCCCCTATTTGTAGATTTTCCATTTTGGACTGTAGATACTATGTATTATACAGAAATATATAAAAACACTTATCCCAAATTTTTTTATTACCTTTGTGCAACTATTGATTTTCAATACTATCAGTATGGTTCTGCTGTTCCATCAATGACACAACGAGATTTAAATGAAGTATCTTTTCCTTTTGTGCAGTATTCAGAACAACAACGCATAGCCGATTTTCTCGACGCAAAATGTGCCCATATTGACGACACCATAGCCAAGGAAAAAGAGCTCATAGAAAAGCTCAAAGAATACCGCCAATCTGTCATCACTGAGGCTGTCACCAAGGGACTTAACCCAAATGCCCCCATGAAAGATAGTGGCATTGACTGGGTTGGGAAAATTCCTGCGCATTGGAATATTACCAAACTTGGGCGTATTTATCTTAGTCGATTGGGGAAGATGTTACAGCCTAACAAAGTTAAAAGTGATGATACGCTTGAAACCTATCTTTGTGCAGCAAATGTAACTCAAAAAGGCATATCAACTACACCTCATAAAGAGATGTGGTTTTCAGAAAAGGAAAAAGTTCTTTATGAAGTAAAATCTGGAGATTTACTTATAGTTGAAGGTGGGGATGTTGGCTTAAGTTGTATATATGATAGTAATATAAAATCATATATACAAAATTCAATTCACTGTATTAGTCCTGTGAAAACACAATCCTTACTTTTCCTTTCCTTTTGGTTTAAGTTTATTAAAGGTAGCGGATATCTAGATTTAATTTGTAATAAGGCAACCATAGCACACTATACTAAAGAAAAACTTCTAAATACTCCTTTTGTATTTGTGCCTCTCCAAGAGCAACAAAAAATAGCTACTTACCTTAATGAAAAAACTAAGCTCATGGACCATGCCATCAGGCAAAAAGAAAATCTCATAGCACAGTTTCATCAATATAAAAAATCCCTCATTTATGAGGCTGTAACGGGGAAAATGGAGGTTTAAAGTGAGTTTTAAATATTTAAGTAAAGAAGCTGAAGAACTATTAAATTTAGTTATTTCTAAAAGGCAAGATATCGTCACATTTAACGCAGAAGATACTCACGAGAAAATAAGAGAAAAAATTTTATATGTAAAGGAATTGGAAGAAACTAATTGTTGCAAATATACAGGATTTATTGACGGAGGTTTTGCATTAGAACTGAAACCAGATGGAAATAATTACTTTCAAAATAAAATAAGGCATGAGGAACATAGGAAGACACAAGGGGGAATTCATATACATAATCCTATCAATTCTCCCATTAATGCAAATACAGGTAGCGGACAAGCTATTCAGAATATTTCAATCTATACCGTAGAGCAAC
>CAYJFZ010000051.1:0-3015 GCA_964369975.1 uncultured Oscillospiraceae bacterium
CTTATCTTCTTCAAGCTGATAGAAGAGGATCTTCTGAATTAATAACTTTTACAAATGGAATTACTACGGCTACAAAGGAATTTATTAATGAATTAACTCCATCTATGGATAAATACGAATATGTAGAAGGAGTCGGAACGTTTACAGACGTAGGAATTTTGGTAGAATCTTTAGAAATTTGTGGAGTCAATATTTCTTGTGGATATAAAAATGAACACACTTATAAAGAATGTACAAATTTACATGATTTAGAAAATTGTGTTAATTTCATGAATCACATAATTAATAATGTTCCATTAATTCAGTATGACATAAAAATAGAATCTCTATTTTGTTCTAAATACTGGAGTATTGATAATAAAAATGATGGCGATACAATAGATTATTATACATATAATGACACCTACCCATCATTTGCTAACTCTGATGATTACGATCTATACGATTTATCTAATTCTAATTATGTGAATCCTTATGATCCTTATGATTTGGAAGATACTGATCCTTGGGATAGGTTTTAAACATGTTTTAAATGAATAAAACCGATCGGCAAAAATTAGGAGTAAAATCTTGATTGAATGCAGGATGTAACGGAATATTATTATATTGTACTGGAATGGGAAAGACCAGAACAGCTATAATGATAATATATTTACTTGTAAAACAAGATTCAAATTATAAAATTCTAATAAGCGTTCCTAATATTAATCTTAAAGGACAATGAATTAAAGAATTGACCAAATTCAACGTAATTAACAATTGTACCGTTGAAGTAATAAATACAATATGTAAATATACTTGAGATGATATTAAATTATTAATTGTTGATGAAATTCATACATCCGTATCGAATACATTTTATAATATTTATAAAAATGTAAAGTACGAAATGTTGCTAGGTCTTACAGGAACTATTAATAGATTGGATAAAAAAGAATCTAAATTATTCGAAATTTCTAAAATTGTAGATTCGATTTCAGTTGACGAAGCTATTGACAATGGATGATTATCTCATTATACCGATTATAAGGTTTATATTGATGTGGATCTCGAAGAATACAATAAATTAAATCAAAAATTTAATGCATATTTTTCATATTTTAATTACGATTTCAATTTAGCTATGAAATGCGTTAAAGATTGAAAGTATAGAAATTCTTACGGAAAGCATTTGGGTATTGATTCTAAATCTATGACAGCTATGGCAATGGATTGAAATAGATGCCTAAGAGACAGAAAAAGCTTTGTAATGAGCCATCCTAAAAAATTAGAAATAGCTCATAAGATTTTATCTAAAAGACCTGGCTCGAAAGCAATAACATTTTCAGCTTTTATTAAAGATGCAGAAAAAGTAAATACAGGACAAGTTTTACATAGTAAACAAACTAAAAAGAAAAACAAAATTACATTAGAAGAATTTGACAAACTTGATTGCGGAGTATTAAATACTGCTAAATCTTTGGATTTGGGCGCAGATATATCTGGATTAGACTTAGCTATAATAATTAGTGGAACTAGTTCAGAAATACAAAAAAAACAGAGGCTAGGTCGCATTTTGAGGTTTCAAGAAGGAAAAAAAGCAGAGTTATTTACTTTAGTATTAAGAGGAACCGTAGAAGACTCCTGATATTCAAATTCAACTAAATCTAATTACATAACTATTAACGAATCTCAATTAGACATTATTTTAAATGGGGATGAATTAGAATTAAGAAGTAGAGAATCTACATCTAATGTAGAATATAGATTTTAACAATAAAATAAGCTTACACTTATATGTTATATTTTATAAAATAAATATCACAAGTGTGGAATTAAACACAATGTTAAATATTATGGGTGAGTACAATCTCACCGCAGATGAATTATTGCTAATTTATCTAACCTTTATATCACGAGACGAAGAGCCTGATAATGGGTATTTTCATAAATGATATAACAACAATGGTCACTCTCAATTAAAATCATTATTTGAATCTTTGAAAAATAAGGGAGTGATTAAAAAAAACTACAATCCTAAAGTATTTGATCCAAATGAAATAGAATTCAATTCTAATTTCATTAAAAAATATTTTAAGCATTCAGGAGTATTAGGACAAGAGTTATTTGATAATTATGAGCAATTTATCAATATTAATGGGAAAATTGCCCCATTACGAGGAATTGCAAAAAAATTTAATTCTTTAGATGATTTTTATTTTCATTATTCTTCTACGATAAAACATTCTGTAGAAAAACATAAGGAAGTAATGAATATATTAAAACAAGCTAAAGAAAAAAAGTTAATAACTTTTGGAATCTTAGAATTTGTTGCCTCTCAAAAATGGATAGATTTGAAAACATTATTAGAATCTGGAATTGAGAACGTTACAATAGGAACCGAAGATTTATATACATCTATATAATGAGAGTTTCGGATACCCTATATGCTATGATCGAAAGAGGCAGGGAGTCTCAGAATGTAGGATTAAAGACAGGATGCAGCAAAATGGATTCTTTAACTGGAGGGTGTCAAAGAGGAGTATATACGCTTATTTTCGGATTAAGCGGAAGTGGAAAAAGTTCATATGTCCTTTATAATAACATATATAGACCCTTGAAAGATAATCCGAATGAAGATATTAAAATTATATATTATTCACTAGAAATGAGTGCCGAACTTTTATTGGCAAAATTAATGTGTTTACATATTTACGAAGAATATAATTACGTGATATCTTATTCGCAATTAATGTCTTGGCAAGAGATTTTATCAGATGAAGCTTTTGATTATGTAATGAAAAGCAAAAAATGAATAGAATCTATACAAGAAAGATTAATTATCTACGATAAATCTTTATCAGCTCAATCTTTTTATGGATCTATGAAAGAAGTATTATTAAAATACGGAAATTTAGAAGACGTAGGAGAAGGAAGAACTGTATATATTAAGCACAATCCAAATCAATGAATCTTTGTTATTATCGATCACTTAGGATTGTTAAGACCCTCAGGATCGAGAAAAAAGAAAGATGA
>CAYJFZ010000052.1:0-2847 GCA_964369975.1 uncultured Oscillospiraceae bacterium
GATTAGGAAGAAACATTTTAAAGAAAAAAGCAATGTGAAATAAAAAAGAGAAAAGATAAAAGGAGAAAGAAAAATGAAGGCCATAAAGAGCGTGAGTACATGGAAAAGATTAATAAAAAAGATTATCGCAGTATTTCTTGTTTTGATGCTAGTTTGCACGGAGATGTTTTTTGTTGGAGCAGAAGAGATATATGGCATAGTTGAAAAAGGTATAAAAAGTGCATATAAAAATATAGAATATGAAGCTGCCAAACAAGAAGCTAAAAGAAATGCAGTAGAAGATTCACAAGATGAAAAAGAATTAGAGCCTAAAGAAGAAAACGAAGATGAGAAAACAGAAGAGGAAACAGAAGGTGAAACAGAACTTTTCCCTATGCAAGATGAAAAAGAATCTGAAGATGAAAAAGAAAGTTATGAATTCGCAGGAACAAAGTATAAAGATGAAGAAAAAGAAAGGCTAAAAGAGTTATATGGAGAGCCAATAAATGATAATGAAATTGGAGAGACATATAAAGTATCTGATACAGAATATATAACATATATATCAAGCATAGAGGATACGTTCATAAACGAAAGAGGAGAAGAAGAAGAACTTGATTTGACGCTTAAGGAAGAAAGCTCAGTATTTTCAAGAGGCAGAATGCTTTCCATAATGAATATGGGAAGAGGTGAAGTAATTTACGAGCCAAAAGCAAGTGAAATTGAAATGAAATTTCCAGAAACTATAACAAAACATGAAGGTATAAAAGTTACAAATGAAGGTAAAACGCTAGAAATATTTCCAAGAGGCGGAATATATGAGGAAGGAGAGACACTAGATAATGCTATAAGGTATAAAGATGTATATGAAAATATAGATGTAATATATACTGCGATGCCGTGGGGAGTAAAAGAGGATGTAATATTAAAAGAAAGAACAAAAATAAATGAATTCTACTACGAATTTAATAAAGAAGGCTTAGACGTATATTTAGAAGAGGGAGAAGTTCATATAAGAGAGAAAGGATATGAGGAAGACTTATTTATATTATCCGCTCCATATATGATAGATAATGAGGAAGAGATAAGTAAAGATATAACGCTTAGCATCTCTTTTGAAGGAGATATATGTATAGTAAAAGTTATAGCAGACGAAAAATGGCTTAATGAAGAAGAGAGGGCATATCCTGTAGTTATTGACCCTGTAATTACTGTGCCAAAATCAAACCTAATACAGGTAACAACGCTTTCATATAATAATAGTAGTTATGCTGCCAAAGGCTATGGATATGCAGGATATATTATGGGGTATATGATAGCGACTCCAGGAGCTGACTTTAAAAGAACTAGGATGTATTACAAAATAAATTATGATTTCAAAAATAAAATACCAAAAGAAGCTAAAATAAATAGCGCAACACTTAATATATATCAATACGTTCACTTTGAATCATCAGACGCTGTGTTTCAAAGCAGCACAATAAAAGAAAGTTGGAATGAGAAAACACTAGATTGGAATAAAGGAATAGGTTTAGATCTAGAACCATCAGGCCAAAATTTCAGGTCGCCTTCAAAAGAGGGGATGCATAAATTTGATATAAGAGAAGCGGTAAATGGATGGGTACAAGGAACAATTCCAAATTATGGGATAGTAATAAAAGCAGGAAATGAGTTTGATACTGGCGGCGCATTTTATACTCCAAGTTCTAATTCGGGAAATGGTGGCCAGGGAGGCTTTACAGCTAGCAAAGCACCAAGCATAACAATTAACTGGAGCGTGCCAGATCCAGTAGATACTAATTACAGTATAAATAATACCTTGATAAATTTAAGGCCAATAACAGCAGGAAACTCAGACGGAAAGCGTAATTTTGAAGGAGTGTTTGCAGATGGAATAGCAAAACCTGGGAGCAGTATCCTTTATGAGCTAAGTGATAAAGAAAAAGAATATGGCGGCCTTGTGTATGCAAGTTATTCATATAAGTATCCAAATAGTGAATCTTTTGAAGAGTATTTCTCAAAAGAAGCAAATAAATATAGAGATAAAGAAGGAAACTGGCAAACAGTAATCCCATTTACTGAAGCAGCTTTAAATAAAAAATACTGGATTAATGCAAAGGCTATATATGGAGAAACAGAAGGAACGCTTAATAGTAGTGAAAGCTTTGTTATATATGAGGTATCAAAATTTGATACTATATCTAACCTTGCAACATATTACGGTGTGCCTCAAAACGTAATAATGTTAGATAACAAAGTGCAAGATGAAATGATTGTAGAGGGAAACACTTTATTTATTAGAAACCCAAACGAAAATGCTGAGAAGCCATATACGACAGGTGAACTTACAGAGGATGAAAAAAGAGAAATAGATTACGCTCTAATGGGAAGAGGGCTTCATTGCGAATATGGACTAGAACCAATAAACTTAAATACTGGCAACTTTTTTATGGAAAAAACAGATATTAGTGTGCCAAGCTACCAAACGATGTTTTCAATAGAAAGGACGTATAATGCAAAGGCTGCGAATTTAAATAGCATGTTTGGCAGAGGATGGAGCAGTGAATACTTTGAAAAGCTAAGCAAGGATAAAGATGGGAGTCTTCTGTACAAAAGATCTGATGGAAGCATAATTTTCTTTAAAAAAGAAGGGTCAGAGTATATTGGGCCTAAAGGCTATGATTTAACTCTTACGGCAAATGAAATAAGAAAAGAAACATATGACTTTGGAAGTGGGGAAGAGGAGCACATTATATATGAGTATGTAATTGAAAATTCATATAAAGAGAAAAAAACATTTAATGCATATGGAAGCCTTATTTATATAGAAGATGGGAAAGGAAACAAAGAAACTTTAAATTATGATAA
>CAYJFZ010000053.1:0-2834 GCA_964369975.1 uncultured Oscillospiraceae bacterium
TATTTTTGAAATATAGGAGTGTAGCGTATGAGTAACAATAGAAAAATAACTCTTAGAAATACAAGTTCAAAAGAATTAGAGAGCGAGTGTAATTCTTCAAAAATAGTAAAATCCATATTAGGAGTTGCTCCCTTTGGTCTTAATGTATGGAATAAAGATATGCTTAATATTCTGTGCAATGACCACATACTTGAAATTTTCGATATAAAAGATGGCGGTGAATTTATTGAAAGATTTTTTGAGTTTTCCCCTGAGTTTCAACCGAACGGAAAAACGTCTGAAGAAATGTCGCGCATAAATTTTGAAAAAGTACTAAAAAACGGCAAACATGTTTTTAACTGGATGCATATTACGGCAACTGGAAGTCAACTACCTTGTAAAATTACTTTAATTAAGATTGACAATTCGAGTGAGCAAGTCTTTGTAGTAGGTTTCATTAATGATTTACGAGCAGATTTTGATTATGAACAAAATGATGTAGACTATGATTTTTATTTTGCAGACAAACTTCCGAAAAGCCGATTAATGCACGAAGTAAAAGAGCTATCGGAAGAATGGTATTTTACAATAGATTTAAGAAACGAAAATATTACTTTTTATGGTAAATGGTGGCTAAGTTTATTTGGTGAAAATGCAATATTTACTGACAGTCAAATACTTGAGCATAAAGTTGTAAAGGACGAAGATTTACCCATCTACCAAGGAATGATGAGCGACATTCAATCGGGTGTTACAAATACGTATGAGTTTCGGTTGTTGCATGATTCCGGAGGTTATAGATACCACAGTATTTCTACTAAGTTTATACAAGACAAAGAAGGCAATCCTATCTTTATGCTGGCAAAAGGCATTGATACTCATGAGCAAAGAGCTATTGAAGAACGCTCTCAAAAAGATTTGCTTACCGATTGCTATAACAAAATAAGTGCTGAAAATATAATATCTGAAAAACTCAAGCAAGATAAGTCAGCTACGCATGCCTTGTTTATTATTGATATTGATAATTTTAAGGCGATTAACGACAATTTAGGACACTTTTTTGGAGATGAGGTATTAAAAGATATTTCAATAGGTTTAAAAGAAGCCTTTAGAGACATTGATATAATTGCTAGAGTGGGTGGCGATGAATTTATTGTTTTTGTGGAAAATTTATCTGATGTACAGCTTATAGCAGACAAAGCAGAAAAAATACTAGAAGTGTATAGAAAAACGTATTCGGGTGAATATAAAGATTATTCTGTTTCTGGAAGTGTGGGTGTTGCACTCTACCCTTGCAATGGCAAAGTCTACGAAGATTTATACCAAAATGCTGACAAAGCACTTAATCAAGCTAAAATACAAGGCAAAAACAGATATATGCTTTATTCTGATGACCTTAATATTGGCACTACAAGAAGCATTACCAAAATTGAAAATGCAAACAGAATGGCAAGCTCCTTTTTTGATTATGACCTTATTTCCGCTGTATTTAATATTCTCTATGAAAAAAATGGTGACAGTGGCTCAATTAACTTAGCGTTAAGCTATGTATGTCAAAAATATGGGGCTGATAGAAGCTATATTTTTGAAACCTTAGATGGCTGTGTTACATTAGACAATACTTTTGAATATTGTAAATCTGGCATTAGAAGCGAAATAGATAACTTACAAGGTATACCCTATGAATTATTTGCAGACTTTATTAACAAAGCGCATAATGACATAATTTATTCTAATGACCTAAGAGAAACTTTAGAGCATGACGAAGCTTTTAAAATTATGGATGACCAAGGAATACTGTCTTTTGTTCATGCTCAAATAAAGCGAGAAAACCAATTGACGTTCTTCATAGGGCTTGATGACTGCACAAAAACTAGAATATGGACAGAAAGAGAAATAAACAGCTTACAATACATAGGGAAACTCTTATCAATAATTTTACAAGGAACACATTTACGAGATACGCTAAATGAACTTGCTAAAATACAGGCAGATAGACTCGCCGATGAACAGTTCTTAATGAATTGTGTTGAAATGCTCCATTCAGGGAATGAACCAAATGCGTCAATATACGAACTGCTTGAAGCGGTAACGCAGTATTATGATGCAGAAAGAAGTTATATATTTGAAGTATCTGAATGCGGCAAGTATATAAGTAATACGTACGAATATTGTAAAACAGGTTTTGAAGCGTACAAGGATAATCTTCAAAACCTACCTGTTGAAGAACTCAGTGTTTTATTGAATAAATGTAAATCTCAAGGTTCATTTCATCTTGACATCAACGAAGTTGATAAAAGCTCACTTGAGTTTGAGCTTATGCAATTTCAAAAGCTTAACGATATAATTATTGGCGCTGTACAAATTGAGGGCAGCGATGTAACAGGCTTTGTTGGCGTTGATAATTCGCGTAAAAACAAAGATAAAATATCTATAATACGAACGGTTGCAAAGTTTACGGCTACCTTTCTTGACGAAACAGAACTCGTTGAAAATCTCAATAAACTTAGCTATTACGATGCACTTACCGGTGTTAAAAACAGACACAGCTATGGTCTTGCACTAAAAGATATTGACAAAAATATTGAAAGTTTGGGTGTATTATATGTTGATATTTTAGGTCTAAGCGCAATAAATGATGCAAAAGGAATAGCCTTTGGTGACAGTATTTTGATAAAGTTGTCCGAAATTTTAACTTTAGTTTTTAACGACAAAGTTTACCGTGTGGGCGGAGATGAATATGTTGTAATCACGCAAAATGTAACAGAAGATGATTTTGAAAAAAAGGTTGCGTTATTAAAAGATAATCTTTCAAAAGAAGTAGATTTTAAAACAAATCTCGGCTACACATGGAA
>CAYJFZ010000054.1:0-2782 GCA_964369975.1 uncultured Oscillospiraceae bacterium
TTGATGTGGATTCGAGATAACGAGCCTTCTATTTTTTCAAAAACGTATAAAATGCTACAGCCAAAAGACTATGTAATTCAAAAATTAACAGGTCAATTTGTTACTGATTTTTCAGATGCGTCAGGTACAAACTGCTTTGATTTAAATACATTTGAGTGGTCAGAGAAAATTGTATCTGCAGCAAATATAGACATAAAACTATTACCCGATGCATTTGAGTCGACCTATGTTGCCGGTATCATTGATGAAAAGATGTCAAAAATAAGTAATCTTCCAGAAGGAACAAAGATTGTAATTGGTGGGGGAGACGGTGTTTGTGCTGCAGTTGGCGCAGGTTCAGTCCGAGAAAATATTGCATTTAATTACTTAGGGTCTTCCTCATGGGTTGCAAGCACTACAAAAGAACCAATCGTGGACGAATCTATGAGAACGTTTAATTGGGCTCACTTAGTACCAGGCTACACCGTTCCATGTGGTACCATGCAAGCAGCAGCTAATTCATTTAACTTCATAAAAGAACTATTTTACGATAAACATGAAAATGTGTACGAAGAAATGGATGAAGGAATTCGAAATGCTACAATTGGTGCTAATGGATTATTGTATCTTCCATATATCTTAGGCGAAAGAAGTCCGAGATGGAATGCAAATGCACGAGGCGCTTTTATTGGCATGAAAATGGAACATACACGAGGCGATTTTGTAAGGGCTGGCGTTGAAGGCGTTTTAATGAATCTTTGCATTGTTCTTGATATTTTTAGAGAACGGTCACCCATTAGTTCTATGAACATAATTGGAGGACTTGCGAAAAGTTCTGAAGTGCGAAGACTGCTTGCTGATATTTATGGTGTTCAAGTAAACAAGCTCAATTATCTAGAAGAAGCTACATCGATGGGGGCTGCCGTTGCTGCAGGAGTTGGAGCGGGTGTTTTAGATAGTTTTGATGATATTAATAAGTTTATCAAAGTTGATGATGTTATTGAATACAATAAAGAAAATTATGCACAATATGATGCACTTAAAAATGTTTTTGATAAGGCATATAACGCATTATTAGAAACCTATGAAGATTTAGCGAAATTATAGTATATAAACGGAGAAAAATATGGAAAAACTAACAGTAGAACAACTTGCTAAGATGATTGATCATACAATATTAAAACCTTTTGCAACGCACGATGATTTAAAAGCACACTGCGAAGTTGCAAAAAAATATAACTTTAAAACAGTTGCTATTAATAATGCTCCTGTTCCTCTTTGTAAAAAATATCTTGAGGGTAGTGATGTCCTTTGTGACGCTGCGGTGAGCTTCCCTTTAGGGCAGTGTACTATAGAAACGAAGGTCTTTGAAACTCGAGATATTATCGAAAAAGGAGCAAAAGAGGTTGACTATGTAATTAATATTGGCGAACTAAAAAGTGGCAATTTTGATTATATTGAAGATGAAATGCGCCGTATTGTCGATGTTTGCAATGACTACAACGTAACGAGTAAAGTAATTCTTGAAACATGTTATTTAACCGATGATGAAAAACGCAAGGTATGTGAAATTGCTCTTAAAGTAAAGCCTACATTTGTAAAAACCTCTACAGGATTTGGTACTGGTGGAGCAACGTTAGAAGATGTAAAGCTTATGAAAGAATGTGTCGGAGATGCAATTAAGATAAAAGCATCTGGTGGCGTAAAAACAACTGAAGAAGCTTTAGCCTTTATTGCAGCAGGCGCTTCAAGAATTGGAACAAGTAGTGGTGTTGAAATTGTTGAAGGGTATAAAACTCTGTAACAAATATGCCATTCTGTTAAGGTTGCACTGTACAATGAATGCATAGTGCAACTATATTATGAACTCATTTTCTCATGTTCAAAAATATCTTTTGCATCCCAAGGATAACAACACCACGCATCGCCTAAGATCTCTCCAGCATAGTAGCGTTTTACTTCCGTAGGGATAACACCTTTTTTTTGTTTTTCTTTTTGGTGTATAACGGCTACGGCTATTTCTTTTGGGTTGTGTCTGAGTAACTCTTTTATACAATATTCTAATGTAGTTCGAGTATCATCTACTTCATCAACGAGGAGAATTTTTTTCCCTTCAAGTTTTTTTGTTGCATCATCAATCCATTGAATTTTACTCGGCTCATCTAAGGTATCTGCGCCTTCTGTATAGTATTTAACACCTACAGCCAAAATTGGTATTTCAATATATGTTTTCATCATTCGTGCTGGAATAAACCCACCAGAACCTATTGCAACCATAAGCTCAGGTTCATAATTGTCTGCACAAATTTTTTCTGATAATTTTCTAACAGTATCGTGAATTTTATTGTAGCTAAAGTGTAGTTTTTCTGACATAAAATACTCCTTTTTTTATAATACTTTACAAAAGTGAAGATGTCAAGATGTGATAATTTTAAAAATAACCACTTGAACAATTTATTTAAATACTTCACCTATACTAAAAATATTTAGTAGTATTAAAACTTCTCGCCTTGACCGTAAGCATAAAATACACTAAAATAGTAACAGTATTGACAAAAAATAGGCGGTTAAATATGAAAAGTGATAACGCAAAAAAAGGGATTGCAAGAGCCCCTCATAGATCTTTATTTCGCGCAATGGGATACACAGACGAAGAATTGTCTCGTCCATTAATAGGTGTATGCTGCGCCCAAAACGAAATTATTCCAGGACACATTAACCTTGATAAAATAAGCGATGCCGTAAAGGCAGGTATTCGTATGGCTGGTGGAACACCAATTGAGTTTCCTGCTATTGGTGTGTG
>CAYJFZ010000055.1:0-1551 GCA_964369975.1 uncultured Oscillospiraceae bacterium
CCAAACATAAATATTTTTGAATATTTCTACTATACAATGCATCAAATTCGGTGTGTTGAATGGATTGATCAAAACATCGAACAAGTGAGAAAGATAACAACATCTTTGTATAATCAATAAGGAGATTAGATATGGCTTTAGTTCAAAAACCTGCATTTTTAACAAATAGTCAGATGGAAGAAATTCATCAAGCTACGTTGCATATTTTGGAAAACAAAGGGGTCGTAATCGACTCGGAAGAAATTCTTGAACTTTTCAAAAAAAATGGCGCTAAAATAGATGGTAAAAAAGTAATGATACCCTCGACGTTAGTGGCTCGATTACTCAAACTAGTTCCTTCGACCTTTAAACTATCTGCCATTAATGATGAGAACTCAATCATTGTTGGTGAAGGGTTGGCAATTCATCCGGCTGGCGGAGAACCTTTCATGCGAAAAGGAAAAGACGAAGCTCGCGGTGAAGCGACTATACAGGATTTCGCGGATATACAAAAACTATATCAACACTGTGATAATGTTCACATGGCAGGTTATCAACCGTTAGATCCAATCGACGTTCCTAACCGTATAAAAAGTCATATGTGTGCGTATAACACTATGTTATATACCGATAAACCTTGGCTTGCTCCTATGGTTTTTGAAGGGAAAAAGGAAAAAACCGAAATCCTTAACATGTATGAAATAGCGTTTGGGAAAGAATTTCTCAACAATAATTATGTAACATGGAACGTTATCTCTCCCGAAAGCCCCCTTGTGTTTGTCGACAAAACTTGTGAAGCCATGTTAGAGTTTTCGAGATATAACCAACCTACATGTATTGTTTCGGCACCAATGTCCGGAATTACTTCGCCGATACATAACCTAGGAACAATCCTTTTGCAAAATGCCGAGACGATTGCCGGTATTTGTATTTTGCAGTTAATAAATCCAACAATTCCTGTTTTGCCCTCTGCATCCCTCACATATGGAAATATGAGATATGCAACGTGGGAATGTGCATGTCCTGACACAAGCTTAATGTTGGGCGGTGCAATACAGATGTATCGAGAGTTTTATAAAATCCCGGCTAGAGCGCAAACCGGCGTTACTAGCTCGAAATTCACAGATTACCAAGCCGGGTATGAAGGGATGCAAAGTTTGCTGCTAACTGCAATGATGGATGTAAATGTCACCAGTCAATCAGTTGGAACGCTAGAAAACCTGATGGCAACATCTTTTGAAAAGACTCTAATAGACAACGAGTTAATATCTCGTGTGAAGCATATTATTTCAGGATTGCAAACATCCGACCTCCATCTTGGGCTAGATATTATTATGGATGTAGAACACGGTAAAGATTTTCTTATGCATGATAGCACATTGGAATATCTGCGTAGTGGTTGGCAACCTTCAATGTCTGACTGGTCTGTTTATGACCCGCACCAACACACCAACTGCAATGCTCTAGTTCAAAATGCCAGTGAACAGGTTCCAGAGATCATTTCATCGGCCACAACATTGCTTGACAATTCAACTAAAGACAGGCTGAAAAAATATATTGATGAGCTAGCGT
>CAYJFZ010000055.1:1561-2759 GCA_964369975.1 uncultured Oscillospiraceae bacterium
TATATTTAAATCAATGTGTTTATGCATTAATAATAATTAAAAACTGGAGGTAACTACTATATTAAATAAACTAGATTTTTGTTTTTAATATTAACTAAAAAAATTAGAATGGAGGAAAACAAATGAGTAATATTGTAAAAACAAAGGAAAAAGGTAAGATCGATTGGTTTGTAACGGTAATACCGGTTATGTTAGTAGCTTTAATGGGTGTAACGATTGCATTTTTTCCTGATACTTCGGCGGCTATGTTTGGGGCGTTACGCGCACTGTTTGTAAACGAACTTGGTTGGTTGTTTATGGCTGTGGGCTTAGTGATGTTAGGTGTATCTTTTTGGATTGCGTTTTCTAGGTTTGGAAGGATTAAATTAGGTAACTTAGACAAACCAAGATATAACGATTTCAGCTGGGCTGCGATGATTTTTACATCGATGGCAGCGGCAGACGTTTTGTATTGGTCGCTTATTGAATGGGCGTATTACTATATGGAAGATCCGTTTGGACTTGGCTTAAGCAGAACTGCAGCAGAAGTTCAAGATCTAGTCTCCGCATATCCTTTATTCCATTGGGGCTTAATGGGTTGGGTTTTCTATATCCTTCCGGCAGCAGCGCTTGGATTTATGATTTTCGTTAAGAAACGCAAAAAAGAAACACTTTCAGAAGCATGTCGGCCGATACTTGGAAATCGAGTAAACGGTTGGCTTGGAAGAGTTATCGATATCTTTTGTATTGCTGGGCTGTTGGCAGGTTGTGCAACCATCTTTTCGCTAGCAACTCCAATGATCTCTGCTTGTTTCTCCGGAGCTACAGGCGTTCCAGATAGCAAATGGCTAACAATAGGGATCTTGTTAGTGGTTGCGGTGGTATTTACCATTTCATGTCTAAAAGGAATGAAAGCAATCTCGTGGGTTGCTAATCAATCGGTATACATTTATTTAATATTATTGCTCGTTGTTTTGATTGTAAGTGATATTAGATACACAGTTGACACCGGTCTTACAGCGATGGGATTTGTTGCGGACAACTTCTTCAAAATGACCACTTGGATGGACCCGCTTCGCGTATCGGGAGCAGACGGTTATGGTTTCCCCCAAAACTGGACAGTCTTTTTCTATGCAAACTGGATTTCGTGGTCAGTTGCTACCCCGATGTTCATAGCTAAAATATCCGAAGGGCGTACCCTTCGCAATACAATAATTGG
>CAYJFZ010000056.1:0-2757 GCA_964369975.1 uncultured Oscillospiraceae bacterium
TGCTTAGGTTGATTGAGAGCATTAAGGTGTATGAGAATAAGAGCTTGGATATTGTATTTGTGGATGGGAAGAGAAGCGGGCTTATATTTTTCTAATACCCCAAAACCAAAAATTTTAATAACTATTATTAAAATTGTCTAACGGCTACAATTTTTAGACAATATTAATATTTGCGATATCATCAAACATAAACAAAATTACCTGTGAAAATATCAATTTTTTATTTGACAAAAAAGGCCATTAACACAAAATACGCTAGACTTTAAAACAATTTATAACAACCACTAAAAGATTTAGCTTAAATTAACAGCTAAGATTAAACGCAAAATTTTGCAATCTTGCTAATTAGTTAATATAAGTAAAACAATCGACAAAAATCGATTAAATGTTGACAAGCTTACAAATATAATATGATTAATATTTAAGTATATTAAAAATTGCAAATAATTTTATCTGTATATAGGTTGTTCAACTGAATATATGTTGTTAATTTCAGAAATCGACTTTTTCTACTATATTATTGAATATTAAAGGTAGGTGATGTATAATTGTTTTGGGCGGTGATAAATATGGATAAACAACAAGCATTAACCAGTACGGCAATGTTAGCAGCACTATGGAACAAAGAAAAAAAGGACAGCTTAGAATTAATAGTCCCTTTTGTAATATACTCTATAAATCAAGTAGCTTCGTGTGAAAAGGAAATTATTAGCAATGTAGTTTCTGATTATATGACAAAGAAATTTGGTTTTTATCACATTCCAAATTCAGTTATGAAAAAGGTTTTTAATCGCCTTGTTAAAAGAAATGTACTTTTTCGTAAAAACAAAACATTTTATATAAAGGAAAATTTATCAGATAAATGCAATTCAATTGACATGCAGTTGAGTCATGCTAAAAAACAAACTGATATTGTCATAAACAGTTTAACTACTTATTTAAATAACAAAAAGGAAAAAATATTTAAAAAAGACTTTACTGCTGAAGATGCGAAAAAACACTTTGTTGAATTTTTAGAGAGCAAGGGATATTTTGTATTTTCTGAAGTTTTTACGTTGGCAAAAATATCGCCAAAGGAAAACACAATATATTATAATATTGCTCAATTTATACTGAGTGAAAGCGAAAAGAAAACGGAGACATTCACCTATATTCATAACATTGTTACAGGCTTGTTTCTTTCGAACATCATATACGGTTATACAGATACACAATTTAATCAAAAAGCAAATGATGTTAGTATTTATCTAGATACTACTCTTTTGTTGGAGATTTTCGGATTCAAAGGTAATGAAAGAAATACAAGTGCAAAACAATTAGTTGAAATTTTAAATAATAGTAAAATACCTTTAAAATGTTTTTCGCACAATTACTCTGAGGTTTATAAAATCATAGATGCTTATAAATTTCGTAAGTTAAACGATATTGAAAGTTATAAAAAGATTTATAATGATAACAATACAAACACTTTAGAATATTTTGATAAATTTGATTATTCTCCAGCAGATGTTGGGCGAGTATTAATAAATTTGGAGGAATATTTTAAGAAATATTCTATTGAAATAGTTGACACTCCTAGCTTAAGTGAAGATGGAAGCGGCAAAATTACCAGTAAAGATTTTAAAAACTCAATTGGTGAACAAGAGCTTAAAATCAAACTTTCAAGTGAATTGTTCTATAAAAACGATGAGGCATTAAACAATGATGTTAGTTCCGTTGCTTCGGTTTTTACTTTACGCCGAGGCAGAGAGTACAGTAAAATAGAAGAATGCAAAGCTATATTTACAACGTCTAATTTAGATTTGGTGAATTGTGTAAACAAAACATTGGGAAAAAATAATAATGTACCATTGATAATAAGTGATTTAGACCTCACGACTATTTTGTGGGTTAAAAATTATAAAAAATATACTGAATTACCAGCTTTGAAATTAGTTGAATTTGCTAGAGTTTCACTTGAGCCCACACAGCAAATTTGTGATGAATTTGTTAAACAAGTTGAAAAACTTAATTATGAAGTCAAGACAACAAACCAATCTATGTCAAACTACAAAGAACTAATCTACACTGAAAAAGAAAAAATCATGGAATTAATTGATGGTAATATAGAAAATATAGAAAATATTAAATACGAAGACTTAGAGCAACTTGAAAGAGAGCGTGTTAATAAAGAGTTAAATGAAGAAAACAATCAGCATAAAAAAGAGTTAGAAACATTGCGAAAGAAAATACATTTGGAGTCAAATACGAAAATTAATAACTTTTGTAAAAATGTAAAGATTGCATTGTATTTTATATTTTACTGTCTATTTGCATTAGTTGGAATTGTGGGCGTTTTAGGATTGCTTATTCAAAATAATAATAGTCAAGCAACCTTTTTTTCTGTAATTTTTACCGGTTTTAGTTTATTAGGCATACTAGATATAATTATATCTAAATTCCGACTTGTAATTAAATTGGTAAATATTATTGTTAATAAAGTGGAACTTTATTATACAAAAAAGGAAGAATTGCGAATAAAAAAACTATACTAAGTATAAATGGCACTGTACATTGACAGAATAATGTGTTGTTGATTGGGGGTCATGATTGTACTTATATTATTGCCTATATGCACAAGTGTATATTGGCGCTTAATGTTTATACAAATTTAATTGACTTTTCAACAAAAATACTCGGACTTCCAAATTGTAACTAACACACAAGTTAAAAGCTACATTTCACTTTTGTGAAATGTAGCTTTTATTTTTTATAAAA
>CAYJFZ010000057.1:0-2714 GCA_964369975.1 uncultured Oscillospiraceae bacterium
GAACAGGGCAAATAGTTAATTGTTTTATTATATTAGTCGGATTATTCTGCGATAACCACAGGACCTTCTAATAATCCATTCCATTCTTGTGCATCTCTATTCCACTCTGGATAATCTGCAAATAGTGTTCCAGGCGAGTCTACGCCAAGTAACGCCACTAAATTACCTTCGCTATCGTGAATAGGTGCAAATGTTGACCATAGTGCTTCTCCCTCTTCCAACCAAGCTGAAGGAGCTGATGATGGTGCATCATTTTCCCAAGCATCTTGGAATTGCCATTCCCATCCATAGTCATACATGTACGGGTCTGTATCATAAATCGGTTCATATGTGTCCATCATACAGAAGAAATGAGGTCTTCCTTCATCATCATATGTTTCTCCATCTGGTGCAACAATATAAGCATACCACGAGTCATACTCGTCTAAAACTTCTACTGCTATGTCACTTAATGCTCTATACTCAGGATCTGACATAAGTTCTTGAGAATCTACATCAGGATCTACAGTTGCCATAAACGCAACATACCTATCAGCCCATTCTCCATCTAATTTCTCTGCCGCAAATGCTGCTGTGTGGTCTTCTAAGACTTGTATTTCTGCTGCTAGATCAGCTGGCATAACTGCTTCTTCGCTCTCGCTACCGACACAACCTGCAAATGAAAATACTACCAAAGACAATGACATAATTAATAATAATATTTTTTTCATTTTCTTTTCCTTTCTTTTCTATATAAACTTACAATAACAACCATTCTTATTATCGGGTCAGACCCTTAGGCATGCTTATGTGTTTGATGCATGCCACTGACTTCAAACCGACATGAAAATTTGCTTATATACTTATACTTTTACAGGTTCTCTATCAATCTTCCTAAATACTACAATTAATATCAAACCTAATACAATAGAAGCAATTCCCAATATAGTAGACGTTTCTAGCATCCCCCAGAAACTGCTAAAGAATCCTTCATTTTCATCTCTATAATACGCAGGGCCCCAGCTAAGCTCATAGAACTGAATAAAGTATCTAGCTAATATCGCATATATACCTAACCCAACATATAATTTCCCTATCAGATTAATGTTGCCATATCCTAATTTAGTCTTTGGATTTAATGGATATTTAATAGCGTCATCTAAAGTCAATCCCTTATAAACCCATTTTAAAACTACATATATAGGAGGAACAAGCATCATCCAAATAAGGCCTCCTAGGAACCAATCCAAACCATTTAAAATAGTAGTTAATACACATACTGTACCAATTGCAAAATAACAATATCTGAGCATCCCTGGCGAACTCATTTTTTTGAATATTCTATCTTCTCTAGGTATTGTTTTAAGTATCTTGCTTGATGCAATAATTGTTAATATAGTACATATCGCCATAAAGAATACGTCTACTACTACTAAGAAATGGAATTCAAAGAACATTAAGCATGCAGTTGCAACACCAATAAATACAATACTTACATAAGGTACATTTTTCTTTGAAATCTTTGCCAAACTCTTAGGAACAAAGTGGCTATCTGCCGCCATCATCAAACTTCTAGATCCAGTTGTTATACATACATTAAATATTGCAAGTTGTCCTAAAACAGCCACAACCATAAATATCACTCCGAAAACTGGCGATACGAAGTCTGTTAGCACTGTGTGATAGCTTACTCCACCATCTGTTGACCATTCTGCCCATCTTCCTACCGAACCAAGTCCTGCCAATGTTGGCAATATATAAGTAAGTGCTATTACTGGGATTCCTATCATTAAAGCTTTAGGAATTTTTCTTTCTGCACCTTCAACTTCGCCAGCCACAACAGAAACTTCTTCGAAGCTCGAATACATCCAAACAGCAACTGCAAATCCTGCACTTAACGCTTCCCCAAAAGACAAACCATCAGCTATAAATGGTACAAATGGAGAAGAATTCCAATTTACAAATCCTACAATAGCTACAAACGCAAACGCGACAAAAATAGTTACAGATAATATTACCGAAACACCTCCAACTTCTTTAAGTCCTAGAAGGTTTACAGTCAAAAATACGAATATCATTAGGAATTTAAGCATTGTTGCTTGTCCTTCTGTAAGTTGTATCATAGTTCCTATATAGTTTACTGCCAAAACAACATAAACAGTATTGCACACAAGCGACCATAGAACGTTAGATACATTCATTATTGCATACCAGAATTCATTCATTCCCTCTTTAACCCATGCAATCGTTCCACCTTCAACAGGCCTCGCTTTACCCATTTCGGCACAGATAATGCTGTATGGTATAGCCCATATAAACGGCATAACAATAAGCAAAGTTAAAGCAAGTCCAGGGCCAGCTTCCATAATAAGTTCTTCTACACCAAAGGCCCCCGCACACACAATAGCGTAAATCATTCCCACTATAGCTAATGTACTCACACCTTTACGCTCTATACTAGCAACACCAATACGAGCTTCTTTTTTATTACTCATTCTTTTCTCCTTTCCTAAAACCCTTTTTTCTATAAATTCATATAATAGTTGTAATACTTTCATTTTTAAATAACATTGCATTAGTACATTCTAATGCAATGTTATCTTAGCTTAAATCATATATGCAGTTTTCAAATAAATATTTCTAAAGGCTCTTAATCTTTCCTAGGAAAAAGATTAAATCGCTTCAACTTTTGTATCAAGCGTTATTCCTAATTTTGCTGCTTCTGCAAAATAGTA
>CAYJFZ010000058.1:0-2592 GCA_964369975.1 uncultured Oscillospiraceae bacterium
ACAAAAATCTTTCGGGGTAACCCGTTAACCACAAGCGTCTTCGCAATCATGTCTGACTCCTTAGTTATAATCATGACAACAAATTCTGTTTACGAAAAAAGACTCTTTTGACATAGGAGCTGTCAAAATTGTCTTTAACCAAGGGAAAAACTTCATGATTTATACCGTAAATCATAAAGCGCTGAAGAGGCTTCAGCGTTTTGGAAAAGAGCTTTAGCCTTTTCCAAAAGAACACAAAGGATAGCGGCATACGGCACAAGAAGGGCAAAGGCCCCCATGCCCTAAGGCGGCAATATCCTTTGCTGAAATTTCAAGGCCTGCCAAAAGGCGCGGCAAAATAAGCTCAAAAATACTGGCTTTGTGATACATAACACAGCCGGGAAGGCCTAAAATATGGGCATTGCCAAGCTTTGCCACCAAAAACATGGCACCGGGAAAGGTGGGAGCCCCATAGCGAACTATTTCTGCGCCCGTTTGGCGTATGGCCAAAGGCGTTCTGTCATCAGGGTCCACCGACATGCCGCCTGTAACCAAGACCAAATCCGCCCCTTGCTGTACATAGTCTTGTATGGCGGCAGATGTTATCTCCACATCATCGCTGGTAAGGCTTTGCCCTAGAATGTGCGCTTCGTATTGGGCTAATTTTTCGTGGAGGATGGGGCCAAAGCTGTCCTTTATGCGGCCGTGATAAATTTCACTGCCGGTGGTGACAATGCCTACACAAGGCTTAGCTAAGGGAAGTATTTCAATGATGGGCTTGGTGAGCATAGTTTCAAGCTGGGCTATTTTGTGTTCTTCAATAAAAAGGGGCACAATGCGGGTGCCGCCAACAGCCTGTTTTGCTTGTACTTGCTGTAAGGTGTGCAAAGTGGCCACAGCCACTTCATCAAGGCAATTTATTTCCATAAGAGCCTTGGTATCAATATGTAAAAGCCCTTGATAGTCTGCCAAAAAATTTATGCGCCCTTCAGAAATATCTGAAAAATGAATACCTTTACCGCACAGAGCTTTGCCTATGCGTATGGCGGCATCGTCTTCATGTAATATTCCCGCACAGGGCTCGTATACATATATATTTTCTTTGCCCACGCGCAAAAGTACAGGGACATCTTCTGCTGTTATCATATGTCCTTTGCGGAAAATGGGGCCTTTGTTTTGCCCTGGAACTATTTCTGTAATGTCATGGCAAAGAACACAATCAATGGCCTCGGCAACGGGAATGGAGCGCAAAAGAGCTTTTTCTTCGTACATGTAAAAACTGTCCTAAAAATAATTCATAATATGTATACTATATACACTTTAAAATATGAGCATAGGAAAATCGAGAATATTTGTCAAGGTAGATGTGTAAACCTCCCCATCTTAGTGCAAAACTAAATGAGAGAGTTCTGTATGTTTAAGGGCAAATTCCGCTGGGGTTAAGTTGCCTAGTGCTTGATGGGGTCTTTGTTCGTTGTACTGGCACATCCAATTTTCCACTATTTCCCTAACCTCGCTCAACCGATTAAATGCATAGAAGTTTAATACTTCATCACGGAAAGTACGATTAAAGCGTTCAATATATGAATTTTGTGTGGGCTTTCCTGGTTGAATAAAGTCAAGCTCTATTCCATGTTGTTCTGCCCAATTTGCTAATTTTACAGAAATAAATTCTGGCCCATTGTCCATACGTAACTTTAAAGGATAACCTCTCCATGCTGCAATTCTTTCTAAAACACGGATAACACGCGCCGCTGGCAATGTAGTATCCACCTCAATAGCTAAAGCTTCACGGCTACAGTCATCTATAATATTAAGCGTTCGAAATCGAGCCCCATGGATAAGGGCATCACTCATAAAGTCCAAAGACCAACACTTGTTAGTAGTCAGTTGTTTTTCAAGTACTATCGGCGAGCGTGAAGGTAGACGCTTTTTCCCCTTACGCCGTAAATGCAAATTTAATTGCTTGTATACACGATAAACGCGTTTATGGTTCCATGCATGCCCAGCACGGCGAATCAAAGCAAAAAACTTCTCAAACCCGTAACGTGGATACTTTTCTGCCAGCTTAAAAAGCTCTGTGATAATTGGTAAATCATCCCTAGGCTTGGCAATATAATTAAAGGTTGTCCTGCTTAACTTTATGGCTAAGCAACCTTTATTCACAGAAATCCCAAATTCTTCATGGATAAACGCTACCGCTTTTCGCTTCTCAGCTGGCACTAAAACTTTTTTTCAATAACAGCCTTCAAAGCCATGTTTTCAAGGCTTAAGTCAGCAAACATTTGCTTAAGCCGGGCATTTTCTTGCTCAAGATCGCGCATGCGCTTTATGTCAGAAGCTTCCATGCCACCATACTTATCCTTCCATCGGTAAAAAGTGGCACTGGCAATGTCATACTCACGACAAACATCAACAACTGTTCGACCGGCCTCAGCTTCTTTCAATATTTTAATGACCTGATACTCTGAAAAGCGTGACTTCTTCATAATTCCCTCCTGAAGGGCAATTTGCCAGAAGTCTCTCTTTTTAGCTTGTACTATTTTACGGGAAGATTACAGGGCTTAAAAACTTCCACGAGCTATACAAGAATAAAGTAGACGCATGGATGCT
>CAYJFZ010000059.1:0-2562 GCA_964369975.1 uncultured Oscillospiraceae bacterium
CCGATGATTATTTGATAGCTTGCTTTGATGATGATGTCACTGACGAAATTGTAGAACAAATCGCAAAGAAAAAACCATACTATTTTGTTATGCGTGATAGCTCCCTTGCTGATAGCAGTGTTGCAGTGAATTTTGAGCAACTGTTTAATGCGTATAGTGCTGATACTATAAGGATGGTGTTATGATGAATAAATTAACGCAGATAGAAAAAGGATTGCTTGTTAAATTATTCAACCGTGGAGGATATGTTCTTAATTTTTCAACAAATGATTTTGATGTTTTTACAATGAGTAGTGTTGGTGTTGCTCTGTGCGACAAATATAAATTATCTAAAGGCAAATCTCTCATGGCGTTCATTTCTGAAGAAAACAACGATGAAGGAACGATGAAATTATTAAAAGATTTATTTGATTACTACACAGTTCATTACGAGCATGAATATTCTGATGATGATTTTTCTAATAATTCAGACTACAAAAAAACTTATTTTATGTGCAAAGAAATACTGGATAGGGTGATGAATAATAGTTTCCCTTTGCACCCAACTGCAATTAAGCTAAAAAACAGTTTTTCAAGCGAATATCTGTCGGCTCAAATAGATTTAATGTTAAAAATGCAATCTGAAAACCCTACAGAAGCAATTGGCAAGGCAAAAGAGTTAGTTGAAAGTTGTTGCAAAACAATTCTTGATGATTTGAAAATCACTTGGGATAAAAACTTGGATGTCGGGCAATTAGCAAGAGAAACTTTGAAGAATTTAAAGCTGATGCCCAACAACATATCAGAAACAGCTCCTGCTGCCACCGAAATGAAATCCATCTTAGGGAATTTAAGTGCTATTGCCACCAACTTAGCAGCATTAAGAAATCCTTATGGTAGTGGGCATGGTAAAAGTGCAACATATAAAGGATTAGAAGAACGTCATGCAAAACTTGCAGTAGGCAGTAGTATAACTTTTGTGAGTTTTTTATGGGACACACATGAAAATCGAGCGAAAGAATCGTCAATAAAAGGGGATTAAATAATGGACAAACTAAAAATGCACACACCAAATCGTGCTGATGATAATTTTGCTAAGTTATCTGCGTTATTCCCTAGTGCAGTGACTGAAACTATAAATGAAAATGGCGAACTTGTGCGTGCTATTGATAAAGATGTGCTTATGCAGGAGATATCTGCGACTGTTGTTGATGGACGTGAAGAACGATACCAGTTCACATGGCCAGATAAGAAAAAATCTGTGCTTACGGCGAATGCACCGATAAACAAAACACTTCGTCCTTGCAGAGAAGAAAGTGTAAGCTTTGACACAACAGAAAATCTTTATATTGAGGGTGATAACCTTGAAGTTTTAAAGCTTTTACAAGAAACATATCTTGGCAAAGTGAAAGTAGTTTATATAGATCCACCATATAACACAGGGAATGATATTTTATATAAGAATGATTATAGTCAAGATGGAGATGAATACACCAATGATTATGAGCGTGACGATGAAGGTAATCTTGTGTTCCAAAACACTTCGGCAAACGGAAGATTCCATACTGACTGGCTTAATATGTTGTATCAACGTATAAAAATAGCTAAGGATTTAATTTCAAATGATGGTTTCTTTATAGTATCAATAGATCACAATGAATTGTTTAATTTAGGTGTAATTTGTGATGAGATATTCGGCTATTCAAATCGTATAGGTGTAATATCTGTAATCCATAAACCAGAAGGAAGAAATCAAGCTAAATTTATCGGTCCAAGCAATGAGTTTTTAATAGTATATGCTAAAAATGAAGGTATAGCGAAATTGCAAAATGTTGTATTAAACCCAGAAGTAGCAAAAAAATATAATCTATCCGACAATAAAGGAAACTATAGGTTGCAAAATTTTATAAGGTTGACAGATGGAAAATTGGCACATAGATCAGTTCGCCCTAAATTTTGGTATCCGATATATGCAGATACAGCAACTGGCAAACTTTTTTTAGAATCTAATAACGCAAACAAAGACAATGTTGCTGTTTATCCCAAAACTAAAGTTGGTGTTGAAATGAGCTGGAAAGTGCTTCCTGAAACAACACAAAAACTTATTGATAATGGAGAATTAGAAATATCAAGAGATAATGATGGGTTTATTAGTATTATGGAAAAATTAAGAGAAACACAAGTAATTAAAACTCATTGGGATAGAAAAGAATATAATTTTATTCAATATGGTACGAAAATAGCAAATAATTTATTAGGGGCTAATATTTTTGACTTTCCAAAATCTTTATATTTGATGCATGATATATACAAACTATTTGCAGATAAAAATGATATTGTTTTAGATTTCTTCTCTGGATCTGCAACATCCGCTCATGCTGTTATGCAGCTAAATGCAGAAGATAACGGAAATCGCAAATTTGTTTTAGTTCAAATACCTGCATCATGCGACGAAAAATCCGAAGCTTACAAAGCAGGATATAAAAATATATGCGAAATAGGAAAAGAGCGTATTCGCAGAGCAGGTCAAAAAATAAAAACAGAATTAGATGAAAACAGTTCTCAACTAATATTAGGTGAAGA
>CAYJFZ010000060.1:0-2531 GCA_964369975.1 uncultured Oscillospiraceae bacterium
CTGTTTTATTCATCTTTTTATCTATAAGTAATTTCCAAAGTTTATCGTAACTTATGGGCATTTTCTCGCACCTTCCTTGATTTATCTATAACACATATATGGTTCATTTTATTATAGCATTAAAAACCATATTTTTCAATCAATCTCACGATATTGTTAGATAATCTTTTTGATGCAAAATTTTAACATTTTAAAGTATTGAGAATTTATTTACTTTATGTACAGAATATCACGATGATACTCTAAATAATTTAATAACTGTGCACTTGCTTTTAACTCGACTCTTATATCGTTTGCTATATGTAATTTCTTTTCATTTTCAGATCCAACAAAGGAAGAAATAAATAATTTTCCAGTATTGCTAAATGTTATTAATCCACAATCAAATAGTTTATCCATATTAGCACTTAATAGTAATCCATTCTCGACATCAACACGCTCATTGCTCTCACATATAGACCAAGGTTTTATATGGCTTGCAATTAATAATTTAGGATGACTGATACCAGTAACAACACACTGACTGTTGTATTTTGCTATAAGATTTGATCTGTATGCTCCTTGTCCAACTCGAAGCATAGTTAGGGCAACTTTTTCGGTATTAAAAGTTTTATCATAAACTTCAGCATCATCAATAGTATCTACCATAAAGTATCTATATTGTTTTAATGAGTTGCTATACATTCTCTTGCCCTTTTCATTTTTTTGAATGAACTGGGAGTTTTGAAAAATTGTATTTATAGCTATATCTAACTCAAATAGATTCATATCAAATATACTTTTATGAATAACGCCACATTCCGCCATATCATTAGAAACAGTTCTCACAGCAATTTTATATTTGTATATCGAGCTATCAGAAAGATTTGTATTTTTCTTCATCCAAGCCGAAAATTTTTCTAACATATAACTACCTCCATAAAACATAAAGTTTTTTCTTAAATTTAATTCTATTCTTTTAAATCAACCTTTGCAGTACATATTTTATAATCATTAAAAATCCATACTAGTGAACCAGTTATTATTTCTTAAGCCCTTCATTACATTTCTCGATTTGATATTTTTCACTAACCCAAAATCTCCAACAACTTATTTTCAACCCTTGCTTTTTCATCACTACTGTTAGTACCACATCGCAATAATGGAATATCATATTTTTCAAGTATTATGTTCTTTAAGTTATCTCTACGACTTTGCTTTGTATCTTCATTATGATAAGCATATCCATCAACTTCAACAGCTAACACCATAGATTTATCAATTGTATTATAAATCAAGAAATCAACATGTGTTAACGGATTCATTGCATAGGCAAATTCTTCTTCATTTAATTTAGATGTATCTCTTATTATTCCATTTAACATTTGGTGAGTTATCACATCAAACTTTGAGAATCTTTCTTCTGAGATAATATCATATATTACAGAATACATTAAATTTTCTGAATCATACTCAGACACTTTCTTATATTTTGCTAAATACTCTTTTCTTTCTTTTTCATAAGACTTGTATAGCATGTCAAAAACTGAGAATATATCACTTCTCTTTACTTCAAAATTATTATACTGAATATATTTAATTAAATCTCCTATATTAGTATTTTCATTTTTTTCATTATCTGACACAACTACTCTTAGTCTATTTTTTGCCCTCGATACTGCAACGTTTAGCATATTAGAATTATCTGTAAATTCACTTATAACGTTATCAACAGTTGAAATAATTATATCGTCTTTTTCTCTGCCTTGGAATTTATGTACAGTTGAAATATCAATCTCTAACTCTTTTAACTCTTTATCTAATGCATCCGTTTGTTTGCGATAAGGTGTTATAATTCCTACATCATCAGAGTTTAATTCAGGCAATATATTCTTTGTAATTTCATCTATTTGCCTTTGATTAAAATGTCCTCTTGCATGGTTCCCTTTTGCTGTTATAGTTGATGATAAAACATCATCCTCGTTTTTATCAGCAGTCATAATAACAAGTTCTCCGTTATAAAACTTTTGATTGCAAAAATTAATTATTTTAGGATGGCATCTATAATGTTCTTTTAATAAAGTTTTAGGTATATCATTAAATACCTTGCAAATTGAAGATAGTAGGCTATGTTCTTCAAATCTATATCCTTCTGAAATATGATTTTGTTTTGAAATATCAGTTATCATTTCTCTATCTTTATCATTAATGACATTAGGTAACTGCTTTAAATCACCAACTATTACAATGTTTTTAGCTACTGACATCGCGAGTACACCTGTAGCTAAATCAACTTGAGATGCCTCATCAACTATAACATAATCATACATTACATCTTTAAGACTTCCTCTTGTGGAATGAGTGGTACTTAAAATTATAGGGTATTGTTTTAAAAATTCATTTGGATTTTTCCACAAATCATCTTCTATAAAAACTTTTCTACCTTCAATATTTTTATATTTCATAGCAAGTGAATCTTTTAAAACTAATAATGATTTTTCAGTAAGTTCTGAAATAGATTTTTTAAACGAAAACTTTTCTAGTTCACTATT
>CAYJFZ010000061.1:0-2529 GCA_964369975.1 uncultured Oscillospiraceae bacterium
CGTCGGGCTCATAACCCGAAGGTCGTCAGTTCAAATCTGGCCTCCGCAACCAAAAAAACCTTGATAAACAGTTATGTTTTTCAAGGTTTTTTCTTTTGCAAAATTTTTCTGCGACTATTATCTGTACTATTCGTGTATATACGTTATTATTTATGAGTGCTTATTACTGAATAAAACTCAGTATCACTTTCGATAAATTTTCAATAAAAATAAAATAATTTTATAAAATAAAGAGTCAGGAAACTGATAGTTTTCTGACTCTTATTTTTGTTTACGGCATATCGGATTTTGATTGCTGTTTATTTTATTTAATTTACAATTTTACTATTCGCTTTTTTTATGTTTTCTTAAAATTACAAATCCTGCGATAGCTATAATAACTATACCTAATCCGATTATCAAAAGCATTGAGTTTGCGCTATCTTGTGAAGTAGGCTCACTTCCTGAATCTCCTTCAAGTACTGGCGCCTGTGTTTTGACTGGGTTTGCGGTTTCTTCTGAGGCTGTTTCTTCTTTGCTATCATCTGGGTTTGCTGTTTCTTCTGGGTTTGCTGTTTGTGTTGGGGTAGTTTGTGTTATAGCACCATTTAAGGTGTAAATAGCCGTAACCTCAACATTTTTGCTATTCATTATAAATCTTGTTGTTTCAGCTTTTGATTTTTCAAAAGTTACTTCGTTTGATGCCCAGTGGCTAAATGTGTAGCCTGTGCGATTTTCAGCTGTTATCGTTATCCAAGTTCCAGCTTCAAAATTCCCATCACCACTACCATAATTCACAACTAAGCTATACTTTGAAGGTGGAGGCGGCGGTATTGTAACTGTAAACTCTACAAAAGCACTTGAATAGTCGGTTTTGTTATCGCCATTTGCTTGCTCGTTGAAAATTTTCAAGGTTACATCACCAACGACACCGCTTGGAGTAGTAAAACTTGCCGAGCCGTCTGCTGTGGTTCTTAAATTCTCCACTTTTGCATAATGCGTGATATTGTTGCTACTATCTACTATCATAACAGAAATATATTCGTTTTCGCCTGTCGTTGCATTTTCATAGTCAAATTCAACTGTATTCCATGTAACTGTTGGTTCTTCAGTTACTGTGAAAGTCCTTGTACTATCTAAAAGTGTCATTTTCCATATAGTTGGTGTTGTACCCGAAATAGCTTGCAAAGAATTGTGACTACTGTTAAATGCTGCTTTTCCGCTTACGGCGGCAGATGTGAAGAGGACAGGGGATAAATCTATGTTATGAGCGGGGCGAGCGCCGCACATACGGTCGTCCAAATGGTTGCCGTTAATGGCGCCATGGAGCCAAGAAGAAAAAGCTTCGATATCACTTTCGGAAGAGCGAAGCCACCAAGAATCAATAGAACTGTATTTTGCAAGGTTTGTGCCAAAGCCTAAATATTCAAAAAATTCTCCAGCCCTATCATGATTTCCAGATAAAGGAAAAAACTTTTGCCCTGTAAGATCTACTGCTATATCAGCATGCATACTTTCTGCTGCGAGAGTAGTATCTTTTATAAGTGCTTTTTCTTCGGCGGTTAAATTTAAATCATTATTATTGTATAAATCAATCATTGCGATGTTCAGTGTACTATATGGGTAATAACCACTTGCGCTTGCTTCAAATGTACTTCGCCATAAACTTTTTGCAGATAACATTAAGCCGTCATCATTTAGTCGTACCCATTCGATGGCTGAGCCATCATATTCTCCCATTACGATTCGGTCACCTTCGTAAACTACCATGTCTTGTTCAGTACCACCACCTGAAATATCACGAGCTTTTACGCCACTGGCTCCAAACGCCATTGGCTGTGAACTTGTGGAAGTGTCTGTCGCGTATGCTGTGGTATCTATCATTGATATCATAGCCACCGACATACTTAGGGCAAGTGCTCCCGATATTATTTTATTTATTAATTTTGTCTTATTCATAAGACCTTCCAAATTTTTTGTGTTCTATATCAAGAAAGTTTTGATCTGTTTTTTCTCCTTTTTTTCGATATACATATATAAATTATAACACTCAAGGCAAGTATAATCAATATAATTAGAAGGCTAATACAAATATTTATAGCACTTTTTTTATAAGCCATTTTATCTTATTTTAATATAGGCTAATTTTAAATGAGTATCACTTTAAAAGTGATACTCATTATTTATTTTCAAGATAGCTTTAATTCATTTCAACAAAACAAAAGATGAGCGAAACAAAATCCGCTCATCCAATAATTGTTTAATCCATAAATAAAAGGTGATGTAATTTTATATAGAAAATAATTCATTTAACCGACTTATAATTTTAATATAAGGAAATTTATTAAAGTCATTTTCACAAGTAGTTCCAGTTGTAACTCCAATAAAATCAATATTAGCGTTATGTGCTGTTTGAGCGTCTATAAGACTATCTCCAATAAATATGCATTCTTTTGCACTTGCATTTAATTGTTTTAATGCTAAATCCACAGATTCTGGATGTGGCTTTGCTTTTTTTACATCTTCGCCTCCAACAATAACATCAACCAA